>CAYYTH010000026.1:0-56109 GCA_964474665.1 uncultured Aestuariivirga sp.
GGTGCTGATGCTCCTGCGGCTCATCGCTACCCCCTCGCCCTCACGACTGCGCCCCGCTTCACGCTTCCCGTCGTCTCCGAAGGATGTCGATCTTCTTCACCACGAATGCGGTCGGAAAAATCGACACGGCACTTCTCGTCGGTCTGCCAGAGCCAGCGGCTAGCGCAGGGGGCGTTGTTGCTTCTGGCAGCGAGGCGCGAAGCGATGCTCATCCACGTGCCCTGATCGTCTTGTGGAACTGGATCTCTCGGCGGGGCAGCAGATCGAAAGGTTCGACCCTGCCGTTATTGCTGCGAACAGACGGTGAGGTTGATGGGGAGAGCTTCGACGGCGAGCTTGGTGTCGAGGGCGCGGGAGGCTGCGCGCTCGGCGGCGGTGTAGGCTTGGATGGCGGCTGCCCAGGCGAGGACGGCGAAGATGGCTGCGAAGGTGAGCCGCATCCGTTGTGTCCGTGGTTGCCGCCGGCAAGGGCGGGCGTGGCAAGGGTGAGCGCGAGAACGCAGTACAGGGCGCGCATGTCACAGTCCCTTCTGAATGATGTGCCGCACGTCCATGAGACACGTATCGAACGCGTCCTTCCGCGCCTGAGCCTTTTCCTTTTGCCAGGCGCCGGAAGACATCGGCAGCGATCGAATGATCTGAACCTCTTGCTCGATGCGGTTCGTCAGAACCTGTTCAAGCAGGTGCAGGCCGGTCGTATCGTCACGGATTGGAACGTGCTTCACTGGAACCTCCTGGCATGAGCAAGGAAGTCCTCGGGCGCGGGGAGCGGTTCGTCCCCACCCTTGGCCGCGACGCACAACGCGACGAGGAAGGCGCCGAGCGGGGCACCGATCATGATGCCGACGCCGATCCAGAAGAGGTTGGTCAGCACGACTGCCTCCATTCCATCCATGCGGTGAAGAGGAGGACCGCGCCCATGAGCGCGATCCAAGGGGCATAGGCGAGGAGGGCGTTCATTCCGCAGCCCTCAGGTACTCGCGCATCTCGGCGGAGAAGGGCGGCGGTGGCACGGGCTCGCCGTAGAGGGCGGTCTTCTGAAGCCACATGGCGATGGACAGAAGCGCGTCCTCGGCCTCGCCGTAGACGGCAAAGCGGCGGCCATCCGCGGCGGCGTAGTGGCGGGCGATTTCGCAGATGCGCTCCATCGCCGCGGCCGCGTCAGCCGGTTCGAACGTCTCGACATCGACGGGCGACCGGATCGTATCGGTGCGAAACTGGCGGAGGGCGTAGGCCATCAAGCAGCCTCCCCCACGAAATGCAGGACCGGCTTCAGGTTGAAGCGGACGGTCTGCGTCACGCGCTGGTAGAGCGGGAGTTCGTCGCCCAGCAGTCCCTTCACCTTGTCGGTGTCAAGCGTGCGGGTCGTGCTCTCGGAGACGGTGAGGGTGAAGTCGGATCCGCGAACGGCGGTGACGCCCCTGACCTTCAATTCCGCCTTCAGCTCATCGCACTGCTCGATGATGAACCTGCGGTTGGCGTCGAGACGCCCGAGCTGATCAACGATCTGCTCGCTGGAGAGATTGTGGAACTTCGACATCAAATCGCCTCCATGGCTTGGTTTCCATGGAGACGATCATGTCACCCAAAATGGGGAGTGTCAATCACCCTATTTGGGCGACTGCGACTTTTTGTTCAAAGCCGCTCATTTGACTCCATACCCCGTACTCGTGCTGCCCAATCCACCTCTACGTCGTAGATCGGCGCCGCGAAGTCACTGAGCAAGCTGAAACGCCCGTAGAGATTGCCGCGAACGAGCTTCTTGATCAGAACCCGTCCGTCCGCCAAACCAACAATACACAACCTACCCACGTCACTGTCGAGCGGCGGGTCGTGTCGCTCGTCATAGAAGGCGTACCAGCCCTCGAATGCCGTCCCAAGGCTTTCTCCCTTGATTTGGACAGCCACGGTTTTTTCAGTCGCAAATTCTGGTGACTGCACGTGGTCAAACTCCCCCTGCCCCTCAGAGAAGTAATTTACCTCCCCCGACGCACCAACATACCCGACAACGGGGGTCGTGCGGAGATCGGAGAACAACGCACGTGCATCTACATTAAACAGGGCCGTGAGTTTTGCAACAAGTTCGTTCGGGAGATCCCGGTCATCGTATTCGTACTTCATATAGCCGGATTTTGACATTTGTAACGCATCAGCAACTTGTTGTTGGGTCATGCCGCTGGCATTCCTGAGAGCCGCGAGCCGTTCACCCACTGTCGACATAGCCAATCCCCCTGTGCTGGCTGCGTCTCCCAATTTGCATTGCTTCAACAAAGTGTCGTCGGCCAGTCTGGGCTTGACGTGTTCCCCATTTTGGGTAACATGCCGGCCATGAAGCTGATCGACTACATGCGCACGACGCCTGCCACCGACGCTGACATGGCGAAGCGGCTCGGCCTGAGCGTGCACGGCTTTCGGAAGATCAAGTACGGCGACAGGCAGCCGACGCTGCGCATGGCGCTGCTCATCGAACATGTGACGGATGGACAAGTCACTCTCCGCGATCTGGTCAAGGATGAGGTGGCCGCATGACCACCTCCGTCTGTTCCGCCACTCGATTAACCATTGGCATGTCGCCCAGATTGGGCAAGCGAAAAGTTAATGCAAAGTTCCGCTCTGGCTTCACCCCCTCGCCAGAGACACGCCGCCTGACAGACGCGGTCGGGAGCTGTCTGTCTTTCTCCCTGACTGGCGGGGGCCTCGCGCCCCCGCCTCTTTCGCACCTTTTCACGATCCGTCCTGGCCGGTCGGTCGTGGCGCCGGGAGGTGTCCGAGCCCCGTAACGGACGCCTCCGCATCACCCCGCAACGCAACTGCTTAGCGCCCGGATCGGGCGAACGGAGAAGGTCTGCCATGATCACCGAACCATGGACCAAGGAGGACGTGGCGACACTGCGCCGGCTGGTCAAGAAAGGCCTCAGCCGCGGTGAGATCGCCAAGAAGATGGGTCGCACGCGTAACGCCGTCTGCGGCAGCGTCAACCGGTACATAGCCCGGCGCAAGGGCGGAAAGGGGCGCGACGGAAAGCAGATCTTCGCCGTCGCCCCCGCCGAAATCCCGCGGCCGGACACCGAGGGGGGCTATCTCCTCGATCTCAGCCACGACCAGTGCCGCTACCCCCTTGAGCGCCAGTGGATGTTCTGCGGGGAGCCCACGGAACACGGTTCCTACTGCGCCCATCACGCTGCACTCTGCTACCGCGCGTATCAGCCGACGCGCCCCGAAGGGTTCCGCCTCCAGGCATGGAGTGCGGCATGAAGCTCGGAGCCGAAGATAAACTCCAACTTTCCGTCCTCGAGTACATCGACATCGTGGTCGATGAGCCGTTTCTGCTGTGGCACACGCCCAACAGCGGTAAGCGTTCAATTACCGAGGCACAGAAGTTCAAGCTTCTCGGCGTCGTGCCGGGCGTACCGGACCTGGCGCTCCTTACCGGGCACGGGCTGAACTTCATTGAACTCAAGGCCGGCAAGAACAAGCCAACCGAGGCGCAGGAGGATTTCATGTCCTATGCGCGTTCTCTCGGTGCCGGCACCGCCATATGCCGCGACCTGGACGACGTTCGCAACGCCCTGAAGGCATGGGGTATCCGCACCCGCGAGGTGGCGGCATGAGCACTCCGTTCGAACGCTACGGCATCGACCATCTCTCACCGTCGTCCATCAACGCCTTCGCGGCGTCGCCAGCACTCTTCGTTCTCGAACGGGTGATGAAGCGACGCCAGCCGGTGGGCGCGGCTGCTCATCGTGGTAACGCCGTCGAACACGGTGTCGCGCTCGGCCTCAACGGAAAGACCGTCGAGGAGTGCGTCGCTGAGGCCGAGGCCAAGTATCGGATGCTCACCGCAATGTGCGGTGACCACCGCAAGTCGGCGGAAGCCGAGTCCATTAGCGACATGGTCCGGCAGGGGCTGAAAGAGCTTCGTCCCTACGGTGAGCCATCATCCACACAGGGAAAGGTTCAGCATTACGTCGACGGTCTCGGCGTTCCGCTGATCGGTTTCTACGACTTCGAGTGGATCGACCATGGGATCCTCCTGGATCTCAAGACCACGCACAAGATCCCATCGAAAATCAGCACCTCGCACGCTCGCCAAGTCGCGCTGTACCGAGCCTGTCGCGGCGACAACCTTGAGGCGAGACTGTCCTACGTCTCCACCCGCAAAGCGGTGACGTACAGGCTTGAAAACGCGGGCGAGCACATCCGCGCCCTGGAGCGGATCGCCTTCACCATCCAGCGCTTTCTGTCGATCTCGAACGACCCGGCCGAACTCGCTGCGATCGTCTCTCCCGACGTGGACAGTTTCTACTTCGCAGACCCAGGCGCCCGTGCTGCGGCGCTGGAGGTCTTCGGCATCTGACTTCGCCCGAACGGGCAAAGCCGACCGACGCCGGTATGCGTCGGGTCATGGAGACGGAAATGGGTTTCGGTATCTCTTACGGCGGCGGCGGCGACTTCACTCCGGTTGTCCGGTACGACGCACGCGCCGGTCGCATCTTCCGCGACGACAAGCAGGACGGGATGAAGACGCCCGTCGACATCACGCAGACCTTCGCCGCGGTTGCGGACTTCGAACAGCTCGATGTGGGCTGGATCCACTTCCCGCAGGGCGCCGCACCGGACTTCCGGATGGTGCGCTACGGGCAGGATCCGGGGCCGCGTCCTTCCGACAAGCACAAGTCGGGCGTGCGCTTTCTGATGCGCCTGTCGGGCGCCTGCGGCGGCGACGTGCGGGAAATGTCGTCGGTCGCCGCATCCGCACTCGCCGGTCTGGAAGAGGTCTTCGACGCCTACCATGCGCAGAAGGCGTCGCAGCCCGCGGGCACGCTGCCGGTCATCAAGATGGTCGAGACGGTCCCCGTCGTGACCAAGGGGCCGCAGGGCAACACGACTAACTACCGGCCGAAGTTCGCCATCACGTCGTGGGTGAAGCGCCCCGACGACCTCGTCGTCAAGGAGGTGCAGGCCGCAGCCAAGCCCGCCTTCTCGGCGCCTCCTGCCACCGGCTCCACGGCGGTGCCGCCGCCTCAGCAGGCCATGGCGATGGCAGGAGCAGACGACTTCGGCTGATGACCACCGGGGCGGGCTACGGCCCGCCCTTCTCCTTGCGGCGGGCTGGGCATGATGAGCTTCGATTTCGATTTCGCTGGTCCCTCCGATTGGGCCTACGCCTATCGCCGCGTGGGGCTCAACGTCGTGCCCGCCGTCGTGGCGACGGAGAAGAAAAAGCACCCGGTCGCTGGGTGGCGGGAGTACCAGCACCAGCTTGTTCCGGAGTTCCTGTTCGATCGCTGGTACAAGGTCGGCGGCGAGCAGATCCGCAACTACTCCATGGGCTTCATTACAGGCCCAGGGAGCCTCAAGGACGGCGAAGCACTTCTCCTCATCGACATCGATGTCAAGAACGGCGCCCTCGGCCCCCAGACGTGGCAGGCGTGGCTTGACGAACACGAGAACGGCATCGAGCCGGAAACGTGGAGAGCCCGCACCGGATCTGGTGGCAGGCATCTCTATTTCCGCTACCCGGCGCACCTAAAGATCTACAATACGCAGGAGGCGTTCAACGGCATCGACGTGCGCGCCGAAGGCGGGTTCGTCATGGCGGCGCCGTCGCCGCACTACATCCCCGGCACCATCTACAGGTGGGAGGACATCGGCCCTCTCGAGGAGAATGACACCCTCGCGGATGCGCCGGAATGGCTGATCGCCATCTGCATGCACATCGGCGAGCGGGAGAAGGACGACAAGGGGACGGACCTCCCGCGCAAGCCCCGCGCCGAGGTCGTTGCCGCAGTCGAGGAAATCAACGCATTCGGCAAGCGCACCAATGGACGCGAAGCCTACATGACCCGCGTCGTCTGGGGGGCAGTTCTTGACCTGCGGAGAGAGGCGCCGATCAAGCCGCAGGGCGATGCCACCATGCAGGCGATGCTGCGGGCATACGAGGTCTATGTCGCCCACGTCAAGACGCGCCTGCCCACGACCAACGAGGAAGGTCTTGAGCGCGAAGGGCGCGGGCTTTCCCTCTTTCAGGAGAAGTGGGACAGGGCGATGGATCAATGGGACGCCAAGGTGTCCCATGAGGCCGCCAAGGATAGGCCAGGGCGCCCTTTCGACGCTGGTCCCGGTGAGGATCCGCCGCAACCGACGGCAGCCCCGCAGCAGCGCCCCCGCATCGAACTCATCCCGTGGGATGACCTGCCCGAGATCGCCGTCACATGGCAGATCAAAGACTTTATCCCGCAAGGCGGCCTCGTCGCCCTTTACGGCAAGCCAGGCTCCTACAAGAGTTTTGTGGCCCTCTACCTCGCCGCCTGCATCGGTTCGGTCATGGACGCCTTCGGACGCCCCACGAACCATGGCGACGTCGTCTACATCGCAGGCGAGGGAGGCGCGGGCCTGAAGAAGCGGCGCGACGCCTTCATGCGCCATTACAACCTGCCCGCCGGAACGCGTGTCCATTTCATCCGCGCCCAGCTCGACCTTCGCTCGACGGCCGAGGATGCCAAGGGCGTCGTTGGGGCCATCGAGACCCTCGGCATCGTGCCGACGATGGTTATCATCGACACGCTCGCCAGGGCCTTCGCAGGCGGCAACGAGAACGCATCCGAGGACATGGGCGCCTTCATCCGGCAGGTCACGGGCATGCAGGAAGCACTCGGCGGTCCTACCGTCCTGCTCGTCCACCATAGCGGAAAGGACGAGGCGCGCGGCATGCGCGGCCACTCCGCGCTGCTCGGAGCGGTCGACACGGAACTGGAAGTCGTCAAGTTGTCTGAGGACAACAGTCCTACACGAACGGGCAAGATGACAGTCACGAAACAAAAGGACGGGGAGGACGGATACGACCTCACCTACCGTCTGGAACTCGTTTCGCTCTCGTCCTTCGGCGCCGACATGGACACCGGGAATGCCAGTCTCGTGGTGGTGCCGGACGACGCCGTCGACCCTTCCGCCAAGCCGAAGAAACCGAACCTGACGGACAACGACAGGGTGGCCCTCGCCGCCCTCGAACTGGCCGCGGAGGACACCGACAGGCACCCCGGACTGGAGGCCATTCCCCGGGATGTGGTTCCCGCCAGGACCGAATTGTGGCGCCGGACCTTCTATCAGATGAGCGCTCACGAGCCCGAAACGCGCCGAAAAGTGTTCGGACGGGCACAGGAACGGCTTACGGCGAGCGGGACAGTGAAGGTTTGGGGGGAATGGTCTTGGATTTCAAGGGCTTGGAAATGAAACGGGACACCGGGACACCCGGGACGGGACACCGGGACACTTCGACCGGGACACCGGGACGGGACGGGACACTTCCCTTTAGGGAGTGTCCCGCTGTCCCGCCGCCGTCCCGTCCCGCCTGAAGGAGGCAGAAATGGTAAAGCCGAAACTCTCAGAGGTGACAGGAAATGACACCTCCCCTGCATGGCAGCGAAGCCATGGCACGTACCTCGCCGGGCGGGCCGCCATCGACGGCGTGGACGCACTGGCGCGAGAGGTCGAACAGCGATGGGGCGCCGGGCGGGTTCGGCTGCTCGTGCCCACCGAACTGCGCGAGAAGTTCGACAGGCAGCGCCACCTGTTCAACGAGGCGATCTGGCACGGCGACCTCGAGGAGGTCCGCACGCAGTCCGTCCGCATGGAGCGCGCATGGCGCGCCGTAGATGCCACCGCATCCGCGGCAGGGAAATCAGTCCTATCTCCGGAAGTGTGGGAGGTGGCACTCGAAAGCGGTGTCGTCGTCGCCATCGTCCGCACCAATGACGATGCACGGCACGTCGCCGCGGACGGACGCAAGATGGCAGTCTACACGCTTGAGGAAATCGGGCGCCTGCTCTCGGCGTGGCCCACCATCGCCGCGGTGAAGGAGAAGTTCGAAGGCGCGACGGTGGCCGCCATCTACGACCGGGGCGATCCCCTCGACGGCATGCCCGACGTGCTCAACGACGACATCCCGTTCTAGGGCTTGACAGCGACGCAGAGTTTCCCAAGCCTGATCTTTGCGCCACGACTGAACCGGCGAGGGCCTGGCCAGAGGCTCCCGCCACATGACGACGCCGAAGACAAATCCCGTCCGTCCCGTTCGGGCATGGACACCCGAAGACGACGCCGTCCTTCTCGCGACCGGTACGTGTACCGAAGCCGCGAAGATCCTGGGGCGTTCGAAGTTCTCGTGCATCGGGAGGCGCAGGCGCCTCGTCGGGCCGAGTTACGAGCGGGCCGCAGGATGGACGCACGCAGAGGATGAAATTCTCCTCTCGTCCTTTTTCATCCGGGATGTGGTGAAACTGCTCGACCGCAGCGCTGCGGCATGCAAGCGCCGTAGGGGGCTGCTGGCGAAGCAGGGCAGGAAGCCTCGGCACATCAAGCCCCTTCGGGCATCCCGCGCCAAGTCCCCCCCCGTAGACTTCCTCGACGCGCTCAAGCGCTACGAGCGCCCTCCAACGAACGTCCATGTCCGCGAGGGTACGCCGATCCTGCACAACCCGTCGCATTGGCACGGTTCAGGGTGCGGTTCCGCAGCCGATCTGGATGCCTTCTCGTGAGCGTCGCGCGTTCCACCACGAGCCTGCGCGGCTGCGCCGGCAAGATCATCTACGCCAGCACCAAGCAGGCCACACGCGCTTGCGTCGCCATGAAGGCCCGCACCCGCGAGAAGCCGCGCGACATGGCCGTGCCCTACTGGTGCCAGCACTGCGAGGGCTATCACGTCGGGCGCAAGGGAGGGCGGACGTGAACGCGACGGCAGAGGGATATCGAATGGGAAAGAAGCGCAACAACACCGCCGCGCGCTACCCTGGCGGCCAGATCAAGTACGATCGCCCGCGGCCTCACCGTCAGCGCGTCATCGCCTACTCAGCCATGATGAACGACCCACGGTTCAAGTCGCAGATCACGCTGCTTCACGCCGCCGGAAAACTCACCGACTCCGAGAAGGAAGTAGCCGATGCCTATCAGGATGCCAGGGAAGACTACAGGCAGGCGATGGGCTTTGCCCCGCCCTTCGCTCGCGGGCAAGACCTCTCGGCCGTCCGCGGGCTCGTGAACCTGCCTGACGACGACGAGCAGCGCGAAAGGCGCGAGAAGGCTGAGAAGCGGTTGACGGCGATGGAACTCGCCATCGGCCACAACAGCGCCGAACTCCGCGCCGTGCAGTGGGTGTGCGGAGAAGACCGGTTCCACGAGAGCTACGAACAGTTCCTCGCGCTCAAGAGCGGGCTGGGCCGGTTGGTCATCTTCCGCCGGCAGGGAAAGAGGCGTTGACAAATCGCTGCCGCTCTGTCAGAGATAGGCTCACTCGGAACTGCGCCTACGCGCCGAGGCCTCCCACATGCTAATCTGCACAATCGAAGGCCCTCGCGGGCACGGGCGCCCTGTCGTTCGCCTGCGTCCGCACATCTCCAGAGGCAAGCGTTCGTGATCAAGCTCACGCTCCACTCGGGCAAGTCCATCTACGTCCACTTCGACGCGGTCACCGTGATGGAGGAGACGGATGACGGATGCATCGTCTACGCAGGCCCCGGAGCATTCCGCGTCCGCGAGAGCGTACAGGACGTGATCATGGAGATGGCAGGCCACGCGGTCGAACTGGTCTGCGAAGAGGCTGGCGCAGAGGACATGACGCGGCAGTGAGCGACGATCGTCTCACCTATCAGGAAGCGTGGGACGCCTACTGCTGCAAGATGCTCTCGACCGATCGCCTCCTGAAGATGCAGCGCGAGGACGAGGTCTTTCGCCTCTGGCTCATCAGGAAGGTCAAGACCGCGCGGGCTCGCATGGAAGCCGAGAAGGGTGCGTAGCCCTCGGCTGGTAACAAAGGCAAAAAACAATGTTCCAACCCGGACAGAGCGGAAACCCGTCCGGTCGTCCGAAGATGGACCCCGCGCTCCGTCAGAAGCTCAAGGAAGCTGTCGGCCCTGCGCTTGAGCGTGCCATCTCCCTGATCGGATCGCAGGACGAGAACATCGCGCTGAAGGCTGTCAACCTAGTCCTTGATCGCGCGCTCGGCAAACCTGCGCAGGCCCTCGAGCACTCAGGCCCGGACGGTGAGGCCATTCAGATCGAAGGCCCCTCCGACAACGACTTGGCCCGCCGCATCGCATTCGTCCTCGCCAAGGCGACGAAAGCCTAAGGATCACCCGACATGGCCGCATCGACACTGACGGGCAAAAACCCGCCGACGACCAGTTGCCAGACCTTCTCGGGCAGCGTCACGTCCGCCACGGACATCATCGCGCTCGACGTATCCGCGTTCGATCGGTTGTCCGTGCAGGTGACCTCGGCGGGGTCGACCTGCACGGTCTCCTACGAGGTCTCGAACAACAACAACGACTGGGTGTCGATTGCGGGTTACGCCCCGTCCACGCCGCAGACCGAAACCTCGACCACAAGCACCGCGACGGGCACGCTCGTGTTCCGGTGTGACAGCCGCTACTTCCGTGCCCGCGTGTCGACCTACGGTTCCGGCACCGTGTCCGTCGTCATCTTCGCGACCGCCATCTACGCGGACGCCTGACAATGTGGGCCGTGCCGCGCCGTCGCCGGACGTTCGGCACCACCTACTATTTCTCCGCCACCGGCTCCAACGCGAACAACGGCCTGAGCCCAGCTACGGCCAAGCAGACGATTGCGGCAGCCAACGGCCTGTCGCTGAACGCAGGCGACACCATCGCATTCAAGGGCGGCGACACGTTCAACGATGCCACCCTCGTTGGCCAATCCAACATCACCTACACGTCCTACGGCACCGGCAAGGCCACGCTCTCTCCCCCGAATGGAACGTCCAGGGTGATGGACTTCCAGAACAAGGGCGGCTTCACGGTCTCCAATCTGAAGATCACCGGGTCAAGCACGCTGGAGGGCATCAACTGCGAGTGGACCAGCGGCACAACCTACGGTGCCCTGAGGTTCACGGATATCGAGGTATCCGGGGCATTCCTTCAGGGCTTGCTGTTCTACACGCATGTCGTCTCCCCGACGATTGCCAGCATCACGATCACCAACAGCCTGTTCAGTGGAGCCACGCAGAGCGGGATCAAGGGATACTTTGATCTAACCGCTGCTGTATCGGCCATCACCATCACTGGCTGCTCAATGTATTCGAACGGCCAGAAGGGAATGGAGATCGGGGCAGCAACCCGACGCTTGTCCAACTTTAATATCTCGAACTGCTCGGCCTACTCGAACGGGTACGACGGTATCAAGAACTACGGTATCCTTGGCGGCACCTGGCAGTTCATCTCGGCCTACTCGAACGGTGCCCTCGGTGGGCACGCGGTAGGTATCTTCCCGTTCGAAGCGCAGAACGTCACGATCCAGTTCTGCGAGAGCTACAACAACACCACGAACGACAACATCGACGGGGACGGGATCGACCTCGAAGCGTGCGACGATTGCATCGTCCAGTATTGCTACACCCACGGCAATCATGGTGCTGGTCTGCAGATGTACGAGTACTCCGGTTCTCCGGGCTCAAACAGGAACACCTTCCGGTACAACATCTCGATCAACGACGGCAATGCGTCGAACAACAACCCGTCCGGTATCTACGTCGATAATGGTTCCGGAGCGATCAACAACGCCCGTATCTACAATAATCTAGTTTACAACAGCCAGAGTGCCTGTGTCCGCCTGGTAGGTAACTCTCCAACAGGCTTCATCGCCAACAACATCTTCCAGGCGGCCGGTTCCGCGAGCCAAAAGACGGGAACGGGTGGCGGCGGCATGACCGTCGACAACAACGTCTGGTACGGCGGTTCCGGCTCCGGTTACGGCACGAACAAGATCACGACCGATCCCCTTCTGGCGTCTCCCGGCCTGGCCCCGACCATCGGTATCTGGAACCCCACGGGCCTCAGCAACTACTACCTGAACGCGGGCTCTCCCGCGCTAAACGCAGGCACCGACATCCTCGGTGTCTACAGCATCAACCCGGGCACTCTGGACTTCTTCGGAAACACGCTCGCCGCCCTGCCGGTCAACCTCGGCCCATATGACGGGGCAGCCGTCGCTGTGACATTGAGCGCCAGGGTCACGAAGACGGCTGACGCCCGTGTGACCAGCGCTGGCGACGCCCGCGCCGTGGTGTTCTCGCCCTCGGTCTTCTCGGGCGCCACGCTCGACATGATGTTCGCTCTCGGCTCCTACACGGGCGCCCAGACGACAGACCTGACTGTCACGCGCTCCGGCACGAACGCGTCCGATCTGACTTACGATCAAGTCCTGCGGACCTCTGCCGCCACCTTTGCCGCGAACACCCCGCGCATCGTGGCCGATGGCCGTGGGCTGCTGGTAGAGGAAAGCAGGACGCAGTACCTCGGCGTCACTGCCGCTCCGGCGACGCAGACGACGGCATCGCTCGGCACCGGCACGTACACGCTCTGGGTCATCGGCTCAGGCAGCGCGCTGGCCTCGGCTGGGACGGCGACGATCACGGGCGCAGCTTCTGCCTCTGCTGGCTCGCCCAACACATTCACGGTGACGGGCGCGGGGACGGTAACGGTCACCGTCACGGGCACGCTGACGTTCTTCCAGCTTGAGAATGGGGCGTTCCCGACCAGCTACATCCCGAACGCAGGAGCGTCCGGAACGACGACGACGCGTTCTGCGGATGTGGTGTCTCTCACAGGCACGGCGTTCTCGAACTGGTACACGAGCGCGTCCGCTGGGACGATCTACGCCGAGGCGCAATCGTTCGGCACCGTATCGAACCCTCGCCTGTTCAGCCTGTCCGACAACACGACGAACAACCTCCTCGAACTCTACTACCAGTCGGCAACGGCTCTCGGCTTCCAGATCATCAATGGCGGGTCGACGCTCGGCAATCTCTCGATCGCGACCATCACGGCCAACCAGCTCGTGAAGTCCGCCGGAGCCGGTGCATCCGCCGACAGGCAGGGCACCGCGAATGGCGGGGCGGGAGCGTCCAACACCACTGCGGGCGGAAACCCGACCGTCGACAGGGCGCATATCGGAAACCGTGCGGACGGCGCCCGCTCGTTCAGCGGCTTCATTCGCCGCGTTGCCTACATCCCGTCTCGCCAGACGCTTTCCGCAATGCAGACGCTAACGACCTGAGAAGGCGCCATGGCCAACGTCAAGATCTCTGACCTGACGACGCAGACCGTCGCCGGGTCGACCCTATTTGAGTTGGAGCTTACCGGCGGTGGCTCTTCCGGCAAGACGACCGCAGCCAACATGCGCGTGGGCGTCAACCAGGGCTCTTCTGCGCTGACCTCCGGGGTGACGGTCAACACCGACTGCTCCCTGAACAACGTCTTCACTCTCTCGCTGGCCCACAACGCCACTCTGGCGAACCCGACGAACAAGGCCACGGGCGCCACCTATCTGTGGGTCGTCGCCCAGACGGCCGGGTCCAACACCCTCAGCTACGGCACTGACTTCACATGGCCCGGCGGCGCGGCTCCGACGCTCTCGACGGCCGCAGGCGCGGTTGACGTGATCTGCGCTGTCTACGACGGCACCAAGCTGCGCGCCAACATCAATAAAACTTTCTCCTAGGAGCCATCCTAATGAGCCTCGTTTTCGCTGGACCCATCTTCACTCCGCCGTCCGGTGGCGGTGGTGGTGGCTCTCTTCCCCTCGATGCCATCGGCACGTCGGCCTACGCCGCCTTCAGCACCCGCAAGCTTCTCAGTGCCTTTGCTGGCTCTCCGCTGAGCGGGTACAACGGCACGAACTCGGCGGATGTCGGTTTCTCGGGCAACGATCTGGACCTGACGGCCCTGGCTGCGCGCGGCACCAACGTGTCGATGAACATTTGGTACGACCAGAGCGGCAACGGTCGGGATCTTACCTACAGCGCCGGCAACCGCCCGCCGATCCGCTCCAGCAGCACGAACGTCACGCTCAATGGCAAGGCGTGCTGGAACTTCGACAAGACGCAGGGGACGGTGACCGGCGGCGCGCAGAACACCTCGACCTGCCGCACGGTCTTCGCCGCAGTCTACATCGCCGGTCTCGGGCAGACGGGAACCATCATCGGCGCCGACTCCGGCAGCGGCGGCCTTCAGGTCCGACTTGAGACAAACGGTGCGCTTGGGCTGGTGAAGCAGGGCGTTACGAACATTGGAAACTCGTCTGCCGCCGACGTGGCCGCCACCAACGGCTATGTGCTCGTGTGGCAGTACAACGCCTCCGGCGGCGCCTACCAGTTCTGGCGCGGGTCGACATCGCTGGGCAGCGGCACCAATAGCCAGTCGATCTCTGCGGCAGCGATCCGTTTGGCCAAGCAGTGGTTCGCCAACGAGGAGTTCGAAGGCAAGATCGCCGAACTCATCATCTTCGACACCAGCGGAGCCATGAACTCCACAGACCGCGCGACGCTGGTCTCCGACATGCAGTCCTACTGGGGTCTGTGAGCGTGACCGCTTCCGTCCTCACGCTCAGCGGGTCCGGGGTCTCTGTCGAAGACCTCGGCATCCCGGCCAGCATCTACCACACCGGCACGGAGTACTATCCGCGCAATCCGTGGTACATCAAGGCGTGGGGTGGGAAGATCTATCTCGCGAACGGCAACACGGCCAACTTCGGGCCAAGCCCCAACTCTGGTTGTTGCATCCTCTCGTACAACCCCGCCAACGGAGCGGTGACGAACGAGCTTACCTGCGACGACGAAATGGTGATGTACTTCCGCGAGATTGGCGGGGAACTGTACGCGCCAGGATGTGACCTCAAGCCCGGGGCCGGGACCGAGAACTACTATCGCTTGCGCAGCGGGACGTGGTCGAAAATTACGGCGGTGCCGTTCTCAGACCACAACTTCGACATGTGCGAGTTTGACGGGAAGATATTCGCGTGCGGTGGAACGTCCGGTACAAGTGTCGCCGCATACTCCACGGACGGGGGCGCGACATTTACGAACATCACGACCGCGTTCAGCCGAGGGTACTGCCTGATCCCGTTCAACGGTGACCTGTACGTCAGCGGGAACGCAGGCGGTGGATACCTCTTCACGCCGCCCTACACGTTCCAGAGCGGGCTGTATCTCTGGAAGTGGGACGGCACAGGCTTCACGAAACAGTCGACCAGCCTCGCCCCCGGGTTCACGTCCATGTCGGACGAGTTCACCGTAAGGCGGGCATTGGAGTTCAGCGGCAAACTGCTGCACATCACCGGGTCGCATCTGAACGACCACGCCACCATCCCGGTCGGCCTGTTCGTCTGCCCCACCAATCTCGCGTCGGCCTCGCAAGTGTCCCTGGATACCGGCGAGATCCCCTACGACATGATCAAGTACGGTGGGGCGGTTCACCTGCTCACCAGCAAGCCCAACGGCTCGGGGGCCTACGTCACGCGCATTCGCACATCGACGGACGCCAGCAGCTGGCCGGTGCTGTTCGAGTTCACGACGCCGTCCTTTGCGATATCCTTCGATATCCTCGACGGGGCCTATTACATCGGCCTCGGCACGGACATGACCGGGTACACGACGCCCGTCGCCGACACCGGTCGCCTCTACCGCGTGAAGATCGGCGGTGGTTTCTCCGAGCAGGTGGTCGGCTCCTGGGGCGACCGCACCCTGAAGATCACTGACGACGCCGTTGTCGTGAAGGAGGTCTCCGGCGATACGCAGATGCGCCTTGGGGCTCAGACCCACGTCGCACAGGGCTGGGATCCCGTCTCGACGCTCGGCCTTCTGAAGGACGCCAATCTACGCGTGGCCCGGGACGAGGCGTATTGGGACTTCATCGAGACGAGCGCGGGGGTCTACGATTTCTCGTCCGCCAATTTCGGTCACTGGAGGCTGAACCACAACCAGGCCGTCTCGGTCGACACGATCTTCACGGCGGACTTCTTCAACAGCCTCTACGACAGCGGTCAGACGCCGTACTCGTCCGGGGCGCAGACGGCCTTCGCCAACTACGCGGCGGCCACGGTCAACAACTTCAAGCAGATCAAGGCCGTCGAGGTCTGGAACGAGATCAACGGCGGGACGTGGACCAACGGCACGTTCGCCACCGACAAGCCCGGCTACTACAAGACCCTGGTCCAGAAGGTCTACACGGCGGTCAAGGCGGTGCGCCCCGAAGTGACCGTCATCGGTGGCGCAACTGTCCTGATCGCTGCACCCTTCTGGCAGGCACTCTCTTCGGCTGGCGCCCTGCCCTACATGGACGCCTGCTCGGTCCATCCCTACGACGCGATCGAGACCTGGGAAGGGCGCTTCACCGACCTCCGCAACATCATTGGCAACAAGCCTCTGTGGGTGACGGAGTTTGGTGGGCCTGACATCACCCCTGGATGGTTCACCAAGGCAGTGACCATCCTCGACAGCTTCGACGTTCACACTGCGATCCTCTACCTCCTGCGCTCGGACGGTAGCTTCCCGGGATGGGGCCTCTACAACAGCTCGGGCGTCCCTTACGCCGTCCGAGGAGCGGCCAAGTTCATGTCGTCCCTGCTGGCGATCGGCGACGGTCGCTTCCGGCGGCAGGCTCTGCTCGACAATGGGTTGAAAGCCTACTGCCGGGGCGACACGTGGATCCTGTGGGGCACGGGGCATCCCGTCGCCATCAAGCCCGGCGTGATCGTCCGTGACGCTACCGGAGATCAGATCGCGGCCCCTGCGACGTTAGGCGCCAACCCGATCGTCCTCGAAGGCGTGCGGATGGGCGAGAACGTGGTCATCTCGGCCTCGCCCGTGGTCACGTCCTTCGCGGACGACTACGGGACGGCGAACTGGACATACTACGCCCGGGCCACGTCTGGCGGGGCTCTCACGGCCCTCAGCCAGGTCGACAACGGCTACTACTATTACAAGGGCCTGCCGGGCACGTATCTGCGCATCGAGCCCGTCGCGATGCACCCAGAGAGTTCCTACGACGCACAGGCTCGCTACACGGCTCCGCGGACCATCGGGGCCTGCACAGCCTCGTTCAGCTTCCAGGTGCAGGACAGCAATTCGAACGGGATCGTGGCGACGATCCTGAAGAACGGCGTGTCCGTGTGGTCGCAGACCGTCACCCCGACCTCGGTGGTGAGCGCCACGGCGTCCCTCAGCCTCAACAGCGGGGACACCGTCGACATCCGCGTCAACAACAACGGGTCCACGTCCTTCGACGCGACCAACGTCACCTTCTCCCTTTCCACCTAGGAGCCTCCGATGCCTGCTCTTCTCGCACTCTTCAATCCGTACGGTAACGACGTCAACGGCAACGGTACGGCGGTCGCGAACATCGCGACCAAGGTTGTGCCTGAAACCGGGACAACGATCGCCTTTGGGGCGGCGCATTATGGTGCGTCGATCAAGCACACGAACGCTTCGGCGTCAGCTCTGACCTTGAACAAGGCCGCTCCTGTGGGCGCCTGGGGGAAGCTCACCCAGTGCGGTGCTGGTGCAGTCACCGTCGGTGTCGAAACCGGCGGCACCAAGCACTCGAACGGCTCGAAGTACAAGACCAACGGTCAGGGCGCTCAGATCTACTACGAGTGCCTGGGCAACAGTGACGGCCAGTCAGCTGACTGGTGGATCGCTGGAGACCTCACGACCTGATCACGGGCAAGGGCGCCCACATCGGCGGCTCGGGGATCACAATCTCCGAGACCCGCCATCGGCCGTCTGGATGCAGGACGGCAACCCGTTTGTGGCCCTCGCCGTAGCTGATGAGCACCGGCACCCCGACTGGTGCTGACGAGATGGGTTGCCAGTCGTAGTCGCCGTACATGGGAGCCCCCTGTCATGTCCTACTTTGTCCGCAACGGTGAGCGCGTCACAAGCGACATTCGGACGGACGAGGTGGTCGTGCCCTACGGCAACCTTCGCCTGTGGTCCACGCAGGAACTGGCGGCCATCGGCGTGACGACGGCCGAGGACCCGCCGCCCCCCGCGCCGGTCATCGACGATGCGGCGGTCCGCTACGAGTGCAAGCGCCGCATCTATGCAGCCGCCAGCGAGGCCACGCAGTCGAATATGAACGGCTACATCAACCTGCTCAACTGCAAGGCGCTCGCCGGGCTGACGCTGTCCGCGCAGGAGCAGGCGGACATCGCACTTTTCGCGCAGGCGATGCTCTGGATTTCCAACATGCGCGGCGCGATCCCCGGCTTGATCGGCAAAGCCGACTACACAGACGACGCGAAGTGGCCCGCACTGTCGGATGACCTCAAGGCCTTCGCGGCGAAGTTCTAGGCGCGCCGCAGAACGAATGCAGTTTGATCGCCGCGCCCGTCTTGGTTCACCTTCTTGGCATGTCGCTCTGCCGCGGCAATCTCTTCGGGGCTGAACCAGACGGAGCGGTCCTTCTGATCCTTCAGCGGGACACCGCGGCGATAGAGGGCGCTTGCGAGAAAGGACCAGCCCTCAGAGTCGTCTTCCGTAGCCTCGATGGTCAATCCGGCGGCGTTCGCGAGGATCGCCATGCCTTGCCTGGAAATGAGGGTGAGGTGCCGAGGAGCATCGAGCTGGACCCAATCGGCGCCGTATTCGTCCCACGCTTCAGAGCTTGGCGTAGGGATGCGGACGAGGCACCGCCCGCCGCGCTCCAACCTGTCCGCCGCGGCTCGAAGTTCGGAAAGCGGGTCGGGCACGTGCTCCAGTGAGTGGTGGAACATCACGAGGTCAAATCGGTCGGGGACATCGTCGAGATAGCCCTTTCGCAGTAGGGCGCCGTGTCGCGTGGTCGTCGTTTCCGAAAGAAAGGGGTCCACCCCCTCGACGCGTCCGACACCCATTCGCTTGAGGCGGTCAACCAGAAATCCCGCGCCGCACCCAACGTCGAGTACGCTAGTGCTCGGGGACAGCTTGGCAATGCGAGAGATGGGGAACGGCTTCGGTTTGTAGAGGTGAAGAAGCCGGCCAATCGGTGTGAACGTGACGCCGCAGACAGCCCTCTCTCTTTCCACTTCTATCCAATCGCGGAAGGTGGCGCGAAGTGAAGGCGAACGCTCCGCCCCAGTGAACGAGTAATACTCGTCTGGATAGTGAGAAGACAGGACATCAAGCGACGGGATGCTCGATATCTGAAGCGAGCAACAATCAGAGCAAGCGTCGTAGTCAAACTCTTCCCGTGTGCCGAACATCATCTCTTTAACTGAGATCGTGCGTGGTAGGTTACTCGATCCACAAACGCGGCATGTGAAAGACATTAGCCACCTCTTCTGACGAGCGCCCGCGGGAGCGACATCCAGCACAATCCGCAGCAACAGCACCCATAAAGGATTACGCAGATGGCGTCTCCCATTCTGACCTCTATCCATGGCCGCAAGTTCGGCCTCACCGCCCGCGGCGACCTTGTCGTGGACAAGGGTTCCGGAACCTACGTCCAGGGCTACACGGGCTACACCAACACCGCTGCCTCGTCTGCCATCACGGCCGTTTCGGCTGAGACGGCATTCGACACGAGCTTCACGATCCCCGCCAACACGCTCGACGTGGGCACGCTGATCCGCTTGAAGTGGCAGGGCATCGCCACGGCGACGAACGCGACCGACACCCTTGCGGTCAAGGCGTACATCGGCGGCCTCAGCGGCACGCTCCTGTTCAGTCATGCCGCCACGGACGTGTCGAACAACGACGTGTTCCAGGGCGAGTACGAACTGATCATCCGCACTGTCGGAGCGTCCGGCACGATGGTCGGCTGCGGCTGGGGCAAGTCGATCCCGGCGGCCGAGGGCACGGCGACGTTCAAGGACGATATTCTGGCGTCTACGGCCATCGACACGACGGTCAACCAGCAGGTGGTGATTTCCGGGCAGTGGTCCTCGACCAACGCCGGCAACAGTTGCCGCCTTGACTTCTTCCGCGTCCTCATCGGCTGATGCTCGATGACATTCTAGCCCGCCTCGGGGCTCTCTCCGAGGCGGACAGGAAGGAACTGGAACAGGCAGCGATGGCGGCCACGCAGGGCATGCGGTGGCTTCCCTCGGCCGGCCCGCAGACCTTAGCGTACTTCCACCCGGCCGACATTCTCCTGTATGGCGGCCAGGGCGGGGGCGGTAAGACCGACCTCGGCCTCGGGTTGGCTTTTACCGCCCATCGCCGCTCCCTGATCCTGCGGCGCAAGTACACGAACCTTGACGGCATCATCGACCGGGCCAAGCAGATCAACGGCGGCGCGAAAGGGTTCAACGGCAAGCCCCCTCCCCGCCTGACGACAGACGACGGGCGCATCATCGTCTTCGGCGCGAACCAGCACGAGGGCGACGAGCAAGGCTTCCAGGGGCAGCCCTTCGACTTGAAGATTTTCGATGAGGCGTGCCAGTTTCTCGAAAGCCAGATCTGGTTTCACATCGGCTGGCTGCGCGCTCCGGAGGGGCAGAGGACGCGGGCCTTGCTGGCCACCAACCCGCCGATGACGGCGGATGGCGACTGGATCATCGGCATGTTCCGCCCATGGCTGGACCTGACGTATCCCAAGCCTGCCGAGCACGGCGAGGTGAGGTGGTTCGTCCGGGCGCCGGATGGATCGGACATTGAGGTGGACGGGCCGGATCCGGTGCAGATGCCCGGGGCGGACAAGCCGGTCAAGCCGATGTCCCGGTCCTTCATCCCAGCGGCGCTGCGGGACAACCCGTACCTGATTAACACGGACTACGGGGCGAAGCTGGACGGCCTGCCGGAACCGCTGCGCTCCGCGGTGCGCGACGGCAACTTCATGGCGGCGCGGCAGGACGCCGACTTCCAGGTCATCCCCACGGCGTGGATCCTGGCTGCGCAGGAGCGGTGGACACCAAGGCCGCCTGATGGCGACGCCATGACGGCCATGGCCATTGACCCGGCCGGAGGCGGTGCGGACGCCGCGGAACTCTGCTGGCGATACGGCGGCTGGTACGGGGAGATCGTCACCGTCAAGGGTGAGGAGACGGCCGATGGATCGAGCATGGCGGCGCGGGTATTCCGCCATCGTCGAGACAATGCTCCGGTCGTGGTCGACGTGGGCGGCGGTTACGGCGGCGCAGTTGTACTGCGCATGGCGGACAATGGGTGCGGGCACATCGGCTTCAATGGCGCAGCGGGCTCGGCAGAGCAGACGCGCGACGGATCGAAGCTGAAGTTCCGCAACAAGCGAGCCGAGGCATGGTGGCGCTTCAGGGAGGCGCTGGACCCCGATCAGGAAGGCGGGAGCGTGATCGCCCTGCCACCGGACCCGGAACTCCGCGCGGACCTCGCGGCGCCGACGTGGGAACTAACCCCGGGCGGCATTCTGCTGGAGAGCAAGGACAAGCTGCGGGAACGGCTGGGCCGGTCGCCGGGCAAGGGCGATGCGGTTGTCATGTGCCTGTCCGAAGGGACGCGGGCTCGCCGGAAAGAGAAAATGAGATACGAGAGCCGGACGGTCAACGTCGGCTATTCGACGTTCAAGAGACGCTGAGTTCGGGCGGGCCGCATCACAACACGGCCACGGGTCATTCCCGCGGCAGGCTCGGGGGCGCTGAGCGCCATAAGCCTGAAACCCGGATGCGGAAAAGGGGAGCGCTACCCGTCCCCGCCCGAAATCTTCAACCCCGCTTCGGCGGGGTTTTTCTTTGGAGCACCCCATGGCCGGATTGTTCAAGCAGAAGGCGCCGCCTCCTGTTGAGGCGCCCAAGCCCACACCCCCTGCCGTCATGCCGGACGATCAGTCGCCCGCCGTCATCGCAGCCCGCCGTCGTGCCGCGGAGCAGCAGCTTATGCGCGCCGGTCGGCAGTCCACGATCCTGACGAGTTCGAACAATCGCGGCTCTGGCGCCGACGACAATTACTCCAACACGGTTCTGGGGTAACGCCAGTGAAGGGCAGAGTCGAAGACGTTCGCAAGCAAGGCGACAAGCTCTTTGCCGACAAGCGTCCGCTCGACAATCTCTGGCAGCAGACGGCCGAGAACTTCTACCCGGAGCGCGCGACGTTCACCTCGTCGCGCTATCTCGGGGAAGACCTCGCCGCGCACCTGATGACGGGTTATCCCGCGCTCGTGCGCCGGGATCTGGCGAACTCGCTGTCCGCCATGCTGCGCCCGCGTGGGCAGTCTTGGTTCTACGCTCGCACCCTCGACGAGAACATCAACAAGGACGCCAACGCCCGGAAGTGGCTCGATTGGGCATCCGACGTGATGCGCCGCATCATCTACGACAAGAAGGCGCAGTTCGTCCGCGCGACAAAGGAGGGTGACAACGACTTCGCCACCTTCGGACAGTGCGTCATCTCCATCGACATGCGGATGAACCTCGACGGGCTGCTGTTTCGCTGCTGGCACCTGAAGAACTGCGCGTGGAAGGAGAACGCGGAACTGGAGGTCGACACCTTCCATCGGCGGTGGAAGCCGACCGCGCGCGAACTCGTCCGCATGTTTCCGAAGACGGTGAGCAGCAACGTCCGGACGGCGATGGAGAAGGAGCCGTTCAAGGAGATCAATTGCCGACACGTCGTGATGCCGGCGGACGAGTACGATCTGGCGGAGGGAAAGAACCGCCGCCGCCTGCCGTTCGTGTCGCTCTATGTCGATTGCGAGAACGAGGTCGTGCTGGAAGAGGTAGCGATGCCTCGCCTCGGCTACGTCATTCCGCGCTGGCAGACGGTATCCGGTTCGCAGTACGCGCACTCGCCGGCCTCTGTCATCGCACTCCCTGACGCACGCCTGTTGCAGGACATCACGCGCACGCTGCTCGAGGCTGGACAGAAGGCGGTCGATCCGCCCATGGCCGCGGTCGGCGAGGCCATCTCCGGTCCTGTCAATCTCTATGCGGGCGGCGTCACCTGGCTCGATGCCGAGTATGATGAACGGCTCGGAGGAGCGCTGAGGCAGGCTCAGGACATCGCGCCCAATCTGGGCTGGGGTGTCGATCGCGAGCAGCGCATTCAGCAGATGATCGAGAAGGCGTTCTTCATCGACCAGCTCGGTTTGCCTCCCATCGACGCCGAGAAGATGACAGCCTACGAGGTCCGCCTTCGGCAGGAAGAGTACATGCGCCGGGCGCTGCCTCTCTTCGAGCCGATGGAGAGCGAGTACAACGGCGCGATCTGCGATCAGGTCTTCGATATCGCCATACAGAACGGGGCCTTCGGGCCTCCTGAGACGATCCCCGACATGCTGCGCGGGCAGGACATCAGGTTCCAGTTCGAAAGCCCGATCCAGCAGTCTGCCACGCGCGCGAATGCCGCCGCGTTCCAGCAGTCCGCGCAGTTGCTCGCCATCGCGGTGCAGATGGATCCGGGCGCCGCGCACATCATCAACGTCGATCAGGCGACGCGCGATGCACTTGACGGTGCCGGCGCCCCGGCCACGTGGATCAACAGCGAGGAAGACGTGGCCAAGGCCAAGCAGGCGGCAGCCGAGGCACAGGCTCCGACCGACCTCGCGGGTGCGGTGGCGACAGGCGCGGACGTTGCGATGAAGGTTGGCGACGCCGGGCAGTCGCTGATGGCGGCGGGGATGGCGTGAAGCGCGCCGTCTCGCCCAAGGAGCGTTCCGCGCTCTTCGTCACCTATGACGACGCCGACGTGATGGCGGTCAAGGCGCTCGCGGCCGGAACCGCCAACGAGGGGCAGCAGCGCAGAGCGCTGGCCTTCGTCGTCAACAGGCTCGCCCGGGCGAACGAACTGAGTTTTCGCCCGGAAAGCCAGCGCGAGAGTGACTTCGCAGAGGGCCGCAGGTTCGTCGGGCTGCAACTTCGCAAGCTCGTGGAACTCTCGGTCGACATGCTTCTCACGGAGAAACAATGAGCGACGAACAGGACACCGGCACGCAGCCGGTCGATACCACGACGCAGACGACCACCACGGCCCCTTCGGGGGCCGATGTCGTTTCTGGGGCTACTGACGCCGCGGCCACCGAAACGGCCGCCGGCGAGGCTGGCAAGACCGCCGGGACGGTGCTGGGAAACGATGCGCAGGACAAGGCTGTCGCCGTGCCTGCGGACTGGCCCGATGACTGGCGCGGCAAGCTCGCTGGCGAGGACAAGAAGTTCCTCAACACGCTGGAGCGCTTCGCCTCTCCGTCCGACCTCGCCAAGGCATACCGCGAACTTCAGGTCAAGGTGTCGTCGGGGCAGTTGAAGAACGCAGCGACGAAGCCTGCCGATGGTGCCACGCCCGAGGAACTTGCGACGTGGCGCAAGGAGAACGGCATTCCGGAGAAGCCGGAAGACTACAAGGTCGAACTGCCGAACGGCGTGGTTCTTGGCGAGGCTGACAAGCCCGCCGTCACCGCTTTCCTTGAGCACGCCCACGCCAGGAACCTGCCCCCTGAGGCGGTCAACACGGCCCTGGGCTTCTACTACGAGTGGATGGACCAGCAGAAGGCCGCGCTTCAGGACAACGACGACAAGGCCCGGGCGCAGACCGAGGACGTGCTGCGCAAGGAATGGGGCGACGAGTACCGGCGCAACATCAACGCGGCCAACAACCTTCTGGCGATGGCTCCTCCCGGGCTGTCGGATGCGCTTTTGAACGGGCGCCTTGCAGACGGGACGATCGCCGGCAACAGCCCGCACCTCGTCGCGTGGCTCGCCAACCTCGCTCGCGAGATGAACCCGATGGCCTCCCTCGTGCCGGCTGGTACGACAGACGCCATGAAGTCGGGGTCACAGCGGATCGAAGAGATCAAGACCACCATGGCCAACAATCCAGACGCGTACTGGAAGAACCCGGCCATGCAGGAAGAGTTCGTGCGCCTCATTGATGCGCAACAGAAGATGCAGGCGCGCAGCGCCGCATAACCCGCGTAGGCGACGGACAACCCGCAAGGCCCCGTCAAGGACGCACCCACCCCTCCCGACCAAAACCGAAGCCCCACCGGGCACACAAGGCCCCGCGTATTCGTGCGCGGACAACCCAGCGTGCGCGCCGTTGGACAACCGGAAGTCGAGGTCTTCGCCAATCCCGGTGAAGACAAATGGCTACCACAGCCTTTCAGATCGCCTACCGCCAGGAATTCATTGCTGGTTTCGAACAGCGCGCTTCCTGGCTCCGTTCCACCGTTACGACCGAAGCCATCGTCAAGGGCAACCAGGGCACGTTCCTGGTGGCTGACTCCGGCGGCACGACCACGACCACGGCGGTTACCCGCGGTGTCAACGGTCTCATCCCGGCCCGTAACGACAACCTGAACCAGTTCACGGCCACCCTGAACGAGTGGCACGATCTGGTGCAGCGCACCGACTTCAACATCTTCGCCTCTCAGGGCGATGGTCGCCGCATCATGCAGCAGACCTCGATGGGGGTCATCAACCGCAAGATCGACCAGGATATCCTGTCGGCTCTTTCGGCCACGACGACCCGTGCCGGTGCCACCGCTCAGACGATGTCGCTGAACCTCGTGGTTCGCGCCAGGACCATCCTGGGCAACAACTACGTGGACCTCTCGGACGAGGACAATCTGTTCTTCGCCATCTCGCCTGCCGCAGAGGCCTATCTGCTTCAGGTGCGAGAGTTCGGCTCTGCCGATTATGTGGACGTGAAGCCGCTCGTCGGCCCCGCGCGCCGCATGCGTCGGTGGGCAGGGTTCAACTGGATCGTCCACCCCACCCTTGCGGGTGCGGGCACGGCCTCGGAGACCCTGTACGCCTACCATCGTTCGGCCATCGGCCAGGCGATCGCCACGTCCGATATCGACAGCGTCGTCGGCTACAACGAAGAGCAGAAGTACAGCTACGCGCGCACCTCCCTCTACATGGGCTCCAAGCTCCTGCAGAACGGCGGCGTGTGCAAGGTGCTGCACGACGGCTCGGCCTACGTCTCGGCGTAAGCGGAAGCAGAAGGAGCAACACCAATGCCTTACTCCACCTCGAACCCGCCCCGTCTGATTTCGCAGTCCATCGGCGGCGGCGTCGGCACGGCTACTGGCGGCCCGAACCTCTGGGTTCTGACCGGCACGGACGCCACCTCCTCGGTCCAGCTGATCAACTACATCACCAACGGGCTGGACCTCGGCATGAAGAAGGGCGACCTCGTCCTCTACACGAAGACGGACGCATCGCCCATCAGCATGCAGATGTACATCGTGTCGGCCGTGGCTTCGACGGGCGCCGACCTGTCGAGCGGCACCGCGATCACTGCCACCAACAGCGACTGACAACCAAGAGGGGAGGAGGGCATTCCTCCTCCCCTTTTCTCCATGGAGCCCCTATGCAAGACGACCGCCCCGTCAAGTCTCTTCAGCAGAACCGTTTTGCCGACGCCTCGTATCGGCGCAACGTCTGGCACGTCACGCCGGAGGAAGGCACGCCCTACGAGGATCTGTTCAAGAGCCTCTACTGGACGCACAACCAGCGGTTTCTGCGCCCCGGCGACTGTATCGAGGTGCATGCGGAGGACGGCTCCTACTTCGCGCGGCTCTATGTCCGCGCCAACGTTGACGGTGAAATCGTCGTCGCCGAAATCGACAAGACTGAGTTCAAGGACGCGGTTCCCGACACGGGCGTCCGTCACAGCGTCGAGTGGAAGGGGCCGCATCGCAAGTTCGGCGTCGTGCGGACCTCCGACCGCTCTGTCATTCGTGACGGCTTCCAGACCAGGGACGAGGCGATGCTTTACCTCGTGGACTTGGAACGCACGGTGGCGGCGTGATCTATGACCGAACGGGCGACCCGCCGCCCCACCTCGTCGGGCCGCCATTGATGCCCGGCTGCATGCCTGCTCCCGTCTACACGGGATGCAAGTGTGAAATCCGCGAGGTCGCGCGAGTGCTCGACCTCATGGCGAAAATCATGTGCAGAATGGAGGAACACATGGCTGACTTTTCCGCTCTCAACGACACCGTCTCCGGCCTCAATGCCTCGTACGAGGTGCTTGCCGCCAAGTACAACGAACTGAAGGCCGGTGGCCCGGACCAGCAGGCCGAGGTCGACGCTGTCAAGGCGGCGCTCGATGACCTCAAGGCCCGTATCGACGCGCTGGTCGCGTGACGCAGCGCGCACGCCATCCCTCGGGGCGTCCGAAGCGGGAGCCGAAGCGCCCCGTGACGACGTATGTCAATCCGCCGAGGGAAGGCTACCTGATCGACCGGCTCAACATTCAGCGGAAGGAAGGGGGCTTCGGCTTCCGCCTTCCGCCTGAGCCGGACGATCCGATGTATCTCGAAACCTGGGCGCGTCGTTCATGACCAGCAAACTCGCAGTCTACAACGACGCGCTCTCTCATCTTGGCGAGCGCTCGCTGTCCAGCCTAACAGAGGCAGGGGAGGCGCGGCGCCGTCTTGATGCAGTGTGGGACGCCGTCGTGCTGGAATGCCTCGAAGCCGGGCAGTGGAACCACGCCAGTCGCACCGTCGAGATCGACCCGTCCGATACCGTCGAACCGCTGTTTGGCTACACGCTCGCCTTCGTCAAGCCGGACGACTGGCTGAAGACCGTTGTCATCTCGGGTAACGAACGGTTGGACCCCCCGCTCCAGTTCTACGAGGACGAGGGTGCCTACTGGTTCGCGGACATCGAACCGCTCTATGTGCGCTACGTCTCGCAGGGCACCGACTACGGGTTGAACACCGTCATCTGGTCGCCCGCCTTCGCCAAGTATGTCGGCTACGCCCTCGCCATGCGGACGTGCAAGGGTATCTCCGGCGCCAGCCCTCCGGACTGGCTGCGCGACGATTACAAGCGCTCCCTCCAGACGGCTCGCTCCCGCGATGCGATGAACCAGCCCCCGGGGCAGACGCCGCAGGGGACATGGGTCACGGCGCGCAACAACAGCAACGTACGCGGGTCGCGTTGGAACGGGCGCTGGTCTGACTGATGCCCCGCACGAACGCGCTTCTCCAGGCACTCAACAGGGGCGAATGCAGCACCCTTGCTCTTGCCCGCACGGACGTGGACAAGCTGCGCCTGGCAGCCGAGACACAGGTCAATTGGCAGCCCCGTGTCCTCGGCCCGATGTCCCTCCGTGCCGGCATGGAGTTCCTTGGCGAGGGCAACGGAAATGCCGTCGCGCGCTGGCTCCCATTTGTCTTCGCGACCGACGACGTAGCCGCCATCGAACTGACAAACGGCACCATGCGGGTTTGGGTCGGCGGCGACGATCTGATTACGCGCCCGGCTGTTTCCACGACTGTCCCGGCATTCTCGACATGGACGCAGACGATTACGGGGTCCGGCTCGATCAGCACGTCTTCCGGGCTTTCCATGGGAGGCAACTCGACGGGCGGGCGAACCATCGCCTACACGACATGCACGGTCGGGGTGTCTGACATCGGTGTCGAACACGCCCTGAAGATCGTCGTCTCGAAAGGCCCCGTGACGTTGCGCGTCGGGACTGGCGCCGACGATGACAGCTATGTCTCGAAGACCTATCTCGACACCGGCATTCACTCGCTGGCATTCACGCCAACGGGTAGTGCATTCGATATCCGGATAGAGACCGACTCGCTCCCAGCGAAGGTGGTCACGTCGGTCGATATCGAGGCTGCCGGGGTGATGACCGTCACGTCGCCATGGGGAACTGCGGACCTCCCCAACATCCGCTTCGACCAGTCGGGCGACGTGATCTTCGTGGCATGCCCAGGCGTCCAGCAGCGGCGCATCGAGCGCCGGTCTGCCCGCTCGTGGTCCATCGCCGTCTACAAGCCCGATGACGGGCCATTCGGCTTCCTGGGCGATACCGCCATCACCATGACGCCGTCCGCGACGACGGGCGATGTCACCATCACGGCGTCCCGCCCCTATTTCACGAACAGTGACCTCGGCTCTCTGATCCGACTGGAGAGCAACGGGCAGGCGGTGACGGCATCACTTTCCGCCGCCGACACGTACAGCGACACTGTCCGGATCTCCGGCGTCGGCGCGAGGCAGCGTGTCTTCGCCTATTCGATTTCGGGCACGTGGGCGGGTGTGCTGACGCTCCAGCGCTCCAGCGACGGCCCCGACACGGGCTTCCGCAATGTCCGCTTCATCTCACCGACTTCCGACCTGACCAACACCTACTATGACGAGGACAACAACGTCATCTACTGGTATCGGATCGGCTTCGAACCGGCGAAGTACACGTCCGGCACTGCGCTGATTTCCCTGACCTTCGCGTCCGGCGGCGGCAATGGCGTGGCTCGCATCACCTCAGTCGCCTCGTCAACGAGCGTTTCTGCCGAGGTTCTGAAGTCGTTCTCCTCCATCGCGGCCACGCGCAACTGGCGAGCTGGACAATGGTCCGCCCGGAATGTGTGGCCGTCGTCCGTCGCCATTCACGAAGGGCGCCTATGGTGGTCCGGCTCCGACCGGATATGGGGGTCGGAGTCGGACGACTACACCTCGTTCGACTATGACGCCGAGGGCGACGCGTCCACGATCAGCCGTTCAATCGGCCGCGGACCCATCCAGAACGTGCAGTGGCTCCTGCCTCTCACGCGCCTCATGATCGGCACCGATGCGGCAGCCATCACGGCACGCTCGTCCTCGTTCGACGAGCCGTTGACGCCGACGAACTTCAACCTGAAGCCGTCGTCCACGCAGGGAGCGGCGGCGCTGTCTGCGGTTGACGTGGACACGCGCGGGATCTTCGTTCAGCGCTCGGGGCGCCGGGTCTACGAACTCGCCTTCGACGTGCAGATGGCGGACTACCAGGCCCGCGACCTGACCCGCCTGAACGACAACATCGGCATCCCGGGCTTCGTGGACCTCGCCGTCCAGCGCCAGCCCGATACGCAGATCTATCTCGTTCGCAGCGACGGGCAGGCAGCCGTTCTCCTCTACGACACAGGGGATCAGGTCGAAGCGTGGTGGCGCATCGTGACGGACGGCGTCATCGAGAATGTGCTTGTCCTTCCCGGCACCCTGGAAGACCGCGTGTTCTTCTATGTGCGGCGGGTCATTAACGGCGTGACCAAGCGCTATTGGGAGCGACTGGCGCGGATGGACGAGTGCGAGGGCGGCACGCTCAACAAGCAGGCCGACGCCTTCGTTCTCTATCAGGGTGCGCCGACCGCCACCATCACGGGGTTGTCTCACCTCGAAGGAGAAGAGGTCATCGTGTGGGCGGACGGGGTTGACCTGTCTCCGATGGACGACGACGGCAACCAGACGACATACACGGTGACGAGCGGCGCCATCACGCTTGGGCAGACGGTATCGAATGCCGTGATCGGGATGCCGTACACGGCGACATTCAAGTCCGCCAAGCTGGCGTTCGCGGCTGCCGGCGGCACGGCCCTGACCATGAAAAAGAAGGTCGACCATGTCGGCCTGCTCATGGCGAAAACCCACCCGCAGGGCGTGCGTTATGGCCAGGACGAGGATCACCTTGATCCGATGCCCCTCCTCGAAGAGGAAGTCGCCGTCGACCAGAACGTTATCTGGGAACAGTACGACAGCGACCCGATCCCACTCGCCGGATCATGGAACACGGACGCCCGCCTTATCCTGAAGGCCTATGCGCCGCGTCCGGCGACCGTGCTTGGTGTGGTGGTTTCGATGGAGACGAGCGGGTGACGGTTGTCATCCGCCCCACCCGGGCGGCTGACTTCGAAGCCTTTTCCGGCCGCCTTCCCGAGTACAGGTGCAAGGCACTGACGGTTGAGGATGGCGACAGGATCCTCGGCATCGGCGGGGTCATGTTCCTGCCCAACGGCATCGGGCTCGCCTTCGTGGATCGGGGCGAGGACGTGCCGGTCCTCCCCGTCGCCATGCACAAGGCGGCAACCCGCATCATGCGCGAGGCGCGGGCGGCGGGGTGGCGGCTGGTCGCGACTTGCGACCCGGAGGAACCTGCGGCAAGCCGCTGGCTGGAACGACTTGGATTTACGGCAACCGGCACATTCGCAGAAGGTCGGAAGGTTTACGCATGGTCATCATCCGCGTAGCGCCGCCATGGCGTGAGGCAGCATCACCTCTGTTCGATCCCACGGGCGGGTTCCTGACGGCCGGGCTCTCCGCAGCGGCCGGGCTGGCACAAGGCGGGCTCGGGATGATGGGCGCCATGCAGGGCGCCGCCGGGCAGAAGGCCGCGGCAGCGGCGCAGCAGCAGGCCCTTGAATATCAGGCGCAGCAGCGGGAGCAGCAGGCCGACGAAAGCCGCGCCTCTGCCCAGCGCGACGCATTCGAAAAGCAGAGGGCTGCAAACCTCATGGCGTCGTCCGGGCAGGCCCGCGCGGCGGCTTCAGGTGCCGGTGCATCGGACGTTGGCGTCGTCAAGCTCCAGGAGGACTTGGCCGGACGCGGCGCCTATCAAGCTCTCATGGACACCTACCAGGGCGAGAACCGTGCCCGCGGGCTTGAGGACGAGGCCAAAGCACTCCGCACGACAGGCATCGCCACGGTACAGGGTGCGCGGCAGGCGGCGCGCGGGACCATTCTCTCCGGCGTCGGCGGGCTTTTGAGTTCGTTCGGTGGCGCCGTGGGCAGCTTCAAGGGCGTACCGATGCCGGGCGGCTCCGCTCCGGCCTCGCCCCTCGCGACCGGGCCGCTCGACCTCAACCGCTACAGGTACGGCTGATGCCTCGTCTTCCGGACGCCACCTCCCTCGGCGGACTGCCTTCGGGCAATTCAGGCCGCTCTGTCTCATCGTTCGACACGACAAAGATCGGCGAGGGGCAGCAGGCGTATGGCCGTGGTCTTCAGAACCTCGGCCGCGGCGTCGGCAACGCCATCGAGGGCGTAGCCAACTTCGTGGAAGGGCAGACCAAGCAGGCGCACGAACTGGACTTCGCCCGTGCGCAGTCGCAGTGGCTGGTCAACAAATCGCAGATCGACGAGCTGAGGGATCAGGACAACGATCCTGCGAGCCTCGGCAAGTACGGCGAGCAGTACCAGAAGGCACTGGATGGAGCGTCGGAGGCGATCGGTGACCCGACGCTCCGCGAGCGGTTCCGGCTTGGCGCCGCGGATGATGTGCAGCGCAGCATCGTGGGTGCCAACAACCGCGCCCGCGGCATCCAGCGTGACGGCACGCTCGCGGAGACGCAGCAGCGGCTTCAGGATCTGCGCAAGGCGGGCCTGAACGCTACGGACGAGAACGAGCGTGGGCGCGTCCTGGCGGCAGGCGGACAGGAGATCGACGGCCTCGCGAAAGCCGGGCTGATCAGCCAGCAGGACGCCTTCAGGCAGAAAGAGCAGTGGGCACACAACTTCGCGCTCGGCGCTCTGGAAATGATGCCCCCGGGCGAGCGCATCGCCGCCCTGACGAGGGCTTCTCCCAATGTAGGGGATGAGCGCCACAAGCAGGCGTTCCAGTTCTTCCGCGCCAAGGGGTGGACCCCGGAGCAGGCGGCAGGCATCGTCGGCAATCTCTCGCTCGAAAGCGGTGGGCTGCGCACGGATGCCCTGAACCGCGGCGACGGCAGTGATGGATCCGACAGCGTTGGACTGGCGCAATGGAACGCCGAACGCGCCAACGCGCTTCGAAACTTCGCCCGGGCCAAGGGATCCGACTGGCGGGACTTCGGCACGCAGTTGGAGTTCGTGCAGCACGAGCTGGAGACGACCGAAGCCAGCGCCGGACGGTCGTTGAAGAGCGCATCCAGTGTTCGCGAAGCGGCCGGCATCTTTGCGGACCAGTACGAGCGCCCGGCCGGTTCCGGCAAAGGGGCGTTCGAACGCATGGCGGGCTGGGGCACACGCCTTGCCAATGCGGGCGGTGTCGCACAGGCCCATGGCGGGCTACCGCCTGCCGATATCCCCGGCTCTCGCATGACGGCCGCCTTGCAGCCGGACGAGATTGACAGGCTTCGGGAGCAGGCTGAGCGCGAGGTAGCGACCGAAGCGCGACGAGCAGAGCAGCAGGCGCGAGAAGAGCGTAGCGCTCGCATTGCGGAGAACAAGGCGCAAATCAACGACCTGCAAGTCGGCCTGCAAGACGGCACCAAAGGTCCGGAGGATATTGTCGCCGCCCGAAAGTCCGGCATCCTCACGGATGGCGACGATATTGCCAAGATGGATCGCATCGCGAAAGAGAAAGCGAAAGAAATCGCGGACGAAACGACGTTTCAGGACGTGATGTCTGGAAAGCGAAATGTCAATCCATTTGACCCGGAAGACCGCAAAGTTGTCGACGCCGGGGTTGACGCTCTTGTCAAGGGTGCGCAGAAGGCTGGGATCAACATGACCCCGGCGCAAGCCGGGTTGATAGTCTTCGACAAGACCGGCCTACTGCCCAAGAAGTCCGCCGTTGCGATGCGCGGGGACCTCGCCTCAACCGACGTGGCGCGTGTGCAGGGCACGGCGACGATTGCCTCCAACATGCTTGCGCGCAATCCGCAGGCTTTCGCAGGCGTGGACGGCGGTTCGGAAATCGAAAAGGCTGGGGTCCAATTCGATCACCTCGTCAACGAGCGTGGCCTGTCCGCCGAGGAGGCAGCAAAGACCATCGCGCTGCGCAATGACCCCGTCTACAAGTCGAAGGTTGCCGTGCGCGATGAGGACGTGAAGACGTTCCGCGAGAGCCTGTCGAAGAAGGGTGGCGACCCCAGCAAGATCATTGCGGGCGCCTTCGACATGAACGGCTACATCCCGGGTGGTGACCCCGCTCTCGGCATGAACCCGAAGCAGAAGGGCGCGATCCTTTCGGACTACGCCGAGGCAGCCACCGAGCGCTTCATGGAAACGGGCGATGCGGAAGAGGCCAAGGCATACGCCCTGCACGAAATGAAGAAAATTTATGGCGTGTCGAACGGCGTGCTGATGAAGTTTCCGCCCGAGCGCGTCGTGCCGCCGTCGCCGGACCAGAGCGACCCTTATGGGTACATCTACCGGACGGCCGCCCGGGACGTGAGCGCCGCAATCGGCAAGACCGTTGAACCCGGCGACGTGTTCCTGACGCCGGTCACAGGCGGGGTCACGGCTGAGGCGTGGCGCAACAAGCGGCAGACGCCGTACACGGTCTGGTACAAGCACGAGGTGGACGGCCAGCCCGTGATCGACATGCTGCCGGGCAAGACCTTCGCAATCCAGGCGTCCGACTTCGAAGCCGAAAAGCGTCGTGTGGCGGAAGGCCATGCCGCCGGGTTCATGGCGGCGCGTGCCGCGAGAACGCCGGTCGTGCCACAGGTCTCAGCGGCGGATGCTCCTGCCTCCATCAACCGGCAGAAGACGACGCCCGAGCAGGCGCAGAAGTGGGCGGACGAGCAGAACGCCGCGGCGCAGCGAGCCGAGGAACGTAACCGTCCGAAGTCCGGCGCCCTGCCCGGCATGCCCCCTCTTCCGGCGCCGTCCAGCGGCATTGACCCCGACATGATCCCGAAGGATGAGCCACAGCCCACGCCCATCTTTGAAACCCGCCGCAAGGCCGGGCGCATGACCGGCTCCCCCGTGCCAAAGATCCCCAACTAATGGCTCTCATCGATCTTCCCGAAACGCCTCTGTTGCAGGCGACCGGCTCGACGCCGATCACGGACCCCATTCAGGCCCCGCCGGAAACACCCACGATTGACGGCGGTCCTTCCGTGCTCGGCGCGGCATTCCGGCAGAACAACACCGTCGCATCCATCTTCTCGCGCCAGACCATCGGCGTGTCGAACGAAACGGAAGACGGGTTCAATGCGTGGGACAGCATCAAGGGGACGAAGTACGAGCCCTACTGGTCGTCCTTCGTGGACAGCAACAACAGCCGCCACGCCGACGCCGTCAAACGGCAGATCGATATGGAGGCCGAGGATAAGCGCACGCTTGACGCATCCGGATGGGCGGGGACGCTTGCTTCCATCGGAGCGGGGGTTGCCGACTGGCCGACGCTGTTGCCGGGCGGCGGGGCCGTTCGCGCAACGAAAGGCGGCTTTTCGGTCGCGCGCTCCGCGTTGGCTGTCGGCCTTGCCGGTGGCGCGGGCGCGGCGGTGTCGGAGGGCGTGCTACAGGCCTCCCAGGACACGCGTACGGCCGAAGAGAGCGCCGTCACCATTGGCGGAGGCGTTCTTCTCGGGGCGCTTCTCGGCGGCACCGCTGCGGGCCTCCTGAGCCGCGCTGAGGCGCAAAAGTCGGCAAGCGCGCTCCGGGTGCTCTACGGCGAGACACCGCCGCCAGCGGGCTCCGCTGTGCCTTCTGCGGCTGGTGCTGAGGCCGTCTCCCGTGCGACCGTCGATGACCTGACGATCTTCGGACGGGCTGCCCGTGCGGTTGCGGGCGCAACGTCGTTTCTCAATCCGAACCTGCGGTCCAACTTCCGCGCGTCGGCTGCTGCCCGCGAGACGATGCAGCAGCTGACGGAGGGCACGGCCTATCAGGCGATGAACGCCGAAGGGCGCTCGCTTGGCCCGGCCGTCGAGACGCTGGCCCGCATGAACGTCAACGCCCGCATGGCGGAAGCGCTGACGGGGCACGAAGAGATTCTCCGTGAGGCGAAGAAGACAGCCAACATCAGCCGTGCCGATTTCGACATTGCGGTGGGCAAAGCGCTGCGTAACGGCGACACGGGCGAAACGGACGCCGTGACGCAGGCAGCCAAGATGTGGCGCAAGTCGGTCTTCGACCCGTTCAAGGACGAGGCGATCCACGCAAACCTTCTGCCCGCCGACGTGACGCCCGAGACGGCGGCCTCCTACTTCACCCGCGTCTATGACCGCGAAAGGCTCATCACGGGCGAGGCGGATTTCAAGCAGCGGGTGGCGGACTATTACGGCGGCGCCGTGCGTAACGAGTTCGCCACCAACTCCGAGAAAGTGCGGACCCGCCTTGCTGCGCTCGACCGTGAGATTGAGGATCTTCGCCTCACACCGGAAGACCGTGCTGCCGCTCTGAGCGACACGCAAACGCGGCTGGCCCAGATCGAAGCCGACAATCCGGACCATGTCGCCCGCGCCGATCGCATTTCGGAACTCCAGCAACAGGCGCGTGGCGGTGACAGGGCCGCCGCGACGCAGGCCAAAGAAGAGATTGCGGCCATTCGTGCGGAAGGTGGTGACGGGCTCAAGGCGTTCATGGCTGAGCGCGGATCGCTGCGGTCCCGTCAGCGCCGGATTGATCTGAACTACGCCGGTCTGTCCGAACGGCAGGACCGCATCATGCAGTCTCTTGCGGATATTGAGGAAGCCAATGTCCGGTCCATGGACAGGCTCGTCCAGCGCGGGCGCAAACTTGAGCAAGAGGCGCAGCGGCTGGACCCGGACAAGCTGGAGGAACGGATTGCTCAGGTGCGATCCGACTTTGCCGATGTTCTGAAGCGGTCGGAAGCGGCGGCCGAGCGACACCAGAAATACATCGACCGCATCAATGCGGACTTCGACAAAGCTGCGCGGCAGGCCGAAGCCGGTGCCGGCGCGAAGGCTGGTAATGCGGTCACGGGCCAAGCCAAGAAGTCTGCCGAAGAAGAAGCCGCAGCGGCGATTGAGCACGCCCGAGCAGACAAGGATCGCAAACTTCTGGAGCGGTTGCAGAAAGAGAAGGCCGCAGAGGAAGCCCGTTCCGCACGCCTTCAGGCGATTGCCGAACGCCTCGACGCGGCGGAAAGCCTGGACCCCGAAGCCAAGCTTGCGGAGATCAAGGCTGCCGTTGCCGAGATGGAGCAGCGCGTCTCTTCGGCAGCGCTTGGCCGGGGAGAGAAGGCGCAACGCCTCAAGGAACGCTACGCCGCGCTTGATCCGAAGCGGATCGATGAGCGCATCAAAGCCGTCGAGAGAATGCGCGCCGACATTGAGCGCGGCTTCTATGACCGATGGGAAATCACCCATGGCGGCGAAGGCGTCGAACTCGGCAAAGGTGTTGAGCCCGACTTCTCCCGCTTTTCCCGCGACATTGCCGACCATGTGTTTGACACTGTCACCGGGCGCAAGAGCAATTCAGTATCGGCAACGGACTTCGGCATTACGCCGCTCACGTCCGGGCCGCTGAAAGAGCGCACGTTCAACGTCCCCGACAGCCTGATTGAGGATTTTCTGGAGAGCAACGTTCACAGCGTCGCCGAGCGCTATTCCCGCGCCATGTCGGCGCAGATCGAGATGACGAAGCGTTTCGGCCGCGCGGACATGGCAGACCAGATCGCCCGCATCACGGACGACTACCGCTCCCTTCGCGAAGCCGTGTCGAATGCCAAGACGGACGCGGAAGCCGCCGCCATCATCGGGCGCGATCCCGGTACGGCAGACAGGTTCCGGGCGTGGCTGACGGACAAGGGGCGCGATACCGCCACCAAGGAGCGCGTGCTGCGCTGGCTGACCAAGGACGAGGCGGGAGCGAAAGAAGATATCGAAGCCATGCGCGACATTCTTCTCGGCCGCTACAAGGTGGCCGAGAACTCGGGCAACTACGCCGAGATGGCCCGCGCCCTGTCCGCCTTCAACTACATCCGCGCCATGGGCGGCGCCGTCATCGCCAACATTGGCGACGCCTATCGTCCGGCCATGGTGCATGGCCTCGGCAGGTATTTGTCCCAGGGCATCGCCCCGCTGATCCGCAATCTCGACGCGGTCAAGATGTCCGTCCGCGAGGCCAAGCTGGCAGGACAGGTGACGGAGGCGGTCACCGCCAGCCGTCTGATGTCCATGACGGAGATCACCGATCCCTATCGGGCGGGGACGGCAGTGGGCCGGTTGATGCAGACCGGAACCCGTGTTGCCTCGCGGTGGAACGGCCTCAACCTGTGGACCGACGCGTCCAAGGCGATCACGTCCATTCTGTCCCAGAACCGCATTCTGGAAGGCGCGCTCGGCAAGGTGGATGCGCCTTATCTTGCCTATCTCGGCATCGACAAGGGCATGGCGGCCCGCATCGGCGAACAGTTCCGCGCGCACGGCAAGATCAAGAACGGCGTACATGTCGCCATGACGGAGGCGTGGGACGACAAGGAGGCGGTTCGCTTCTACCGGGCCGCACTCGCCAAGGACGTAGACAGCATCGTCGTCACGCGCAGCGTCGGGGATGTGCCGCTCTTCGCCAACACGCCCACGGGGAAGCTCCTGCTTCAGTTCCGTACCTTCAACATGGCGGCCAACCAGCGCGTGTTGATCCGCGGTCTTCAGGAAAGCCCCGTACGGTTCGTGTCCGGCGTCGTCGCCATGACGAGCATTGGCATGCTGGCCGCCACGCTGCGCGCATGGCGCGGTGGACATGAGCGGTGGGAGAAGTTCAAGGACAGCGCCGAGAACCCAGGCTATCTCATCGGCGAGGGGCTGGACATGTCCGGCATCTTCACGCTGCCGTTCGAGGTGGCAAACACGGTCGAGAAGGTTGCGCCACAGGTAGGCAACCCCATCAAGACGCCCCTGATGCGCGCCTTTCCGCAAAAGTCCCAAGCAGGCGAAAGCACGCGCTTTGCCTCACGCGGAGTTGCTGGCGCGCTTGGCGGCCCGACTGTCGGGTTTCTGGATACGGCACAGCGCGCTATGTCGGGCGATCCGAAGGCGCTCGTGCAGATGGCTCCGTTTTACAGCTATCCCGGTATGCGTGAGGCCGTGCAAATGATCACGGGCGACTCGCAGTACCTCGATCACTGACGCGCCCGGCGCTCCAGATCCTTCTCCTTGGCCGCCATCCACAACGACAGCAACCGGAACACGCTCGGTCGCCGCTCGCCGTCTGACGGCACGACGGGATTTGCCAGCACGTAGATGAACACCGCCGTCGCGAACAGACCGGCGACCATGATCCACATCGCGTCGTCCGTGAAGGACCGGCGCAGATCGTTGGCGGTCCAGTAGCAGAACAGCGCTGCTGCGAATGACACGGCCAAGATCGCATATCTGACGAAGCGCAAGGAAAACCTCCATGGCGACCACCGATCGCGTAACCGGCTTGAGCGAAGGCGTCGCCGTCAAGGCGCCCGTGAAAGCCGGCACCACGGCCAATATCACGCTCTCCGGTGCGCAGACCATCGACGGGGTGTCAGTAACGTCCGGAGACCGTGTTCTCGTCAAGAACCAATCGTCGGGAGCGGATAACGGCATCTACACGGCATCGGCCGGGGCGTGGTCGCGGGCGCTCGATTTCGACACATCGAGCGACGTGACGGGCGGCACGCGGGTTCTCGTCCTTCAGGGCACGACGAACGCTCTCACCGACTACATCCTCACCAACACGGGCACGATCACGATCGGCTCGACGGCGCTGACGTTCTCGGCTCTTGCGACCGCCGCGCCGACGAGCACCGTTTCGATCGCGGACGGCACGGCTCTCGCGCCGTCGCTTCGTTTCGTCAACGATGCCGACACAGGCCTCTACCGCATCGGTGCCAACCAGCTCGGCGTCACGACGAACGGCGCGCTGGTAGAGACGTTCAACACCCGAGGCCTGGCGTCGAAGGCGTATACGTCCGTCGCGTCGGCATCGACGGTCGATCTTGGGGCGCAGGCTGGCCCGAACGTCACGATCACCGGCAACACCGGCATCACGTCATTCGGGTCAACGGCGGCCCCGGGCGACACGTTCTTCGTGCGGTTCACCGGAACGCCGACGATCACGCACAGCTCCACTCTCCGCCTTCAGGGCGCCGCCAATTACACGTGCGCTGCCGATGACCGCGCCATCGTCAAATGTACGGCATCCGGTTCCTATGAGGTCTACCTGAGCACGGCTTCCGGCCTCCCTGTCGTGGCGCCCGCCGAGACGAAGATGTCCGGCGATATGGTCCAGATGGTCAACAGCTTCACGACCGCGGTGGCCACCGGCACCACCACCATTCCGCTGGACGACACGATCCCGCAGAACACCGAGGGAGACCAGTATCTCTCGCTCGCGATCACGCCGACGAACGTCTCCAACAAGCTGCGCATCGACGTGGTGCTGAACGTCGCCTACAGCACGACAGCAACCGTGACGGGAGCGCTGTTTCAGGACAGCACGGCAGGCGCCCTGGCCTGCGTCGCACAGGCGATCGACAGCGGGTCGTTCCTCCGGCAGATGGTGTTCACCCACTACATGACGGCAGGAACCACGTCGGCCACGACGTTCAAGGTGCGCATCGGCGGTAGCACCGCGGGAACAACGACCCTCAACGGTTCGGGCGGCGCCCGCCGATATGGCGGCGTTTTCACCTCCTCGATCACCATCACGGAGATCAAGGCGTGAAAAAGCTCTTCCTCGTCGCCGGCCAGTCCAACGCCTGCGGGCGCGGGCTTCTGTCCGAGGCCCCGACCTATCCCAACGGCTCGCACATGTGGGCCCACCTCAACAACGGGACGTGGGCGCAGAACCCCTCCGACCCGCTCGACGCTACGACGGGCGAGTTCTACACGGCACTCTCCGACGCGCCTCCTGTCGGCACGGGCGTCGGCCCGTCCCTGTCCTTCCTCAACTCCTTCTACGACCTCGACCCATCCGAGGACGTGGGGGTGGTGCTCTGCGCCAAGGGCGGGACTTCGCTCGCGAACTGGCAGCGCAACTGGCGGAGCGACAGCCTCTACGGGGCGACCATCCGGCGCGTTCGGGATGCTCTCGTCTCGGATCCCTCGACTTACCTCGCCGGCATGGTCTGGTACCAGGGTGAGAAATCGGCCGAGGATGCGAACGCGGCCGAAGGCTCCAACTGGGGCAGCATCGCCTCGGAGCTTCTTGGCAGCTTCCGGCAGGATCTCGGCGTTCCGGGCTTGCCCATCGTCGTCGTCAAGCTCGGCCCGAAGCCGACCGGCATCCAGAACCTCGGCTACTGGAATTTCGTCACGGCAGCGCAGCAAGCCTTCACCGGCATGCCGGGCGTGGCCGTCGCCAGCGCCAACGACCTGACATGGAAGACGGGCGATCAGCTCCACCTCACGACCGCTTCGCAGGTCACGCTTGGATGGCGCATCGCAACTGCCATGGCGGGTCTTTCCTAGTCACGGAAACGTTAACCATTACAAGCGGTTGACACAACCGAGCTTCTGCGTCTAGATATAGGCAGTTCCCGACATGCGCCTGCTCATCCTGGCTGCGGCTTTCGCCGTGGCCCTTTCGGCATGCGCGCTGCGCAACGGCAACGGGCTGATCGGCAACAAGCAGTCCTGCCCGGCCTACAAGGTCCAGCGCGCGCCGAACGTCATCGAGTTCCACGACATCAAAGGTGACGGATGCGGCTAGTCGATAACTGGCAAGCCATCCTGATGCGGTCAGCGACGGCGTGGTGTTCCTACGCTTCCTCGGCCTGCCTCGTCATGGCTGGCGCGGTCTATGTGAAGGCCGACGACTGGGGTGACGATCTCTACCTGGACGTCGTCAAAGGCTGGATCATCGCGGCGGGCTTCTTCGTCGCCATCATCCCTTTTGTCCGCATCGTCCGCCAGAGCGTGCTCCATGCCGATAAATAGGATCGTCGCGACGCCTCGCGGGAAGGCTGCCGTTGCCGGGGCTGCGACGGCTGTTGCCCTTGCAACGACCGTCCTGATCCAGCCGTGGGAAGGGCTGGTCCTGCGCTCGCACTGGGACCGCTACGCGAAGATCTGGGATATTTGTTACGGAGAGGCGAAGGGCGTCGGCCCCGGCATGCGCAAGACCAAGGAAGAGTGCGACGCCATGCTGGCGAAGCGGGTGGCGGAGGACTTCGAGCCGAAGATCCGCGCCTGCGTCAAGAACTACGACCGGCTGCCGATGAGCCTTCAGGCCAGCCTGATTTCTCTAGGGTACAACGTAGGTACGGGCGCCGCCTGCAAATCAAAAGCTGTTCGGTTCGCGGAGCAGGGCCAGTATCGGCAAGCGTGCGAGGCGGCAACCGCGTTCAACCTTGCGGGCAAAGGGCCGGACCGTCAGGTCGTGACTGGCCTCGTAAAGCGCCGGGAGATGGGCGACGCCACCCGCATTGGCGAAGCCGAGCTGTGCGTGAGCGGGCTCTAATGAACGGTAATAATCGATAGTGAAGTGAGAGGGGGGCCGTCTGCGCCCCCGCTTATGGCCCAGCACGCTCGCGCAGTGCTGTCTCACCCAGCCATCTCGACGCGATGACCTCGTGGGCTTAGCCCACCAAGTTATAGAAAACCCGCCACCCAATGTCTACAAAGCGCTTGTGTCTCACGAACGGCTTTCGGTGAGAAACAAAGCGTTTTGTCGATAACCGATGAGACGCAAATGCTCGCGTTCCTGAACCCGCGCGTCTGGCTGGCGCTCGTCTTCGTCGGCCTCGGCGCCTTCCTCGGTGGGTTCTGGAAGGGCATGCAGTACGCCGACCGCAAGGCAGAAATCGCCGCGCTCGAGCAGGGCATCCACGCCCGCGACGCTGTCATAGCCGAGCACCAGCGGCAGGCGCAGGAAGCCAAGGAAATCGCAGACATCTACGCGCAGCGGCTTGCCACTGCCGAGCAGGCGGCTGTCGAGAACCGAGAGGAAATCGAGCGTTATGCGGCAGACCTCGCCTCGCGTCCCACTGCTCCTGAGTGCGGCTTTACTGACGACGATGTGCGCCTCTTGCGCTCGCTCGCTGCCCCCCGCGCCCGTCGTGGTGCGCCCCTCCCTCCCGTCCGCTCCAACTGACCTGCGTCCCGTCGCCATCCCTCAGGCGAAGGTCGGTCAGAACCCGAAGGAATACGCAGCGCGGCTCATCGGGGCGCTAGCGGATGCCAATGACCGGCTCGACCGGTTCAACGGCTGGTACTCCGATGTGTACGCCCGATACGGAGCGGAAGGAAATGACTGAACCCAGCCAGATCGAGCGCATCGCCAAGCTCGAAGTGCAGCTCGCGCATGTGTCGGCCACCGTAGACCGGATGTCCGAGAAGGTGGACGAACTCCACAACATGCTACAGGCCGCCCGGGGAGCCCGCTGGGTGCTCATCGGCACCGCCGCGCTGGTTGGGTTCATCGGCGCCAAGCTGGGCGCTCTGGCCGGGTTCCTGGGCCGCTGAATGGCAAACCGCGTGCTGCCGTTCGAGTTGGCGAAGCAGGCGGTTGATGCCGTCAATGCAGCCATCCTCGGGGGCTTCGCCTTCCGTGGCGCACCGTCTGCCGCTGCGGAAGCCGCCCGCGTTCTCGGGCTGAACGAGAAGACCCTGCATAGCAGGCTGCGCACGGCCCGGACTTCATACGGGCTAGTGCCGGATGCCGTGACCCCTACCGTGGAGGTGGAATTCACCCCGCCCGCCAAGCCGCGCGTCATCGTGCGGTCTGCGTCGGAAGCTGCGCCGGAAGGCGAGGCGATCCGGCTTCTGCTCATCGGGGACACCCACGTCGCCCCCGGCCAGAACCTAGACAGATTTAAGTGGTTCGCCCGGCATGCCGGGGAGACGCGGCCGGACAAGGTCATCCAGATTGGCGACCTAGGGGAGTTCTCGTCCGTCAGTTCTCATGAAAAGCCGGGGAGCCTCCCGCAGAAACTCCGTCCGTCGTTCAAAAATGATCTCGAAGCAGTCGAGACCGCCCTCGCTCAGTTCCGCAGTGTAGCCCCCTCGGAGATCCCCTTTCACATCACGCTCGGAAACCATGAGCAGCGTGTTGCCGTTTTTGAGACGCAGAACGCTGAGCTTGAGGGAGCGCTCTGGGGCCAGCTTGAGGACCTCTTCGCGCGCTACGACGCCCGCCTCACTCGTTATAAGAGTTACCTGTTCATCGCGGGATGTGGAGCCACGCACGTTCCAATAACGCTCGCTGACCGGCCGTACAACGGAAAGACACTCAACCCGCTCGGGAACGAATTGGTCTTCAGCCTTATCTTCGGGCACACTCATCGCTTCGCCTTTCTCAACGTGCCCAAGATCGGGCCGCAGCGGTCAATCCAGATCCTGAACGTGGGGTCTGCGATGCCCCACGGATATTACCCCAGCTACAACCCGTCCGAGCAGGGCGCCTACACCTACGGCGTCGTAGAGGCCACGGTGCAGGCCGGTCGGATCGTGCAGCACCACTTCATTCCCATGCTCGAACTGGAGCGGCGCTATGCGTGACGTGACCGACCTTGTGCGTCAGTCCCTGCTGGACGAGCACCACGGCAACATCCCCGCCGCCTTCGAGGACGCCTGCCGACGCATGGCTGTCGACTTCCTCCGCGTCGAGCAACTGGAGGCCGAGGTCGCACAGTGGCGCCGTGGCGCTAGTCTCGCTTATTTGCGTCGGAAACAAGCTTCCGGGCCGCATGCGCCAATAGATGTTCCCCCAAACCCGGTAGTCGATCCCACCCCGGATGCCTGAGGTTCGCGTACACATGCCCGGTGAAATCCGGGTTCCAGCCGTCCGGCTGGTAGCGGCGGCGCACCTTCCGGAGCCACGCGACTTCTAGCGTGAGCAGCGTCACCGGGCGCCAAGAAAACCACTCTTCCCATTCCCTGAGAGGTTCCATGCTACGTGTCCTTGGCGCGGCAGCCATCGCGGCTGCCTGCATTGTACCGGCGCGTGCGGACGATCTGCCCTGCGCCCCGACAAAGGTTGCTCTCGCGGGCCTGTCCAAGGCCATGCACGAGAACCACGGCCAGCCCTTCCTCGTGCAGGACGCCGACAAGGTCACGGCCTTCATGGCGGTCGTGAACGCCGCGCCACCTCCCACCGACTACGCCGCCGACGCCGTGGTTGGCTTCATCGTCGAACAGGGCATCGCCTTCGCCCTGCACCACAAGGCCGACAACACCCTCTGCGGGCCGATCAAGCTCGGCGGGGCCATGGCAGAACAGGCCATGAAGGCCGGTGGCGTCGTCCGCGGGGAGGATGTGTAGATGCGGACCTTCGCCAACATCGCCGTGCGCGCCCTGCTCGCGTGGATCGTCCTGACGGGCTTTGCGCACAGCCACGATAACTGGATGCACGTTCGCGAGCACAACGACATCTCTCGCATGCAGTGCTGCGGGGGGGACGAAAAGACCGGCGATTGCGAGGGCATCAGCGCCGAGAACGTGTGGGACCAGCCGGACGGCTCGATGGTCATCTACTCCAGTCGGTACAAGGCGAAGGTGCTCGTGTCGAAGCCGAAGATCCACGTCGATGTTCCTCGCGATCCGGTGACGAAAGAGCCGATCCCTGGAATGGAGATGTACGCGGCTGCGTGGTGCGGAAAGCCCCGCGCTATGGTCGGGTTCACGACCGACATGGACGCGGACCCGAATTACACGACCTACTGCGCGTTCAGGAACCCGGGCGGAAGTTAATCGCCCCCGGCGGCGTCTAGCATCGCGCGCCAGCAGTCCCGCATGAGGACGTGCAGGTAGACCGTGTTGCGGTCCTCGTGCCATTCGTCCATCGCGGCGGCCACCATCGCCTCTGTCGGCTCGACAGGCACGACCGCGTATCCCTGCTCAGACAGCGCGCGGAGGGCGGCGCGGGCGTCTTCCAGCCAGCCCTGTCGGGTGTGCTCTTCAAGCTCGTCCCATGTCGTACCGTCGCCCTTCCATGGACTTTCGCGCTCATAGCGGTCCTGCATGGCGCGGGCCATGGCCTCCTCAATCTCCATCCTTCCCTCCCAGAGCGGCGCGGGCGGCTCTTGAGATTGCGTCATAGCCCGGCCCGACGCTTGTCCGCGCAATGTCGGACACCTCCCGCAACGCCTTCTCCAGCGCCTCGATGTGGGCGGCGGCCTCCACGCCTGCATGGACAAAGGCATTCAGACGCAAATGGTCTGGCATAACCTCGGATATGGGGTCCGCCAGCATTCGCAGTGTCCTTGCCGGCTCACTCATGCTCGGGCTCCGGGGTGGGGGTGGGGAATAGATCTGACACGGCTAGACGCGCTCTTGCACGGCTAGAAATGCCTCGTCGCCGCATCGGAGCGTCGTACGCATTGTGGCAGCGCTGGCACCACGCTCTCAGGTTCTCGTCAGCGCAGTTCTCAGGTCTGTGGTCGAGATGCGCCACCGTAAGGATCACGCGGGAACCAGTGACCGGGTGCGGCTGGTAATTCTCAGCGCCGCATTCCTCGCAGCGATTTCCAGCCCGCTCAAACCGGATACGCCTTGATATGGCAGGCCAGTCTTTCGGATAGCGCGCGCGGTTCTCGTGGCGAATTGGCATCGCTCACCTCTCCGGGGTGGGGGATAGGGCGGCGCGGGCTTCGACAGCGTAGATGCCCTGCGACCACTTGATGTAACTCTCGGGCAATGCCGCGTTGATGGCCGGGCGGCTGTCCAACAGGGCTTGCAGCCTGTCCCGCTCGGCCTCCAGCGCCTCAATGCGGTCGGCGGCGTACAACGGCTGCACCAGTGCGTCGGCCATGAGGTATGACGCCCCACGTGCAGCTTCCGCTGACGTGTAGTAGACCCACCTGTCCGCGAAGTCCTTGACGCGCCATGCTACGGGTTCACTCATGCTCGGGCTCCGCGGTGGGGGTGGGGCAGATCGTGTGTCGCCGCGCTCCGCAGAAGGCGCACACCAAAGTATCGCTCTCACGAAAAACCCCGTCGATCAGTGTCTCAGGTGCAACCCACATGTGGTCGCAGGCGATGAACCTGCGCAGGCCGTCAAGCATTTCACGGACCTTCTCACTCACCCCACCCTCCTCTTGCTCCCGCCCGAGGCGGGCTGGGCCTTGGCGATGGCTGCTCGGTCGGATCGCACGTATTCAATTTCCTCGTCGCCATCCCTGAGAAAGATGCTTGGCGGCCAGTCGCTCAGTTCTTTTCGCGGCAATGCGTGGCGACATTCGTCCGGCTTCCCGCAGCACATACAACGGTTGAACTGCGCAGGGTTTCGACACCGTCTGCGGAGGTCTTCCAAACTCGTATAGTCCATGCCCTCCATGCCGTTGCTTAGGAGGTTGACGGCTTCGTAGACCGGCAAAAACCGCATCTCGGCCAGATCCTCTCGCGGCAGGCTCCAGGGATCGCACGGCAGGCCGATATGCCCCGGCCACCTGGGGTGGACCGCCAGCGCCGGGAAGGAGCCGTTCGGCGGTAAGGCACGGAGTTCGGCGTGGGTCATTGGCCGGAAATGGGCCAACACGTCAGCTGGCAGTTCGCTCATCTCACTGCTCCAACTCGTTGAGGTTGATCCTGCCCGCTGCGGCAAGGCGCAGGATGCGGGCGATGGGCTCGGGGATCGGCGTCGGCTTGGTCCTGGCGACCCACCGCCGGACGGTGACGGGGTTCACGCCGAGCACCTGGGCAAGCCGCAGTTGCGACATGCCGAGGGCTGCGAGGATGGCGCGGAGGTCGTCACTGGTCATTGAGGCCAAGCGCTTTACGGACCAGGCGCTCCCCGTCTGACGGAACGTCACCGCCGCCCTCACACTGGCAGTTGCGGCGGTAGCCTTCGAGGTCAGCAAGTGCGGCGTGGAGGGCTTCGCGGAGGGCTTTGTTTTCCTCCGCGAGATCGGTGCGGGTCGGTTCCATCACGCGGCCTTTGTGTGCTTGGGGGCGGCGCGGAAGAGACGGAGCTGCGTGGCAGCTTCCTTGTCGGTCTTGGCTGACCAGTTGAACACAACGCCGTCGTTGGTGCGGAAAGTGATCGTGCGGCCGTTTTGCGAGAACTGGCCCTTGCCTGCGATTTCAAGGTGGGCGGCTTCGATGGCAGTCATGTCCGTGTCTCCCTTGCTGATGACACCATCATATCACAATGCACTAGTGCGTCAAGGCACAAAATGAGGGAGGGCGGAATTATTTTTCGGACAAGTGTCACCGGCACCCACCCCACAACCCATTGGCGTTGCACGCCATGCCGCTGAACGCCGCGTTCATGTGGGGTCATTCAAGTAGTTGATATCGTTGAGGTTCGAATTTCGTCTGGACCCCATTTGTTTCAAGGACGTTCCGTTTGTGTGCGTTCTGGCGGGACATTTGTACGGGGCTCCGCGAGAGCGGCGCGGGCGACTTCGACGGCATAGACGACGCCTCGGTATGAGCCCTGTTCTCTGTAGGGGTCGCAGTGGCGTGCGATGTTTTGCAGCGCCGTCTCCAGTGCCTCGATGCGGGCCAGAAGGTCGTCCACGTACATCGGGCTTACGCCCTCTTCTTTACCTTCAATCATGCTCGGGCTCTTGGGTGGGGGTGGGAGGGCATAGGTCCATCGCCTTTTGCACGGGCTTGGCTGACGGTTCGACGAAGAGGGCTGGTTGTTTGAGTGCGGCGTCTATGCGGCGACACGCAATGTCGAAATAGCGCGGCTCAATCTCAATCCCAACGAACTTGCGGCCGAGATTGACGGCGGCAACGCCCGTGGTGCCGGACCCCATGTACGGATCAAGGATGCTCTTGGGCTTGCCTATCTGCTCGATGCACCATTCCATAAGTCCAATTGATTTCTGCGTGGGGTGGTGTGCGCCTTCCGCGCTCCATCTCCATCTCGCGACCCCGTGCCACATCTGCGAATACAGCCTGACCGACTGCTTCCCGCTATTGCACCAAGCCAATTCCGCGTCACCGAAGCAGACCGAAGATGGTTTACCGTCTCCGCGCTTATTGAACACGAGCCACCCACCAACATCGGGCAGCTTCGACGCAAAATATTGCGCGCCCCAAAACAGGCATACAGGGGCGATATCGAGCCACGGAACCGGGTCAAACGGCTGGTCGTCGCCTTTGATGTCGCCATAATCTTTGCCCTCGCCGGTCCAACTTTTGAACCCGCTATAGTCGGTGTTCAGCTTCATGCCATACGGCGGGTCTGTAACGACAGCATCAACCCGCCCGAGCGTCGGCAGCACGTCGCGGCAATCCGCGTTGTAGAGCGTCACGCCGTCTGCCAGCTGCTCAACCCTCATTTCACTCTCCTCATTCTTCCCGCAGGCGTCCCAAGCTCCAGAACATCGGCGTCAGCCTGCATCCCGTGGGTGCTGAGGCGCGCATAGACGCGGAACGTGGTTGCGATGTCCTGGTGGCCGAGGAACTGCGCCACCCGCTCCAGCGGCACGCCCGCCTCGATCTGCCAGCACGCCACGGAATGCCTCAGAGTATGCGGCGTGACCCACGGCAGCCCGGCGGCATCGGCGACCCGGTTGAACCCCGCCTCGATGTGGCGGACGCGCTGCCCAGCCCACTCGATCACGTACGGCGTGAAGGCGTATTCCTTCGCCTCTGCCAGCGCGGCGCGCAGCGTGCCATTCATCGGCACCGTCGCCCTGCCCTTCCCCCGCCTGCCTGGAATGCTGAGCTGCACATGGTTGCGCTCGAAATCGACGCGATCCCACGTCAGTTCAAGGATCGCCTGCTTGCGCCCGGCCGTGTTCATCGCCAGCAGGATGAACAGCTTGACGTGGGGCATCATCTCGACGGCCAGCAGCCTGACGGCCTGTTCCTTGGTCAGCCGCCTGTCGCGGGGTGGCGGGGGCGGCGGAACCCACACCTCGTAATTGCGGTCTATCAGCCCCTTGCGGGCGCCGTAGTTCAATGCCGTGCGAAGGAAAACAAGCTCTGTAAGAACCGTGGCGTCTGATCGGGCTCTGGCAGCGGCATAGGCTCTAGTGTCCCGTTCGGTAACTCGCGCAGATACATTTTTGCCGAACGTCGCTTCAAGCGCCTTCCACGCATGCGCCGCACGTTCAGCCGCCGGGCGCCCGGCGAGCGTTTTGACGTATTCATTCCAGACCTCTCCCACGGTGACCGAAGGCTTGCGGGCCTCGCGCTCCTTCGCGATTATCTCTGCGAACGCGCGTTCCTTCTCTCGGCTATCAGGTGTGCCGAGCGAATGGCGGCTACCGTCGTCGCGCTCGACCCACCATGTCCCGCGCTTGCCTCGCTGATAGAACCGCATTCGTATGCCTCCACGTCGGCAAGGCGGAACCGTAGCAGGCGACCGCCCGCACGGAAGTGAGGGAGCTTGCCGGACTGCGCCAGGTTGCGCACGGTCTGGTGCGACACGCTCCACCGCTCGGCAAGCTGCTCAGGCGTAAGGACGGCGGGCGCGGTCATGGCGCGGGCTCCTTCTCGATCCCCAGCCGAGCCGCCACGACCGGATGCTCCTTGAGCAGCCATTCGCGGTCCTCCGGCTCCAGATCCATGTGCTGGAACCACGGGTAGTCCTCGCCCCATGAGTTGGCCATGCGGGCGTAGGCTTGCGCCGCCTCATGGCATTCGGGGTGCGTGGCGGTGCTATACATCTCGCCATCGTATTTCCCGGCGCCACGCCGGTACGGCGAGCCCGGTAAAATGGACCGGCCACACTGCTCGCAGACCCGCAGCCTGCGGGCCGCAGCTACAAAGCTCTCAACGTGGAAGTCGCTCATTCCCCGCCCTCCGCAAGCGCGCGGGGCTTGTCCTGCGGCCACGTCGTGATCGACTGCTTGTTCCAATAGACGCCGACGTGGCGGTCCCCGATGCTGATGCAGTGGATCGCAGGATTGCCTTCGGGGCGTCCGAGAGACAGGGCGTAGGCGGCGGCCTTGGCCTGCAACGCCAGATCCCCGTCCGCCTGCAAGATGACCTTGGCGACCTTCATTCCTCGCCCTCCGCAAGCGCGCGAAGGCGGGCGGCGCTTTCCTGATGGCAGACGATTACGACCCGCATAGCGTCTTCCGTCGCCTGCTCCCCAAAGACAGCCTTGAGGCTCGGCAACGCCTTCTCGACGCCAGCGGCCCATTCGTCGTGCTTGTCCGCCGCCTGCCTCAGACCCTCCGCACGCGCCTGTGCGAGGGCGGTGGCCAATGGCGCTTTCCCAAGCTGACGCGCCTACGTCGACAGGAGCATCCCACCAAAGGCGCTTGACGATCTCCCTCACCCTCTCCCGATCACTCATGGCCAGTCACCCGAGGCATGTGTGTCCAGCATGTGCGCCGATAACCGTTCTCTGTCGGCATCCCGCACGAGGCGACTTTGTCGCATCCAGGCTCGTCGCACAGAGGCTCAAGCTGCTCTGCCGCACGGCACTCTGGGCAAATTTTCCAGACCATGTCCGATCCCGGCTTCGGGTCGGGCACGATGTCGATCTCGCCGGTCGGGGTGATGCTGTCGCAGTCCTTGCACCGCCATCTCTCAATCGGCATGGCCGGGCTCCTTGATGAGGGCGAGGATGGTGGCGGCGATAGCTTTAGCTTCCGCTGATCCGGGCGAAGTAGTTCCGATCCCGCCTACAAACCATTCGTGCGCTTCCGCTACCTCCGCCGCCCTGCGCAGCGCCTCGTTGGTGATCTCGCGCTCGACGTGCGCCCATGCGGCACGGGCTTCGTCACGCACGTAGTCACCCCACGTGCTGGAGTAGCCCTGCGTGGCGACCCATACCTCATAGGCCCGCTGCCCCGGCTCCTTCTCACTTGCCATCACCGGCCTCCATGGCTGCGAGGGCGGCGCGGGCGATAACCGCAGTGTCGTAATGATCCGTGCGTTTGCTAGGGTCAGCGATCTCCCGCAGCGCCCTCTCCGCCTCCGCCAGCCGGTCCACGGCAGATACGCGGGCGTCCTCTACGGCTTTCTCTCGCAGGCGCACCTCGGCGGCATAGGCTCGCGCCTCGTCCCGCTCCTTTTCGACCTCGGCAAGGCGGGCCTCGGCGGCGGTGGCGCGATGCTGCCACTTGTCCCGCGACACCTCGTGGAAAGTGGCGCTGGCGGTCAGCCTGTTCCGCTCATTCGCCACGCGGGCGAGGAGGTCGGCGGCTTTGCGAGCCTCGCCAGCAGACAGAAAGTCGCGGATCGGCTCGCCATCAACCAACTGCTCCCCGTTCCAGTCAGTCGCCAACATCCTCAGAATGTTCACACTCCTCGCCACCTCCTCGTCCTTGGCGGCAGGGACTGGCGGGGTGGCCCGCGCGTGCTTCACGATCATGCGGATTTCGTGGATCGACAGCTTCTGTCGGGCGCGGGCGAGTTCCGGGTCAGCCAGAATGCGATCCCACGCATCGCCGGGCTCGGCAGGGCTGGCGGGCGGGATCACATATGTGACGGTCGTGCGGAACGTCCGGCACTGACCCGTGGGGCCGTTCTTGTCCGCGTGCGCCGAAAGCGGCTGGCCGCAGTTCAAGCAGTTGCCGGCAGGGCTGGCGGGCGGGGTGCGCTCAACCATTGCCAACCTCCTTCACGATCCTGGCAAGGGCTTCGAACTGGCGGTATCTGGCCGCCCTCGCCGCCGCCGCCGCCTCCGCCGCCCTCGCCGCCGCCGCCGCCGCCGCGCTCGCCGCCGCCGCCGCCGCCGCCGCCGCCGCCCTCGCCGCCCACGCCTCCGCCGCCGCCCTCGCCGCCGCCGCCCTCGCCGCCGCCGCCCTCGCCGCCGCCGCCGCCCTCGCTTCGTCCAGTCCCGCTCCGCTGCGCAGCGCGGCAATCATGCCGGTGCACGCCGACTCGACTGCGGGCCAGTATTCCGACGCTTCGCCTGCGGGGCGGGCGCTTTCCAGCGCGTCCGAGATCAGCCAGCAGCGGAACTCGATGTCGACACGGTGCCACTGCTCCGACGACAGGTGCTCTCCATCCCGCAGCGTCTGCGCATAGAGCCTCGCGGCGTCGACAATCTGCTTTTTCGCCAGTCCGTCGAAGGCACTGACGGTCCATTCGAGCAGCCATTCCGGAGCGACATGCGCGAGGCATGGCGCAGAAGCGCTGTCCACGGTCGCGTCGATGGAGCCGAGCAGGCACGCATAGTGCTTGCCCTCGTGCCACGTATTCTGCCGCAGCCAGCCCTTTTCGGCAGCAGCCTCGATCCGCTCTGCGGCAATCGTCGGTGTGATGGTCATGTCAGTCTCCCTGGTATTCGACACCGCTCAGCCCCGGCCATTGCCACGCGACATAGGCGGCAAGGCAGAGCCAGAGGACGGCGAGAGTGATGATGAGGGCGCGGGTCATGGGGCGGCCCGTTCCGCGGCCATGATGGCGCGGCCTATGAGTTCGGTAATTTGGGGAACTACGGCGTTTCCGAGGGCGTGTAGACGCCGACGCTCCATTGCGACGGATAGCCCATCGCCAACTCGTAGACTTGAGAGATCACCGTCCAAGGCGTCCCTCGCTCCAAGAGCTTCGTTGTCATGCTGGGCGAATGCCTTAATCTCGCGCTCAAGTGCGCTGTAGACCGGCTCAAGTCCTTCCCGTCCCTCGCCGCCGGGGTGGGCCACAATCCAGACCCTATCCCTGCGATGAGCGGCGCCAACGTGGGCAGCGGGTATGCAATGCCATTCCGCGTCATACCCGAGCGCGGCCAAGGCCCCGAGAACGTCTCCAAGTCCGCGATCAAGGAGCGCTGCCACGTTTTCCAGGACAACGAGGCGCGGTCCCAACTCGCCAATGATGCGGACCACCTCGAAGAACAACCCGGAACGCTCGCCTGCCAAACCCTTCCCCATGACGTTCGCGACGCTGATGTCTTGGCAGGGGAAGCCTCCGCAGATGGCGTCAACGGCAATTCCGTCTGCTGCCAGGCGCTCGGCGGTGAGGGTTCGGACGTCATCGTAGCAAGGCACCTCGGGCCAGTGTTTCGCCAGCACGCGGCGGCAGTAAGGTTCGATTTCGCAGAAGGCGACCGTGCGGAAGCCGCCCGATCGCTCCAGGCCAAGGCTGAAGCCGCCAATACCGGAAAACAAATCCAGTAAAGCGTGCTTGCGTAGTTCGACGCGGGTCACCTGCGCCTCCTGTCGAGATAGCTGCCGAGTACAGCGGCAAAGGCCGTCAGGACGCCGAAGAGCGTGATGGCGAGGCCCGTGGAGCGGCCGGCGAGTTCGAGGGTGGTCATGTGAGGAGCCCATGCCATTCGCGGGGCAGCGTCCGCTCCAACCAGATCTTGGCCTCGCGAAGCCGACCGGCGCGAAGCTCAGCCGTCGCGCGCTCCATGTCCGTCTCGACCACAGCCTCCGTCGCGTCGAAGATGATGCTCTTCAGCTTCGCGATGGCCTTGCGATCAAGGCCCATGCGGCGATCTTCGATTTCTGCGATGAGGTCTTCGTCTGAGAACTCGTCGAGATCTATCTCGACGTAGGTGCTGATGCTCCTGCGGCTCATCGCTACCCCCTCGCCCTCACGACTGCGCCCCTCGTCTCCGGATCGCGGCACTTCTCGTCGGTCTGCCAGAGCCAGCGGCTAGCGCAGGGGGCGTTGTTGCTTCTGGCGGGATTTGTATTCGTCGAGGATCTTGCGCTCGGCTGCGGCGAGACGGGCTTTGCGGGCGCGTCTGGCTTCTGCGGGTTCCCGCCACCATTCGACGGCGGCTTCGACGACGAGGGCGGCTGCGAAGGCGCAGATGCCCCACCCGAGGGCTTCCCACATGACGGTGCTTCCTTCTGTCCGGCGAAGGCCGTGACGGTGGCGAGTTCGAGAGCGAGGAGAAGGGCGAGGGTGCGGGTCATAGGCGCCCCTCCTTCCGCAGAACTTCCTTCCAGCGCGCATCCGCCTTGGCGGCGATGAAGATGCAGGCGTAGACGGTGAGAAGGAGTGAGAGATAGACGAGTGTCAGGATGGCGATGAGAGGGGTCATGTGCGGAACCCTTTCAGGGCCTCGGACACCCGGCCCTGGTTGACGTTGAAGTGGCGGCCGATGTCGACCTGCGTCATGTGCTGGTGCCGGCGGGCGAAGGCGCGGATGGCGTCGCGCAGTTCGTCCGTCATCGGCTCCGAGGAGATCGGCGCCTTCTGCGAAGGACGGCGGCGCATCTCGTCTGCAAGAAACCGAAGCTCAGGAAGACCGGCCTCGGTAGCGATCTCCCGCAGACGACGCTGGATATCGGGAAGCCTCATCGCCTTTCGACCTCACCGTTCATGCGCTTGCGGAGGCCGCTGGCGCGGGAGCCTGGGATGGGGCGGGACGTGCGCTTGGCGCCGAGGTGAACGGCGCGCTGGCGCTTCATCTTCGCGATGCGGGGCACGTCGCCCTTGGTCGTCTTGGCGGCGTGGCAGGCCCGGCACAGGACGGCGCAGTTCTCCAGTGTCGGGTCGCCGCCCAGCGCGTCAGGGATGACGTGGTCGAAGTGGAAGTCGCCCGACAGGAGCTTGCGAGTGCATTGCTCGCAGTGGCCCTTGGCGCGCTCGGCAGCGGCAGCCATGACGGCGCGGGGAAATTCGCGCCTCATGCCCACACCCTCAGCTTGCGTCGCGGGTATCGCTGGCAGGCGGCCATGATCTGGGCGAGAAAGACCAGTGCTCCGACTGTCGAGCCCCAACCATTCTTTGCGTCGTATTTCGCGCAGAACTCAGGCTCGCCCACGACGCCATCGCGCCACGTCTTGAGCATCGTCCGGTGGATCGCGTCGAACCCTTCTCCGATGATTTCAGCCGCCTTCTTGCCCGTCTTTCCGTTCAGCCCGCGCAGCCCTTCCGGCATGTGGTCGTACCAAAGGCCCGACACGTTGGACGTGTAGTTGCCGCTGAAATCGCCGATGGATACGTCGTAGCTCATCGCGTCAGCCTCGCCTCGGTGCGAGCGTTGGCGTCCTGCGCCATCCACTCGCTGAACTTCATCTTCAGGAACTCGGCCTCGATCTTCGCGAGGTTGGCCTGCTCCCGAGCGCGGACCATTTTCTTGATGTAGTCGGACCAGTCCGCCGAGGCCTTCACCTGCTGTTCGGCGCGGGACACGGGCATGTCGCCCAGCGCGGCCATGCGCTGCGAGAGGTAGGCGGACTTCCCCTCCTCCAGCATCTCGGCAGCGGACTGAAGGGATACCCAGCGGCGGGCCGCCTCGTGCCACTGCTCAGACGGCAGAATGTTGCGATGGGCCGTCATTCCGCCGCTTCCCGCTGGATGGCGATGGCGTCGAGGTGATCAGCGAGAGCCTTGCGCAGCCGCAGGTACTCCGGGTCCTTCGCGTTGCCGTCGAAGTGGAGCTGCCGGTTCTTCGCCTCAGCACGCCAGAGCGCGTCTGTCTTAGCGTCGGTGTCCTGCTGCTGGATCTCGGCGATCTGCCGATCCACGTAGGCGCGCTTCTCCGCCTCGCCGGGGTCTTCGACGTTCTCTTGCGTCTTGTCGTAGAGAGCGAGACCAAACGGGTTGCCGAACGTCATCAGGGCGCGCTTCATCGCATCCGTCTCGGCTTCTTTGATTGCGCTCTCGTGGGCTAGGCCGAGGTCGCGGTCGATGCCGTGACCAGCGCCGATGCCCTCGCGGACCACGTCCTCATTGCCGAGAATGCGAACGCGCACCTTGGCGATGTAGGACACTCCCCAGCCCTTGCCGGACTTCATGGGGCGCTCGTGCTCGGCAACACAACGCACGTCGAACGTCTCGCGCGTCCATCCGTCGAAACCGAAGATACGGTTCGCTTCAGCAATCGCGTGCCAGCCTTCGATATAAGACAGGCTGCGGCCGGACTGTTCACGGCTCTTGACGTGCTCAGAACTGAGCTTCGCCTTGAGGGCGTCGATCTGCCATTCACTGAGTGGGGTGGACATCACGCCATTCCTTCTCCCGGCGCGCGGCTTCGAGATGCCGCCATGCGCGCTCACGGTGACGCTGCTGTTCGGTGGGGATGGGGGTCCGGCGCGAGGTGCGCAGGGCCTCCCGCGCGGCCCGTGCGAGGGCCACGACCATGGGGTGCGCGGTGGTCATGTGCGGCGCACCGAGACGGTCGGCTCGCCATTGGCCAACACAGCGCCAAGCACGGTCTTGCCGGCCTTCAGCGCCTCGG
>CAYYTH010000027.1:0-48359 GCA_964474665.1 uncultured Aestuariivirga sp.
ATCGTGCCAATGTTGCAGTGCGGCTTGTCGCGGTTGAACTTCTCTTTGGCCATCGTCGTCTACCCTGTTGGCCGCATGTTGCGGCATTCACGATTCAAACTTTGGAGCGGGTGAAGGGAATCGAACCCTCGTATTCAGCTTGGAAGGCTGCTGCTCTACCATTGAGCTACACCCGCCCGGGAAACCGTCGTCCGAACTCCATCGACCCAGATTGACGTCAGGCCCCTAGCAGTGGTGGGGGAGGTAGGACTCGAACCTACGAAGGCGAAGCCAGCGGATTTACAGTCCGCCCCCTTTGCCGCTCGGGACACTCCCCCGGTTAACCCTCGGAAAGGGCAAACACTGCTTAGGCCAAACGCCATTCAGCCCGGGGGTCGCCCGGGCCGTTTGGTGGCGGCGTTATGCAAGGATCATCCGGGCAAGTCAAGGGAATGATTGAAGCTTGTTCGCGCCGATGATGGCACCATAGCCCATGATCAGGGCGCGCTGATGGCAGAGCTGCTGTAATATCTGAAAACACACCTGCAAATCACTGCAAACACATCGAAATAGTCAATTCGGAACTTTTCCGTTCTAGCCATTGACCTGAGCGGGCGATCGCGCTTCCCTGCGCGCATGGACCTGATTACCACCACCGAATCGCTCTACCGCCTCTGCGACAGCCTGGCCGGCGAGACCTTCATCACCGTCGACACCGAATTCATGCGGGAGTCGACCTACTGGCCCGACCTGTGCCTGATCCAGGTCGCGGGCGAGACCGTGCACGGGCTGATCGACCCCCTCGCCGCCGGCATCGACCTGAAGCCGTTCTTCGCGCTGATGAACAACCCCAACGTCCTCAAGGTCTTCCATGCGGCCCGGCAGGACATCGAGATCATGGTGCACCGCGCCGGCATCGTGCCCCACCCGGTCTTCGACACCCAGATCGCGGCGATGGTCTGCGGCTTTGGCGACCAGGTGGGCTATGAGGCCATCGTTCGGAAGCTGGCCAAGGCCCAGATCGACAAGTCCTCCCGCTTCACCGACTGGTCCCGCCGCCCCTTGAGCGAAAAGCAGCTGGCCTATGCCCTGGCGGACGTGACCCACCTCCGCGTCGTCTACGAGGCGTTGAAGAAGGAGCTGGACCGCACGGGCCGCGAGCATTGGCTGCGCGAGGAAATGGACATTCTCACCAACCCGGCGACCTATCGCACCGAGCCCGAGGATGCCTGGAAGCGCATCAAGCTGCGGCTGCGCTCCAAGAAGCAGCTTGCCGTGCTGATGGAGGTTGCCGCCTGGCGCGAACGCGAGGCGCGCGAGAAGAACGTGCCGCGCTCGCGCGTGCTGAAGGACGATGCGATTGCCGAGATCGCCACCCAGTGCCCGCAGACCCGTGAGGCGCTGAACCAGCTCCGCGCCCTTCCGAAAGGCATGGCCACCTCGCGCATCGGCGATGCCATCCAGAAGGCGGTGGCCGCCGGCCTCGCCATCGACCCCAAGTCGCTGCCCCAGCCCGAGGATGGCCGCGACGAGATGAGCGATGCCGCGCAAGCGGCGGCCGAGGTCCTGAAGCTGGCCCTCAAGGTCGTCTGCGAGAAGGAAGGCATCGCGCCGAAGCTGGTGGCCTCGAGCTCGGACATCGACGCCGTGGCCGAGCGCGACGACGCCGACGTCCACCTGATGCAGGGCTGGCGGCGCGAGCTGTTCGGCGAACTCGCCCTCGCCATCAAGCGAGGCGAAGCCGTGATCGGCTTCGAGGGCGGCCGGGTGCGAGTCCTGCCCGCTGCGCAAGGCGCAAAGGCTGCCGCTGAATAACTAGCGCCCGACGACCAGCTTGCCAGTCCGGCCGATCTCGGCAGCGAGGCCTGCCAGCCGCTTCTCGACACGCTCGCCCGCCAGGTCGGCAAGCTTCTTCGGTAGGCGCAGGACGAGCGTCCTGTTCTCACCAAGCTTCAGCGAGATGTTCGGCAGCATGCCGGGCATTGCCGCCGAAAGGATGTAGGCGAGACGGAAGATCGAGGCGAGAAGATGGGCGCGCTGGTGCAGATCATCATCGAGCAGGCGGTTCAGCCCGTCGCCATCCTCGCCCTCGCCGTCGTAGCGGTAGAACACCGTCAGGGCCAGGAACACGCGGCCCGGATGGTCAACCCCGACGAAGGCCGCTTGCGAGATCATCGAGAGCGAGCGCTCGGCCCGATAGTCCGGGTGGGCTCGCCATCCGATGTCGGCCAGAAGGCACGCGGCATAGCGCAGCCGGCGCTGCTCGTCCGTTTCCGGCAGCTTGCCGGGGCCGAAGAGCTGGTCCGTCCAGTCGCACAGCTCGAGCTCGTGCTCGGGCGAACGGGCGTAGCGACGGGCGAAATCCCAGCAGGAGGAGAGCAGCGCATCCGCGTTGCGCTTCCGGCCAGGAAGCTTGGAGAACAGCAGGCCCTCGCGCACGCCGTAAACGGAAATCTCGACAGCCGACGGGTCGCAATGGGCCAGCAGGCGTTCCAGCACCAGGGCGCCGAAGGGCATGGTGTCCGAGCGGCTTTTCGACACCTCGCGGATGTCCTTCAGGGAGCTTGGCGAGAGATGCGCGACGAGGCCAGAGAGTGACATGGCCTGCGGCTTGGTCAGCCGATAGCAGTGCAGCACATGGAGCGGGTAATGGCTCTGCGCCATGTGCAGCTTGGCGAGGTTTCGCCACGTGCCGCCCACGGCATAGAAGGTGCGGCGCTTGAGCAGCTTCAGGATGTCGGTCCTGGCGAAGGTCTCGTCGATGATCTCGCGGGCCTTGTCGATGGAGCCTCCGGACAGATCCATCAGGCGCAGCGGTCCGAGCGGCAGCGTGATGCCGTCGCGCAGCTTGCCGTCCTTGATGTCGATGAGTTCGAGCGAGCCGCCGCCAAGGTCGCCCGCAACACCATCGGCACCCGGAATGCCGGCGATGACGCCCAGCGCGGCGTAGCGCGCCTCCTCCTTGCCGGTCAGGACCTTGATGTCGCAACCCAGCGCCTTCTCCGCCTTGGCGATGAACTGCGGGCCGTTGGCGGCCTCGCGCGCCGCTGCCGTGGCCACGGCATAGACGTGCTTGGCGCCGATCTGCCGGGCGAGAGCGCGAAACCGTTTGAGGGCCGCAATGGCGCGGGCGATCCCCTCCTCCGCCAGCTTGCCCTTGGTGGCCACGCCGCGACCGAGCCCGCAGAGGATCTTCTCGTTGAAGATCGGCGAGGGCGAACGGCGCAGCCCGTCATAAACGACGAGGCGGACGGAGTTCGAGCCGATGTCGACGACCGCCACGGGCCGGTACTTCGGCGGCTCGGTGCGGAAACCCTTGTGCCAGTTGTCCCAGTTCACGGCTTCGCCCTGGGCTTTTTCTTGCTGCGTTCGATGATTTCGGGCGGCACGTTGCCGGCCTGGCTGCGGCCGCGACCCGAGAGCGAAGGGTTCTTCATGAAATAGTCGTGGGCATTGAACGGCTCCTCGTCCGGCCCCGGCGCGATGCGGCGCGAGGAGCCGTCGGCCAGCAGTTCCCAGCTCTGCTGGTTGTCCATCATGTTGGCCATCATGATCTGGTCGAGAACCTGGTCATGCACGGTCGGGTTCTCGATGGGGATCAGGGTCTCGACGCGGCGGTGCAGGTTTCTCTGCATCCAATCGGCGGAGGAGATGTAGACCTTGGCCCGCTTGTTGGGCAGCGCGTGCCCGCCGCCGAAGCAGACGATGCGCGAATGCTCGAGGAAGCGGCCGATGATGCTCTTGACGCGGATGTTTTCGGACAGGCCCGGAACGCCGGGCCTGAGGCAGCAGATGCCGCGCACCACGAGGTCGATCTGCACACCCGCCTGGCTCGCCCGGTAGAGTGCGTCGATGATGCCGGGGTCGACGATGGAATTGAGCTTGGCCCAGATCTGCGCCGGGCGGCCGGCCTTGGCGTGCTCGATCTCCTCGTCGATATGGTCAAGAAGCCGCTTCTTGAGGTTCAGCGGCGAGATGGCGATCTTCTCGAGGTCTTCCGGCTGGGCATAGCCAGAGATGAAGTTGAACAGCCGCGCCGCATCGCGTGCGAGCGCGGGATCGCAGGTGAAGAAGGACAGGTCGGTGTAGACCTTCGCGGTGATCGGATGATAGTTGCCCGTTCCGAAGTGCACATAGGTGCGCATCGCACCGCTTTCGCGGCGCACCACCATCGAGACCTTGGCGTGGGTCTTGAGCTCGATGAAGCCGAACACCACCTGCACGCCGGCGCGCTCGAGGTCCCTCGCCCACTGGATGTTCGCTTCCTCATCGAAGCGCGCCTTGAGCTCGACCAGCGCCATCACCGACTTGCCGGCCTCCGCCGCCTTGGCAAGGGCCGCGACGATGGGCGAGTCCTTCGAGGTGCGGTAGAGCGTCTGCTTGATGGCGACCACATCCGGGTCATTCGCCGCCTGCAGCACGAACTGCACGACGACGTCGAAGGACTCGTAGGGATGGTGAACAACGATGTCCTTCTGCCGGATGGCCGCGAAGCAATCCCCGCCGTGGTCGCGGATGCGCTCGGGAAAGCGCGCGATGAAGGGCTTGAACTTGAGGTCCGGCCGCTCGTCGAGAATCAACAGCCGCGTATCGGAATAGCCGACGAGCCCGGCGCACTCGACGATGGCGTCGCGCTGCACGTCGAGTTCCTCGGCAATGAATTCGCGCAGCGACGGCGGTGTCGCGGCATCGACTTCCATTCGGATGACCGAGCCGCGGCGGCGGCGCTTCAGAGCGCTTTCGAACACCCGCACAAGGTCTTCGGCCTCTTCCTCGATTTCGATGTCGCTGTCGCGGATCAGGCGCATCACGCCCTTGCCGGTCACCTCATAGCCGGGGAACAGCCGCGGGATGAACAGGCCCAGCATGTTCTCGAGCGAGATGAAACGGGCCGCCGACTGTCCCTCGAGGGCCGGCAGCCGTACGAAGCGGTCGAGCTGTTGCGGAATGGGGATCAGCGCATTCATCTGCCCGCCGTCCTTCCGACGCTTCAGCTCGAGGCAGATGATGAAGCCGCGGTTGGGAATGAAGGGGAACGGATGCGCCGGGTCGATGGCGATGGGCGTGACCACCGGCAGGATCTGCTCGAGGAAGCGCTGGTCGAGCCACGACTTTTCGTGGGCCAGAAGATCGGTACCGTCGGTGATGACGATGCCGTTCTGGGCGAGTTCCTGTGTCAGCTGGTGCCAGCGGCGGTCCTGTTCGGCCATCAGCTCCTGGGCGAGCAAACGCACCCGGTCGAGCTGCTCCTGCGCGGTCAGCCCGTCGTCGCTGGCCTGGGTCAGCTTCTCGCGCACCTGGCCCACGAGGCCGGCGACACGGACCATGAAGAATTCATCGAGATTGTTGCCCGAGATCGACAGAAAGCGCAGCCGCTCCAGCAGCGGGTGAGCGAGGTTCCGCGCCTCCTCCAGCACCCGCATGTTGAAGCCCAGCCACGAGATCTCGCGGTTGATGAAGCGCTGCGGGGCCTCGGCCGTGATGGACCCGGTAACGGGAAGCTGCTCGTTCATGGCCGTCTTTCGGAAAATGGGCGTTCGAGCGCCACTATAACAGCCCTGTGACGGTTCGGTGAACCCGTCTTCTCAAAGCGTTAACCCTCGTCCGGAGACAGCCCCGGTTCGGTCATCTGCTGCAGGACGCGGGCCGCCAGCCCGCGCGTGACGGCCGTTTTCTCGGCCAGCGCCAGCGTGTCGAGCTCGCCGACGAGGGCCCTTGCGGCATCGAGCGAGCGGGGCATGCGGAGCATCAGGTAGGAGATCACCGGTTCCTCCACCGCGATCTGCCGGTCGGCGAAGTGCTTCACCAGCACGCCGCGCAACAGCGCGTCATCCGGCGGGTCGAGCCGCGCCACGGGCAGCGCCCTCAGGCGCGAGGCAAGGTCGGGGAGCTGCACCTTCCACTGCGCGGGGTCGCAGCCGGACGCGATCAGCACGTGTCCGCCGGTCTGCCGCGCAACGTTGAGCAGATGGAACAGCGCACGCTCGTCGAGGGACCCACCAGGCGCTTCATCGATCGCAAGGGCACCCGTCTCCAGCAGCCGGTCGGGCGAGTCCGATCCAAGGTCCGCGGCGCTCACCAGCCGTGCTCCGGAGGCCTGGCGCCAGACTTCGAGCAGGTGCGACTTGCCCGATCCGGGCTCGCCCACCAGCACCGCGCCATAATGAGGCCAGTCCGGATACCGGTCGATCATGGCGACGGCCGCCGCGTTCGACGGCGTCACCAGGAAATCGTCACGGCCGAGTGCCGCGCGCAGCGGCAGGTCAAGCACGAGCTGGCGGCTCATGCCGGGCGTTTCATGTTGGGGTCAGGCGGCGCCACCAGGTCCACCGGCACCGGTGCGCCCTCGGTGTCATCCACCCCGAGGTAGAGGCGGCTCGACAGGTATTGCCGGAGGGCGAAGCGCACCAGCACGCCCGCCGCGGCCGCCATCGGCACCGCCAGCAGCAGGCCCACGAAACCGAAGGCATAGCCAAAGGCGAAGAGCGCGAACATCAGCCAGACCGGGTGCAGGCCGATGCTCTTGCCGACCAGCTTGGGCGACAGGAAATTGCCCTCCAGGAACTGGCCCAGCGCGAAGACGCCGACCACGAGGCCGATCGCCCAGTAGTCGGGCCAGAACTGCACCAGCGCCACCCCGATGGCAAGCACGCCCCCGGTCATGGCGCCGGCATAGGGAATGAAGGTCAGCGCCCCTGCGAGGAGACCGATGGCCAGCCCGAACTTCAACCCGGCGAAGGTCAGACCCGCGGCGTAGAAGATGCCGAGCAGCAGGCAGACCGTGCCCTGCCCGCGGATGAAGCCCGCCATGGCGGCATTCACGTCCCGGCCCAGCTCGCGCACCGTGTTCACGTAGTCGCGCGGCACCCAGCCGTCGATGGTGGCGATCATGCGGTCCCAGTCGACCAGCATGTAGAACGCGACGATCGGCGTCACCACCAGCAGCGACACGAGGTTGACCAGGGCCAGCCCGCCCGACAGCAGCGTCTTGAGCACGCTTAGGATCCAGTCCGCGGCCCTGCCGGCGAATTGCGTCACCGAAGCCTGGATGTCGGTGCCGCTGTTGTTGACGGCATCCTTCATCCACTGTGGGGCCCAGGCATTGAGCCGCACGGCGAGCGACTGGATCAGCGCCGGCAGTTCGCCCGCGAAGCGCCCGACCTGGTCGACCAGCATGGGAACGAAGACGACGACAGCCGTGATCAGCAGCACCAGCGCCAGGATGACGATCAGTAGCGCCGCCGCGAGGCGCGAAATGCCCCATTTCTGCATGTGGTCGGCTACCGGATCAAGGAAATAGGCCAGCACGAAGCCGGCGAGGAAGGGCAGCAGGATGGGGCTCAGCAGCCACAGCGCGAAGATCAGCACCGCAAGCGATGCCGCCCAGATCAGAACCTGTCTCTGCAGTGTCACGGCCGATGATCCTCATGGGGCTGCTCTGCCATGTGGCGCAGCCAGGATGCGAGATAGGCAGCCCCGGACAGCGCCGTCAACAGCGCAACCGGAATGCCCCCGAAGTCCACAAGCATTGCCAACGGCTTTCCAAGTGCCGCGACACCCAGCACCGACACCGAGAAGGCGATCTGCGCCACGGTATTGACCTTGCTGACCATGAGCGGGCGGACCCGCACCGGATGATCCATGAGCCGCGACAGGAGCACGGCCCCGACGATCAGCGCGTCGCGCGACACCACGAGGATGACCAGCCAGGCCGGCAGCAGCTTCAGGAAGCCCAGTGTAACGTAGACCGACACCAGAAGGGCCTTGTCGGCCAGCGGGTCCAGATAGGCCCCGAGCCGGGTGCGCCAGTCGAAGCGGCGGGCGAGATAGCCGTCGATCCCGTCCGAGATGCCTGCCGCCATGAACGTGATGAAGGCCCAGCCATAGGCACCGGAGATGATCAGCCACACGGTGAGCGGAACCAGAAGCAGCCGCATCACCGATATGAGGTTGGGAATGTTGTGCATGCGCACGCCCCTACATGGGCTGGATCACCCAGCCGTTGCCGCCCTGGGTGAGGCTGAGGCCAACCCGCTGCATGTTGCCCTGCAGCTCCTCCAGGCTGCGGGTATAGACGAGCCGGATCGTCGCGCCGCTGAAGTCGAGGCTCGAAAGGTCGACGGCCGAGACGTTCGGCGTGTTCAGGATGCGCGAGCGGATGGCGTTCCATTCGCGCGGCGAGCTGAAGGGCACCATGACCGCCAGCGACTGCGGGGTGTTGTTCTTCGCCGCCTGCTCCTCGGCCGCCTTCGCCGCCTGCGCCTGGTAGGCCTTGTAGAGCACCTTCTGGAAGGCCAGCACCGCGGTCGTTTCGACGGGCGGCGTGGTGCCGTCCTCGGCGGGTTCCGGCCCATAGACCTTGTTGACGGTCACCCGGCCGAGCTTGGTGTCGCCCTCGATGTAAACATGGAGATCGGTACCATCGGTGGGCTGTGCCTGGGCGACGAGGACGCTGCCCACGTCGTAGCGCTTGCGCAGGGCCTCGAGCTTCACCGTATCGCCATTGACCGCATCCTCGGCGGTAAGCGCTTCGGTATCATCGGTGTCGCCCAGCGGAATGAGGATGGGCACCAACCCCTGCTCGCCCTTGAGGTCGATCCAGGCCTGGCGCCAGGGATTGTCCTCCCACAGCTTGAGGCCGTCCGGCGCGCGGTAGACCGGGATCACCAGCACCGGGTCAGCCTGCTGCACCGGGACGTCCACGTTGTAGCCCGCAAGGAACTTCTGCATCTTGGCCGGCAGGAAGCGCACCGTGAACGTGCCGATGTAGCGCCCGGGACCCGAGGTTTCCTTCTCGATCGACAGCGAGCGCAGGAAGGGGGCGATGTCGGCGGGCGTCAGCTTCTCCTTCAGCTGCTCGGCCAGTTCCGGCGAGCCAAGCTTCTCCACGAGCGCGAAGAAGGCCTTCACCTGCACGTCCATCAGCGCCTGGTTCTTGGCGGAATTGGCATCGGTCGAGGTGACGTCCACCTCCACACCCTGCACCGCGAAGGGGCTGGTCTCGATCGGACCTCCCGCAGCCGCGGGAAAAACAGCGGCAATGAGCGCCAGGGTTCCGGCGAGAGCCGCCGCGACAGCACGGCCCTGCAACTTGCGAATGACGTTCAAAATGCCGGTCCCAACTTTCCACACAGAGTACAGGGCGTGCCTTCGGCGCTTTATTCCATCAGCACTTCGGGCTAAGGACGCCCCATCGGGCACCTCCACCAGAGATTTGGGGCAAACTAGCGGCATGAGCAGGGCGAAACAAGCAGCAGCAAAAGGCGTCAGCTACGCCGATGCCGGGGTCGACATTTCGGCCGGAAACGCACTCGTCGAGGCGATCAAGCCGCTGGCGAAGTCCACCCGGCGCAAGGGTGCCGATTCGGCGCTGGGCGGATTCGGCGGGCTGTTCGACCTCAAGGCCTGCGGCTTCAGGGATCCCGTCCTGGTTGCCGCAAATGACGGTGTGGGCACCAAGCTCCGCATCGCCATCGAGACCGGGCGGCACCACGGTGTGGGCATCGACCTCGTGGCCATGTCGGTCAACGACCTCGTGGTCCAGGGTGCCGAACCGTTGTTCTTCCTCGACTATTACGCCACCGGCAAGCTGGACGTGAAGGCCGCCGCCCAGGTGATCGCCGGCATCGCCGACGGCTGCAAGCAGGCCGGCTGCGCCCTGATCGGCGGCGAGACCGCCGAAATGCCGGGCATGTACCACGGGGACGATTACGACCTCGCCGGCTTCGCGGTCGGTGCCGCCGAACGCAAGAAGCTGCTGCCGCGCGACGTGAAGCCGGGCGACGTGATCCTCGGTCTGGCCTCGTCGGGCCCGCACTCCAACGGTTACTCGCTGGTGCGCAAGCTGGTGGCGCTGAGCGGCGTAAAGTATTCGTCCAAGGCCCCCTTCAACCGCAAGGTGACGCTGGGCGACGCCCTGCTCGCGCCCACCCGCATCTATGTGAAGCCCATCCTCAAGGCGATGAAGCAGACCGATGCCGTCAAGGCGCTCGCCCACATCACCGGCGGCGGCTTCATCGAGAACATCCCGCGCGTGCTGCCCAGGACCACCGTCGCCGAAATCGACCTCGACGCCGTGCCCTACACCCCGGTGTTCAAGTGGCTGCAGGAGGTGGGCTCAGTCGCCGAGCGCGAGATGCTGCGCACCTTCAACTGCGGCATCGGCATGATCGTGGTCACTTCGCCCAAGGACGCGAAGAAGGTCGCCGCCTCACTGAAGCGCTCGGGCGAGACGGTTGTCACACTCGGCACCATCCGCAAGCGCAAGGGAACCGAAGAACAGGTGGCACTCACCGGTGCCCTCGCGGTGAAATGACCAAGCCGCGCATCGCCATCCTGATCTCGGGGCGCGGCTCCAACATGATGGCGCTGGTCGAGGCGGCCCGCGACAAGGCTTATCCCGCCGAGATCGTCTGCGTCGTCTCCAACCGGGCCGATGCCAAGGGGCTGGAATTTGCAGCCAGCCATGGAATCGCCACCAGGGTGATCGACCACAAGGCCTATCCGACGCGGGAGGCCTTCGAGGCTGCGCTCGATCAGTACCTGACCTCCATGCATGTCGAGGCCATCGCGCTCGCCGGCTTCATGCGGGTGCTGACGGCGAAGTTCATCTCCGGCTGGGATGGCCGGATGCTGAACATCCACCCCTCGCTGCTCCCCGCCTACAAGGGCCTCCACACCCATGAGCGCGCCATTGCCGATGGCGCCAAGGTGCATGGCTGCAGCGTGCACCTGGTGACGCCGGAGCTCGACGGCGGCCCGGTGCTGCTTCAGGCCGAAGTGCCGGTGCTGCCGGACGACACGCCCGACACGCTCGCCGCCCGCGTGCTGAAGGAAGAGCACCGCATCTACCCGCAAGCCCTCGCCTGGCTCGCCAATCGCATCATCGAGGACAGTGAATGACCAAGCCGCTTCCGATCATCATCGACACCGATCCCGGCCAGGACGATGCCGTGGCCATCCTGCTCGCCCTCGCCTCGCCCGAATTCGAGGTGCTGGGCATCACCGCGGTGGCCGGCAACGTGCCGCTGGCGCTGACCGAGAAGAACGCCCGCAAGATCTGCGAACTGGCCGGCAAGCCTGAAACGAAGGTCTTCGCCGGCGCCATCCGACCCATGGTCCGCCCGCTCGTCACGGCGGAAGAGGTCCACGGCAAGACCGGCCTCGACGGACCGGTGCTGCCCGAGCCGCAGATGCCGCTGCAGGGCCAGTATGCGGTCGACTTCATCGTCGAGACCATCATGTCACGCCCCGCCGGCACGGTGACACTGTGCACGCTGGGACCGCTCACCAATATCGGCCTCGCCCTGGTGCGCGAACCGCGCATCGCGGGCCGGGTGAAGCAGATCGTCGCCATGGGCGGCGGCTATTTCGAACAGGGCAACGTGACGCCGGCGGCCGAGTTCAACATCTATGTCGACCCGCATGCAGCCCGGCTGGTGTTCGACAGCGGCATCCCCATCACACTCATCCCGCTCGACTGCACCCACCAGGCGCTGACGACCGCGAAGCGCGTCGAGGCCTTCCGCACCATGAACAACAAGTCCGGCCCGGCCGTTGCCGCGATGCTCGATTTCTTCGAGCGCTTCGACGAGAACAAATACGGCACCGATGGCGGCCCGCTGCACGACCCCTGCGTGATCGCCTGGCTGCTCAAGCCCGAGTTGTTCAAGGGCCGGCTGGTGAACGTCTCGGTCGAATGCGAGTCGGAGCTCACCATGGGCGCCACGGTCATCGACTGGTGGCACGTCACCAAGCGCCCTGCCAATGCGACGGTGATCCGGGACGTCGACGCCGAAGGCTTCTTCAGGCTGCTGGCGGAGCGGATCGGCACACTGCCGTAACGGGCCCCAGCCACCACAACTCACCTTCGCCGGGCTTGACCCGGCGATCCTTTTTGGTCGGCCAAGAAGGTGCCCGGGTCCAGCCCGGGCAAGGTGAGGTAATGAACTTACGCCACCGACAGAACGAACTCCGACACCACCCGCAGCGGAGCGGGCACGGCGGAGGCGGCGGTGGCGGCCGTTGCAGCGGCAAGCAGGACGGCCATGATGATCAATGCACGGCGGGGCATGGGTGAACCTCGATTCGATGCTCCCTTATCGCGCGCAATGGCGAAAAGTTCGGGGCATCATTGCGGCCACAACGTGGAATGGCGCGCCGGGGTTCCCTCCGTACACGGATTAGGAATTCGTTAATGAAGTCAGGCCGCGCGGATCCACACCCGGTTGTCGTGGAAGGCGCCGCCGCCATTGGGCGCGGGCTGGTCCGCCCCGGTGAGCGTGTTGATCCCGTGCCCGTCCTCATGCGCCTCATTGGGCCAGATCGATTCCGCGATCAGAACGCCGCGCCGCTGGCCGTCATGGGCCTTGGCGTGCAGCGTGACGGTGCCCCGCGCGCTTCCCACCTTGACCTTCTGCCCATCGACGAGGCCCAGTGCGGCCAGATCGTCCGGGTGGACGAAGACCGTTGGGCGCCCCTCGCGCTTGCGCGACGACGGCGTCTCGTTGAACGACGAATTCAGGAAGGTGCGGGCCGGGCTGGTGGCCAGCCGGAAGGGATAGTCCGCCGTCGCTTCCTCGATCGTCTCGCAGTGGTCGGGGAAGGCTGGCAGCATCTCGACCGGGCCCACCGGCACTTCGGTCGAGCGGAAGCGCACCTTGCGCCAGTCGGCCCGGAAGCGGAACTTGCCATCCGGGAAGCCGAAGCCCTTGAGGAAATGCGCGCGCTCGAAATCCGGCATGACGTCGACCCAGTTCTCGGCATCGAGCGTCTCGAGGCCGGGCTTCTTGGAATTGACCAGCGTCCAGTCGATCAGCTCGCGCGGGCTCATGTGGAAGCCCGGGTGCTCGGCGCCGACCCGCCTGGCCAAGTCGCAGATCACCTCGTGGTTGTTGCGGCACTCGCCCGGCGCCTCCACCAGCTTGCGGCCATACATCAGGTGGGAGTGGCCGCCGCCCTGGTAGATGTCGTCATGCTCGAGGAACATGGTGGCGGGAAGAACGATGTCGGCGAATTTCGCCGTCTCGGTCATGAACTGCTCGTGGACGCAGGTGAACAGGTCCTCGCGCGCCAGCCCCTGCTTGACCTTCGTCTGGTCGGGCGCAACCGAGGCCGGGTTGGTGTTCTGCACCAACAGCACCTTCACCGGCGGGCCGCCCTGCAGGTCATAGGGGTCGTTCAGCAGCACGGCGCCGATGCGGCTCTGGTCGAGGATGCGGATGCCGCGCTGGCGGACGTCCAGCCCCTCGATCATGGTCTTGTTCATGCCATACATGCCGCTGTTGGAATGCAGCGCCCCGCCGCCCTCGTGAGCCCAAGCCCCGGTGACGGCGGGGATGCAGGTGACCGCATGCATGTTGGGCGCCCCGTTGCGCGAGCGCGTGAAACCATAGCCGATGCGGAAGAAGCTGCGCTTCGTCTCGCCGATGAGCCGGGCGAAGGCCTCGATGTCGGCCACGGGCACGTCGCAGATCCGAGAGGCCCATTCCGGCGTCTTCGTCTTCAGATGTTCGGCGAACTCCTTCGGCGCGTCGGTGAATTTTTCGAGATAGGGCCAGTCGGCGTAGCCATCGCGGAACAGCACATGCATCACCGCGCAGGCCAGCGCACCATCCGTGCCCGGACGGATGATGAGCTTCACGTCGGCCTGCTTCATCGTGCCGGTGTCGTAGATGTCGACGCAGGCGATCTTCGCGCCCCGGTTCTTCCGCGCCATGGCGGCGTGGGTCATCACGTTGACCTGGGTATTCACCGGGTTGCCGCCCCAGATGACGATGAGGTCGGACTTCTGCATCTCGCGCGGGTCGACGCCCGAGACCGAACCGGTGCCCGCCAGATAGCCCGACCACGATAGCGCCACGCAGAAGGTGTCGCCGAGGTTGGAGTAGCCCTTGGCATGGCGCAGCCGGTTGATGCCGTCGCGCATCACGTAGCCCATGGTGCCGGCGTAGAAATAGGGCCAGACGGCGGTGGGGCCATGTTCGGCTTCCGCCTTCAGCATGGCCTCTGCCGTCTCGGCCATGGCATCATCCCAGGAGATGCGCTGGAACACGCCGGAGCCCTTGGGGCCCTTGCGCTTCAGGGGGTGAAGCAGCCGGTCCGGGTGGTGGATGCGCTCGGCATAGCGCGCCACCTTCTCGCAGATCACGCCAAGGGTATAGCTGTTGTCCCTGGCACCGCGCACCCGGCCGATGGTGCGCTCGTGCAGCACCTCGACCTCGAGCGCACAGGCGGAGGGACAGTCATGCGGGCAGACCGAGATGGCGGTCTTGATGTTGGGCAGGATGTTCATGGGCCGGGAGTATAGCGAAGGCGCGGCGCGGCGGCATGTCAAAAGCTGGGAAGCCAGCCCTGCCCCATAATCGCATTCGTAACGATTGTTTTTGGCAGTTCTTGTTTTGCGCCACACCCCTAGCGGGACTGCCCAGAAAAGCCGCCTGGAAGCTCCCAAGAGCCTCCTGAATGCGCTCGTGACAATGAGGGCTGCCGTCGCTTTCCTCCCGGCGCCGAACCTTCTAAGAAGCCCCCATGCTCATCGTCACCTCCGCCCAGAACCCGACCATCAAGCTGATCCGCTCGCTCGCGGACAAGAAGCACCGGCAGGAGCACGGCCTGTTCGTCGCCGAGGGGTTGCAGGTGCTGGAGCGCGCCCGGCAGGAGGGCTGGGAACCCGCCTACCTGCTGACCACCGGTCATGCGGAACCCTGGGGCAAGGCCGCGCTGCTCCAGCTGGACGAGCGCGTCATGGGCCAGGTGAGCGCCCAGAAGAACCCGCCGGAGCAGATCGGCGTGTTCCGCCAGCGCTGGACCGAGACCGTGGAACCGGAGGGCGTCTGGGTGGCGCTGGAGGACATGCGCGACCCCGGCAATCTCGGCACCATCATCCGCACCGCCGATGCGGCGGGTGCGGCGGGCGTCATCCTCGCGGGCCAGTCCTGCGACCCGTGGTCGGGCGACTGCGTGCGCGCCACCATGGGCTCGATCTTCGGCATGAATCTGGTGCGGATGGAGCAGAAGGCCTTCCTGTCGCTCCTGAAGGAATGGCCGGGCGAAAGTGTGGGCACCCACCTGAAGGCCACGGAAAGCTATCGCCGGGCCTATGGCGCGCCCACCCTGCTCGTCATGGGCAGCGAAGGCCGTGGGCTTTCGGACGCGGCCGCCGCCGCCTGCTCGCGGCTGGTGCGCATCCCGATGAAGGGAGGGGCGGAATCCCTCAACGTGGCAATCGCCACGGGGCTGATGCTGTTCGAGGCGCAGAAGCTGTAATCCATCTCGCCGTCATCCCGGCAAAAGCAGGAAAGCAGCTTTATCACCGCAGGTCCTGAACCAAAGCTGGGCCCCGGCCTACGCTGGGGTGACGGGGCATTGGAGGCGATGGTTGAGCGCAATTCACCCCCATCTGACCGATTTCGCCCTGAAATCAGCCTTGGACGGTTGAAGCGGATTGACTGGACCTTGAGCCGAACCACCCCTCCGGCCTATTCTGCAGCCATCAGATTCCGGAGATCGATATGAAGTCGCATGCGCGTGTGGTGGTGGTTGGCGGTGGCGTGATGGGCGTGGGGCTGCTCTACCACCTCGCCCTCGAGGGCTGGAAGGACGTGGTCCTCGTCGAGAAGGGCGAACTCACCTCGGGCTCGACGTGGCATGCCGCGGGCCAGTGCCCGCACTTCAACGGCTCGCTGAACATGACCAAGGTGCATGTCTATGGCACCGAGCTTTACCCCCAGTTGGAAAAGCTCACCGGACAGGCCGTCTCCTGGCATGGCTGCGGCGGCCTCCGCCTCGCCTGCACCGACGAGGAGGTGAACTGGCTGAAATATGTCTATGGCATCTCGCGGCTCGCCGGCTACGAATGCGACATCATCGGGCCCTCCGAGATCAAGCAGTATCACCCCTTCCTCGATACCACGGGTGTCAAGGCCGCCTTCCGCACCGTGCATGACGGGCACGTGGCGCCCGCCGACATCACCAACGCCATGGCGGCGGGTGCCCGCCAGCTGGGCGCCGAGATCTATCGGCGCAACCGCGTGATGGACATCAAGCTGCTGCCCAATGGCGAGTGGCGGGTGTTCACCGAGCAGGGCACCATCGACTGCGAGCACGTGGTGAACGCCGCGGGCTCCTATTGCGACGTGGTGGGCGCCTGGACCGGCCACAACGTGCCGATCGCCAACATGCTGCACCATTATGTGATCACCGAGCCGCTGAAGGAACTCATCGACCTCGAGATGGAGCTTCCGGTGGTGCGCGACCCCTACTCCCACGCCTATCTGCGCGAGGAGACCAACGGCGTGCTGGTCGGCCCCTACGAGACCGCGACCGCGCATGTCTGCTGGGATGGCCAGCCGCCGCGCTGGGACTATGAGAGCGAGCTGGAGGCCCCCGAGCTCGACCGCATCATGCCGTGGCTCGAGCGCGCCACCGAGCGCCTGCCGCTGTTCGGCGAGACGGGTGTGAAGTCGATCATCTCGGGCGCCATCACCCACACGCCGGACGGCGTCTACCTGTCAGGCCCGGCGCATGGCCCGAAGAACTACTGGATGCATTGCGGCGCCTCGATCGGCATCTGCCAGGGCGGCGGTGCGGGCAAGTACCTTGCCCAGTGGATGGTGCATGGCCAGGCCGAGATCAACATGCGCGAGTTCGACCCGCGCCGCTTCGGCAACTGGGCGACCAAGGACTACACGGCGGAAGTCTCCGTCGCCGACTATCATCACATGTATTACTGCTACAAGCCGGCGGAGCAGCACGAGGTGGGCCGGGGCCTGCGCAAGTCCTCGCTCTACGACAAGCTGAAGGCCGAGGGCGCGCAGTTCGCCCAGATCTTCGGCTGGGAGCGCCCGCGCTGGTACGACAAGAGCGGCGAAGGCGAGAAATACTCCTTCAAGCGCTCCAACTGGTTCCCCGCGGTGAAGGAAGAAGCCCTCGCGGTGCGCGACCGGGTGGGGCTGATGGACCTCTCCACCTTCTCGAAATACGAGGTGACGGGCAAGGACGCCTACAGCTTCCTCGAGCGCATCTGCGCCAACAAGATCCCGGCCAAGGACGGCGGCATCATCCTCGGCCACCTGCTGAACGAGAACGGCTTCATCGAATCCGAAATCACCGTGACGCGTCTGGCGGCCGACCACTTCTATGTGCTCTCCGCCGCGGTCGCACAGCTCCACGACCTCGACCAGCTGAGCTGGCGCAAGCGCGACGACGAGCAGGTGACGATCACCGACGTGACGGATGACTTCGGCGTCCTCGTGCTGGCGGGCCCCCTCTCCCGCGAGGTGCTGGGCCAGTGCACCGACACCGACCTCACCAATGCATCCTTCCGCTGGCTGACCGGCAAGACGGCCACCGTGGCCGGTGTTCCGGGCTGCCGCCTGCTGCGCGTCAACTATGTGGGCGAGCTCGGCTGGGAGGTGCACGTGCCGATGGCCCAGATGCCGAAGGTGTTCGATGCGCTGATGGCGGCGGGCAAGCCGCATGGCATCCGCCTGTTCGGCACCTATGCGATGAACGCGTTGCGCATCGAGAAGTCCTATCGCGGCTGGGGCTCCGAGCTCACCGCCGAGATCGACATGATCGAAGCCTCGATGGAACGCTTCCTGCGCCTCGACAAGGACGACTTCATCGGCAAGGCCGCCACGCTGCGCAGGAAGCAGCAGGGCCCGCGCATGAAGCTGGTCTACCTGGAGGTGGACAACACCGACAGCGACTGCGTCGGCAACGAGCCGGTCTATCACGGCGGCAAGGTGGTGGGCGTCACCACCTCCGGCGGCTTCGGCCAGAAGACCGGCAAGTCGCTGGCCTTCGCCTATGTGCCGCCGGAGCTCACCGCCAACGGCACCGAGTTCGAGGTCATGATGTTCACGGAGATGCGCAAGGCACGCATCATTCCCGAGTCGATCTGGGATCCGTCCAACGCGCGGCTGAAGGCCTAGAGCATCACGATGACACCACGCTGGAAGGCCTGCGCCGCATGAGCGGCACAGGCCAGGGCCGGACACTGGTCGGCATCGGCCTGATGCTCACCGCCATGGCGGTGCTGCCCTTCCTCGACGCCATCGCCAAGTATCTCGGCCAGCAGGGCGTGCCGGTGATGCAGATCGTCTGGGCGCGGCTGTTCTTCGGCGCCTTTCTCACCATGCCCTTCGCGTTGAAGCTGGCGGGGCCGCGGGGCCTCATCCCCAACATGCCGCTGATGCATGCGGTGCGCGCTGCGCTGATGATTGCCGCCACCGCCTTCTTCTTTCTGGGCCTTCACTATCTGTCGATTGCCGATACGCTGGCGATCTTCTTCGTGCAGCCACTCATCGTCACCCTGCTCTCGCCCTTCGTGCTGGGCGAGACGGTGGGCATCCGCCGCTGGGTGGCGGTCATCATCGGTTTCATCGGCACACTGATCATCATCCGCCCGGGTTTCCAGGAACTCAATCCGGGCGTCTTCCTGGCGTTGGCCTCGGGCGCCTGCCTTGCCATCTATCTGCTGCTCACCCGGCGCATCTCGGGCTCGGCCCCCGCCATGGTGACCACCTTCTACACCAGCCTGATGGGCGCCATCTTCACCAGCGTCATCGTGCTCTTCGTGTGGCAGACCCCGACACCGGAACAGTGGATGCTGTTCATCCTGCTCTCCGCCATCGCCAATGGCGGGCACTATCTGATCATCCGCGCCTACGACCATGCTGAAGCCTCGCTGCTGGCGCCGCTCGCCTATAGCGAGATGATCATGGCGACCATTCTCGGCTGGTACATCTTCGGCGACTTCCCCGATGTCTGGACCTTCGTGGGCGTGGCCATCCTCATCGCCTGCGCTGTCTACATCTCCTGGCGCGAGCGGGTGCGGCACGTGGAGCCGATTCGGGATTTCGAGCAGCCGTAATCAAACGTTCGACTGGATTTCAGGTCCGTAGAGCACACGCTCTACCAGTTTCAAGAAAAACCACGTCAGGGCTCCGCAGAGAGCAGCGTAGAACGCAGTCGTGCCGATACCCTCATAGAGGCCCCACTCACGAAAGCCGCACTCATGCAAGTAAGTGCTGCAGGTGCCGACGAACCAAATCGCCAAGTAAGCAAGATTGGCCCACCATAGAACCACGAGGAGGATCCTCGGAGGTGCTTTGCGCAACATCATGAAATCGATGAACACCGTGAGGACCTTTCTCTCCGACAGAGACAGTTCATCACGGTATCAACACTTAAAGTTGTCGTCACTTCCTTTTTGGAGAGGCGCCGCCCAACCCTCGCCCAGCACCGCCCTCACCGCGTCCATGGCCTCAAGCTGCGTGAGGTTCATGTGCAGCGGCGTCACCGAGATGCGACGGTTGAAGGCGGCCCAGAGGTCCGTGCCCACGGGCGGGTTTCCGCGCTCGCGCTTGAAGCCGAGCCAGTAGTAATTGTTGCCGCGCATGTCGACGCGCTCATCGACGGTGAGAAGGTTCACGTCGCGCTTGCCCTGGCGGGTGACCTCGACGCCCTGCACCTCGTCGGGCCGGCAGTCCGGAAAGTTCACGTTCATCAGGATGCCGGGGCCGAAGGAGAGCTTCATCAGCTTCTTGACGATGACCGGGCCGTGGTGCTCCGCCACCTCGTAGGAGAAGCCGTTGCCGTGGACGCCGGTGACCTGCGAGAGCGCGATCGACTTGAAGCCGAGCTGGGTTCCCTCCATCGCCGCGGCGATGGTGCCGGAATAGGTGACGTCGTCCGCGATGTTCTGGCCGCGGTTGACGCCCGACAGCACGAGGTCCGGGTCGCCCGGAAGGATCTTCCGCGCCGCCATCACCACGCAGTCGGTGGGCGTTCCCGCCACCTCGAAGCGCTTGTCGGCGAGCTTGCGGTAACGGATCGGGTCGGCGAGCGAGAGGGAATGCCCGGCGCCGGAATTTTCCTCCGCAGGCGCCACGATCCACACATCGTCCGAAAGGGTGCGCGCGATGCGCTCCAGCGTTTCGAGTCCCGGTGCGTGGATGCCGTCGTCATTGGTCACCAGAATGCGCATGTGGCTCAGCCTCTCGTGATCTTGTCGGCGCCACCCATGTAGGGGCGCAGGGCCTCGGGGATCGTCACCGACCCGTCGGCATTCTGGTAGTTCTCGAGGATCGCCACCATGGTGCGGCCCACCGCGAGGCCAGAGCCGTTGAGCGTGTGGACGTAGCGCGTGCCCTTGCCGTCCGCCGGCTTGAAACGCGCATCCATGCGCCGCGCCTGGAAGTCACCGCAGACCGAGCAGGACGAGATCTCGCGATAGGCATTCTGGCCCGGGAGCCAGACCTCGAGGTCATAGGTCATGCGGCTGCCGAAGCCCATGTCGCCGGTGCACAGGCGCATCACGCGGTAGGCAAGCCCCAAAGCCTGCAGCACGCTTTCAGCGGCACCCGTCATGCGCTCCAGCTCCTCCCGCGACTGCTCGGGCGTGGTGATGGAGACGAGCTCCACTTTCGAGAACTGGTGCTGGCGGATCATCCCGCGCGTGTCGCGGCCGGCGGCACCCGCTTCGGCGCGGAAGCACGGTGTATAGGCGGTGAGGCGCAGCGGCAGGAACTTCTCCTCGAGGATCTGTTCGCGCACCAGGTTGGTGAGGGACACTTCCGCCGTGGGGATCAGCCAGCGGCCGTCGGTGGTGCGGAACAGGTCCTCGGCAAATTTCGGCAGCTGGCCGGTGCCGTACATGGCCTCGTCGTTCACCATGTAGGGAACGTAATGCTCGGTATAGCCGTTCACGCCAGTCTGGTGGTCGAGCATGAACTGCGCAAGAGCACGTTCGAGGCGGGCGAGCTGGCCCTTCATGACCACGAAACGCGCACCGGAAATCCTGGCCGCTGCCTCGAAGTCCATCAGCCCCAGCCACTCGCCGATGTCGAAGTGCTGGCGGGGCTCGTAATTGTAGCTGGGCGGCGTGCCCCAGCGGCGCACCTCGACATTGCCGGTCTCGTCCTTGCCGTCGGGCACATCCTCGAGCGGAATGTTGGGGATGACGGCCAGCGCCGCGTTGAGGCGCTGGTCGATGTCGCGCTCGGCAGCCTCGCCGTTGGCGATGAAATCCTTGATCGAGCCCATCTCGGCCTTCAGCGCCTCGGCCCTCGCCTTGTCGCCCGTCTTCATGGCCTCGCCGATCTCCTTGGAGGCGGCGTTGCGGCGGGCCTGCGCGTCCTGCAGCTTCTGCACATGGTCCCGGCGCTCGGCGTCGATCTTCAGGAGCTCGGACGCCATGGGCGGCAGGCCGCGGCGGGCCAGGCCCGTGTCGAATGCTGCCGGGTTGTCGCGGATGGCCTTGATGTCATGCATGTCCAGAATCCTCTTCCGGGCCCTCCTATAGGACGGCGGAACCGGGACGGAAAGGACTTCGGTTACCCCTGATCACACCCGCCGGAAGGCGGCTCAGGCGGCGTCTTCCGCGGCCTCGCGCTTCTTGCGCCGGGCTTCCATGAAGCGAACGGCCTGGACCGACAGCTCGTAGAGGCCGATCAGCGGTACGGCCATGGCGATCTGCGAGATCGGGTCGGGCGGCGTCAGCACGGCCGCGATGACGAACACGCCGACAATGGCGAACTTGCGCCCGCTCCTCAGCTGGTCATAGCTGAGGATACCCACCTGCCCCAGCAAGGTGAGGATCACCGGCAGCTGGAAACACAGGCCGAAGGCCAGGATCAGCATCATCACGAAATCGAGGTAGGCCTCGATGTCCGGCATGAGCGCCACGCCGGAGGTGCCCGCGAGCGCCGTGAAGAAATGGATCGCGACCGGAAGCAGGAAGAAATAGACGAGCGAGGCGCCCAGCAGGAAGAAGATCGGCGTCGCGACGAGGTAAGGCAGGAAGGCCTGCTTCTCGTGGGCATAAAGCCCCGGCGCGACGAAGCGATAGACCTGCGTGGCAATGAGCGGGAAGCCGATGAACAGCCCGCCGAAGAAGGCGATCTTCAGCTTCACGAGGAAGACGCCGAGCAACTTGATGGAGATCAGCGACACGTCCTGCCCGGTGCCCCATTTGAACGGCAGCACGAGCAGGTTCAAGATGTCGGAGGAGAAAAAGAAACTGACGATGAAGGCGCCGATGAAGCCCACCACGCACCAGATGAGCCGGGTGCGCAGCTCGATCAGGTGCTCGATCAGCGGGGCTTCGGAGGCGTCGATGTCATGCTGGGTCATGAGGCGGCTGCGGGCGTGTCCGTGGAGGCCTTCGGCGCATCGGCCGCCGGCACGTCACCGAACAGCTTCTTGAAGTCGTCGACCTGCTTCTTGGTGGCATCCTCGGTGGCCTTCTTGGCGACCGTGGGGTCGATGAAGTTCGCCGGGTTCTTGATGTTGTCGAATTCCTTCTTGACCTCGTCGAAGCCCGTTTCCTTCATGGCCTGGTCGAGGTGGCCCTGGAACTCGCGGGCCATGCCGCGCATCTTCGCGACGGTCTTGCCGAATGCGCGCAACACCTTGGGCAGGTCCTTCGGCCCGATGACGATGATCGCCACCACGGCAACGACGAACATTTCGCTATAGCCGAATCCGAAATCGAACATGTGCGTTTCCGGCTAGAGGCGCGCCGGCGTGCCTTTAGCTCTGCGCCTTCTCGGCTTCCGACTTCACGGCCGTCTGCTGCTCGATGGGCTTGGGATCGGCGGTCGTGGCGGTGGTGGTGTCGTCGTCCGCCAGGCCCTTCTTGAAGCTCTTGATGCCCTTGGCGACGTCACCCATCAGGTCGGAGACCTTGCCGCGGCCGAACAGCAGCACGACGACCAGAATGACGAGAACCCAGTGCCAGATCGACAGCGAACCCATGAGACAAACTCCCTTTATCCGGAGAGATAAACCTCTCTCCTCAGCGTTTCGCGGCACTAAAGCAGAAACCCCGGCGCGCCGCAACCGAGGTGGAATGACGATCAGATAGGTTGCGAACTGGCCGATTCAAAGACGAAAACATGGTCGGGATCGACCCGGAACAGCGCTGTTTCGCCGCGCTGGGGGGCGGCCTTGGAATCGAGCAGGGCCGTCAGCGGCTCCTCCACCCCCTGGAAGAGCACGCGGCACTTCACGTCATCCCCCTGGAAACGGGTTTCGGTGACCAGTCCCTCGACCCCATGCCCGTCGCCCGACCGGCGGATTCCCTGCGGCCGGACCAGCACCAGGGCCTCGGGGCCCTTGACCCGCTCCGGGCAGGCGAAGGTGCCGAGGGGGGTGTGCACGTTGCCGCCGCGCACCTCGCCGCGCACCTCGTCCGTGTCGGAAAAGAACCGCGCGGCCGCCGCGTCTGCCGGGTGGCGGTAGAGTTCCTCGGGCGTGCCGGCCTGAATGAGGTGTCCCTGCCGCATGAGGAAGATCCGGTCGGCGAGGCCCATCGCCTCGACCGGGTCATGGGTCACCAGGAGGCAGGAAGCTCGGGTCTCGCGCAACAAGGTCAGCGTTTCGGCCCGCACCGACTCGCGCAGCCGCTGGTCGAGGCCCGAGAAGGGCTCGTCCATGAGCAGCACCTGCGGACGCGGCACCAGGGCACGGGCCAGCGCCACGCGCTGCTGTTCACCGCCCGACAGGTTGTGGGGATAGCTGTTGGCGTAATGCGCCAGGCCCACCCGCTCGAGCGCATGAAGCGCAATACCGCGCGCCTCGGCACTGGGCAGCGAGTTCAGGCCGAAGGCCACGTTATCGATGATCGGCAGATGCGGAAACAGCGCGAAATCCTGGAACATCAGGCCGATGTTGCGCTTTTCCGGCGGCACGAAGCGGTGCGGCCCGGCCATTTCCTGGCCGTCGAACAGCAGCCGGCCCGAGTCCGGCTTGTCGATGCCGGCGGCGATCCTGAGCAGGGTCGTCTTGCCGCAGCCGGAGGGGCCCAGCAGGCAGGCGATCTCGCCCGGCTTCAGGGTGAAGCTCACGTTCTCGACCGCCGCCGTCCTGCCGAAGCGGCGCGACACGTTCTCGAAGGTCAGCTGCCCGGCAAAGGTGGCGCCCGCCGTGCCGCGGGTGCCCCAGCGGCGGCTTTCCGTCCGGGTGTCGGGTGATGGTTCGGCGGACCTCATGCCCCGGGGTCTACAACGAAACGGCGGCGGCGCAAAAGGCCATCACGCCGCGGCAGGAACCACGCGGTTGCGGCCCTCGCGCTTGGCGCGATAGAGGGCGCGGTCTGCCCGCTTGAGGAGATCTTCAACCGTATCCTGCGCCGTCTGGAGGCTCGAGACCCCGAGCGAGGCGGTCACCGTGAGATGCGAGCCCGGCCCCAGCATGAAGGGCTTGGAGGCCACCGCCCGGCGGATGCGCTCACCCACCTTCTCGGCGACCGCGAGATCGGCGCCCGGCAGCACCACGACGAACTCCTCGCCGCCCGTGCGGCAGGCGAGGTCGACGCTGCGCACGCAGCCGCGGATGCGGCCTGCCACCTCCTGCAGCACGCGATCGCCCGCATCATGCCCGTAGGTGTCGTTCACCGACTTGAAGAAGTCGATGTCCAGCGTGAGCAGCGAGAGGCCCTTGCCGCGGTCGGCCGACTGTTCGATCAGCTGGTAGAGCTGCGTTTCGAGGTAGCGGCGATTGTAGAGGCCGGTCAGCGCGTCGGTGACAGCCATCTCCATCGAGGACCGCACCGCGAGGCGCAGCTGCTCGGTATAGCGATGGCGGCGGATTTGCGTGGCGACGCGCGCCAGCAGTTCCTGGCGGTCGATCGGCCGGATGAGATAATCGTTCACCCCCATGTCGAGGGCCCGCAGCAGCCGCTGGTGATCCTCGGGATCCACGAGAATGAGAACCGGCGTCTGGCGCGTCGTCTCGACCGACTTCAGCTGCGAACAGATCCGCAGCCCGTCCATGCCGTCGAGATCGAGGTTGACGATGATCAGGTCAAAGCCGCCCTGCGCAGCCCCAAAGGCCTCCACGGCCTCCTGCGGTTCGGCAACCAGCGTCACCTCATGTTTCGGCGTCAGCAGGTTCCGGATCCGCTCACCGGGGGCGATGCGGTTGTCGAGAACGAGCACGCGGCCCGAGACCGGCTCCGCGGCCGGCTCGCTTGCCGTAAGCCCGAGCGGATCGACACCGGTCCGCGCCCGCAGCTCGTCCGTCAGCATCTTCAGGCGCACCAGCCCTTTGACCCGGCAGAACAGCGCCACGTCGTTCACGGGCTTCGTCAGGAAATCATCCGCCCCGGCCTCGAGGCCCCTTACCCGGTCCTCCGGCTGGTCGAGCGCAGTCACCATCACCACCGGGATGTGCTGTGTCGCCGAGTTGTGCTTGATGCGGCGGCAGACCTCGATCCCGTCGATACCCGGCATCATCACGTCCAGCAGCACGATGTCGGGTCGCGTCCGCTGCACCGCCTCCAGCGCATCGGCGCCGTTCATGGCGGTGACGACCTCGAAATACTCGGCCGCGAGCTTTGCCTCGAGCAGCCGGACGTTGGCGAGGATGTCGTCGACGACGAGAACGCGGGCCGTCATGGGGCGGCCTTCAGGTAGCTGTCGATGGTCTGCAGGAAACTCACCACCGAGATCGGCTTCGAGATATAGGCTTCGCAGCCGCCCTCGCGGATTTTCTGCTCGTCGCCCTTCATGGCGAAGGCGGTCACGGCGATCACCGGAATGGCGCGCAGCTCGTCATCCTCCTTCAGCCACTTAGTCACTTCGATGCCGGACACCTCCGGCAGCTGGATGTCCATGAGGATGAGGTCGGGACGGTGCTGGCGCGCCAGGTCGAGCGCGGACAGCCCATCCCGCGTCTGGATCACCTGGTAGCCGTTGGCCTCGAGAAGGTCGTTGAACAGCTTCATGTTCAGCTCGTTGTCCTCGACCACCAACACCTTCTTGGCCACGCCCCGTCGCATCTCTGGCGTTCTCATCGGTCCCGCCGATAATGACACATTCGCACCCATCTGGCTCCGGCTGCGGAGACCCCGTCAGCCCGGCGCCTGCAATAGCTCAGCAGTCCCCATTTCTGGACCACTTTGCGTAACCAACAGCTTAACCACTCGCGGCGTCTGTTCAACGCGGTTCGAGAGTGGTTAATTGCGATTCATGATGCTGAGACCGAAGCCCCGGAAAAACACCGAAGAAGCAGAAATCATTGGGTTAAATGCCCTTGGATTTCTGGCCTCGGACGGCGAGCGGCTGCAGCGATTCATGGACCTGTCGGGGCTCGACGTCGCGGCGATCCGCGCCGGCGCATCCAGCCCCGCCTTTCTCGGCGGCATCCTCGATCACCTTTTGTCGGACGAGAGCCTGCTGCTGATCTTCGCGGAGGAGCAGCAGATGCGCCCCGAGCGCATCGCACAACTTCGCCGCACACTCCCTGGAGCCTCCGTTGATTTCTGAGATTACCCAAAGCCAGCTCGCCACCCTGAACCTCACGGGCCGCCCCCTCGTCATCTGCGATGTCGACGAGGTCATCGTTCACTTCACCCGCGACTTCGAGGACTACCTCGGCCTCCATGGCCTGTGGCTGGACACTTCGAGCTTCGCGCTGAACGGCAATGTGCGCTACCGCGAAACCAATGCCCCGGCACCCGACCCTGTGGTGGCGGAGATGATCGGCAGCTTTTTCGACACGCGCACGCGGCACATGCAGGAAATCGACGGTGCGGTATCCTCATTGCTGGCATTCGGCAAAAAGGCCGACGTCGTGCTGCTCACCAACCTTCCCCACACGGCGGGCGACCATCGGCGCGAGAACCTCAGGAACCACGGCCTTCCCTACCCCGTGGTGACCAACTCCGGCCCCAAGGGACCCGCCATCCGCAACCTCGTGGACCGCTGCGGCCATCCTGCGGTCTTCATCGATGACAATCCCTTCTACCTCCAGTCAGCCTATGAATATGCGCCCGAGGTGAAGCTCGTCCATTTTCTGCACGACGACCGTTTCGCGCGCCACATCGAGCCGCTCCCCTATGTCTCGCTTCGGACCGCGAGCTGGGACGAGGCGCGGCCCTATGTGCTCGACCTTCTCGATCCATAGCCCGTTCAGGACGCGGCGTAGCCTCCGGGCGTGAGCACGCCGTGCGCCTCGAGAACGGCCTTCAGCTTGGGCCGCGCCCGCACAGCACCAGCCAACTTGGCCACCGCCGGATATCGGCGGAGCAAGGCCTCCTCCGAGGGCGAGGCCCACAGCGAGAGCATGAAGGCATAGAGATCAAGCGCCGAAAAGGCCCGGCCCATCATCCACGGGCCAGAGGACTCCAGCCGCTTCTCCAGCATTGCCCATCCGGCATCGACCTGCTCGCGCACCCTCCGCTTGAGATGCTCGCGTTCAGCCTCGCCCTGCACATAGTCCGAGGCGAAGAAGGCCACGTTGCCCAGGGCATAGATCTCGGTGCTCATGAAAATCAGCTGGCTCAGGAACTCGCCATAGTCGGAGGAGCCGAGGGCCGGCGCCATGTGTTTTTCGGGATGCGCCGCCACAAGAAAGGCGACGATGGCCGCCGACTCGTAGAGCGTCCTGCCATCGGCAAGCCCCAGGGCGGGGATCATGCCCAAGGGGCTGATGGCGCGAAAAGCAGGATCGCGCACCTGCTCCGGCGTCATCCAGATGTTGGTGTAGGGCGCTTCCATCTCCTCGAGCAGGCAATGGATGGCAAGTGAGCCCCAGGTCTTGACGTTGTAGAGCTTGTACATTCCGATCTCCCGCGCGTTGCACCCGCCCCCAGGGGAGTGTTCCCCAAATCGGCCCTTCAAGCTACTATGAAGTGCATGCAAGACGATGGCGCAACGGCAGGGTTTTGCCGCGACTGCTTCACGCCTGTTTCAGGCGATGAGCGGCGTTGCAAATCTTGCGGCAGCCCGCGCCTGCTGCGCCACCGCGAACTGCACCAACTCTCGATCGCACACATCGACTGCGATGCCTTCTATGCCGCCGTCGAAAAGCGTGACCGCCCGGAACTTGCCGACAAGCCCGTGATCATTGGCGGCGGCACGCGCGGCGTCGTGTCGACCGCCTGCTACATTGCGCGCATCCATGGCGTGAAATCGGCGATGCCGATGTTCAAGGCCTTGAAGCTTTGCCCGGACGCCGTGGTGATAAAGCCCGACATGGCGAAATATGCGGAAGCCGGACAGCGCGTGCGCCAGTTGATGCTGGAGGTCACGCCGCTGGTGGAGCCACTGTCGATCGACGAGGCTTTCCTCGACCTCACCGGAACAGCGCGGCTCCACGGCATGAGCCCGGCCCTGACGCTTGCGCATCTCATCGCACGGATCGCGGAGACGGTGGGCATCACGGCGTCCGTCGGCCTGTCGCACAACAAATTCCTGGCGAAGCTGGCGTCCGACCTCGAGAAGCCACGGGGCTTCTCGGTTCTGGGCAGGGCCGAGACGCTCGCCTTTCTCGCCACCAAGCCGGTGGGCTTCATCTGGGGCGTCGGCAAGGCGATGCAGGAAGAACTCGCACGCGGTGGCATCACCATGATCAGCCAGTTGCAGCAGATGGAGAAGAATGAGCTGATGCGCCGCCACGGCTCCATGGGCGCACGGCTCTATCACCTCTCCCGCGGCGAGGATGCCCGTATCGTCTCGACCGATGATCATTCGAAGTCGATCAGCGCCGAAACGACATTCAACACCGACATCGCGGACCGGGCCGAACTCGAGCGCATCCTCTGGCCGCTGGCGGAGAAGGTCTCGCGACGCGCCAAGGCCGAGGGTGTGGCCGGCCACACCGTGGTGCTGAAGCTGAAGACGGCGGACTTCAAGCTCAGGACCCGCAACGTGTCTCTGGACGACCCCACGCTGCTCGCCAACCGTATCTATAGTGCGGCACTTCCCCTCCTCCAGCGCGAGGCGACAGGTACCGCATTTCGCCTTATCGGCGTCGGCATCTCCGGCCTGGTCGAGGCGAAGCCCGAACAGGAAACCGTCACTCTAGACGTCACGACGGCGGCACGCGCCAAGGCGGAACTCGCCGTCGACCGCATCCGCGACAAGTTCGGCCGCGCCGCGGTGGGCCGGGGCATCACCTTCGGCTCGGACGACTGACCCTTTCCGCCTGCATCCAAGTCGGGCTAAAGCAAGCTTCCCGGGGCAATCTCAGATCTTACCATGAAGCCGAAACTCGTCCGCACCCTCGCAGCCCTTCGCCGTGAAACCGCCAAGTGGCGCGCCGACGGCCTCACCTATGCCGTGGTGCCCACCATGGGCGCCATCCACGCGGGCCACATGCAACTGGTGACCGAGGGGCTGAAGCGCGCCGACAGGGTCATCACCACCATCTTCGTGAACCCCAAGCAGTTCGCCGCCAACGAAGACCTCGACAAGTATCCACGCGACGAGGATGGCGATGTCCTCAAGCTGGGCTCGGCCGGAAGCCACGTGATCTACCTCCCCAACCCGGAGGAGATCTACCCGGATGGATTTTGCACCACCGTCAGCCTGGCAGGCCCCGCCAGAGCCGGGCTCGAGGACAAGTTCCGCCCGCAGTTCTTCGATGGCGTCGCCACCGTGGTTGCCAAGCTGTTCATCCAGACGGGTGCGGACTTCGCTATGTTCGGCGAGAAGGACTACCAGCAGCTCAAGGTGGTCACCCGCATGGCCCGCGACCTCGACATTCCGATCGAGGTCATCGGCATTCCCACCGTGCGCGAGGAGGATGGCCTCGCGAAATCATCGCGCAACGTCTATCTCTCGAAGCAGGAGCGCCAGCAGGCGATTGCCATCTATTCCGCCATCAGCCACGCTGCCGAGCGCATCTGCGGCGGCCTTGACCTCCAGTCCGCCATGACGCTCGCCACGCGCACGCTGATGACACTGGGGTTCAAGGTCGATTACGTCACCGTGCGCAACGCCGAGACACTGGCTCCACCCCAGCACCGCGACGAGCCCCTGCGCATCATCGCTGCCGCCTGGCTCGGCAAGACCCGCCTCATCGACAACGTCGGCGTTTAGGGAGGGCGCTCCGGATCACCGGGCGCGGGCGACCCTCTGCACCTTCAGAGAAGTCCCAGTTCGGCCAGTTCCCGCCGCAGCTTCTCGGGCATGCCTTCGACCTTCGCGGATTTCGGCAGGTCTGGCGGCGCGTCAGCTTCCTCGAGGTAGCGCCAGCCCTGGAAGGCACGCTTCGGCACCGGCCGCACCGGAATGATCTGCGGCTTGAACACGATGCGGCAACGCTCGATTCCGTCACCGCCGGTAACCGCATCCAGGGCGGCAATGGGCTGCCGGCACAGGATCATGCCGCGGATCACCCAGTAGAGCGAACCGCCGGGCAGGATCTCGTCCTTGCGCTTGGGGAACATGCGGGTGACATGGTCGAGCGTGTCTCGGCCCTTCCGGCAGTCCCTGACCCAGGACTCCAGTTCCTCGATTTCAGATACGCCGACGCAAAGCTTGAGCAGGTTGAGGGCCATTGCACGATCATAGGAGACCCGCTGCGGCGGGTGAACCGGCAATTGCCGGTTTTTCCCCAAGCTGCTAGCGGGGCTCCTTCAACGCAACCGCCGTGAAATAGGCGCCGTCGAGGGCGCGAATCTCGAAACGGTGCTGCACCCTGACGCCGAGCCCGAAGCGCAGCATCAGCTCCGCCAGACGGTTGCCGTCGATCAGCACCACGCGCCGCCCGAGCTGGGCGCAGAATTCGGCGGCACCGGAAGAAAAATGCGTCGTCGTCACGAACACGCCCTTGCTCGCCCGCCGCGCCTCCAGGCTTCCCGCGAAATCCCTGACATCGGCGATGGGCACCGCCGTCCCGGGCTTCAGGCGTTTCGCCTGGATCGAGATCGAATCGAAACCCAGCTCATCGAGCGGAATGATGCCGTCGATACCGCCGTCGCCGGTGCGACCCAGACAGCGTGCCATCTCCGCCCGGTCACTGCCATAGCCCATGGCCAGCAGCACATCGATGACGAGCCGTTCGAAGAATTCCGGAGGCTGGGCATGAATGCGGCCGATCAGTTCCCGCTGCAGCACGGCTTCCGACGCCCTCACCAGCGCCGTCAGCGCCGCGCAGCCCTCGTGGGTGATGCCGCCCAGAAAGCCGGCGGGCTCCTCCGGGAGATCCGGCTCGTCATTCGCCGACAGCATCAGCCGCTGGAAATCGCTGAGAACGAACATGACGCTAGGTTAAGTGGGAAGGCTTAACACGCGCTTAGTGACACGAAAAACCCGGAGCCGGGCATCTGCCCCGCTCCGGGTTCAATCCGCCAGCCGTCAGGTCAGGATGCGGCCTTGCTGATGAAACACTTCACACCCTTGGACTTGAGCTTCGCGCAGGCGCGGTTCGCATCCCCCTGCGACTCGAACCCGACGAGCCGGACGCGATAGAAAACGCCCTTGGCGCCAAGGTCGGCACGCACGACCACCGGCTCTTGCCCAGCGAGGGCCTTGTTGCGGGCCTGCATCTTCTTCCACGTCGACCAGGCCGAGTCCTCGGTGGTGGCCGAAGCAAGCTGAACGGACCAGCCGCCGACCTTCTTCGCAGGAGCCGGCTCGGCGACAGGTGCCGGAGCGATCGACGCCGTCTGCGTCGCATCGGAGGCAGCGGCCTCGTCCGGAACCTCCTCGACGGCAAGTACCTTTTCATCGGACGCGCCGATGCTGGGCTGCACATCAACAGCCGGCGCTGCTGACGCCACGCGAACCGGCTGTTGCTCCGGAACGCGATCGGTGAACAGCTTCCCACCTGCCTCCGCAGCTTCCGACTCCTCACCCGTCAGGCTGGCGGAGGGCGCCTTTGCGGCCGGCAGCCCGTCGCTTGCCGGGGTGACGACTGCCGTCTGGATCGCATCACCCGCCACCTCTGTAGCCGGCGTACCTTCAAGGGCGGCCAGCCGCTGCAGGGCGGGTTCGTATCCGGGCTTCGCTTCAAGGGCCTTGTTCAACGCCTCGCGCGCGTCCGCCACGCGCTTCAGCTTCTCGTAGGTCGCCGCTTCGGCTATGTAAACCCGCGCCGGATCGGGATAGCTGAAGCGCAGCGCCTTGTCGAAATCGGCGAGCGCGAAAAGGTACTGGCCCGAGTCGCGCAGCAGCGTGCCGCGGCTGTAATAGGCATGGCTGAACTCGGCATCGAGGAAGAGAGCCGAGGTGAAGTCCTCCATCGCCAGCGCATTGCGCTGAAGCCTCTGGTACGACAGACCGCGATTGTACAGGGCGAGCGCCCGAACCTTGGCCGACAGCGCATCGACCCGGAGTGCTGCCGTATAGTCGTCGATGGCGAACTCATGCTCGTTGAGCCGCTGATAGGCCAGACCCCGGTTCAGGAGGGCGTTGGCCAGCACGTCAGGCGGCAGCGCCCGGGAGTCGATGGCCTTGGTATAGTCCGTGACCGCCGTTTCCGCGTCACCCGCCTGCAAGGCCTTATAAGCCTCGGCGGCGAGCTGGGTTTCGGGGGTGCCGGCGGCCGACCAGGCCGGAGCGGCACTGGCTGCAAGGACTACGGAACAGACGGAGGCGAGGAAAAGGGTACGGATGCTCATGGCAGGAAGTATCGCGGCGGCGTGGTTAAAAACCTATTTCCGGAAAGGCCCCGCAAGATTGACAGGTGGTAAACGAACGGGCGGCAACTGTGTCGTTTTCGGACTCCTGCCCGGCGCCGCCGTGTTGACGGCCCGCTGTCAAGGTGGCATTACAGTTTCTGTGTGGTGCCCGCAGCCAGACGGACTGCGGGCCTAACAGGGAACACGGTGAGGACGACCCAATCGGGGCCGAATCCGTGACTGCCCCCGCAACTGTGAGCGGTGAGGGCTTTGGCAAGACGAGCCACTGGGAAACCGGGAAGGCTGCCAAGGCTCAGCGACCCGCAAGTCAGGAGACCTGCCACGCAACGGACTAGAAACAGGTCACCACGGAGGGTGCTCATGACCGCTCGCTCGATTTCTTCCACCACCTCGCTGTCGGCTTCCAGGCGCATTGCCGCCGGTTTTGCGTTGCTGTTCATCGGCGCCACGCTGACCTTCGCGGTCGGCCTCTCCTCCATGGCGGTGGCGCACAACACGGCGCATGACACGCGCCACGCCATCGGCTTCCCCTGCCACTGAGCGACTAGGCTCCTTACATGATCGGGCGAGTCGTTCTCGCCGTGCTCCTGGCTGGGATCGCGGCGGGCCTCGTCATGGGCGTCATCCAGCATGTGCGGTTGACCCCCCTGATTCTCGAGGCCGAGGCTTTCGAGCGCGCGGGTGATCCTGCGTCCCATTCACACGCCACCACGCCGGAGGACGGAAGCACGGCCGCCCCCGACGGGCACGACCATGACCACGGTGATGGCTGGGCGCCGGAGGACGGCTGGCAACGCACCCTGTCCACCACTGTCACCGCGGCCATGACGGGGGCAGGCTTTGCCGCCCTTCTGGCCGCCGTCTCGCTGCTGACCGGCTTGCAGATCACCCGGCGCAACGGCGTCCTCTGGGGGCTCTGCGGCTTCCTCGCCGTCACGCTGGCCCCCGCCATGGGGCTGCCGCCGGAACTGCCCGGCATGGCTGCTACCGATCTCTTCACCCGTCAGGTCTGGTGGGTCGGCACCATCGCGGCAACCGCGGCCGGCATCTATCTCATCGCCACACAGACCCGCGCCTTCGCACTGGTGCTCGCCGCCGTGCTGATCCTCGCGCCGCACGTCATCGGGGCACCGGTGGCGCCGCATGGCGAAGGGATCATTCCGGCGGAGCTCGTCGCCCGCTTCGTTGCCAATTCCATTGCCGCCAACGCCGTGTTCTGGTGCATCATCGGGTTCCTCCTGGGCCTGGTGCTGGACCGGACCGCCAAGGACATCTACGCCACATGAGCACCGAGAAGATCCCCGCCACCGTCATCACCGGCTTCCTCGGCGCCGGCAAGACGACCCTCATCCGCAACATGCTGGAAAACGCCAGCGGCCGCCGCATCGCCCTCGTCATCAACGAGTTCGGCGACGTCGGCGTCGATGGCGAGATCCTGCGCGGATGCGGCGTCGAGAGCTGCCGCGAGGAGGACGTGATCGAACTCGCCAATGGCTGCATCTGCTGCACCGTGGCCGACGATTTCGTGCCCACCATGAAGAAGCTGCTGGACCGCAAGGACCCGCCCACCCACATCGTGATCGAGACCTCCGGCCTCGCCCTTCCCCAGCCGCTGGTGCGTGCCTTCAACTGGCCCGAGATCAAGTCGCGCGTCACGGTCGATGGCGTCATTACCGTGGTCGATGCCAAGGCCCTGGCCGAGGGCCGCTTCGCGGATGACGAGGAAGCCGTGCAGGCCCAGCGCGAGGCCGACCCCAACCTCGACCACGAGAACCCCATCGAGGAACTGTTCGAGGACCAGCTCAACTGCGCCGACATGGTGATCCTCAACAAGACCGACCTGCTTGAGGGCAGCGAGCACGATGAGGTTTCCGCCGAGCTGAAGCAGAAGGTGCGGGCCGGCACCCGCCTCGTGCCCACCCGCCACGGCCAGATCGATGTGGCCGCCCTGCTCGGCGTCGGCGCTTCGGCCGAGGACGACCTGCACAACCGCCTGTCGCACCATGAAATGGAGGGCGAGGAGCAGCATGACCATGATGACTTCGTCACCTTCATCGTGTCGCTCGGCGAAACCGCCGACAAGGCCGCCCTGCTGAAGCGCATCGAGCAGACCATCGCCACGCATGACATCCTCCGCATCAAGGGCTTCGTCGACGTCAAGGGCTCGCCCGCCCGCCTGCTCGTGCAGGCCGTGGGCCCGCGCCTCAACAGCTATTTCGACCGGCCCTGGAAGGCATCCGACCGGCGCGGCACGGAGCTTGTGGTGATCGGCGAGAAGCACATGGACCGCGAGGCGATCGCGGCCATGCTGCGGGGCTGATGCATCTTCTCGCCACGACATCGGGTGTGATCGACGGCGGCTCCGAAGCCGTCGATCTCGCACAGTCCCCGGCTGACATCATCGTCCTTTCCGCCGCGGACAGCGAGCTTGCTGCGCTTGCGCGTGCCCATGACGCGGCACCCTGCCCGCTCCGTCTCGCCAACCTGCTGCAGCTGCAGCATCCGCTCTCCATCGACCTCTACATCGAGAAGTCCCTCGCCCAGGCACGGCTCGTCGTGCTTCGCCTGCTGGGCGGTGCGGCCTACTGGAGCTACGGCCTCGACCAGGTCGAGGCGATGGCGCGCGAACGCGGCATCATGCTCTGCGTTCTGCCGGGCGACGCCCAGCCCGACCCTGACCTCACCGCGCGCTCGACCGTCGCAGCACCTCACTGCGAGCGCCTGCGCCAGTACCTGGTCACGGGGGGTGCGGAGAATGCCGCCGCCTTCCTCGCCTATTGCCGCCACCTCACCGAAGGCAGCGCCGTTCCCGCCCCGGCGCGTGAGCTGCCGAAGGCAGGCCTCTACCGCGACACGTCAGACGCCGGAAAGCCCCTCGCCGCCATCGTGTTCTACCGCTCCGTCCTCGAAGGCGCGCAGACGGCACCCATCGATGCGCTGGTGGCGGCGCTGTCGGAACGCGGCATCGGCACAAGGGCCTTCTATGTCGCCAGCCTGAAGGACCGCGCCAGCGTCGACATGCTGGCGCAGCAGCTTGCGGCGCCTGACGTGATCCTCAACTGCACCAGCTTCGCGGTGGCCTCGGGCGGCAGCGCCGACCCGCTCGCCCGTCATGATTGCCCGGTCCTGCAGGTGGTGCTCTCGGGTTCATCGGAAGACAGCTGGCGCGGATCGTCCCAGGGCCTCAGCGCCCGCGACCTCGCGATGAACGTGGTGCTGCCCGAGCTCGACGGCCGCATCATGTCGCGCGCCATCTCCTTCAAGGCAGACAGTCTCTGGCATGAGGGCACCCAGTGCCGCATCGTCACCTATCGCGAGGTGCCGGACCGCGTGGCCTTCGTCGCCGAGCTTGCGGCCAACTGGACGAGGCTCCGCCGCAAGCCCACTGAGCAGCGCAAGGTTGCGATCATCCTCGCCAACTACCCCAACAAGAACGGCCGCATTGCGAACGGCGTTGGCTACGACACGCCGGCGAGCACGGTGGCGATCCTCGATGCGATGAAGGCAGAGGGATATGCGGTCGAAGCCTATCCCGGCACAGGCAACGGCATCGTCGAGGACCTGCAGCGCGGGCCGACAAATGCTTTGCGCCTACCACCTCCCTCCCTTCACTCGCTTTCGCCGGGTTGGACGTCGCCGGTCACGTCACTCTCCCTCGCCGACTACCTGGCGCACTTCGACACCCTTCCCGCAGCCCTCCGTACACGGATCACCGAACGCTGGGGCGAGCCCTCGCGCGATCCGTTCTTCGCAGATGGCGCATTCCAACTCCCCATCCGCCTCTACGGCAATGCCGCCGTCGCCATCCAGCCCGCGCGCGGCTACAACATCGATCCGAAATCGACCTATCACGACCCGGCCCTGCTGCCGCCGCACGGCTACCTCGCCTTCTATGCCTGGCTCCGCCACCACTTCGGCGCCGATGCGATCATCCACAATGGCAAGCACGGCAATCTGGAATGGCTGCCGGGCAAGGCTAATGCGCTCTCGGCCGAATGCCTGCCGGAAGTGGCGCTGGGCCCGCTGCCGCAGCTCTATCCCTTCATCGTCAACGATCCCGGCGAAGGCACACAGGCCAAGCGGCGCACCGGGGCGGTGATCATTGACCACCTCACCCCGCCGCTCACGCGTGCCGAAACCTATGGTCCGCTGAAGGACCTGGAAGCCCTGGTCGACGAATACTACCTCGCCTCCGGTCTCGACGCGCGCAGGCGGGATGCGCTCAAGCGCGACATTCTCGATCTCACCACGTCCTCCCACCTCGACAAGGACGCCGGCTTCACCGGCGACGAGGACCAGGACCTGCAGCGCCTCGATTCCTTCCTCTGCGACCTCAAGGAAGCCCAGATCCGCGACGGCCTGCATGTTCTCGGCGCCTCGCCCGCAGGCCGGCTGGAGACCGATCTCCTCGTCGCCCTCACCCGTGTTCCGCGCGGCCTCGGCGAAGGCGCAGACCAGTCCCTGATCCGTGCACTCGCGGCGGACTTCGGGTTCACTGGCTTCGATCCCCTCACCTGCGACATGGCCGCCACCTGGACATTCCTGAAGCCCGATGCCCTGACAGCCCTCACGGCCGATCCGTGGCGCAGCAATGGCGACACGGTCGAGCGTCTCGAACTTTTCGCCACGGCACTCCTCGGCGGCACGGCATTGCCTGACGGCTTCACCGCCACCGCCGCAGTGCTCCGGGAAATCGAAGCGCGCATCCGCCCGGCGCTCCGCGCCTGCGGAGATGACGAGATTGCTTCGCTGTTGAAGGGCCTCGCCGGACGTTGCGTAGCCCCAGGATCCTCCGGCGCCCCCACCCGCGGACGCCTCGACGTCCTGCCGACCGGCCGGAATTTCTACTCGCTCGACAACCGCACGGTGCCGACCCCCACCGCATGGAACCTCGGCCAAAAATCCGCTGAGGATCTGCTGCTCCGCCATTTCCAGGATTTCGGCCGATATCCGAAGGCGCTCGGCCTCTCCGCCTGGGGTACCTCCAACATGCGCACCGGTGGCGACGACATTGCGCAGGCGCTCGCCCTCATCGGCGCCAAGCCCGTGTGGGAACCGTCCAGCTGGCGCGTCACCGGCTACGAGATCATCCCGCTGGCGAAGCTCGGCCGTCCGCGTGTCGACGTCACGCTGCGCATCTCCGGCTTCTTCCGCGATGCCTTCCCCGCCCAGATCGAACTGCTCGACAAAGCCATCCGTGCGGTCGGCGCACTCGACGAGGAGGATGACGACAACCCGCTCGCCGCCCGCATGCGCGCCGAGTCTATCGCTCTTGCCGCGTCGGGCGTCGACGCAGCTGCCGCCAGGGACATGGCCGGTCACCGCATTTTCGGCTCCAGGCCCGGCGCCTACGGGGCAGGCCTGCAGGCGCTGATCGACGAGAAGATCTGGACCGACCGCGCCGATCTCGCTGCCGCCTATGTCACCTGGGGCGCCTATGCCTATGGTGCCAAGGCACAGGGCATCAATGACGAGAAAGCCTTCTCCGAGCGCCTGAAGCGCATCGAGGCCGTGGTCCACAACCAGGACAACCGCGAGCATGACCTGCTCGACTCCGATGACTACTACCAGTTCGAGGGCGGCATGACGGCCGCAGTGGAACAGGCCTCGGGCAGCCGCCCACGCGTCTACCACAACGACCATTCCCGCCCGGAGCGCCCGGTGATCCGGACACTAGAGGAGGAAGTCGGCCGCGTCATGCGCGCGCGTGTGGTCAACCCCAAATGGATCGCCGGCGTGAAGCGCCATGGCTACAAGGGCGCCTTCGAGATCGCGGCGACGGTGGACTACATGTTTGCCTTCGCCGCCACCACCGGTGCGGTGCGCACGCATCATTTCGACCTGGCCTATGATGCCTTCCTCGCCGATGATGCAACGCGTGACTTCATCCGCGACAACAACCCCGCCGCCCTGCGCGAAATCGCCGAGCGCTTCCGCGAGGCCGCCCAGCGCGGCCTCTGGACACCTCGCCTCAATTCAGCCCATGACCTTCTCGAGGACCTGACACGATGACCGATGAAGCCCCCGACCACGACAATGCCCGCCACCACGAGAAGATGGCGAAGAAGAAGGCCGCCCGCGCCAAGATCATGGCCGGCAAGACCATCGAGAAGGGCCTGCTCATCGTCCACACCGGCAAGGGCAAGGGCAAGTCCACCGCCGCCTTCGGCATGGTCTTCCGCTGCGTGGGCCACGGCATGAAGTCGGGCGTCATCCAGTTCGTGAAGGGCGCCTGGGCAACGGGCGAGCGCACGGTGCTGGAGAAGTTCCCAGACCTCGTCACCATCAAGGCCATGGGCGAAGGCTTCACCTGGGAAACCCAGGACCGCGAGCGTGACATCGCGCATTCCCGGGCAGCCTGGGAGGAGGCGAAGAAGATGATCGCCGACCCGGATTACAAGATGGTGCTGCTCGACGAACTCAACATCGTGCTGCGCTACGATTACCTGCCGCTCGACGAGGTTCTCGAGGTGCTGAAGAACAAGCCCGAGGGCAAGCACGTCGTCGTCACCGGCCGCAACGCCAAGGACGAATTGATCGAGATAGCCGACCTCGTCACCGAAATGGAGCAGGTGAAGCACCCCTTCCGCTCGGGCGTGAAGGCTCAGGCGGGGATCGAGTTTTAACGACACTTGTCCCAAATTCTCACCTTGCCCGGGCTTGACCCGGGCATCCTCTTCTTTGGAACCGCGATCAAAGGGCCCCCGGGCCAAGCCCGGGGGAGGTGAATTCAGCAAGACGCTGGCGACTTTTTCACGCCGCAAACGTGCTTGTCCCACCCCCCTGCCGGGGGCTAGAAGCGGCGTCACAGCGTCCCCAGAGACGGGACTGAGAGCACATTCCGGTGCGGCCGACCAAAGACGGGGCCAAGGCCGGGGCTGTCTTCCGGACCGGGCCTCGCCCGGGGGCGCGTCATGAGCTGGAAGGCAGGACCAATGGCGGAAAAACTCGGTGTGATGCTGTGCGGCCACGGCAGCCGCGACAAGGATGCGGTGCGGGAATTCGCCGTGCTCTCCGAGCACCTCAAGAAGCGCCTGCCGCAATACCCGGTGGAGTACGGCTATCTCGAATTCGCCACCCCCATCATCCGGACCGGCCTCGACAGCCTGAAGGCGCAGGGCGTCACCCGTGTGCTGGCGGTGCCGGGCATGCTCTTCGCCGCCGGCCATGCCAAGAACGACATTCCCTCCGTCCTCAACACCTATGCCGCCGCCAATGATCTCCGCATCGACTATGGCAAGGAACTCGGCATCGACCCCAAGATGATGCGCGCCGCCGCCGACCGCGTGCAGGAAGCGCTCGACAAGGCAGGCCCCGGAGTGCCGAAGCACGAGACGCTGCTCGTCGTCGTCGGCCGCGGCGCCTCGGACCCCGATGCGAACTCCAACGTCGCCAAGGTCACGCGCCTGCTCTGGGAAGGCTTCGGCTTCGGCTGGGCCGAGACGGCCTATTCCGGCGTGACCTTCCCGCTCGTCGAACCGGGCCTCGAGCACGCCGCGCGGCTTGGCTACAAGCGCATCATCGTGTTCCCCTACTTCCTGTTCACCGGCATCCTCGTCGACCGCATCTATGATGCGACCGACGCCGTCGCGGCGCGCCACCCGGAGATCGAGTTCATCAAGGCGCCCTACCTCAACGACCACCCGCAGGTGATCGCCACCTTCGAAGAGCGCATCGAGCAGATCCTCACGGGCGACATCGCCATGAACTGCCAGATGTGCAAGTACCGCACCCAGGTGCTGGGCTTCGAGGCGGAAGTGGGAGCCGTGCAGGAAAGCCACCATCATCACGTCGAGGGCATCGGCACCTCGGCCGATTGCGAATACTGTGACGGCGTCTGCAACCAGATGTGCAAGACCGCACCGAAGAAGAAACAGGCCTCGGTGCTTGCCGTCGATCCCGGCAAGATCCTTTCCGGACAACCTCACCACCACCACCACGACGATGGCCATCACCATGACCATGACCATGGCCACGATCACAGTCACGGCCACAGTCACGGCCACGATCACGGGCATGACCACACCCATGCGCCCTATCCCCATGCAGACCATCCGCTGGGGCCGAAGAGCATGATGAAGAAGTGATCGACTACCTGCGCGATCCCGCCGCGATCTACCGGAGGTCCTTCGAGATCATCCGGGCCGAGGCCGATTTCTCTGCCTTGCCGGCGGATGCCGAACCCGTTGCCACACGCATCATCCATGCCTGCGGCATGCCCGACATCGTGTCAGATCTGCGCATCTCGCCCGATTTCGTCGCCGCCGCTCAAGCAGCGCTCGCGAACGGCAAGCCGGTTTTCGTCGACGCCGAGATGGTCCGCCACGGCATCATCGACAAGCAACTCAACGTCATCTGCACGCTCAACGATCCTCAGGCGCGCGACATCGGCCTCGCCACCGGCAATACCCGCTCCGCTGCGGCGGTGGAGCTTTGGCGCGATCGTCTCGCCGGCAGCATCGCCGTCATCGGCAATGCACCCACGGCGCTCTTCGCCCTGCTTGAGATGATTGATCAGGGTGCGCCGAAGCCCGCAGCCATCGTGGGCTTCCCGGTCGGCTTCGTCGGAGCAGCGGAATCGAAGGACGAGCTTCACGCCAACCCGCGCGGCATTCCCTATGCCACCCTGCTCGGCCGCCGCGGCGGTTCGGCCATGGCGGCCTCCGTCGTCAACGCCCTCACCCGTGGTGCGCAATGAACAAATGGCTCACCATCGTCGGCATGGGCGAGGACGGCTGGGAAGGCCTCTCAACCAGGGCGCAGCTCGCGATCCGCAACGCGGAGGTCATCGTCGGTTCCGACCGTCTGCTCGCACTCACGCCGCAGGGCCCCGCCGAGCGCCATGAATGGCCGCAGCCCTTCTCTGCCGTTGTCGACCGCATCCGGCCTCTTGCCGGCCGCCGCACTGTGGTTCTCGCCACGGGCGACCCGCTGAACTATGGCGTCGCCCGCAAACTGATGGAGTTCATCCCCTTCGCGGAGATGGCGATCATCCCGCATTTCTCCGCCTTCTCGCTTGCCGCGGCGCGGGTCGGCTGGTCGCTCCCCGATTGCGACACGCTCACGCTGCATGGCCGTGACGCCGCACACATCGAGCCCTTCATCCAGCCCAACGTGCGCCTCATCGTGCTGACGGCGGATCGCAGCACGATCCCCGAAGTCGCCCGACGCCTCACTGCCCGCGGCTTCGGCAACAGTGAGATCACGGTTCTGGAAAACATGGGCGGCACGCGAGAGAAGCAGTCCAGCTTCCGCGCCGATGCGGTTCCCGACACCGCGTTCTCGGACCTCAACACGCTGGCGATCCATTGCATCGCCTCTCCCGGCGCCAGGGTTCTCTCCCGTCTCGCCGGCCTGCCGGATGACGCATTCGTCCATGATGGCCAGCTGACCAAGCGTGAGGTGCGCGCTGCAACCCTTGCCGCGCTCGGCCCCTCGCCCGACCAGCTGCTGTGGGACGTGGGCGCCGGCTGCGGTTCGATCTCCATCGAATGGATGCGCGCTGCCCGCGGCTGCTTGTCCATTGCCTTCGAGCACGACGCCGACCGCCTCGCCATGATCGCTGCCAACATGGACGCGCTCGGGGCGCCGCGCCTCAAGGTGGTTGCGGGCGACGTTCCCGAAACCTATGTCGGCCAGCCCCGGCCCGACGCCGTCTTCATCGGCGGCGGCATCTGGCTGCCCGGGGTCTTCCAGGGCGCCTGGGAGGCGCTCAAGCCCGGTGGCACACTCGTGGCCAATGCCGTCACCCTCGAGGGCGAACAGCATCTCTACGACCGCCATGAGAAGCACGGCGGCGACATCGTGCGGATGGACGTGTCGAGCCTCACCCATGTCGGGCGGCTGCGTGCGCTTCGTCCGCGCATGGCGGTCACCCAATGGCGGGCGCAGAAATCATGGTAAACAAACTCGGAACGCTGCACGGCGTCGGCGTCGGCCCCGGTGACCCGGAGCTGCTGACCGTCAAGGCCGTGCGACTGATCTCCAATGCAACGGTGGTCGCCTATCTCGCTGCCAACGGCAAGGACTCCACGGCGCGCGACATCGCCAAGCGCTATATCCCCGAGACTGCCGAGCACCTGGTCATCGACATGCCGATGCGGGTGGAACGCGAACCGGGCGAGAAGGCCTATGACGCAGGTGCGGCCGCCATCGCCGCGCACCTGAAGCTGGGCCGCGACGTCGTCATGCTGTGTGAAGGCGACCCCTTCTTCTACGGCTCCTTCATGTATCTCTTCGCGCGGCTGGCGCATGATTACCCCTGCGCCATCGTTCCGGGCATCACCTCCATGACGGCCTCGGCCGCGGCCCTCCGCCGCCCCCTCTCGGCGCGCAACGAGGTGGTGAAGGTCCTGCCCGCAACGCTTCCCGAAGACCGGCTTCGCGACGAGCTCATGACCACCGAAAGCGCCGTCCTCATCAAGGTGGGCCGCCATCTCGGCAAGGTCCGCAACATCCTTGGTCTGCTGGACCTCTCGTCCCGCGCCCATGTCATCATCAAGGCAACGCATGAGGACGAGGTGGTCACACCGCTCCTCGACATCACGGAAGATCACTTGCCCTATTTCTCCTCGATCCTCGTCTATGCGGGCACCGAAGCATGGTGAAGCCCGTCATCCTCGTTCTCGGGGCCTCTGCCCTGCCGCTGGCCCGCCGGCTGAAGGAGCCGCTCGGTGCCGAGATCCACACGCCGGACTGTGTCGCGGGTGGCGATGTCACCTATGCCAAGGCCACGGCGCACATTGCCCAGCTCTTCACCGACGGGCGTACGATCGTCGGGCTCTGCGCGGCGGGCATTCTCGTCCGCGCCGTGGCGGCGCAGCTTCATGACAAGCGCAGCGAACCGCCGGTGATCGCGGTTGCGGAGGACGGGTCCTCCGCCGTACCGCTACTGGGCGGCCATCACGGCGCCAACGACCTCGCCCGCCGCATCGCTGAGATCTGTGGCGGTCATGCCGCCATCACCACGGCGAGCGAAGTGCGTTTCGGCTTCGCGCTGGATGAGCCCGCACCGGGCTTCGTGCTGGCCAACCCCGGTGACATGAAGGCCGCCACTGCAGCGCTGCTCAACGGCGCAGCCCTCGCGCTCGACGGCACGTGCAACCCCTTCCCCGCCGCGACCTTCGCCACCGGGTCGGACCCGATCACCCTGACCGTCACCGAGACCGTGACTGCGGGATCACCGCGCAATCTCGTCTACCATCCCAGGACCCTCGTCATGGGCCTCGGCTGCGAACGCAATGCCGAGGCTTCCGAGCTGATCACGCTCGCCCAGAAGGCCATGGCGGACGCGAAGCTCTCGCCTGCGTCCCTCGCTGCGGTCGCCTCGATCGACCTGAAGTCGGACGAGGCAGCAATCCATGCCGTCGCCACGCATTTCGGCGTGCCAGCCCGCTTCTTCTCCGCCGAGGACCTCGCAAAGGAAACGTCGCGCCTCAAGAACCCGTCGGAAATCGTGGCGAAGGAAGTGGGCGTCGCCGGTGTCGCAGAGGCTACGGCCCTCGCCACGGCCGGCAGCACGTCCGAGCTCATCGTCGAGAAGACCCGCTCGCCGCGCGGCACCTGCGCCATCGCCAAGGCGCCGCAGCCAATCCTTAACCTTCCGGGCCGCCCACGCGGCATCGTTCATGTGGTTGGCATCGGGCCCGGCACGCCGGACTGGCGTGCCCCTGCAGCGCGTGCGGCCCTCGAAGCCTCCACCGACTGGGTGGGTTATGGCCTCTATCTCGATCTCGTGGCGGACGTGAAGACAGACCAGCAGGAACACCGCTTCCCGCTCGGGGGTGAGGAAGACCGCGTCCGGCATGCCATCGAACTGGCGAAACAGGGCAAGGAAGTAGCCCTCGTCTGCTCGGGTGACGCCGGCATCTATGCCATGGCGGCGCTTGTCTACGAGGTGATCGACATCGAACCCGCGCGCATCGCGGTCAATGTCATCCCCGGCATCTCGGCCTTCCAGGCCGCCGCCGCCAAGGCGGGCGCGATGATCGGGCACGACTTCTGCTGCATCTCGCTTTCTGATCTCCTGACCCCCTGGGAAGCGATCGAGAAGCGACTCCATGGCGCGGCAGAGGGCGATTTCGTCATCTCGTTCTACAACCCGCGCTCCCTCAAGCGCCGCGACCAGCTCGAGCGCGCCTTCGCGATCCTGAAGGACCACCGCCCGCCCGATACACCGGTGGTCATCGCCTCGAACCTCGGTCGCCCCGAGGAGAAGGTGAAGATCGTGCGCTTCGCCGATTTCAACCCCGACGACGTCGACATGCTCACGCTGGTGATGGTCGGCTCGTCGCAATCCAAGTGTTTCACCCGCGGCGATGGCAGGACCTATTCCTACACCCCGCGCGGCTATGCCAAGAAGAGAGAGGCAGCGGAATGACCGTTCACTTCATCGGCGCCGGTCCCGGCGCACCCGACCTCATCACCGTTCGCGGCCTGAAGCGCATACAGACTTGTCCCGTCTGCCTTTATGCGGGCTCGCTGGTACCGGAGGAAATCGTGAAGGCGGCCCCCGAGGGCGCTCGCGTGGTCGACACCGCGCCCCTCACGCTTGACGAGATCATCGCCGAGATCGAGGCCGCGCATGCCAAGGGCCATGACGTGGCCCGCGTGCATTCGGGCGACCCCTCGCTCTATGGCGCCATCGCGGAGCAGATCAGAAGGCTCGAAAAGCTGGGCATCCCCTATGACGTCACGCCGGGTGTTCCGGCCTTCGCCGCCGCGGCCGCGGAACTCAAGACCGAGTTCACGCTCCCGGAGATCGCCCAAACCGTGATCCTCACCCGCACCGCCATGCAATCTTCCTCGATGCCGGACGGCGAAACACTCGAGGAACTCGGCCGCTCGAGGGCGACGCTCGCCATCCACCTGTCCATCCGAAATCTGGGCTACATCGAGCGCGCGCTCACGCCACATTATGGCCCCGACTGCCCTGTGGTCGTCGCCTATCGCATCACCTGGCCGGACCAGATGATCATCCGCGGCACGCTGTCCACCATCGCGAAGAAGGTGCGCGAGGCGAAGCTTACCCGTACCGCGCTGATCCTCGTCGGCCCGGTGCTGGACGCGCATGACTTCCGCGACTCCGCGCTCTATGACGGCGCCCACGAGCACGTCCTGCGCAATCGCAAGACGGTGAAGGCGGCCAGCTAGCCTGTCGACGGACCTCAAGATGAACGATGACCTTTCGGCCACGGGGTGCTTCGGCCCCACATCGCCCAAGGGACATGAGGGCAACCGGGCCCAGACAGTGCCGGGCAAGGGCTTGAACGCGCTGCTCCGCTTCTATGGGCCGCTGGAGCCGTGGTTCGACAAGAGCTGGAAGCCCGGCGATTTCAATCTGGTGCAATAAGCGATGCGGGCGGCCATGCGGGCCGCCCGGTCACCTCGCTATCGGCGTCCCACCCGGTTCACCGGGCCGCCGCGATTGACAGGCGTATTGACGCCCGGCGCACCAACGCCTGGCACCGCGCGCACCACCGGCGCCGGCCTGTAGACCACGCCGGGCTTCGCCACGCAGCCCTTGGGCACGCCCACATACTTGCAGTAGACGACGGCCCCCGCCGGGGAAGCGAAGAAGCTGATGGCGAAAGCCGCCGCAATGGCGGACAGGTGAAATCTGCGCATGTGAAAAATGCTCCTTGATGATCGCTTCGACCGCGCTCTTAGGCGAGGCATGGCATACAAGGAATTGGTGAATGCCGCAAAGCGCGCGTGCCCCTCCTGCGTGCAGCACATGTGCGGGCCCCGCTTGCCGCTAGACGTCCAGCAAGGCGCCCTCATGCACAAGCAACCAGCGCTTGCGATCGACGCCGCCGCCATAGCCGGTCAGTGATCCATCCGCACCGATGACGCGATGACAGGGCACCACGATGGCAATGGGATTGCGGCCATTGGCCGTGCCCACCGCGCGCGTGGCCTTGGTGTCCTCCAGCCTGCGCGCGAGTTCGGCATAGGAGATGGTCACGCCCGTCGGGATGCGCCTGAGCTCGGCCCACACTTTTCGCTGGAAGTCCGTGCCGCCACCGTCGGTCTCGATGTCGTCGATGGCCGAGAGCTCACCAGCAAAATAGGCCCTGATGCGGGACACGAGCCCGAATGGATCGGCGGCGGGCTGGTGTCCCTCGCCCCGGAACCGTGTCCGCATCTCACGCTCGATGCGTGGGTCGGCGTCCTCGAACTCGAGCATCAACAAAATGCCCTCCCGTGCGAGAAGCACGAGAGGGCCAATGGGTGTTTCGATCCGGCTGCTGAGGATCATCGCGGAACCTACCCCAGTCTGGCGAGTGCCTCGTCGATCTTGGCCTTGCGGGCTTCCAGTTCAGACTTGCGCTCGCGGCTCTCCTCCAGAACCTCGGGCGGCGCCTTCGCGACGAAACCCGGGTTGTTGAGGCGCCCATCGATCGCGGCCGTATCCTTGGCGATCTTCTCCAGCTCCTTGGCAAGCCGCGTCTTCTCGGCGCCGAAGTCGATGACGCCTTCGAGCGGCAACGCCACGGTCGCCTCGTCCAGCACGATCTGGGCCGAGGCCTTTGGCACGGCATCCTCGAAGCCGATCGACGACAGGCGCGCAAGGCGCATGATCTCGTTCTCCCAGGCATCGGCCCGGCGGCGCGTCTCGCTGTTGGCTGACACCAGCACACAAGCGATCTTGGCCCCTGCGGGCACGTTCATCTCGGCGCGCACCGAGCGCACCTCGGAAATGAAGCGGATGACCCACTCCATCTCGGCATCGGCCTTGGCATCACCGAGGCCCTTGTAGGAAGGCCACTCGGAGGCGATCAGCCACTGCTTGCGCTGTGCCGTCTGCTGCCAAAGCTCCTCGGTCACAAAGGGCATGAAGGGGTGGAGCAGCAGCAGGATCTGGTCCATCACCCAGGCGGTGGTGGCACGCGTCTCGGCCTTGGCCGCCTCGTCCGCGCCATTCAGGATCGGCTTGATGAGCTCGAGATACCAGTCGCAGAACACGTTCCACACGAACTGGTAGAGTGCGCCTGCCGCCTCGTTGAACTTGTACTCGTCGAGTGCCGCGCGCACCTTGGCCTCGGTGCGCGCCGTCTCGCCGGCGATCCAGCGGTTGACGGTCACGCGCGCCGCAAGCGGGTCATAATTCGGGTCATGCGCCACGCCGTTCATCTCGGCGAAGCGCGCGGCGTTCCACAGCTTGGTTCCGAAGTTACGGTAGCCCTCGACGCGTGCCTTGGCGAGTTTGATGTCGCGCCCCTGTGCTGCCATGGCAGCCAGCGTGAAGCGCAGCGCATCCGCGCCATAGGCATCGATCAGCTCCAGCGGGTCGATGACGTTGCCCTTGGACTTCGACATCTTCTGGCCCTTCTCGTCGCGGACCAGGGCATGGATGTAAACGGTGTGGAACGGCACTTCCTTCATGAAGTGCAGGCCCATCATCATCATGCGGGCAACCCAGAAGAAGATGATGTCGAAGCCGGTGACCAGCACGTCGGTCTTGTAGTGCCGCTTCAGTTCCGGCGTCTCATCCGGCCAGCCCAGTGTCGAGAACGGCCAGAGGGCGGAAGAGAACCACGTGTCGAGCACGTCCTCGTCGCGCGTCAGGTTCACGCGGCTGCCATAATGGCGCTCGGCCGCGTCGAGCGCGAGGTTCTCCGTCTCCTCGACGAAGACCGTGCCGTCCGGCCCGTACCAGGCCGGGATCTGGTGGCCCCACCACAGCTGGCGCGAGATGCACCACGGCTGGATGTTGCGCATCCATTCGAAGAAGGTGTTCTCCCAGTTCTTGGGCACGAATTTGGTGCGGCCCGTCTCGACCGCCTCGATGCAGGGTTTCGCGAGCGTCACGGCGTCGGCGTACCACTGGTCGGTGAGCCATGGCTCGATCACTACACCCGACCGGTCGCCGTAGGGCACTTGCATGACGTTGGTTTCGACCTTCTCCAGAAGGCCGAGGCCCTCCAGTTCCGCCACCACCGCGTCGCGCACCTTGAAGCGGTCCATGCCGCGGTATTTCTCGGGCGCGTTCTCGTTC
>CAYYTH010000028.1:0-44386 GCA_964474665.1 uncultured Aestuariivirga sp.
GCGGCGCAACCCCCACCCTTGGTCCCTCCCCACAAGGGGGAGGGAAAGCTCAGCACTAGATAACCCCTGCCCCGCCCGCCATCAAGCGGACCGGGGCATGCCTCACATGTGGATGACGCGGCCATAGGCGTCGAGCACGCTCTCGTGCATCATTTCGGAGAGGGTGGGATGCGGGAACACCGTGTGCATCAGCTCCTCCTCGGTGGTCTCGAGGCCCATGGCGATGACGAAGCCCTGGATCAGTTCGGTGACCTCGGCGCCGACCATGTGGGCACCCAGCAGCCGGCCGGTCTTGGCATCGAAGATGGTCTTGATCAGGCCCTGGTCCTCGCCCAGTGCGATGGCCTTGCCATTGGCGAGGAAGGGGAAGCGGCCGACTTTGAGTTCGTAACCCGCCGCCTTGGCCTTGGCCTCGGTGAGGCCGACGCTTGCAACCTGCGGGTGGCAATAGGTGCAGCCGGGGATCTGCTCCTTCTTCATGGGGTGGACGTCGAGGCCCTTGATCTTCTCCACACAGATGACGCCCTCGTGCTCCGCCTTGTGGGCGAGCATGGGCGGGCCCGCCACGTCGCCGATGGCGAAGACACCCGGGACATTGGTGCGGCCGAAGCCGTCCGTCACGATGCAGCCCTTCTCGGTCTTGATGCCCAAGGCTTCGAGTCCCAGTCCCTCGATGTTGCCCTGGACGCCGACGGCGGAGATGACGCGGTCGACCGTGATCTGCTCCGACTTGCCGCCCGCTTCGATCGTCGCGGTGACACTGTCGGCATGGCGGTCGAGCTTGGTGACCTTGGCGGCCAGCCTGAACTTGAGGCCCTGCTTTTCGAGCTGCTTCTGGGCGAGCTTCGAGATCTCGGCGTCTTCCACCGGCATGATCTGGTCCATGACCTCGACCACCGTCACGTCGACGCCCATGGCGTTGTAGAAGGAGGCGAACTCAATGCCGATGGCGCCGGAGCCGACGACCAGCAGCGACTTCGGCATGGATTTGGGGACCATGGCCTCGAAATAGGTCCAGACCAGCTTGCCGTCGGGCTCGAGGCCGGGAAGCACGCGCGGGCGCGCTCCGGTGGCGATGATGATGTTCTTCGCCGTGTAGGTGCCGGGGCCGAGCTTGTCCTTCGGTTCCGGGTTCTGCGGCTGGACGGCGGGCTTGGCCGGCTTCGAGACCACGATCTCGTTGGGCTTCGTCAGCTTCGCCTCGCCCCAGATGACCGAGACCTTGTTCTTCTTCAGGAGCATGGTGACGCCGCCGTTCAAGCGGCCCGAGACGCCGCGCGAGCGCTGGACGACGGCGGCCGGATCGAAGGACACGTTGTCGGCCGCCAGTCCGTAGTTCTTGGCGTGCTTCATGTAGTGGTAGATCTCGGCCGAGCGCAGCAGCGCCTTGGTGGGGATGCAGCCCCAGTTGAGGCAGATGCCGCCCAGATGCTCGCGTTCCACCACGGCCGTCCTGAAGCCCAGCTGTGCCGCGCGGATCGCCGCCACATAGCCGCCGGGGCCGCCGCCGATGATGATGATGTCGAAGTTCGTGTCGGCCATGAAATTCTCACTCCTCTGTTGCCGTCACCCCGGCGAAGGCCGGGGTCCGGCCGTGGGCGTCTCCACCATCGAAAGCTGGATCCCGGCCTTCGCCGGGATGACGGCTCATGGGTGGGGTGACGCCCGGTCTCACATTCCCAATATCCCCCGCACCACCGGCACGAGCGCCGTGCCGATGGCCCTGGTGTTCTCCGCATCGAGATGGCCGCCGTCGGTCTTGTCGGCCTTTGCCACCGTGCCCGCGTCGAAGAAGTGAACACCCATTTCCTCGGCCACGCGGGCATAGTGCTTGCCGAACAGTTTCGACTCTTCGATGGCGTGGCCCCAGAGATCGTTGAACCATTCATCCGTGGTCGGAACGAGTGCGGGTGGTGCGACGATCAGCACTTGGGGCCTCGGCGCCCATTCGAGGAAGGGGAAGGTCTGGATGATCTGCACCAGCCTTGCCATGCCCATCGAGGCATCGAAGGCGCGGCAGCGGTTGGCGAACTTGATGTCGTTGGTGCCCAGCATGAGGATGACGAGGTCGAGCGGCGTATGCGTCGACAGCAGCATGGGCAGCGCCTTCGCGCCGTTGCGGTCATCGAGGGTGGTCGGATCGTCGAACACCGTGGTGCGGCCGTTGTGGCCCTCCTCGATGACGCGCGCCTTTCCATCCAGCCCCGCCGCGAGCACGTTCGGCCAGCGCACCGCGAAGGGATGGCGCTCGAACGTGCCGGCGATGAAGCCCCAGGTGAGGCTGTCGCCGAAGGCGAGGATGTTCTTCATGCGGCCCTCACACCAGCATCAGGCCGGGTTCTTCGAGATAGGACTTGATGGCACCGATGAATTCGGCCCCCAGCGCGCCGTCGATGCAGCGGTGGTCGGTGGAGAGCGTGATGGTCATCTGCTGTTCGATGACAATGTCGTTGCCGCGCACCACGGGGCGACGCTCGCCCGAGCCGATGGCGAGGATCGAGGCATGCGGCGGGTTGACGATGGCGGCGAAGCTTTTCACATTCATCATGCCCATGTTGGAAACGGCGGCGGAACCGCCGGTGTATTCCTCGGGCTTGAGCTTGCGGTTGCGCGCGCGCGCCGCATAATCCTTCATCTCGGTCGAGATCTGGGCGAGGCCCTTCAGCTCGGCGGAACGGACGATCGGCGTGATCAGGCCGCCGGGGATCGACACGGCGACACCGATGTCGGCGTGCTTGTGCTTCACCATGGCGTTCTCGAGCCAGGTGACATTGGCATCCGGCACCTTGATGAGGGCCATGGCCATGGCCTTGATGATGAAGTCGTTGACCGAGATCTTCCAGAGGGGCTTGCCCTCCTTGTCCTTGGGCGCCTGCAGGTTCAGCCGCTCGCGCAGCTCCAGCAGGTGATCGAGCGTGACGTCCACCGAGACATAAAAATGAGGGATGGTCTGCTTCGAATCGGTGAGGCGGCGGGCGATGACCTTGCGCATCGAGTCATGCGGCACGAGCTCGTAGGAGCCTTCGGCGAAGAGCTTCAAGACCTGCTCGTCCGACGGCGGCACGGCGAGGGTCGGACCGGCGACGGGCTTCGCGGCGGGCGCTGCGCCGGGCTTGGCGTTCTCGACGTCCTTCAGCACGATGCGGCCATGCGGGCCCGAGCCGAGGAGCGCCGCTATGTCCACGCCCTTCTGCTTGGCCACGCGGCGGGCGAGTGGCGAGGCGAAAACGCGAGCGCCCTCGGGCTTAGCAGTGGAGCCTGCGGCCAAAGGCGCGGCCGCGGCGGGCGCTGCTGCGGGGGCTGTGACCGGAGCGGCTGCGGCGGGCTTGGGTGCGGCGGCAGCGGGCGCATCGCCCAGCTTCTCGCCCTCGCCCAGGATCACGGCGATGGGGGTGTTGACCAGCACGTCCTCGGTGCCGGCGGGAATGAGCAGCTTACCGACAGTGCCTTCATCGACGGCTTCGACTTCCATGGTGGCCTTGTCGGTCTCGATCTCGGCCAGTACGTCGCCGGACTTGACGGCGTCGCCCTCCTTCTTGAGCCACTTGGCAAGCTTGCCCTTCTCCATGGTGGGCGACAGGGCGGGCATGAGCACGTTCACGGGCATCGTCGGCGTTCCCCATTCTTCTCAGGTCTAACCGCCGGGGCTGGCCCGGCGGTGCTTGTCGTCAGTAACTCCGCTCAGGCCTTGTTGGCGAGCGGCGAGAGCTGGGCTGCGACCTTGTTCAGGTCCTCGTTCAGCACCTTGCGGATGGCGGCGAAATTGTCGGACGGGTTGCCGTGGCCCATCTCGGCGCAGGCGGCAGCGACCTGCTGCGCCATACCTGCCAGCACGTGGCCCCAGACCTCGGGCGTGCCGAAGGCCATGGCATGGAGCGACAGGCTCAGGCCACCATTGGTGATCCAGGCGCGGGCGACCTCGCCGGCCTTGGGATCGTGGAACACCTCGTGCGGCGGCTCCAGCTGGTGCGGGTGCATTTCGCCGTGGTGGTTGTGGTGGTGGTGATCATGGTCAGACATAGAGCACAGCCTTTGCTGCGGCGACCACCTCATCGGCATTGGGCAGCGCCAGTTTTTCGAGATTGGCCGCATAGGGCATTGGTACGTCCTTGCCGGCGACGCGTGCGACGGGCGCGTCGAGGTAATCGAAGGCATGCGTCATCACCTGGGCGGCGATTTCGGAGGTGACGGAGAACTGCGGGAAGCCCTCCTCCACGCAGACGCAGCGATTGGTTTTCTTCACGCTCTCGATGACCGTGGCGAGGTCCATCGGGCGGATGGTGCGGAGGTCGATCACCTCGGCCTCGATCCCTTCCGCCGCGAGCTTCTCGGCGGCGGCCAAGGCATAGGTCATGCCGATGCCGAAGGAGACGATGGTGACGTGGTGGCCCACCCGAGCGATGCGGGCCTTGCCGATGGGAACGAGCCAGTCCTCGACCTTCGGAACCTCGAAGCTCTTACCGTAGAGGATCTCGTTCTCGAGGAAGACCACGGGGTTCGGATCGCGGATCGCCGACTTCAGGAGACCCTTGGCATCGGCCGCACTATAGGGCTGCACCACCTTGAGGCCGGGGATGTGGCCATACCAGGCGGCATAGTCCTGGCTGTGCTGGGCGGCGACGCGCGCGGCGGCACCCGACGCGCCGCGGAACACGATCGAGCAGTTCAGCTGGCCACCCGACATGTAGTGCGTCTTGGCGGCGGAGTTGATGATCTGGTCGATCGCCTGCATGGCGAAGTTGAAGGTCATGAACTCGACGATGGGCTTCAGCCCCGCGAAGGCCGCACCCACCGCAAGGCCGGTGAAGCCGTGCTCGGTGATCGGCGTGTCGATGACGCGCTGGGGCCCGAACTCGTCGAGCATGCCCTGCGAGATCTTGTAGGCGCCCTGGTACTGGGCGACTTCCTCGCCCATGAGGAAGACCTCCGGGTCGCGGCGCATCTCTTCCGACATGGCCTCGCGCAGCGCCTCGCGCACCGTCATGGTGACCATCTCGGTGCCGGCGGGGATTTCTGCATCGGCGGGGGCGGCGGTGGTGACGACGGCAGGCGCGGCGACCGCCGGGGCTTCGGCGGGCTTCGCGGCCTCAGCCCTGGGAGCCGGTGCGGCATCCGCCTCGCCGATGACGGCGATGGGCGTGTTGACCTTCACGTTCTCGGTGCCAGCGGGAATGAGGATCGAGGTGAGCGGGCCCTCGTCGACGGCCTCTACCTCCATCGTCGCTTTGTCGGTCTCGATCTCGGCGATGACATCGCCGGGCTTCACCATGTCGCCCACGTTCTTGAGCCACTTGGCGAGCTTGCCCTCTTCCATGGTGGGGGAAAGGGCGGGCATGAGGATGGATGGCATTGGCGTCCCCGGCTCAGGCGTTCACGTAGATGTCGGTGTAGAGCTCGGAAGGATCCGGCTCCGGATCGTTTTGGGCGAATTCCGCGGCCTCCGTCACGATGGCGCGGATCTCGGCATCGATCTTCTTGAGGTCGTCCTCGGTGGCGAGCTTGCCATTTAGGATACGCGCCTTCACCTGCTCGATCGGGTCATGCTCTTCGCGCATCTTCTGCACTTCTTCCTTGGAGCGGTATTTCGCCGGGTCCGACATTGAGTGGCCGCGATAGCGGTAGGTCATCATCTCGAGGATGTAAGGCCCCTCACCCGCGCGGCAATGCTCGATGGCGCGCTCGGCGGCATCGCGCACCGCGCGCACGTCCATGCCGTCGACCTGCTCATAGGGAATGCCGAAGGCCGCACCGCGGGCACCGAGGTGGTCGGCGACGGCGGTCGAACGGGTGGCCGCGGTGCCCATGGCGTAGCGGTTGTTCTCGATCACGAAGACCACGGGCAGCTTCCAGATCGAGGCCATGTTGAAGGTCTCGTAGACCTGGCCCTGGTTCGCCGCACCATCGCCGAAATAGGCCACCGAGACATTGTCGTTGCCGCGATACTTGTTGGCGAAGGCGAGGCCCGCGCCGAGCGGCACCTGCGCGCCGACGATGCCGTGGCCGCCGTAGAACTGCTTTTCCTTGGAGAACATGTGCATGGAGCCGCCCTTGCCCTTGGAGAGCCCGCCCTTGCGGCCGGTCAACTCGGCCATGACGCCCTTGGGGTCCATGCCGGCGGCCAGCATGTGGCCGTGGTCGCGGTAGGAAGTGATGACGGCGTCGCCCTCCTTCTGAGCCATTTCCATGCCGACGACGACCGCTTCCTGGCCGATGTAGAGGTGGCAGAAGCCGCCGATGAAGCCCATGCCGTAGAGCTGGCCCGCCTTTTCCTCGAAGCGGCGGATCAACAGCATCTCGCGATAGGCGTAGAGTTCCTCTTCGGTGGTGAAGCCACTGTTGGTGAGGTTGGGCTTGTCACCCTTCTCGCCCTTGGCCGACTTCTTCGAGATATAGGCCGACTTGACCGCCATGAATGCATCCTCCAGCCATGACCAATGCTGTGTTCATAGCATTAAATGGTTGAGAATGCAGGCGGTTTCGGTGATTAACCGGATTTCGGTTTACGCTGTGGATTTCACTCGGAGATTTGCCGTGACGTGAAGGCCACCACGTCGGTCGGCTTGGCGAGTTCGAGCTTGCCGCGGGCCAACTCGTCGAGGAGATCCGGGTCGATGCTCTCGGGCCGGAGCAGCGAGACCTTGCTCTCCAGCTTCTCGCGCTGATCCTGCAGGCCCTCAAACTTGTCCTGAAGCTTCGCCACCTTGACTTCGAGGGCGTCCCGGTAGGGAAATCCGCGCGGCCCCTTGTAGGCGTGCCAGCCGAAATAGCCGAGCAGCGCACAACAGACGCAGGTGACGACGAAGTCGAAGCGGCGCATGGCCGATGTCCTCTTGATTGCCAGATCAGCTTTCGGCGGACTCGGTTAAGAAAGGGTCACTGCCGGTCGGATTGCGGCGCCCCGCGAGACGCAGGCGGCGCGGCGTCATGCCAAGGTGACGCTTCAGCGCCTTGGAAAGGTGGGCCTGGTCGGCAAAGCCCGTGGCCAGCGCCACCTGGGCGATGGGCAGGTCACTCGCCTGCAACAACTGCCGCGCCTTCTCGATGCGCTGGCGCAGCATGTAGGCATGGGGTGACGCGCCGGTGTGACGCGGGAACAGCCTGGCCAGTGCGCCGACACTGAGGCCCGAGGCCGCCGCGAGGTCCCGCGGCGACAGGTTCTGGCCGAGATTGGCGTTGATGTAGTCGACCGCGCGGATGATGCGCCGGTCGTGCGCCTCACCGCCTGCAGCAGCGGGCGGACGCCGCGTCCACGCGCTTTCGCAGATCTCGATGGCGAGAAGCCGGATGAGCATGTCGGCGAAGAGCGGCCCCCTCTCCGTGGCGGGCTCGATCTCGCGCGCCAGGAGCTTGATGAGCGACGCCATAGCGGGCGCCGGGGCAAAGTCGCGCGGCATCAGGTGGCCCTGCGCCATGGGGCCATCGAAACGTTCCGGGCAATAGGTCGACAGCAGCTCCTCGTCGAACTCCACCACGATCGAGCGCTGCAGCCCCTCGCCCACGTCCCAGGCGAAGCGCGCGCTGACGCCGGCGGGCATCTGGCAGATGTCGTCAACGCCGGTGGCGCGTTCGGCGGCAATGCCGTCCATGTGGGTGAGATGGCGCGCAGCGCCGGTGAGCTCCAGCGTCAGGGCGCTGCGGGCCATGCGGGTGAAGATCAGGTCGTTCGAGCGTTCCTCGGTCAGGGCCAGGCGCAAGCCCGGCCAGCCATGCCGGTCGCTGGTCTGCACCTTCACTTCATCGACATAGGCACGGTGATGCGCAAAGAGTGTCGGCATGTCACGCCCTCCTCGATAGCTTGTTCGGATGCTACCGTGGATTTGTGACACTCGCCGATCACGGCGAGACAGTTTTTCCGTCAACCGCGTTGGACGAAGATGCCCGGGCACCAGGGGCCCGGGCACTGCTGACGGACGAACCAGGATCAGTTCACCCGGTAGACGACCGGGCAATTGACGAGGAAGCCCACGGCCTTGGGCGGACCACCGCCGTCTGCAATCGACTCCACAATGCCCTTGGCTCCTGCGTTCTCGATGTCGATGGCGCCGGTGAGCTTGGTGCGATAACCCGCCTTGATCGCCTCATCCGTCCATTTCACCGGGAAGAGCCGCCAGATCGGGCTGTAGTCGAGGTTGATGGTCGGAATGCCACCCAGCACGTTGAGCGGCCCATGGCCGCCATCCGACAGCGCGCTGTTGAGGCCCTGGCGGAAGGGATTGTCCTTGCCGGTGGGACCATTGGCGAAGACATAGATGCGCTCGGCCGATTCACCGGGTGCGGCGTCTTCCAGCGCGAAAGGCAGATCGCTGAGCGCTGGACTGAAGGTGACACCTTCCAGCGTCGCGACGAGCGGATCGTTCGCCTCCGTCGAGAGATAGAAGATCGGCTTGGAGAAGGTGTAGCCCAGCGTCATGGCGAGGGTGACGGTGCCATCGCGCGGGCAGATCGCCACCACCTTGTCGAGCACCTTGCCGTGGTCGACCTCGCCGTCGCACATCTTGTCGAGGTCCTCGGCGCTGACGTCGAAGGCCACCATCGGCATGTTGAACACCGCGCTCTTGGCGTTGTCGAGCTGCACGAGCGGCGAATAATCGGCATCGCCGACCGAACCCGGCGCTGCGGCCTGCGGCGGGAAGAAGTTCGGCGCCTTGCCCGGCGTGACGCTGCGCTTGGGCGAGAAATCGACCTTGCCGGACTGGAAGGTGAAGCTGCCATCCTTTTCGAAGCGGCCCTTGCGCGTGCCCTTGCCGGTGATGCCATAGGCCATCTTGGCCGAGTAGTTGACGCCGTGGAGATTGGCGAGGTTCTCGTCCGAGACGTCGGTCAACACCGACCAGACGGTTTCGCCCGAGGCGAGCTGGCCGCGGCGCAGCGGCAGTGTCATGGTTCCCGCCTCGAGATCGACGATCGCCGACTTCATGAGAAGGACGGGGCCGAGGAAGGCCGGATTCACCTCCGACGGCGAGGGCTGGGCCACGATGATGTGCTCGTCAGGGAAGATCGACTTGGGCGCCGGGCGCGCCTCATGCAGCGGCTTTCCTTCAATGCCGCGGTTGATCACCTCGGCGGATGAGGAAACGGCCTGAAGCGCCAGTGTGGCGCATGTGGCGGAGAGCAGCAGAGACAGGCCGGCAGTGGGTGGGGTTCGCATGGGGATCATTCCTTTCGCTGGTTTCTGCAGCAGCACTTCAACCGCAGATGGCATCACATTCCGCGCAAACGGGTGCCCGGGATTGTCGAAAGCCCGCAAGATTTCTTGTCTGATCCTCCGCACGGGTTGCCGCGGGAATGGGCAGGAGGCTGCCAAAACATCTCGCGCCGGGCGGGGGACTCGGCTAACAATCCCCGCACCGCCGCCCGATTTATTCGCTTGACCTTTGCGGGCAGCGTGACGATGTAACTCTCGGAGTTACCTTTATGTTGAGCAGCAGCCGCTTCGTCGTCGCCGTCCACGCCATGAGCGTCCTCGCCCGTTTCAAGGGCAAGGGCCCCGTGTGCTCGGCCATGGTGGCGGAGAGCGTGCACACCAACCCCGTTGTCATTCGCCGCCTGATGACCGAGCTCGAAAAGGCCCATCTCGTGAAGTCGGTGGCGGGCCGCGCCGGCGGCTTCGAACTGAACAAGGATCCGGCCGATATCACGCTGGCGGACGTTTATTTCGCGGTGGAGGACGAAAACGTCTTCCGCATGCACAAGACGGATCCGCACTCGCCATGCCCCGTTGCGGCCCAGCTGGGTCAGGTCCTGTCCGGCCCCCTGCGCGCCGCCGAATGCGCGCTGCATTCGAGCCTTGCCAAGACGTCGATCCGCGACGTGGCCTGCGCCATCGTCTGACATTCCCCAGTGAGCCTCGCCGCGCAAGAGGCGAAGGCCTCCCCCATCCTGTCACTGCTCGCGCTCGGCAATTTCGTCGTCGGCATGGGCGTCTTCGTCGTGATCGGCATCGTGTCGCCGATCGCCGAGGCCCTGCACGTCAGCAAGGCCGATGCCGGGCTGGTCATCACCAGCTATGCCATTGCCTATGCGCTCTTGTCGCCGGTCGGAGCTGCACTGACCGGCAGCCTGCCGCGCCGCACGGTGCTGGTGGGCTCGCTCGGGCTGTTCTGCCTCGGCACACTGTTGTCGGCCGTGTCGACGACGCTCACCATGCTGGCGCTGTCACGCCTGATCGTCGCACTGGGGGCAGCGCTCTATACGCCTTTGTCGGCAGGCGTCGCGGTGGCGATTGCCCCCGTTGAGGAACGAGGGCGCGCGCTGGCAAAGGTCTTCGCGGGAATGACGATGGCGCAGGTCGCCGGCGTACCGCTGGGCGCGTGGATGGCCTATCGCTTCGGCTGGCATGCGCCGTTCTTCCTCGTCGCAGCATTGTCGGCAGTCTGCGCCGGGGTGCTGCTGCGCTTCATCCCGCGCAACATCCATGTTCCGGCCGGCAGTGTCTCCACGATCCTTGGGGCCCTCACAAACCTCCGCCTGATGGTGGCCGTCACCTTCACCGCAACGCTGATGTGCTCGGTCTATATCGTTTTCACCTTCTTCGGCCCCATCATCGAGACCTCCACGGGTGCGGAGGCCGGGCTGCTGCCAGTCTATTTCATGCTCTTCGGCCTCGGCGCGGTCGCCGGGAACTTCATCGGTGGCTTCCTGAGCGACAGGTTCGGGCCGCTGAAGACTTTGGTGCTTGTCTGCCTCGCGCACATGGTGATGCTGCCGCTCTTTGCGGTGATGCCGTGGAACCCCTGGCTGCTGGGCCTGATCGTGATGCTGTGGAGCAGCTTCGCCTGGTGCTTCATGCCGCCGCAGCAATCGCGCCTCGTCACCATCGCGCCTGCAGCACCCGCCCTCGCGCTCAATGCCGCGATGATCTATGCCGGCATCGCCATTGGCTCGGCGATCGGCGCGCGTCTCCTCGACTGGAAGGGATTATCGATCCTTGGGCTTGCCGCCGGGATCAGTGCCGCCGTTGCGCTCGTCCACTTGCTGGTATCGGACAGGCTGGCACGGCGTAAGCCCGCTACTTCAGCTTCTCCCTGAGGAAGGCCCCAGCTGTGGCCAGTGCGGTTGCCGCCTCGGGTGCGGGTGCACCCTGGAAGACGTGCCACATGCCTTCATAGAGGTCGATCACCGCGTCGGCCTTCGCCGCCTTCAGCGCACGGTAGGTCCGCACGCTGGTCGACAACAGGATGGTGCGCGTACCATCCTGGATGAGGGTGGGCGGAAAGCCCTTTTCGAAATCGGCATAGAGGGGTGAAACGCGCGGATCCCGGAGGTCGAGGCCACCGGCATAGGCCAGCGCCGAATTGGCGAGGAACCCGGGATAGGAGAGTGTCGGGTCGGCCTGCGGAAGCGTGATGGCCGTGTCACCGCTGTTGGTGAGGTCGGCCCAGGGCGAGAACAACAACACGGCGGCAGGCAGCCCTGCCCCGCCATCGCGCAGGTTCAGCACCGCGCGGATGGCAAGATTTCCGCCGGCGGAATCGCCGAAGACAGCGATCCGGCTCAGCGGCGTGCCCTGTGCGAGAAGCCCCTTAAGCACGGCATCGACCTGCGCCTGCACCGTCTCCCAAGTCGCTGCGGGTGGGTTGGTATAGTCGACCGAGATCACCCGCATGCCCGCCGCGTTGCCCACCAGCGCGCCAAGACCCGCCATCGAGCGCGCGCTGAACAGGGTGAAGCCGCCGCCATGGAGGTAGAGGATCACCCGGCCATCATCACGCCAGCCCTGCGGCCGGATATCGAGCACCGGCACGCCACCAATGGTGTCCGGGACGACGCTGGTTCCGAGATGATCGAGCACCTGCCTGTTCGGCTGCTCGAGTGCCTTCTCTTGCGCCTCATGCAGTCTCTTCCATGCTGCAAGATCATCAGGTGCAGGCGCCGTCAGCTGCTTGAGCCCGGCGGCCTGGAGAAGTTCGATGACGGCTTTCGCCTCGGGCGAGATGGTGGCGGGCAGCGGCACGCTGTCAGTTGCCATGGCGGTACTCACGGCAAGAAGCATCGCAACGGCAGCGGAAAAGAGACGTCGCGTCGTCCGCGTCAACAGGGGCCTTGTGGGCCTCCGACATGGGCTGGACCGTATTTGGGCTGCACCATGGTGTCAAATGCACAGGTCTTGCGTTGCTCGTTTCTTCAGCGCTGCAGATGGACGAGCTGCAAAACTCAAAACGCGCGCCCTGCGTGCCAATCCAGATGAATTGAGCGGCTGACGGGAGCGCTCCGCGATTGACCGTCTCGGGTCGCAAAACTAAAGCCAGCACTGCCCTCGAACAAGAGTTGAGACCCACGCCGGTGACTGTGCTGACCGACTTCTTCGCAATGCCTGGCATTGCTGTGATCACCCTCTCCACCGCCCTGCTGTTCCTGTTGGGCGGCGTGGCCGCCGGCTTCAGCGCCGGCCTGCTCGGGGCCGGCGGAGGCGCGATACTTGTACCCGTGCTGGTCTACCTGCTGCCGCAGGCGGGCGGCGGTGACGCGGACGTGATGCATGCGGCCATCGCCACCTCGCTAGCCGTCATGGTGTTCACCTCGGCCGCCTCCACCTACAAACAATGGACCAGCGGCTATCTCGCCGCGGCGCCGATGATGGCATGGTTCATAGCCGTGCTGGTGGGCGCCATCGCCGCCAACTTCGTGTTCGACGACATTCCGGAAATCGTGCTCAAGGTGAGCTTCGTCGTCTATCTGCTCGGCAGCGCCGTCTACATGTTCGCTCATCGCACGCCCGCCCAGAGCGACGGACCCACGAAGCGCGTTGCCACGCCGCTACAAGGCGGCGCCGGCGCGCTGGTGGGAGGTCTGTCGACAATCCTCGGCATCGGCGGCGCGACCTTTACCGTGCCCTTCCTCACCAGCGTCAACTATCCCCTCAAGGCGGCCTTCGCCATTTCATCGGCGACGGGTTTCCTCGTGTCGGTCACGTCGCTCGCCACGTCGCTGATCAGCGCAACGCAACAGCAGGGTGGCTCCCCCTTCACTGCGGGCTTCGTCAACCTCGCAGCCGTGGCCATCATCGCGCCGGCCAGCATGCTCTCATCACTGGCGGGCGTGAAGGCCAACCACCTGCTGCCCGAGTTCTGGCTGAAGGTCGCCTATTGCGCGCTGCTGCTGGGCGTGGCGGCTGACATCCTCATCAAGCTCGTCTGATCATCCAAGGGGCAGTTTCACATGTCTGACAATTTCGGCCGCGTGTTGCACGTGGCTGGCTCCTCGCCTGATGACGTGGCGCGTCTGGTGGAAGACGTTCTGACCGGCGGCGAGAGCCAAGCGTCGGCGAACGGGCGCTATCGCTTTGCCGCCGCGGGCGGGGATCCCGAAATCCGCGAGCGGCTTGCGGCATGGCGTGCAGCGCCGGCCCAGATCGAGGAGCGGCGTCGGCCCGTGGTCTTCGTCTATTCCGGCCAGGGCTCGCAATATCCGCAGATGGGCAAGGCGCTGTTCGAAACCTCGCGCCAGTTCCACGACGACGTGATGGAGATCCTGTCGCTGAGCCCGCATGGCGGCGGATCCACGGCGCAGAAGCTTTTCGACATCCTGCGGTCCGATGCCACCGCCATCAACGAAATCAACTACACCTCGCCCATTCTCTTCGCCTTCGAGGTGGCTCTCACGCGGCTTTGGCAGCGCTGGGGCGTGGCCCCCGACGCGGTGATCGGCCACAGCTTCGGTGAATTTCCCGCCGCACTCACTGCTGGCGTCTTCGATCTGAGCCAGGGCATGTATCTCGTCACCGAGCGCGGCCGGCTCATGAACGAGTACCGCCTCACGGCAAAATCCGAGTCCCGCTACTGCGTTCTGAAAGCCGACATCGGCGACGTGGTGGAGCTGCTCGAGGCCTATGACGGGCGGGTTGCGGTGGCGGGCGTCAACGCGCCCGAGATCGCCACCATCTCGGGGAGCGTGGAGGACATCGAGTCGGTTGTGGCGAAGCTCTCTGCGCGCGGCGTCAAGGCGCGCGTACTGCCGGTGCTGGTGCCGGCGCATTCGAAGCTTCTGGGCGGGGCGGCCGCACCATTCGCCGCACTCTGCGACGGGGTGGCGTTCCGCAGTCCCGCGATCAACTGGTATTCGACCCTCACGGGTGCCAACCTGCGCCCCTCACCGCCTGTCGACGGCGAATACTGGCGGCGGCAGATGGTGGAGCCGGTGCGCTTCTGGGCCACCATGGTGCAGGCCACCGAACACGGGCCCTCCATCTTTCTCGAGATCGGCCCGGGAGAGACGCTGACAAGCATGGCCGCCGCCGCGGTCGAACGCGATGACCACCACTGGATCACCTCGCTCTCGGCCAAGGGTGGTGGCGTCGAACATCTGCTCAACGCGGCACTGGGACTCTGGCAGAGAGGGGTCGACGTGAACATCGACCGGGCAATGGCGGAACTCGCGCGCGCCTAGGCCCTCAGGCCGTCATGGCCTGCTTGAGGTCGGCGATCAGGTCATCCGTATCCTCGAGGCCCACCGACAAGCGTACCATGCCATCGGTGATGCCCATCATGGCGCGGGCTTCCGCACCGATGTTGCGATGGGTGGTGGAGGCCGGATGCGTCATCAGCGACTTGGCGTCGCCGAGATTGTTCGAGATGTCGATGATGCCGAGATGGCGCAGCAGGTCGAAGGCCTTCTTCTTGCCGCCCTCGACCTCGAAGGTCACCATGGTGCCGCCGAGCTTCATTTGCTTGCGGCAAAGGGCGGCCTGGGGATGCGAGTCGAGATGCGGGTAGAGCACGCGGGCGATGCCCGGCATGGCCTCGAGCGCCTGGGCCACCTTCATGGCGGAATGGCTTTGCGCCTCGACGCGGAGCTTCAGCGTTTCGAGGCCCTTGAGCAGCACCCAGGCATTGAAGGGTGAAATCGACGGGCCGGTGTGGCGCAGGAAGGGCTTCAGCAGCTCGTCCTTGAATTTCTTCGTCGACATGATGGCGCCACCCAGGACACGGCCCTGCCCGTCCATGTGCTTGGTGCCGGAATAGACGATGACGTCGGCGCCATAGCTGAGCGGGCGCTGCAGGATGGGCGTGGCAAAGATGTTGTCGACGACGACATTGGCCCCCTTGGCCCGCGCGATGGCGCAGACGGCCTCAAGGTCGGTCACCTCGAGGCCCGGGTTCGACGGCGTTTCGAGAAACACGCACTTGGTCTCGGAGGTGATGGCCTCCTTCCAGGCGTTCAGGTCCTTGCCGTCGACCAGCGTGGTGCGGATCCCGAAGCGCGGCAGGATCGCCGTGACGATCTGGTAGCAGGAACCGAACAGCGCCTTGGATGCGACGAGGTGGTCACCGGCCTTGAGCTGGCAGGCGAGCGCACCGAAAACCGCCGACATGCCGGAGGCCAGCGCGTAGCAGGCTTCGGCGCCTTCGAGCAGCGCCAGGCGCTCCTCGAACATCGAGACGGTGGGATTGCCGTAGCGGCCATAGACGTAGCCATCGTCCTCGCCCGAGAAGCGGCGCTCGGCCGTCTCCGGCTCGTCATAGACGAAGCCCGAATTGAGGAAGAGCGCCTCCGAGGTTTCGCCATGCTCGGTGCGGTGCAAGCCACCGCGCACCAGCTTGGTCGCGTCTCCCCAGCTCTTCGGTTCGGACCTGTGCTTCTTCATCGGCCGCGCCGTCCTAGCTCTGGACCCACGGAAGGCCCGCTGCCTTCCAGCCGCCCAGCGTGCCGCGATGGCCCGATCCGTCCTTGTCGCCCTCGAAGCCCTCGGCCACGTTCCAGGCATTGGAGTAGCCCGCCTGCGTCAGCGCCGAGGCCGCCGAAGCCGAGCGCGCGCCGGAGCGGCAGATGCACAGGATCTCGCCGTCCTTCGGCAGGCCAAGCTGCTCCACCTCCGCGACGAAATTGCCGTTGACCTGCATCGACGGGAACACCTGCCAGGACAGACGGATGAGCCGCTCGACGGCGGGCACGCCGACGAAAACCCATTCCGGCTGGGTGCGCACGTCAATCAGCACGGCGGCCGGGTTGTTCTGGAGCCGCTGGTAGGCCTCGGCCGGGGAAATGTCACCCTGATGCATGGAACGATCCGTTCGTTGTTTCGAACGGATTTAGTCCAAACGGATTCCCCCTGCAAAGGAATTTGGCCCCCTGGACCTGCCAGAGGTGAGCCTCTGGTCCGCTCCCGTGAGGCGGTTTGGCGCTTCCGGACGCACCCCGGGCGCTGATAAATGAATTCACCACCTGATCCGGAGTTTGCCTCACCATGTCCAAGTCCCTGCCTGCCCGCGCCGACGTCGTGATCATCGGCGGCGGCATCGTCGGTTGCTCGATCGCTTATCACCTCACCAAGGAAGGGATCACCGACGTCGTCCTGCTGGAGCGGAAGCAGCTGACCTCCGGCACGACCTGGCATGCGGCGGGCCTCGTCGGCCAGCTGCGCGCCACGCGCAACCTGACCGAGCTGGCAAAGTACACCACCACCCTGTTCGAGGGGCTGGAGAAGGAGACGGGGCAGGCCACCGGCTTCAAGCAGAACGGCTCGATCTCGGTGGCGCTCACCGATGGACGCCTCGAGGAACTGGTCCGCGGCGCCTCCATGGCCAAGAATTTCGGCCTCGACGTGCAGGTGATCTCGACGGGTGAAATCCACGAGCGCCTGCCGCACTACAACATGGAGAACGTCAAGGGCGGCGTCTTCCTCCCCAAGGACGGACAGGTGAACCCCATTGACGTGACCCAGGCTCTGGCGCAGGGCGCGCGCTCGCGCGGGGCCAAGGTGCTGGAGAACGTCAAGGTCACCCGCATCCTGACGAAGGACGGTGCGGCCTATGGCGTCGAGACGACGGACGGCACGATCCTCGCCGACAAGGTTGTGGTGGCGTCCGGCATGTGGTCACGCGAGCTCGGCCGGTCCATCGGCGTCAACATTCCGCTCCATGCCTGCGAGCATTTCTACATCGTGTCGGAGCCGATCGCGGAACTTCCCCGCAACATGCCCGTCGTGCGCGTGCCCGATGAATGCACCTATTACAAGGAAGACGCCGGCAAGCTGATGGTCGGTGCCTTCGAGCCCAAGGCCAAGCCGTGGGGCGGCGGCGGCATCGACGAGGAACATGCCTTCGTGACGCTGCCTGAGGATATGGACCATTTCGAGCCGATCCTCGAAAGCGCCATCAACCGCGTGCCCCTGCTCGAGACGGCGGGCATCCAGCTGTTCTTCAACGGCCCCGAAAGCTTCACCCCCGACAACCGCTATTACCTCGGCGAGGCGCCGGAGGTGAAGAACGTCTATGTGGCGGCGGGCTTCAACTCGATCGGCATCCAGTCCTCGGGCGGTGCCGGACTCGTCCTCTCCAAGTGGATCAAGAACGGCCATCCGCCGATGGACGTCGCCGGCATGGACATCCGCCGCATCCACCCCTTCCAGTCGGTGAAGAACTACGTGCGCGAACGCGTGACGGAGTCGCTCGGCCTGCTCTATGCCATGCACTGGCCCTACCGCCAGGCCGAGACGGCGCGCGGCGTTCGGCGTTCGCCGCTCTATCATTACGAGAAGGACCTCGGCGCCGTCTTCGGCGAGGTGAACGGCTGGGAGCGGCCCAACTGGTATGCGCGCGATGGCGTGAAGCCGGAATATGAATATTCCTACGGCCGCCAGAACTGGTTCCCCTGCGCCGATTACGAAGCCAAGCAGCTGATGAGCAACTGCGCCTTCTTCGACCAGTCGAGCTTCGCCAAGTATTCGGTGGAAGGCCGCGATGCCTGCAAGGTGCTGAACCGCGTATCGGCGGCGAACGTGGACGTGGAGCCGGGGAAGATCGTCTATACCCAGTGGCTCAACGACCGCGGCGGCATCGAGGCCGACCTGACCGTGACCAGACTCGCGGAGAACAAGTTCCTCGTCGTCACCGGTGCGGCCCCGCAGACGCGCGACATGGCCTGGTTGAAGCGCCACACGCCGGATGACGCGCATTGCGTGGCGACCGACATCACCTCAGGCCTGCCGATGATCGCGGTGATGGGGCCGAAGTCGCGGGCGCTGCTGGAAAAGGTTTCGGGTGCCGACCTTTCCAACGCCGCCTTCCCCTTCGGCACGTCGAAGGAACTCGAGATCGGTTTTGCCCGCGTGCGGGCCAGCCGCATCACCTATGTGGGCGAACTCGGCTGGGAGCTCTACATCCCCACCGAATTCACGGCGCATGTCTTCGAGGTGCTGCAGGCAGCGGGCAAGGACTTCGGCCTCACGCCCGCCGGCATGCACACCATGAACAACTGCCGCACCGAGAAGGCCTATCGCCACTGGGGACATGACATCGCCGACGAGGACACGCCGCTGGAAGCAGGCCTGGGCTTCGCCGTGTCTTGGGACAAGGCGGGCGGCTTCATCGGCCGCGAGGCGCTGCTGAAGCAGAAGGCCCTGCCCGTGCTGAGCAAGCGCTTCGTCTGCCTGGCGCTGGAGGACAATTCGGTCTCCGCCCCGATGATCTATCACGAGGAGCCGATCTACCGGAACGGCGTGATCGTCGGTTCCACCACCTCCGGCGCCTGGGGACACCGCGTGAACCTGTCGCTCGGCCTCGGTTACGTCAACAACAAGGATGGAGTGACCAAGGACTGGATCGACGGCGGGACATGGGAAGTGGAACTGGCCTGGAAGCGTTACCCGGCCAAGGTTCAGTTCCAGTCCTTCTATGACCCGAAGGGCGAGCGCATCAAGGCCTGAGGCATCAGCGCTGGGCGGCGCGCAGTTCGAGGGTGCGGAGATAGGCTTTCACCACGCCCACGTCGCCCAGTACCTGGACGTCGAAGATGCACTGCTGCCGGGCCTGCTTGTCGGTGATAACCCAGCATGTCTCCTTGGCGACATCGTAGGACAGGGGCTCCCGCACCCGCGGCGCGCCGAGCGCGCTGGTCTGGCACCTGTTGTTGGTGGCGGGCCAGTTGGCATCGACGAAGCTCTTGTAGCTTTGACCGGCCTCGTAGTCGAACAGGCTGGTCTTGTCGGTAACCCGCCATGTCGCGGCAAACTTGCGGTAGAGCACCGCGAAGCGATCGGCGAGGGTTGCGGGCATGGGCCCGAAATTCTGTCGTCCGCCGCCACGCGGCAACCATTCACCGCTCGCTACGTGGCCCATGATGCCGGCGCGCGCCGTGGTTCCCAGCACCTCGACGTCGATGTACCAGTAACCCTGCGACTCCCAGTAGCGCGGCGTGGCGATGACGCGCGTGCCATCCGCCGCCGCGAAGGTGAGGCTGCCGCCGCCATTGGCGGTGATGGTATTGCCGCCGCCGAGGTCGAGCCGGCCCGACTCGAGGGTCTTGGCACGGCCGCCGATGCGAAGCTGGACCCGCTGCTCCTTGCCGGCCACGCCGAGCTGCTGATAGGTGACGCGCTCACGGCCAAGCTTGAGCGCAACTGCGGTGTTCAGGCTGACGCAGCTGGCGATGCCGGTGTAGCTGTCCGGACCAGGAATGAAGTTGGTGAGCACCGGGCTCTGCCGCGTCTGCAGCTCGAACAGGCCGTCCTGGTCACGCAACGCCACGAACTCACCCGCTGCCTGGAAGTCATAGGCGATGCCGTTGGTGGTCACGATATGGGGGTCGCCCCGGTCTGACGGACCGGCGGTGGGGCCGATGCCGCAGAAGGGCGTGGGATTGGCGGAGGTCGGCACCAAGTCGGCAATGGCCTTCACCTCCGGGTCATTGGCGGCACTGCCCGGGTTGAATTGCGGCATGGAGTGCGGGAGCCCCACCTGGATGGCCTGGCGCAGCACGCGGTTGCAATAGCCCGGGATTTCTGTCGACAGATGCGGCAACTGCCCGCCCGTGCCGCCTTCGGCGTGGCAGCCGGCGCAGGCGCCCGGCAGATAGACGTCGTTCAGGCGCTTCTTGTTCTGCGGCCAGGAGGCCAGCACGATGGGGTCATACCAGGTGTCGCCGAACATCGGCATGTTGAGCGGCGGCTTGGACAGCTTGCCCAGCACCGTTTCGGCTGCCGCGAACTGCGGCTGGCCGAAGGCCCTGGGCGGCACGGGATTGCGCGGGTGGACGATGAAGGGATTCTGGCCGGCATGGCAGTCGGTGCACATACCCGCACCGATGCTGGTGAGCTGCGCGCCCCCGCTCATGAAGCGGCCGGTGGGATTGGGGCTGACCTGTGCGGGGTCGTTCCAGCCGATCGGAATGCGCTCGCCCTTCTGGAAGGGGAAGGATACCCCGTTCATCTGGTTGTCCCAGAAGCAGGTGGTGGACTTGCCCGTGATGGGCGAAGGGCGCTTGCCGAGGCAGACCACGCCATCAAGCGCCACGGTGACTCCATCGGCCGGGTTGTTGTCGTCCGAGCGCGGCAGCGCGATGCACATGCCCTGCGGCGCGGTGCTGACATAGGTCATCACCTCGACGCTGGTGTTGGTGAGGAATTGCTCGTCCGCCGGAATGAAGCCCTGGCTGACCCAGCGCGGGTCGCCGATGGGCGGCGGAATGGGAACGCCATGGCTGCGGCATTCATTGATGTAGGCGAGGCCGTAATTGGTCGTGGCGCTGAGCGGGATAACACGCAGCGTGCCACCAAGACCATAGCGCGAAAGATAGGCTTCGAAGTCGGACCCCAGGTTGATGGGCCTCGAATAGACCGGCGTGCCCGGTGTTGCAGACTTCGGTAATTCGTAGCGGAGCACGCCGGCAAGCCCGTTGAGACCGCGGCGGTTGGCGGCGTCCGAGGCAAGCGGCGTGGCATTTTGATAAAGCCAGTCTGCAGCACGTAGGTCGAGCAGCAGGCGTTGGTTGGTGCTGAGCGTTCGGGCGGTCCGGGCGGCGGCCACCTGCCTTTCGAACGCGGCGCGCCGCTCCGCCGGCACCCGACCCGAGGCGTCTCTGGTGTACCAGGCGATGGCGTCCGTCACGAAACGGGCCGTGGGGATGATTTGATTGCCGTTCCTGTCGAGAAAGGCGCCGTGTCCCATCACGGCGATCGGCCCGGTGGCCTCCTGCGCCATCACCGGGCGCTGCGGCGTGGTGAGCGAGAGGGCAAGCACGCCAATGCACAGAGCCAGCACGCGCATGACAGATCTCCCCGTCCATGGATGACGGATGCCGCAGGACGCCGCACCTGACGTTACGTTAACACAACCACCAGAGAGTGCAATAGTTCCTTTTTGCGCTGCGCAGGTTAAAAGAAATCTCTCGTCAGCCGCGGGCGGACCGGAATGACGACACGCCATTGGCGATGACGACGAGCAACGACATGATGACCAGCATCAGGAAACTGGATGTGCCGGCAGAGCTGATCATGACAAAGGCGTTCACGGCGCCGAGGAAAGTGGCAATCGCCAGTCCATGCCGCAGGTTGCCAATCTCGGCGCCGGCGGCGAGCTTCGCCATCTCGAGGAGCAGCGCGGCCAGCCCGGCGATGACGAAGAAATCACCGCCCCGCAGGGTCAGCTCGACACCGGACATCAGCGTCGTCGAATAGGCATCGCCGTCAATCAGCATGTCGCCGCCAGAGGCCATGAGCAGATAGGCGACGATGACGATGGCGAGGATGGGGAAGGCGCTGAGGTATTTCATGAGGGCTGGTCTCCGGTGAAGCTTGCAGCTTGCCGAAGTCCCGCGATTCCCGCAAAGCCGGGTTGAGCGCAATGCCGGACGGTTTGTTCTTTAAAACGAACACGCTCTGGTCTATATCATCCGCAACCTATTCAAGGAGGATCACAGATGGCACTGCAAATCGGCGATCTCGCCCCGGACTTCGAGGCCAACACCACCGAGGGCCGCCTCAAGTTCCATGACTATATCGACGGCTCCTGGGTGGTGTTCTTCTCCCATCCCAAGGACTTCACCCCGGTCTGCACGACCGAACTGGGCTCCGTCGCCAAGATGAAGCACGACTTCGACAAGCGCGGCGTGAAGCTGATCGGCATCTCCATCGACTCGGTCGAGGACCACAAGCGCTGGAAGGACGACATCAAGGACGTGACCGGCGCCACGGTGAACTATCCGATGATCGGCGACGAGGATCTCGCGGTCGCCAAGCTCTACGGCATGATCCACCCCAATGCCTCGGGCAATGCCAAGGGCCGCACCGCGGCGGACAATGCGACCGTGCGCAACGTGTTCATCATCGGACCGGACAAGAAGATCAAGTTCATCGTCGCCTACCCGATGAGCACCGGCCGCAACTTCAACGAGATCGTCCGCGTGGTGGATTCCCTGCAGCTCACCGCCAGCAAGTCGGTGGCAACGCCCGCCGACTGGAAGCAGGGCGAGGACGTGATCATCCTGGCCTCGCTCTCGGACGAGGCCGCCAAGGAGAAGTTCCCCGGCGGCTGGAAGACGCTGAAGCCCTATCTGCGCGTGGTGCCGCAGCCGCAGTGAGGGCTCTCACACTCACTAACGACCATCATGGCCGGGCTTGTCCCCGGCCATCTTTTTTAGTGCGAGGTCCCCATACACCTTGCCCCGGCTTGACCGGGGCATCCTTTTCGCAGCCACCAAAAAGGATCGCCCGGTCAAGCCGGGCGAAGGTGAAGGTCTATGTTATCGGATGCTTGATGGGCGAACGCCCCTACCTCACCACCACTGCGGCGCGGTGTAGCCCCCTGCCGCCTGCTCGATGGCGGCGGCCGTCTGGAACAAGGTTTCCTCGCCGAAGGGCTTGCCGATGAGCTGCAGGCCGAGCGGCAGGCCGTCGGCCGAGAGACCGGCAGGCACCGAGATACCGGGCAGGCCCGCCATGTTCACCGTCACGGTGAAGATGTCGTTCAGGTACATCTGCACCGGATCGGTGATCTCGCCGGGCGCGAAGGCGGGGCTGGGCGTGGCCGGCGTCAGCACGACGTCCACCTTGTCCCAGGCCTTGTCGAAGTCCTGCTTGATCAGGGTACGGACCTTCTGGGCCCGGACGTAATAGGCGTCGTAATAGCCGGCGGACAGCACATAGGTGCCGATGAGGATGCGGCGCTGCACTTCGCGGCCGAAGCCGGCGGCGCGGGAATTCTCGTACATGTCGACGATGTCGTCACCCGGCACGCGCAGGCCATAGCGCACGCCGTCATAGCGCGCGAGGTTGGACGAGGCCTCGGCCGGCGCCACGATATAATAGGCGGGCAGCGCATACTTGGTGTGCGGAAGCGAAATCTCCACGATCTCGGCGCCCTGGGCCTTCAGCCATTCAGCACCCTTGCTCCACAATGCATCGATCTCGGCGGGCATGCCGTCGACCCGGTATTCCTTCGGAATGCCAACGCGAAGGCCCTTGATGGGGCGGCCGATGGCGGCCTCGTAATCCGGCACGGGCAGGTCGACCGAGGTGGTGTCTTTCGGGTCGACGCTGGCCATCGACTTCAGCATGATGGCGGCATCGCGCACGTCACGCGCGATGGGGCCCGCCTGGTCGAGCGACGAGGCGAAGGCTACGATGCCCCAGCGCGAGCAGCGGCCATAGGTCGGCTTGATGCCCACCGTTCCGGTGAAGGCGGCGGGCTGGCGGATCGAGCCGCCGGTGTCGGTCGCCGTGGCACCCGCGCAGATATGCGCGGCAACCGCGGCCGCCGAGCCGCCCGACGAACCGCCGGGAACCAGAGCCGCGTTCGAGTTGTTGCGCTTCCACGGATTGATGACGTTGCCGTAGTAGCTCGTCTCGTTGGACGAGCCCATGGCGAACTCGTCCATGTTGAGCTTGCCCAGCATCACCGCGCCGTCGCGCCACAGATTGGTGGTGACGGTCGATTCATACTGCGGCTTGAAGTCGTGCAGGATGTGGCTGCAGGCCTGGGTATGGACACCCTCGGTCGCGAAAAGATCCTTAATGCCGAGCGGGATGCCTTCCAGCGCCCCACCCTGCCCCGCCGCGAGCTTCGCGTCGGACGCCCTGGCCATGGCACGCGCCTTCTCCGGCGTCTCCACCACATAGGCATTGAGCACGCGCGCCTTCTCCATGGCGGCGAGATAGGCGTCGGTCAGCTCGAGCGCCGAGAACTGCTTCTTCTTGAGGCCGTCGCGCGCGGCGGCGATGGTGAGGGACGTGAGATTGGTCATGTCGCTTACTCCACCACCTTGGGCACCATGAAGAAGTCGTCATCCTTCGCCGGAGCATTGGCGACGATCTTCTCGGGGTAATTGCCGTCGGTCACTTCGTCCTGGCGCATCTTCATCTTCATGGTGACGACCGAGGTGAGCGGCTCGACATTGGCAACGTCGACCTCGTTCAGCTGCTCGATGAAGCCCAATATGGCGTTGAGCTCGCCCGCCAGCCGCGGCACGTCCTCGTCCTGGACCTTGAGGCGCGCAAGCCGCGCCACCCGCTTCACGGTTTTCTGATCGACCGACATGAAATCAATCCCTTGGAGTTCTGGAGGCGCGGAATAGCATCCGCTCAGGCCACCTGCAACTTGGCTTTCTGGCGGCCCTTTTCGTCGAAATTCTCCGGCCGAAGCCAGCGTTCGAAGCCGGCCCGGATGCGCTGCCAGTCCTTGTCGATCATGGCGAACCAGGCCGTGTCACGGTTGCGGCCCTTGACGATCAGGTGCTGGCGGAAAATACCCTCGAAACTGAAGCCGAAGCGTTGAGCGGCCTTGCGGGACGGCGCGTTGAGTGCGTCGCACTTCCACTCCAGCCGCCGCACGCCGAGGTCATCGAAGCAGTGGCGGATCATCAGGAAGATCACCTCTGTCGCCTCCTTGGTCTGCTGCAGGCCGGGCGACATCCAGATATGGCCGATCTCGATCACCCCATTTGGTGCGTCGCTGCGCATGAAGGACCCCATGCCCACGGCCTTGCCCGTGGCACGGTCGATGAAGGCATAAAACCACGGGTCGCGCGAGGCCTGCTTCTCCCGCACCCAGGCCTCGAACTGCTCGAAGCCCTGCCAAGGGCCATAGGGCATGTAGGTCCAGACATTGCCCTCCGGGTCGCTGCCGGCGAAGGAGTCATAGAGGTCGCTGGCGTGGCGTTCCGCGGAGACGGGCTCCAGCATCACCCAGCGGCCGTGCAGCGGTCGCAGGTCGGGCTTGTTGCCCGGCGGCAGTGGATCGACGACGGGGCCGACGGGGCGTTCGGATGTCTTTGCCATCACAGCACCACCGTTTCGCCGGAGGCCATGACCTTCACCTTGCCGGCATCGGGGCCCATGGCCTTGAGGAAATTCGATGCATCGTCGTCCACATAACCCTTGAAGGAGGCGTAGTGGCAGGGAATGACCGTCTTGAAATCGAAGAAGTGCCGACAGGCATAGGCCGCCTGGTCGCCCCCCATGGTGAAGCGATCACCGATCGGCAGGATGCCGATGGATGGGTGGTAGAGCTCATTGATGAGCTTCATGTCATAGGACAGTCCGGTATCGCCGGCGATGTAGAGCGTGTTGGCTTTTTCCTGCTTGGGCTCGATGACGAAGCCCGCCGGGTTGCCGAGATAGACGGGGCTGCCCGCCACCACGTCGGAAGACGAATGCCACGCATTGGTGAAGATCACGTCGAAATCCGCGAAGCTGATGCGCCCGCCATGGTTGCCGGGGCTGTAGTTTTCCACGCCCTTGGCGTTGAGCCAGGAGCAGATCTCGAAATTGGACACCAGGGTCGCTCCGGTGGCCTTGAGGATCTCGAGGGAGTCGCCCACATGGTCGCCATGGCCGTGGGTGAGGAGCAGGTGCGTCAGCCCGCGCGAGGCCTCCTGCCAGCCCGTCCGCGCGGCCGGGTTTCCGGTCAGGAACGGGTCGACGAGGATGACGGCCCCGCCCGTCTCGATACGGAAGGCCGAATGGCCGAAATAGGTGATCTTCATTGCAAGGCACTCCTATGAGAGAGCGATGTATCCTCCGGCGCTGGGGGATTGGCAAGGCGGGGGAATACGGTGCCTTCACGAGCAAGTTTCACCTTGCCCCGGCCTGACCGGGGCATCCTTTTCCAATGTCGGAGAAAAAGGGTCGCCGGGTCGAGCCCGGCGAAGGTGACAATGGGGCCTATGGCGGGCGCGCTTGCACCTGAGGCCGGATCGACTAAACGGGACCCCATGGCCCCCACTGACCTCACCCTCCCCGATGCCATTGCCGCCATACCCGCCGACCGGCGGCTGATGGGGCTCGACCTCGGCACCAAGACCATCGGGGTCGCCACCTCCGATCGCACGCGGATGATCGCCACACCCATCGAGACCATCGCGCGCAAGAAATTCACCCAGGACGCGGAGCGGCTGATCGCCATTGCCGCGGCGGAGAACATCGGGCTCATCATCCTCGGGCTTCCCGTCAACATGGACGGCACGGAAGGTCCGCGCTGCCAGTCCACCCGCTCCTTTGCGCGGAACTTCGGCAAGCTGTCGCCCATCCCCATCGTGTTCTGGGACGAGCGGCTGTCCACCGCGGCGGTCGAGCGCATGCTCATCCAGGCCGATGCCTCGCGCGCCAAGCGCGACGAGGTGATCGACAAGCTGGCCGCCGCGTGGATCCTGCAGGCGGCACTCGACTCGCTCCGATGACCACGATCTTCCTCGCGCTGCTTCCCGTCTTCCTCGTGATCCTGGTGGGCTTCACGCTCCGGAAGACGGAGGTGATCTCGACCGAGCAGTGGGCGGGGCTCGACCATGTGTGCTATTTCGTGCTCTTCCCGGTGATCATCTTCAAGGAAATCGCGGCGGCGGATTTCGCCGGTGTGCCGGTGCTGCAGATGGCGGGCGCCATGGCGCTCTCGGTCTGCGTGATGATCGGGCTGCTCGTCGTCCTCAACCGGCCGCTCATGGCGGTGCTTGGCATCAATGGCCCGCAGTTCACGTCCCTCGTCCAGGGAGCGGCGCGCTGGCACACCTTCATCGCCTTCGCCATCATTCCCCTTACCTTCGGGGCGCAGGCTCTGTCACTCGGTGCGGTGAGTGCGGCGGCGATGACGCCGCTGCTCAACATCCTCTGCGTCATCGTCATGGCCCGCTTCGCGCAAGAGACCGACATCGCGCCCGGCCAGCTACTTCTTTCGATCCTGAAGAACCCTTTCGTCTTCTCCTCGCTCGGCGGTGTCGCCTGGCAGCTTTCGGGGCTGGACCTCCCGGCCATGGGGCTGCAGGTGCTGGACATGATCGGAAGGGGCGCGCTGGGCCTCGCGCTTCTCACCGTGGGGGCGGGCCTGCGCATCGGTTCGGTGCTCACGGAGTGGCGCCCGGTCATGCTCGCCGTCGTGCTGAAGCTGCTGGCCATGCCGGCCCTGATGGCGGCCATGCTGTGGCTCATGGGCGTTCAGGGCGAGGCCTTCGCGGTGGCGTTGCTGTGCGGGGCGGTGCCCACCGGGTCCGGCGCCTATGTGCTGGCCCGCAAGATGGGGGGTGATGCCCCCATGGTCGCCAATATGCTGACCATGCAGGTGATTGCCGCGGTGGTCACGATCCCCCTCGTCCTGTGGGTCGCGGGTGCGGCGCGCTGACCCCCTGTGCAAAGCACCGAGATGACGCTTGCCGCGGGCGGCAATAGAGCTTACACACCCGGCTTTAATGACACGCGAAGCCCGCCCGCCGCTCCTCAAGCGCCAGCACCTGCTGGCCATCGACGATATCTCATCGCTTGAAGCCATCCGCCTCCTCGACCTCGCTGAGCGCTATGTCGAGGTGAGCCGCCAGAGCGACAAGCGTCAGCTGGTGCTACAGGGCCGCACCCAGGTGAACCTGTTCTTCGAGGCCTCCACCCGCACCCAGTCCTCTTTCGAAATCGCCGGCAAGCGGCTGGGCGCGGACGTGATGAACATGGCGGTGGCCAATTCCGCCGTGTCCAAGGGCGAGACGCTGCTCGACACGGCGATGACCATCAATGCCATGCAGCCGGACTTCCTGGTGGTCCGCCACCAGTCGTCGGGTGCGGCCGAGCTGCTCGCCCAGAAGGTCTCCTGCGCCGTTATCAACGCGGGCGACGGCCAGCACGAACACCCGACGCAGGCCCTGCTCGACGCGCTGACCATCCGCCGCCACAAGCAGGGCTTCGAAGGCCTCACCGTGGCCATCTGCGGCGACGTCCTGCACTCGCGCGTGGCGCGTTCGAACATCCACCTGCTCAACAAGCTGGGCGCCCATGTGCGCGTGGTGGCGCCCTCGACGCTGCTACCCTCCGGCATCGCCAACTTCGGCGTCGAAGTTCACCGCAGCATGGAGACCGGCCTCAAGGGGGCCGACGTCGTCATGATGTTGCGCCTGCAGCTGGAGCGCATGACGGGGGCCTTCGTGCCGTCGATCCGCGAATATTATCGCTTCTATGGACTCAACGCCGAGACGCTGAAGCAGGCGAAGCCCGATGCGATGGTCATGCATCCCGGCCCCATGAACCGCGGCATCGAGATCGACTCCGACGTCGCCGACGGCGTGCAGTCGGTGATCCGCGAACAGGTGGAGATGGGTGTCGCCATGCGCATGGCGGTGCTCGACGCGCTCTCCCGCAACCTTCCCGGCGGAGGCAATTCATGATCAACCCCGCCAAGCAGAGCTCCCGCCGCCGTGCCTATGTGAACGCCAGCATCGTGGCCCCGGCGCAGGGGCTGAACGGCAAGGGCGGCATCCTGGTCGAGGATGGCTGGATCCTCGACGTCGGACCGAAGGTGACGAAGGACAGCGTCGGCGGCGCCACCGTCACCGACTGCAAGGGTCTCACCCTGATCCCGGGCCTCATCGACATGCGGGTCTTCACCGGCGAGCCCGGCACCGAGTACCGCGAGACGCTGGCGAGCGCTTCGGAGGCCGCCGCGGCCGGTGGCGTCACCACCATGATCGTCATGCCCAACACCCAGCCCGTGGTCGATGATGCCGCGATCGTCGATTTCATCCTCCGGCGCGCGCGCGATACGGCCTCGGTGCGGGTGGCGCCGATGGCGGCGATCACCAAGGGCCTGCAGGGCGAATTGATGACCGAGATCGGCCTGCTCAAGGAAGCAGGCGCGGTGGCGATCACCGAGGGCACGCGGTCCCTCGCCAATGCCAATGTGTTCCGCCGCGCGCTGACCTATGCCAAGGACTTCGACATGCTGGTGGTGCAGCATGTGGAAGAGCCGACCCTGTCATCGGGCGTGATGAACGCGGGCGAGGCGGCGAGCCGCCTTGGCTTGTCCGGCAACCCGGCCATGTCGGAAGTCATCATGCTGGAGCGCGACCTGCGCCTCGTGGAGATGACGGGAGCCCGCTACCACGCCTCGCAGATCTCGAGCCGACATGCAGTGGAGGTGGTGCGTGCAGCGAAGGCCAGGGGGCTTCCGGTCACCTGTGGCGTGTCGGTCCACCACCTTGTGCTAAACGAGAACGACATCGGCGCCTATCGCACCTTCTTCAAGCTCTCGCCGCCCTTGCGCAGCGAGGAGGACCGGCGCGCGCTGGTGGAAGCCGTGAGCGACGGCACCATCGATGTGATCGTCTCGGGCCATGATCCGCAGAGCGCCGACACCAAGCGGCTGCCCTTCGCCGAGGCCGCCTATGGCGCCATCGGGTTGGAGACCATGCTGTCCGCCGCGCTCGGCCTGCACCACAATGACGGCGTGCCGCTGGCCCGCCTCGTCGACGCCATGTCCTCGAAACCCGCGCAGATCCTGCGTCTCGAAACAGGCCGTCTGGCGCCCGGCGCACCTGCCGATTTCGCGCTCGTCGACCTCACCCTGTCCTGGACGGTCGAGGAGCACGTGCTGCGCTCGCGCGCCAAGAACTCGCCCTTCGAGCACCGGACCCTCGAGGGCCGCGCGGTGGAGACCATCGTTGCGGGCGAGAGCGTCTTCGCCTACGCTCGGGGCTGACCAATCCGCATGGGGGACTGATGGGCTCCGGCCTCGAAATGTTGATCGCACTGGTGTTCGGCTATCTCTGCGGCACCATTCCCTTCGGGCTGCTGCTGACCAAGGCGGCGGGGCTGGGCGATATCCGCGCCATCGGCTCGGGCAACATCGGCGCCACCAATGTGCTGCGGACGGGCAACAAGAAGGTCGCGGCACTCACCCTCCTCCTCGACGCGCTGAAGGGCACGCTGCCTGCCGCTCTCATGGGCTGGCTCTATGGCCCGGAGGCGGGTGTACTGGGCGGTCTCGCCGCCTTCTTCGGGCACCTGTTCCCGATGTGGCTGGGCTTCAAGGGCGGCAAGGGTGTGGCCACCAACATCGGCGTGCTGTTCGGTCTGTTCTGGCCGCTGGGCCTGATCTTTCTCGCGGTATGGATCATCATGGCCCTGCTGTTCCGCATCTCGTCGCTGTCGGCCCTCACGGCGAGCTTCCTGTCGCCCTTCGCCGCCTGGGCCCTGGGCCGGGGCGACCTCATCCTGCCCGCCGCCATCATGGGGGCGGCGATCTTCGTCACCCACCGCGCCAACATCGCACGGCTCCTCAAGGGCGAGGAACCGCGCATCGGAAAGTCGAAAACCGCATGACGAGACCTTGAATGGGCAAGGGCCCGCTCAGCGACGAGGAACGCCTGAACTGGCTGATCCTCTCCAGAAGCGAGAATGTCGGGCCCACCACCTTCAAGAGCCTCATCAAACGATTCCACAGCGCCGGCGCTGCGCTCGACGCCCTTCCTGACCTCACCCGCAAGGGCGGCCTCAGCCGCCCACCCCGCATCTGGAGCCGTGAGACGGCCACACGCGCCATGGCCGAGGCGGAGAGGATCGGCGCGCGCTTCCTCTGCAGCATCGAGCAGGACTACCCGACATTGTTGCGCGCGGCGGACAGCGCACCGCCCGTCATCTGCATCAAGGGGGATGGCGCTTTACTTAGGCGCAGCGCTGTTGCCATCGTCGGCGCCCGCAACGCCTCGGCGCTTGCCCGGAAATTCGCGCGGCAGCTCGCCCGCGAAATCGGGTCCGAGGGGCACGTCATCGTCTCCGGCCTCGCCCGCGGCATCGACACGGCAGCCCATGACGCAGCACTCGAGACGGGAACCATCGCCGTCGTGGCGGGCGGCCTCGACGTGATCTACCCGCCCGAGAACGCGGCCCTCCATGCGGCGATCGGGGCGCGCGGCCTCATCGTGTCCGAGCAGGTGCCAGGTACCGAGCCCAAGGCGGATTTCTTCCCCCGCCGCAACCGCATAATCTCCGGCCTGTCGCGCAGCCTCATCGTGATGGAGGCGGCCCTTCGCTCGGGCTCGCTGATCACCGCGCGCTTCGCCGGCGAACAGGGGCGCGAGGTTTTTGCCGTGCCGGGTTCGCCGCTCGATCCGCGCTGCGAGGGCACCAATCGGCTGATCCGTGACGGCGCCACCCTGCTCATGTCCTCACGCGATGTGCTCGACGCGCTGGGAAGCGATGGCCCCCGCCAGATGAGCTTCTTCGAGCCGGACCCGCCAGCGCTGCCGCTACGCGAGCCCGATGCCGCCGACATGCGCCACCTGCTCGACCTGCTCTCGCCAAATCCTGTCGATACGGATGATCTGGCGCGCGAGAGCGGGCTGGACGCTGCGACGCTTGCCGCACTACTCCTGGAGCTCTCCCTTGCCGGGCGCATCACGCGGCACCCGGATGGGTCCATCTCACTCGCCTGACAGATCTGAGGGACGATCTCCCCTCAGCCGCTGTTGTCGGCCGAGCCCAGCTGGCGGAGCACCAGCACCATGGTGGCGTGGGCCTCGCCCTCGCCCACATTGACGATCTTGTGCGGCAGGTCGCCCCGGAAGCGCAGGGTCTCGCCCAGCTTCACGCGGCGGGTCTCCTCGCCGGTGGTGACGTCGATCTCGCCGGCAAGCATGTAGAGGTGTTCGACCGTCCCCTGCGGGTGCGGATCGGATTCGAGAACGCCCTTGGGCTTGGCGCGGAAATCATACCACTGCACCTGCTCCACCAGGTTCAGCGGCCCAGCGATGGCCAGCCGGCACAGCCCGTCCTGGCTTTCGAGGATCGGCACGCCCGACTTCGACTGGTGCTCGAGGAAAAGCTGGCCTCCCTCCGTCCGCAGCACCTCGTCGATGGTCGTGTCGAGCGCCCGGGACAGCCTGTAAACGGTTGAAAGGGTTGGATTTGTTTCGTTGCGCTCGATCTGGGAGATGATCGACTTGGCCACGCCCGACTGTTCCGACAGGTCGCCGAGCGACATGTTGTAGGCCTTGCGCAGGCGCTGGATCGTCTTTCCGAGGGAGGGGGTGGGGTCAAAGTCCGGTGAAGAGGCGTTTTTCCGGCCACGGCGCGTTGACATTTCGTCGTCCTGAATTTAGAACTGGTGTTCGTTAAAACGAACAGCCACATTATCGGGTGTTCCGACGGCCCCTAGATACCGCGTTTTCGTCCTGAAGTACAAACGAAATCGCGACTTACGTCAGGAACCGTCCGGAAGACCGAACGTTTGGAACAGCGAACGCGCAGCAACGGGAGCGGATGAGATGCGTTATTTTCCGATCTTCGTCGACCTTCACAACCGGCCGGTCGCCGTGGTGGGCGGAACCGAGGAGGCCCTTCGCAAGGTGCGCCTGCTGCTGAAGACGGGCGCCGTCATCAACATCATCGCCCCTGCCCTTCACGAAGAGCTCGCCGCCGAGCCGCGCGTCAACTGGATCGCCAGAGGCTATCACGCCGGTCTGCTCGAGGGCGCAGCACTCGTCTACTCCGCCGACGCCGATCTGAACGAGCGCGTGGCGGAGGATGCCAGGGCGCTGGGCATTCCCGTCAACGCCGTCGACAACCCGGACATCTCCACCTTCATCGTGCCGTCGATCGTCGACCGTGACCCGGTCGTGGTAGCCATCGGCACCGAGGGCACTGCACCCATCCTCGGACAGGGCCTGCGCGCCCGCATCGACGCCATGCTGCCGCAGGCTTTAGGAGACCTCGCCAGGGCGGCCTCGGAGCTCCGCCACCGCGTTGCCTCGTCGATCCCCGCCGGTAACCGCCGCCGCGGCTTCTGGTCCCGCTTCTTCTTCGGCGACGTGCGCGAGGCCTTCCTCGCTGGCGACTCCTGCAGCTACCTCGCGGGCGTCGAGATCCTGTTCGCCGCCGAGTCACAGGCACCGAAAGGCCGTGTCGCCTTCGTGCGCCTCGGATCGGAGGACCCCGAACTCCTCACCATCAAGGCCCAGCGCAAGCTGCAGGAGGCGGATGTCATCGTGCATGACCGCGCCGTGCCCAGGGCCATTCTCGAGCTCGCCCGCCGCGACGCGGTGCGCGTTCCCGTGAAGGGCGAGCTTTATGATGGTGCCACCGACCTGCTGCTCGCCGAGGCCAAGTCCGGCAAGCTGGTCGTGCGCCTCACGGTGGCCGAGGTGTCGCTGGAGGAGACGGTGTCCGTGGCCGCCGATGGCTTGTCCTTCGAGACCATCCCCGCGGTTGCCGCGCCGCGGCCTGCCGAGGTCATTGCATTCCCCGTCCGCGAGGACGTTCGTGAAGACATCCTGAGAGCCGCATCATGAGCACCACCGAGAAGGGTCAACTCGTCACCGCCAACCGCCTGCGCGACGGCATCGCCGTCTTCATGACGCGGGCCGGTGACTGGAGCGAGGAAATCGACGAGGCCGTGCTGGCGCTGGAGCCCGAAGCGGCCGCGGCCCTCGAAACGCGCGCCCGCGAGGACGAGCGCAAGACCATCGTCACGGGGTCATATCTCGTCGATGCCGAACGCCTGAACGGCCGCGTGCGCGCGGCGCATATCCGCGAGCGCATGCGGGCGCTCGGGCCAACCGTCAGAATGGACCTCGGCAAGCAGGCCGAGGGCAAGGGTGCCGGCTTCGCCGCCCCCGAGGGAGAGTGATTGCGATGTACCGCTACGACGAGTTCGACCACCAGTTCGTGCGCGAGCGCACCAACCAGTTCCGCAACCAGACGGAACGCCGCCTGTCGGGCGCGCTGACGGAAGACGAGTTCCGCCCGCTGCGTCTGATGAACGGCCTCTACCTGCAGCTCCACGCCTACATGCTGCGCGTCGCCATTCCCTATGGCACGCTGTCCGGCCGCCAGATGCGCCAGCTCGCCCATATCGCCGAGAAGTGGGACAAGGGCTACGGACATTTCACCACGCGCCAGAACATCCAATTCAACTGGATCAAGCTCGAGGACGCGCCCGACATCCTCGACGCCCTGGCCGAGGTCGAGATGCATGCGATCCAGACATCGGGCAACTGCATCCGCAACGTGACGACCGACCATTGGGCGGGTGCCGCAGCTGATGAAATCGCCGATCCCCGCCCGGTGGGCGAGCTCTTGCGGCAATGGTCCTCGCTGCACCCTGAATTCTCCTTCCTGCCGCGAAAGTTCAAGATCGCGGTGACGGGTGCACCCCATGACCGCGCCGCGGTGAAGGTGCACGACATCGGTCTTCGCCTGCACAAGAACGAGGCCGGCGAAATCGGCTGGGAGGTGATCGTCGGCGGGGGCCTCGGCCGCACGCCCATGGTGGGCGTCACGGTGCGTGACTTCCTGCCCCAGCACGAACTGGTCGGCTATCTCGAAGCCATCATGCGCGTCTACAATCTCTATGGCCGCCGCGACAACAAGTACAAGGCGCGCATCAAGATCCTGGTGCACGAGATCGGCGCGGAGAAATTCAAGTCGGAGGTCGAGGCCGAATTCGCGCGGCGCCCGCACCCGTCAACCGAGGTGGAGGAGCGCGAACTTGCCCGCATCGCCGCCTATTTCGCACCCCCGGCCTTCGAGAAGCTGCCGCGCTGGTCTGCTTCCTTCGAGGAGGCGCGGCTCGCCAACCCCGACTTCGCGCGCTGGACGAAAAACAACCTCGGCCCGCACCGCGTCGACGGCTATGCCATCGTCAACATCTCGCTGAAGCCCGAGGGCGGCATTCCGGGCGATGCGACGGCCGACCAGATGCGCGTGATGGCCGATCTGGCCGAGCGCTATGGCTCGGACGAGCTGCGCGTCAGCCACGCGCAGAACATCGTGCTGCCGCATGTGAAGAAGGACGACCTCTTCACCGTGTGGCAGGCTCTGGTGAAGGCCGATCTCGCCGCTGCCAATTACGGCCTCGCGGGCGACATCATCGCCTGCCCCGGCCTCGACTATTGCGCGCTGGCCACGGCGCGCTCGATCCCGGTCGCCCAGTCGATCTCGCGCAAGTTCGCGGACTCGAAGAAGCAGGACGAGATCGGCAAGCTCAAGATCAACATCTCGGGCTGCATCAATGCCTGCGGCCACCACCACGTGGGCCACATCGGCATCCTCGGCTTGGACAAGAAGGGCGAGGAATTCTACCAGATCACGCTCGGCGGCTCGTCTGCGGAGAATGCCTCGATCGGCACCATCCTCGGTCCTGGCTTCGCCGGCCACGAGGTGGCCGATGCCATCGAGACCATTCTCGACACCTACCTGAAGCTCCGCGAACCCGACGAGGAATTCCTCGCCACCTATCGCCGTCTGGGCGCCAAGCCCTTCAAGGAGGCTCTCTATGCCACTGCTTAAGAACAACGTGCTGGTGCCCGATACCTGGATCAACGTCGAGGCCGAGGGCGATCTGCCGGAGACCGGCGACGTGATCGTGCCCTTCGCGCGGCTGCTGAAGGACTGGGGTGAACTCTCGAAGCGCAAGGCCAGGCTCGGCCTGCGGCTGTCGAATACCGATCGCCCGGAGGCGCTCGGCACCTTCCTGCCCGGACTGTCGCTGATCGTACTCCCCTTCCCCGCCTTCAACGATGGCCGCGCCTACTCGATCGCGCGTGCGCTGCGCGAGATGGGCTACCGTGGCGAACTGCGCGCCACCGGCAACGTGCTGCCCGACCAGCTGCAGTTCATGCTGCAGGTGGGCTTCGATGCCTTCGAGATCGGCGAGCGCTTCCCGCTCGAAACCTGGCAGAAGGCCTCGCGCCAGATGTCGCTCGCCTATCAGCGCGGCCTCTTCCGCCGCGGCTCCGAGGCGGAGATCTGGACCGAACGCCACACCGACGCAGAACCCTGGCTCGAACAGCCCCACGCCGGGTGACGTCTGCCATGGACCGCGCCATCTTCGAAAACTATGCCGGGCTCGAGGGCGCGCAGCTGCTGGGGGCCATCCTGCGCGACTTCGCAGGAAAGGCCGCCCTCGTCTCGTCCTTCGGGGCGGAGTCGGCAGTGCTTCTGCACATGGTGGCGCAGGTCGACAAGGCCACACCCGTCATCTTCCTCGATACCGGCAAGCATTTCTGGGAGACGCTGTCCTACCGCGCCAAGCTGATCGACCGTCTGGGTCTCACAGGCCTGCGCATCGTCACGCCGGATGCGGCCGATCTCGCCGCGCAGGATGCAGCGGGCGATCTGCACAAGACCAATGCCGATGCCTGCTGCCACATCCGCAAAACCGTTCCGCTCGCCCGGGCACTGGAAGGCTTCGCGGTCACCATTTCCGGCCGCAAGCGCTACCATGGCGCGGCGCGGGCCACCCTCGACTTCCTGGCGATCGCCGATGGCCGGCTGAAGGTGGAGCCGCTGGCCGGTTTCTCGGCCCTCGACATCGCCGCCTACATGAAGGCACATGACCTGCCGGCCCATCCGCTGACCGGGATCGGCTATTTCTCCATCGGTTGCGAGCCCTGCACGCAGCCCGGCGGCACCACCGCCGATCCGCGCGCCGGCCGCTGGGCGGGAACCGCCAAGACCGAATGCGGCATCCACTGGACGCACAACGGGCAGGACATCGCCGGGCCGTCACCCACGGCCCACTGATCGCTCAGTCCACCTCGTCCGCCGGCACGATCCAGCTTTCCTTGAGCGCGGCCTCGCGCCAGGCACGGAACGCGGCTGTGCCGAGGATGGTGTCCATGTAGGCGCGGGTGTCCTCTGCCACCGGGATGGCGAAGGTCTCGAAACGCGAGACGACGGGGGTGTACATGGCGTCGGCGATCGAGAACTTGCCGAACAGGAACTTGCCGCCCTTTCCGAATTTCGCCCGGCAGTCGCGCCAGAGCTGCTCGATGCGGGCGATGTCGCGCTTCACCGCGTCGTTCAGCGGCACGGCCTTCGGCGCCCGGCGGATGTTCATCGGGCAGGCATTGCGCAGGGCGCCGAAACCGGCATGCATCTCGTTGGCGACGGCGCGCGCCATCGCCCGGGCGGAAATCGTTTTGGGCCAGAGGTTCTTCTCGGGAAAGAGCTCGGCCAGATATTCCATGATCGCCAGGCTTTCCCAAACGACCTGCCGCCCATGATAGAGCACCGGCACGCGGCCGGCCTTGGAGTGCTCGGCGATCAGCTTCGCCGTCTCCGGCGTGTCGAGCGGGATCACCGTCTCGCGGAACGGGATACCGGCCATCGAGAGAGCCATCCACGGCCGGAGCGACCATGAGGAGTAGTTCTTGTTGCCGATGACGAGGTGGATGTTACTCACTTCTTTTCCACCTTCTCGACCGGCCCGCCCGCTTCCTTCCACGCCGCGAAGCCGCCCTTCAGGTTGAGGACCGGCTTCAGCCCCATGCGCTGCAAGACCTGCGTCGCCAGCAGCGAGCGCCAGCCGGAGGCGCAATGGATGATGAACTTCTTCTCCTCGGCGAAGATCGGCTTGTGATAGGGGCTCTCCGGGTCGACCCAGAATTCCAGCATGCCGCGCGGCGCATGGAAGGAACCGGGAATGCGGCCCTCGCGCTCGATCTCGCGCGGGTCGCGGATGTCGATGATGGTCACGTTGGGCTCGCCCAGTGCGGCGACGGCGGTCGCCGCATCGATGCTCTCGACCTCGGCCTCGGCCTCGGCCATCAGTTGCCTGTGGCCCACGACGATGTTCTGTGGCATGTCCCCTCCCCTTTGTTCTTTCTTTTTGTGTCGCAAGCCAGTGCGGCACCCGTCAAGTGAAATGGCTTCAACACACGCTCTGCGGCATCCTACCCTCTTCGACCTGCTGAAGATTGTTCTGCTCGGTGCAATCTGGGGCTCGGCCTTCCTCGCCATCAAGCTCTCGGTACATGAGACGGGGCCCCTGTGGCTGGTTATGATCCGCGTCGGAGTGGCGCTGCTGCCCATCGCGCTGTTCGCCTGGTGGCGGAAGGATACCCTGCCGCCCACCCTCCATGACTGGGCGGTGATCATCGCCATGAGCCTGCTCAACACGGTGGGGCCGTTCTTCCTCATCTCATGGGCCGAACTCCACATCCCCGCCGGCGTCACCTCGCTGATCATGGGGGTGGGACCGCTCGCCACCATGGTGGCCGCCCATTTCACCACGCCGGATGACCGCTTCACCGGCGGCAAAATCATCGGAATGGTGCTGGGTTTCGCGGGCCTTGCGCTGGTGGTCGCCCCGGAACTCTCGCAGGGGATCGGCTTCGATGCCCTCGCCTATGCCGCGGTCTGGACCGGCATGCTGTGCTACGTCGCCGCCGGAACGCTGATCCGCTTCGTCAGGCACACCAGCGTGCCGATGATGACGGCGGTCAACATGGCGGTCGCCGTGGTCGCCCTCACCCCGCTGATGCTGCTGGCGCATGACCCGCTGCCACAGCTTTCCGGCACGGCCATGCTGGCGGCGCTCTACCTGGGGCTCGTGTGCACCGGTTTTGCCTATCTCCTGCGGGCCAACATCACGCTCACGGTCGGGCAGAGCTACATGAGCATGGCGAGCTATTTCATGCCGGTGTCGGGGGTGCTGCTCGCCTGGGCGGTGCTGGGCGAGCCCATTACCTGGCACATCCTCGCGGCACTCGCCTGCGTGATCGCGGGCTTTCTCGTGTCGCGCCGCCGGCCTGCTACAGCGACCGCGGCAGGTAGCGCCAGGTGACGTAGCCCACCGCCGCCAACCCTCCCGATAGGATGACGAACACCGCCCCGATCGGCAGCCACAGCAGCGCGATGGCGAAGACGAAGGCCGGGATCAGCTCCGAACAGTCGATATAGGTGCGGTAGACGGCGGCCATCTTCTGCCGTTCGTGGTGGCGCACGGCGCGCAGGAAGGGGATGCCCCCCACCCCGTCGATGGCAGAGGCCGAAACCGAGCCCGCCAGCAGGCAGAGGATCGCGGCATAGGGCGAGGCCGTGCCCGCCAACCCGGCCGCCAGCGAGGCCACCGCGCAGACCGCGAAGGCCACCGCCAGCACCGCGCGCACCCCGAAGCGCTGCGCGAAGCGGCCGGCGAACCAGGCGGTGAACAGCAGGATCTGGCTGGCCGAGATCATGTAGCCGCCCACCCGCTTGTCCAGCCCCGCCTCCACCAGCAGCAAAGGGCCATAAATGAAGAAGGTGGTCCAGAAGCAGGACCGGCCGAAGGCGATGAGCCAGGCGAGACGCAGCCGCGGCTGGTCGAGGAAGCGCCGGACATTCGCCAGCGGGCTGAAACCCTCGAGGTTGCCCGACGGCAGCGTGCCCTGGCTGTCCGACAGCCGCAGCCACCAGAACAGCCCCATCAGCGCGGCCGCGGCAGCGATGGCGAGCAGCTGCGGCCCCCATGGCCCGTAGCTCACATAGAGCGAAACGCCCAGCGCCGGCCCGATGGTCCAGGACGCGGTGGACAGGCTGAGCCGGATCGGCTCCGACCGCGCCAGGTCGGTGCGCCGGATGTTCTCCATGATATAGAGCTGGAGCGTGATGTTCAGCACCGCCGCCCCGAGATTGCGCAGCAGCATGCCGGCGGCCTGCCCCGCCAGCACGTGGCTGGCGAGTGCGAGGCTCGCCGCCATCATCATGCTGACGCCCAGCGTATAGGCCCAGCGCCGGCGCATGCGCCCGAGCATGAAGGGCAGCAACAGCGTGGCGGACAGCACGCTGAGCGACACCACCGTCGACAGCACGCTCACCTTCTGCGCCGCCCCCAGGATGTCATAGGCCTGGAGCGAGATCACCGTGGAATTGAGCGAGCGGACGAAGCTTTCGACCGCGAAGAGCGCGGCGAAGGTATAGGCCCCGGCGCGGCGCGGCAGCGGAAAGTCGGATGTCGTGACGTCGGTCGGCATGGTTGCTGGGGGTGAGACCAGCATTTTTCCACAGTGATCCGCAACTGCCCATCCCGCTGCCCCGCATGCCGGGAAGGTATGGCTTGAGGCCGTCACAGGCGGGGACTAGGAAGGGCCATGTCCAGTTCCGAGAAACAGTCCGTCGCACTGGTGTCGATGGGCGCCAGCGCGCTCCTCGCCGGCGCGAAGCTTCTGGCCGCCCTGTTCACGGGCTCCCTCGGCATCCTGTCGGAAGCGATCCACAGCCTCATCGACTTCGGCGCCACCATCGTCACCTATTTCGCCATCCGCGTCAGCGACCGGCCGGCCGACGAAGAGCACCATTACGGCCATGCCAAGGTCGAGAGCGTGGCGGCCCTCGTCGAGACCGGCCTCCTGTTCCTCACCACCGGCTGGATCTGCTGGGAGGCGATCCGGCGCCTGCTCGGCGAGGACACCCACGAGGTGGAGGTGACCTGGTGGGCCATCGCCATCATCGCGGGCTCCATCATCATCGACTTCAACCGGGCCCGCGCCCTGAGGAAGGTGGCGCGCAAGACCTCGAGCGAGGCGCTGGAGGCGGATGCCCTGCACTTCTCCTCCGACATGTGGAGCTCGATCGTCGTGCTGGCGGGGCTTGCCGCCGTCTGGGCCGGCCTGCCCGCGGCGGATTCGATCGCCGCCCTCATCGTATCGGCCTTCATCGCCCATGCCGCCTGGGAACTGGGGGCCCGCACCGTCAACACCCTGATGGACACCGCCCCGGCAGGCGCCACGGAGATCGTGCGCGGCCTGGTGAACGACGTTCACGGCGTGCTGGCGCTGAAGTCGATCCGGCTGCGCCCGGCCGGCGCCACCATGTTCACCTCGATCGTGGTCGAGGTCGCCCGCACCATGCCCATCGACGACATCGTCCGGACCAAGGAGGCCATCACCGCCGCCGTGCAGGACCGCTTCCCCAACGCCGACATCACGGTGACCGCAAACCCCGTGGCGCTGGACAGCGAGACGGTGTTCCAGAAGGTCATGCTCATCGCCAGCCGGCGCAACCTCGCAATTCATCACCTCAACGCCCAGCAGATCGGCGGCCGCCTGGCGATCAGCTTCGACCTCGAGGTCGATGGCTCCATGCCGCTGGGCGAAGCCCATGACCGGGCGACCGACCTCGAGGATGCGATCCGCAAGGAACTGGGCAGCGATGTCGAGGTCGAAAGCCATATCGAGCCCCAGCCGGAGCGCATGCTGCGGGGCCAGGACGCAGCGCCGGGCCTCACGGCGGATGTTTCAGAAGCGCTCCGCCACCTCGCCGCGGCCCACCCGCGGCTGAGCGACATCCACTCCATCCGGCTGCGCCGCAACGAGGAAGGCCTCTTCCTGCATTATCACTGCCGCTGCTCGCCTGCCGACACGGTGGAGCAGATCCACGACGACATCGACAGGGTCGAAGCTGGCCTCAAGGACCGCTTCCCGGAGATCCGGCGGGTGATCGCCCACGCCGAGCCGCTCGGCGCCGCGCAGCACGCCCTCTAGATGCCGCCGTTCGCAGGATCGTGGTCCAGCCTCTGTGCCGCCTTGGACAGTTTGCGGATCCGCTCGATCTCGGCGGCCGGCACCTCGACGCGATGCGCCGCCCCGAAGGCCTCGTAATAGGCGAATTCGAGGGGGACCATGACGTGATGGAGCTGGACCGACCGGGCGAGATTGCGCAGTTCGAGGATCATGTCGGACAGGTATTCGGCGGTTTCCCGTTGCCGCTCCGCAAGGCTCGGGAGGTTGTTCTGCCCGGCCTCCACCAGCACCACCTGTGGCGGTTTCGGGGCCTCCGCGCGCCGTCTGCTCATGCCATCCTCCAGTTGCGTCAATTGCCTGAATCGCACTCTACGCGTGCTGTCTTGAATTAAAAGCAACTTAAACTTGAATGAAGCTGGTGCCGGGTGGAAATTTGCCTCGGCTTGAACCCGGCGGGGGATGCCTATATGAGGCCCTGAAACCTGAACGGGACCATGTATGACCGTCGTCGTCGTTGAATCACCGGCCAAGGCCAAGACCATAAACAAGTATTTAGGCAAGGATTTCAAGGTCCTGGCCTCATATGGCCATGTCCGCGACCTGCCCGCCAAGGATGGTTCCGTCCGCCCCGACGCCGATTTCGAGATGGACTGGGAGGTGGACGGCAAGTCCGCCAAGCGCCTCGCCGACATCGCCGCGGCCCTCAAGACCGATGACCGCCTGATCCTCGCCACCGACCCGGACCGCGAGGGCGAGGCCATTTCCTGGCACGTCATGGAAGTGCTGCGGAAGAAGGGTGCGCTCAAGGGCAAGGCGGTGCAGCGCGTCGTCTTCAACGCCATCACCAAGTCTTCCGTGCTCGAGGCCATGCAGCACCCCCGCGAGGTGGACGTGCCGCTGGTGGATGCTTATCTCGCCCGTCGGGCGCTCGACTATCTCGTGGGCTTCTCGCTTTCGCCGGTCCTCTGGCGCAAGCTGCCGGGCTCGCGCTCGGCGGGGCGCGTGCAGTCGGTGGCGCTGCGCCTGATCTGCGACCGGGAGCTGGAGATCGAGGCCTTCCGCGCTCAGGAATACTGGACCATCGACGGCACCTTCGTGACGCCGAAGGGTCAGGAGTTCCAGGCCTGGCTCAACGCCATCGGCGGCAAGAAGCTCGACAAGCTCGACATCAAGGACGAGGCCTCGGCGCGCGCCATCGAGCAGGCGGTGAAGGGCCAGCCCTTCAAGGTGGACTCGATCGAGTCCAAGCCGGCGCGGCGCAACCCTTACCCGCCCTTCCGCACCTCCACCCTGCAGCAGGAGGCCTCGCGCAAGCTTGGCTTCTCCTCGGCCCGCACCATGCAGATCGCCCAGCGCCTCTACGAAGGCGTGGAGCTGGGCGGCGAGACCGTCGGCCTCATCACCTACATGCGAACCGACGGCGTCGACATGGCGCCCGAGGCCATCGCCGCCACCCGCAACGCCATCCTGAAGAATTTCGGCGAGCCCTATGTGCCGTCGAGCCCGCGCATCTACACGACCAAGGCCAAGAACGCCCAGGAAGCCCATGAGGCGATCCGCCCGACCGAGATGTCGCGCCACCCCAACGACGTGCGCCGGGCGCTGGATGAAGACCAGTTCGCGCTCTACGAGCTGATCTGGAAGCGCACCATCGCCTCCCAGATGGAGAGTGCCGAACTCGAACGCACCACCGCCGACATCGGCGCGGACGGCAGGGACGGCAAGCACTATTCCTTCCGCGCCACCGGCTCGGTGGTGAAGTTCGACGGGTTCCTCAAGGTCTATCAGGAAGGCCTCGACGACGGCGAGGACGAGGATTCCAAGCGCCTGCCCGCCATGGCGCGCGGCGACTCCATCGGCGTGAAGAAGATCGAGGGTGTGCAGCACTTCACCGAGCCGCCGCCGCGCTATTCCGAAGCCTCGCTCATCAAGAAGATGGAAGAGCTCGGCATCGGCCGCCCCTCGACCTATGTCTCGATCATGGAGACGCTGCGAACGCGCGGCTACGTGCGCCTCGACAAGAAGCGCCTGATCCCCGAGGACAAGGGCCGCGTCGTCACCGCCTTCCTCGAGAGCTTCTTCCGCCGCTACGTGGAATATGACTTCACCGCCGACCTCGAGGAGAAACTCGACGAGGTGTCCGCCGGCGCGATCGACTGGAAGCAGGTGCTGCGCGATTTCTGGCGCGACTTCACGGCCGCGCTCGACGACGTGAAGGAACTGCGCGTCACCAACGTGCTGGACTCCCTCAACGACATTTTGGCCCCGCACATCTTCCCGCCGAAAGAAGATGGTGGCGATGCCCGCGCCTGCCCCTCCTGCGGCGGCGGCCAACTCTCCCTCAAGCTCGGCAAGTTCGGCTCCTTCATCGGCTGCTCGAATTACCCCGAGTGCAAGTACACCCGCCCCATGTCACCGGGTGCCGAGGGGGCGGACGCCGTGCCGGCCGAAGGCGTGCTGCTGGGTGTCGACCCCGAGACCGGCGAGAAGGTCACGCGCCGGGTGGGCCGCTTCGGTCCCTACCTGCAGCTCGGCGAAGCCGTCGAGGGCGAGAAGCCGCAGCGCGCCTCCATCCCGCGCGGCAAGAAGCCCGAGGAGATCACGCTCGAGGAGGCGCTCAAGCTGCTCTCGCTGCCGCGCGAAGTCGGCATCCATCCGGAAACCGGCAAGCCCATCGTCGCCAATTTCGGGCGCTTCGGGCCCTTCGTGCTGCATGACGGCACCTATGCCAATCTCGAGAGCCCGGAGGATGTCTTTACGATCGGCATCAATCGCGCGGTCGACATCATCGCCGAAAAAAAGGCCCGCGGCTTCCAGCGCCCCAAGGCGGGCGCGCTGAAGGACCTCGGCCCGCATCCGGCAGGCGGCGGCAACATCCAGGTGATGAAGGGCCGCTACGGACCCTATGTGAAGTTCGGCACGGTCAACGCCACCCTGCCGCGCGACAAGGACCCCGAGCAGCTGACCGTGGAAGAGGCCGTGGCGCTCATCGCCGAGCGCGAGGGCAAGAGCCCGTCGAAGAAGCCTGCGAAGAAGGCAGCCGCAAAGAAGGCGCCGGCGAAGAAGGCGCCGGCGAAGAAGGCCCCGGCCAAAAAAGCCGCCGCCAAGAAGCCGGCGAAGAAGGCAGCGAAGAAGGCCGTGAAGAAGCCGCCGAAGGAAGCGGCCTAGCCGCACGCGACGCCGCCACATAATGCCGTCATCCCGG
>CAYYTH010000029.1:0-44345 GCA_964474665.1 uncultured Aestuariivirga sp.
GCTTGTTGATGCCGCGGCGCACGCGCTCGGCAGCCGCCGCAAGCTTGCGGAGCGGCAGGGCGATGGTGGAGGCGAGCAGGGTGGACAGCAGGATGGTGACGAGCGCCACGAAGCCGAAGGTCATCAGCACCACCTGGCGCTCGGCGCGGAGCACGTTGTCGATCTCGCCGCCGGTGGTCGACAGCACGAGCGAGCCCAGCACGGCGCGGAAGCGCTGGATCGGAACGGCAACGACCACGATGATCTGGCCGCGGTCGTTGAGCCGCACGAGGCTCACCTTGGCGCCCTTCAGTGCAGCGGCCACTTCAGGGAAGTCCTTGCCGTTGTCGATGCCGTATTCAATCTGCTTCGGGTAGTCGTAGCTGAAGGTCCAGGTGACGAAGCGGTTCCACAGCGCAGCGATGCTGAAGCCCTCGCTGTCGCCGTTGAGCGGTGGCAGGTCCGACTGCACGATGTCGCCGCGCGAATAGAGGAAGCGGCTGTCGACCACGAGGTTGCCGTCCTTGTCGATGATCCGTGCGCGGACGGTCGTGTTGGCCAGCAGGCGCTTCAGCACGGGGCCCGCCGCCTCCGGGTCGATCGGGAAATCGAGGCTCGACATCTGCTCGGAGTCGGGCAGCATCTCCTCGTTGCTCTCGGCCAGCGAGTCGGGGTCGATGACGATGGACCCGGTGTCCACCGTGGCCGAGCCCGCCACGGCAGCGGCGATGATCTGCGCCTGGGTCGTAAGGCTCTGCACGCGCGCGTCGATCAGGCCCTGGCGGAACTGGTTGAAGTAGAGGATGCCGGACACGAGAACGATCAGGCCCAGCAGGTTCAGCAGCACGATCCGGCTGGTCAGCCGGTGCGGCCAGAGCCGCCGCACGAAGGCCTGCTTCGACGCAACCTCGCGCTCCGCGTTCTCAGGCTCATCGGCCTCGGCGCGGTCGGCGGTCTCCGGTGGCATCACCTTGTCAAGCATCGGCGGTCACCGGCCCCGAAGGTCCGGTCTTATTGCTCCTTGAAGCGGTAGCCCACGCCATAGAGCGTCTCGATGGCGTCGAACTCGGCATCAACCGCATTGAACTTCTTGCGCAGCCGCTTGATGTGGCTGTCGATGGTGCGGTCGTCGACATAGACCTGGTCGTCATAGGCGGCGTCCATCAGCGCGTCGCGGCTCTTCACGATGCCGGGGCGCTGGGCGAGCGACTGCAGGATCAGGAATTCCGTCACCGTCAGCGTCACCGGCTTGCCGTCCCAGGTGCAGGAATGGCGGTCCGGGTCCATGGCCAGCTTGCCGCGCTCGATCACCTTGGCGGCCTCGGCCGGGGTCTGGGCCACGTCGCGGTTCACCGCGCGGCGCATCACCGCCTTCACGCGTTCCACCAGCAGGCGCTGCGAGAAGGGCTTCTTGATGAAGTCGTCCGCACCCATCTTGAGGCCGAAGAGCTCGTCGATCTCGTCGTCCTTGGAGGTGAGGAAGATCACCGGCAGGTCGGACTTCTGGCGGATGCGGCGCAGCAGTTCCATGCCGTCCATGCGCGGCATCTTGATGTCGAAGATCGCCATGTCGGGCGGGTTGTCCTGCAGGCCCTGAAGGGCGGCCGCCCCGTCGTTGTATTTCTGGACGGCGTAGCCCTCGTTCTCGAGCGCCATGCCGACGGATGTCAGGATGTTGCGGTCGTCGTCGACCAGCGCAATGGTGGGCATTCTCTTGTTCATCCCTTCAACGATGTCCTTCCATTGGCAGTAGGGGTGGAACTGGAACAAAATGTGGCAGACATGATAGGCATTCCCGGCCGCAATTGCGAGGTTTGTTGATGAGCGAGCGCAGAAGTTTCACGGCCGACGAGGCCCGCAGCCTGCTCCGGCGGGTCCGCACGGGCACGCTGGCGACCCGCAATGCCGATGACGGCACCCCCTATGCCTCTCTGGTCAATCTCGCGACCGATGTCCGGGGCTGCCCGGTCATCCTCGTCTCGACCCTGGCTTGGCATACCCGCAACCTGCTGGCCGACCCCCGCGGCAGCGTGATGGTGGCCGAAATCCCCCCAGCGGGTGATGCCCTCACCGGCGCCCGGGTGACCGTCATGGGCCGGTTTTTCAGGGTCGAGAGCGGGCAGGTGAGCCGCCGCTACCTTGCCCGCCACCCCGCGGCGGAACTCTATGCGGGCTTCGGCGACTTCGCCTTCTGGCGGCTGGAACCGGAAAGGGCCCACGCCGTGGCCGGCTTCGGCCGGATCGAGACAATTCCCGCAGATGAGATGTTCCCCTCAGCCGATGAGATGATCGCGCTGGAGGAGGGCGCCGTGGCGCACATGAATGCCGATCACGACGATGCCATCCAGCGCTATGCCCAGCACCTGCTGGGTGCCACGCCCGGAGGCTGGAAAATAATGGCCATTGACCCCGACGGCGCGGACCTTCGGCGGGGCGAGGACGTGCTCCGGCTGCCTTTCGCCGGTCCGGTCTTCTCTGGCGGGGCGCTCCGGTCCCTTCTCGCCAGGCTGGGGGAGCAGACACGGGATTAGGCGTTATTCTCAGAAATTGATGTACGATACCGCAGAAAGATGATGTGAATTCGACTTTTCAATCATTTTATCCTTGCGGGACCCGACGGCCGGTCTCTAATTAGCGCTTCGGTTTACAGGAGCACGACATGGAAACTGCCGCCGACGCCCTCATCCGCGCCCAGCTTGCTGACATGGGGCTTGCCTGGCTCGACCGGATCTCGTGGAACGCGCCGGCGCCCGTGCTCTACCAGGATGCGATCTCGCGGGGCGAAGGCCTCGTGGCCGAGGGCGGCGGCCTCGTGGTCACCACCGGCCAGCACACGGGCCGGAGCCCCAACGACAAGTTCGTGGTGCGGGATGCCACCACCGAAAACACCATCTGGTGGGACAACAACAAGGCCATGAGCCGCCAGCAGTTCGAAACGCTGCGCAAGGACTTCATGGCCCACGCCCGGCTCAAGAGCCTCTACGTGCAGGATCTCGCCGGTGGCGCCGAGATGGCCTACCAGCTTCCCACCCGCGTCATCACCGAATATGCCTGGCACGCGCTGTTCATCCAGCACCTCCTGATCGTGCCGGAGGACCGGACGGGCTTCGCGCCCAGGCTCACCATCATCGACCTGCCGTCCTTCAAGGCCGATCCGGCCCGCCACGGCACGCGCAGCGAAACGGTCATCGCCCTCGACCTCGCCAACGGCCTCGTGCTTATCGGCGGCACGCAATATGCGGGCGAGATGAAGAAGTCGGTCTTCACCGTCCTCAACTACCTGCTGCCCGAAAAGGGCGTGATGCCGATGCACTGCTCCGCCAATGTCGGCCACAAGGGCGACAGCGCGGTGTTCTTCGGTCTCTCCGGCACCGGCAAGACCACGCTCTCGGCCGACCCCTCGCGCACGCTGATCGGCGATGACGAGCATGGCTGGTCGGACAACGGCCTCTTCAACTTCGAGGGCGGCTGCTACGCCAAGGTCATCAAGCTGTCGAAGGAAGCCGAACCGCAGATCCACGCCACCACCGAAATGTGGGGCACGGTGCTGGAAAACGTGAAGATCGATCCCGCCACGCGCAAGCTCGACCTGCATGACGGTTCGCTCACCGAGAACACCCGTTCGGCTTATCCGCTCTCGGCCATTCCCAACGCGTCCAGGACCGGCACCGCGCCGATCCCCCGCACCATCGTCATGCTGACGGCGGATGCCTTCGGCGTGCTGCCGCCGATTGCGAAGCTCACGCCGGCGCAGGCCATGTATCACTTCCTCTCGGGCTACACCGCCAAGGTGGCGGGCACCGAGCGTGGCGTGACCGAGCCGCAGGCCACCTTCTCCACCTGCTTCGGCGCGCCCTTCATCCCGCGCGATCCGGGCGTCTATGGCGAGTTGCTGCGCGATCTCATCGCGAAGCACGATGTCTCCTGCTGGCTGGTCAACACCGGCTGGACGGGGGGCGCCTATGGCGAAGGCCACCGCATGCCGATCAAGGCCACCCGCGCGCTCCTGAACGCCGCCCTCGAAGGCCGCCTTGATCATGTGCCGATGCGCACCGATGCCAATTTCGGCTTCGCCGTGCCGGAGGCCGTCGAGGGCGTGGAGTCCAAGATCCTCAACCCCCGTGAAACATGGGCCGACAAGAAGGCCTATGACGCGATGGCCAGGAAGCTCGTCGGCATGTTCGTCAAGAACTTCGCCAAGTTCGAGGCCAAGGTGGGTGCGGACGTCAAGGCCGCGAGCCCGGGCCTGCAGATCGCGGCCGAATAGGTTTCAGCCGCTTGCGAAACCGGGGGCACGGGAGCAAACAGCCTCCGTGCCCTCTTCCTTTGATCATGTCAGTCTCCTGACGCTCGCCCTCACCGTGCTCGTCGCCGGTGTGGCGGGCCTCGCCCGCGGCTTCTCGGGCTTCGGCGCCGCGCTGATCTTCATGCCCGCCGGCAGTGCGCTGGTCGGGCCGGCGGTTGCAGCACCCGTCCTGCTGCTGGCCGATGGCCTGCTGTCCATCGGCCTCCTGCCGCGCGCCTGGACGCTGGCGCGGCGGCGCGACGTGGCCTTGATGGCCGCGGGTGCATTGATCGGCGTGCCGCTCGGTGCCCTCATCCTGCGCCATGCCGATCCGCTCCTCCTGCGCTGGGTGATCTGCGGCCTCGCCTCCTCCATGCTGCTGCTGCTCCTTTCCGGCTGGCGCTATCACGGCACGCCGCGCGCACCCATCACCGCCGTGGTGGGCGCCATCGCGGGACTCTTCGGTGGCCTCGCGCAGATGTCGGGTCCACCGGTCGTTGCCTACTGGCTCTCCGGCAAGGAAACGCACGGCACCATGCGCGCCTCCATCATCCTGTTCTTCGGCGCGACCACGCTATTCACCTTCGTCAGCTATCTTGCCTCCGGCATCATCACCCCGCAGGCGCTGTGGCTCGCCGCCCTGGTGGCGCCCACCTATGCGCTGGGCCTCTTCACCGGCTCGCGCGCCTTCCATGTCGCCAGTCCCGAGGTCTTCCGCCGCCTGTGCTTCGCGCTGATTGCCGCCTCGGTGCTCACCAGCCTGCCCGTCTGGCGCTAGTTCGCGGCTTCGTGCTCCATGCAGATCCGCCCGGCATCCTCCGCCGACAGCGCCTCCTCGAACAGCATGCAGAGATGCGGCCCTCGCACATCGCCGTCGCGTCCCTTCTCGCGGAAATAACGGCAGCTCGCGCAGACACCATAGCTCGCCAGTCCCGCCCGCTTCAGCTGTTGCGCCAGCAGTTCCTCCAGCCCCCGCTGCATGCGGCGCCTGGTCTTGCCGCCCAGCTCCTCCGCGCCGACCGCAAGCTCCGTCCACGGATCATATAAAAGGGCCTCGCGGCCCTTCTCCGTCAGCGTAAGGCGCACCACGCGCGCATCGCGTGCCGCCTTGGCGATCAGCCCCTTGCGCTCCAGCGCCATCAGCGTCTGCGAAATGGTGCCCTTGGTGGCGCCCAGATAGCGCGTCAGCGCCTGCGCCGTGTTGGAGAAACGATTGGCACGGGCGAGGTAGCGAAGCGCCTCGCGCTGGGCCGGGTTCAGCCCGTCCTCATGCTCGCGGGCCCGCAGCACGCGGGCCAGCCGTTCCAGCGGCCAGGCGATCGCCCGGCCGTCACCTTCATCCTCATCACTGCTCATGGCCCGGCATGGTTCCACAAAGCGTTGTCATGCGCGAGGGGAAATTCACGTACCCATGTAACGCTGCACGTCGCTCCGCTGCTGGGCATTGATATGCAGCCCATGCTTGGTGCGCCGGTCGAGCACGTCCTCCGCCGTCTGCGCCCATTCCGCCTTGCGCAGATAGTCGATCTCCGCCTGATACAGCAGGCCGCCGAAATGCTGGCCCAGGCCTGGCAAATCCCGCGCGCCATTGAGCAGGTCGCGGGTGCGGGTGCCATAGAGCCGGGCATAGTGATGGGCGAGGTCTGCCGGCAGCCAAGGATGAGCCTTCCGCAGCGCGAGCAGGAAGCGCTCGAAGTCAGCCCCCGGCATGTCGCCGCCGGGAAGTGGCGCGGCTGCCGTCCAGGCGCCCTTCATGGCGGGGAAGAAGGGCTTCAGCTTCTCGAGCGCATGCTCGGCGAGCTTCCTGTAGGTGGTGATCTTGCCGCCGAAGACCGACAGCATCGGCGGCTCGCCTGCCACGTCGAAGACATAGTCGCGCGTCACGGCGGACGGATTCTCGGCATTGTCGTCATAGAGCGGCCGCACGCCGGAGAAGGCGTGGATCACCTCGTCCCTGGTGATCGGCGTCTTCAGATAGCGGTTGATCGCGGCAAGCAGATATTCCGTCTCGCGCCCGTCGATCGCCACGTCCTCGGCGCGTCCCTCATAGGGAATGTCCGTGGTGCCGATCAGCGCCATGTCACCTTCGTAAGGATTGACGAAGATCACCCGCTTGTCGTCGTTCTGGAAGAGATAGGCCTGTGGCCCTTCCCAGAACTTGCGGACAATGATGTGACTGCCCTTCACGAGCCGCACGCGGCGCGGCGAGTTTGAGCCGGCAACGCCGTTGATGACGTTTTCCACCCATGGCCCAGCAGCATTGGCAATGGCCTTGGCCTTCACCTTCGACCGCGTGCCGTCGGCCGCCGTGAATTCCACCTCCCATGCGCCATCCACGCGCCGCGCCGCGGTGGCCGCGGTGCGCGTCATCACCTTTGCGCCGCGCTCCTTCGCGTCGAGTGCGTTGAGCGATACGAGTCGCGCATCATCCACCCAGCAGTCGGAATATTCGAAGGCGCGCGTGAACGCGGGGCGGATCGGCTTTCCTTCCGGATCGCGGCGGAGATCGATGTTGCGGCAGCCCGGCAATTTCTTGCGGCCGCCGAGATGGTCGTACAGAAAGAGACCGAGACGCACCAGCCAGGCCGGCCGTTGCTCCGGCGAATGCGGCAGCACGAAGCGCATGGGCCACACGATGTGGGGTGCTGCGTTGAGCAGCACCTCGCGCTCGATCAGCGCCTCGCGCACCAGCCGGAATTCGTAATATTCGAGATAGCGCAAGCCGCCATGGATCAGCTTGCCGGAGCGCGACGAGGTGCCCTGGGCGAGATCGTCCTTCTCGCACAGGATGACGGAGAGTCCGCGGCCCGCCGCATCGCGCGCGATGCCCGCGCCATTGATGCCGCCCCCGATGACGACCAGATCGACCGGCTTCAGCTCCTGCATGGCCCGCGCCCCGTCAGCACCGGTTGAGCGCGGGCTCGCCCGCCAGGTAGCGGCGCACTTCTTCCGCCGCGAGGCCCGCGGCATAGCTCACCGTCTTCACCGAAGCACCGGCGATGTGCGGCGTCAGCGTCACGTTGGGGAGTTTCAGGAAGCGGTTGTCCGCCGGAACCGGCTCGACGTCGAAGGTCTCGAGCATCGCGCCCTTGAGCTTGCCGGAGGCCAGCGCCTCGTACACATCATCGTAATTCATCAGGGGCCCGCGCGCCGTGTTGATGAGATAGGCGCCGTCCTTCATTTGGCCGAGCGTGTCCTTGTTGATCATCTTCGTCGTCTCCGCCGTCACCCGCGGGTGCAGCGACACGACGTCCGACTCGGAGAGAACGCGCTCCAGCGAGCACTGGATCACGCCGTCGTTGAGATCATCCGCCGAGAGCTGCACATAGGGGTCGCTCACCAGGATGCGGCAGCCGAAGACTTTGAGGAACTTGACGACGCGGCGGCCCACCTCGCCATAACCGATCAGGCCCACCGTCATCTCGGAGAGCTCCTGGCCGGTGAGGTCGGCGCGGTAGAGATCGCCCCGCCACTCGCCGCGGCGCAGCGCGTCATGCCCCTGCGTGATCTTGCGCGTCTCGTTGAGAATGGCGCCGATGGTGAACTCGGCCACGGCCGAGGCATTCCGCCCCGGTGTGTTGACCACCGTGATGCCGCGTTCGCGCGCCGCCTTCATGTCGATGTTGACGGGGCCGCCGCGCGACACGGCCACGAACTTGAGGTTGGGCAACCGGTCCATGATCGAGGCCGACAGGGGTGCGAGCTGGGTGACGAGGATCTCCGCATCACCCGTCAGTTCCACCACCTCGTCCGCCGTGCCCATGTATTCCTTGAGCCCGTCCATGCCCTTCACCGCATAGCCATGCTCCATCGGCTCGTCCGGCCAGGGCATGTCATGGGTGCGGATGTCGAGCTCGAACAGGCGGCAGCGCTCGCGCAGCGCCTCCTCGAACATGGAGGAGAGCATGAAACGGTCACCGATGACGGAGATCTTACGAAGCACGATTGGCCACCATGGCGCGCCAGAGGGGGCGCATTGTCTCGCGGGTTTCCTTGTAGATGTCAAACGCACCGTCATAGCGGGCGATCAGCGACGGGTCGGGTGCGGTGGAGGCGCCCAGCAGCGGGCTCACCCATTCCTCCACGCAGGCATCCATGTCGGGGTAGAGCTTCTGCTGCACGGCGGCCATCATCGCGGCGCCTGCCGCACCTGCCTCCTCTCGCTGCACGCTGCGCACCGGGGCCTTCAGCACACTGGCCAGCATCACGCGCAGCGCGTGGGAGCGTGCGGCGCCACCCGTCACGCGCACCTCGCGCGGAATGTCGCCCATGGCGGAATAGCAATCGCGCGAGGCGAAGCACAGGCCCTCGAACACGGCGCGCATCATGTCGGCAAAGCCCATGCCGAGCTCGAGCCCGGTGAACATGGCGCGCGCCGCCGGCTCCATCACCGGCCCGCGCTCGCCCGCCTGCGAAATGTAGGGATGATAGATGGCGCGTGCCGGCTCGGCCTTCAGGATGCGCTCGTCGAGGCCCTTGAGAAGGTCGCTGCGTGAACGCTCCACCCCCTGGGACGACAGCATGTCGCGGCCAAGGTCCAGCAGCCAGTCGATGTTGAGCGTCGAGGCCATGTTGGACTGGATCTGCGCATACATGCCGGGGACGGGGAAGCACATGGTGTAGCCCGAGAGCTCGCTGTTGAGCTTCACATGCGCAGCCGATGGCGCGATCTTCATGTGCATGCCGGTGGAGCCGACGATGGTGCAACCCGTCTCGCCCTTCGGGTCATACAGCCCGCCGCCCAGCCCGGTGCACAGCACGTCGACATAGCCGAGCGTGATCGGCGTCCCCGCCTTCAGCCCCGTCAGCGCCGCCGCTTCCGCCGTCAGTGCGCCTGCCACCTGCGTGCCCTCGATCATTTCCGGCAGCAGCGACTTGGCGTCGGATGCGCCGAGCACGTCCAGCACGTCGGGCGCATAGCTGCGCGTCTTGTATTGTCCGAAGGTGAAGTTCCCCTCGGACGGGTCGGTGGCGCGGTCGCCCGTCAGCTTGAAATAGAGCCAGTCCTTGCAGTGGAAGCCGGTGGTGGCGCGCGCCAGCAGGTCCGGCCGGTTCCTGGTCATCCACACCAGCTGCATGCTCATCTGGCAGGCATTCACGCCGGTGCCCGTGCGCTGGTAATGCGCTGGGTAGTCGGCACTCTGCGCGAAAGCTTCGGTGATGGCGGCCGAGCGCGCGTCGAGCCACAGCCAGGCCGGCGCCACGGGCTCGCCTGCCTTGTCGATCAGCCACATGCCGTCGCCCTGGCCCGTCACCGAAATCGCGATGAGGCGGTCCTTCAGCTTCGGCACCTTGTCGGAGAGTTCCTTCAGCGTCGCCGCGGTGTCCGCCCAGGTGCGCGCCATGTCCTGCTCCGCACCGCCATCGGGGAATGTCTGGTAGCGGTTCGGAATGGCAGCCGCGGCGATCTGCTCGCCCGTCACCGTGAAGGCGATGGACTTGATGACCGACGTACCGGCATCGATGCCGATGAGCACGCCATCCTTCATGCCAGCTTGCCTCCATGGGCAATGGCGCGGCCGCTGGCGGTGTCGAAGAGGTGCAGGTCCCGCGCCGCCACGTTGAGCGCCACCTCGCTGCCGGGGCTCAACGACACGCGCTCCTGCGACACCGAAACGACGGTGCGGCCCGCTACGTCGACGGCCACATGCGTCTGGTCGCCCAGCCACTGGCACGCCACCACCTTGCCCTTCACCGCGCCCTCGCCCAGGTGGAGCGCATGCGGACGGATGCCCAACGCTATCTTCGCATTGCCCGAAAGCCTGTCGCGCAGCTGCGCGGAGAACTGCTCACCGGGATAGGAGACGGTGGCGCCGCCCTCCAGCGTGAAGGTCACGGCGTCGCCATTCACCTTGGCGTCGGCGTTGAACACGTTCATCGGCGGCTCGCCGATGAAGGTGCCGGTGAAGAGGTTGGCGGGCCGCGCCTTCAGCTCGGCGGGTGTTGCATATTGCTGCAGCACGCCACCCTCCATCACCGCGATGCGGTCGGCCAGCGCATTGGCCTCCGTCTGGTCATGGGTCACGAGGATGGTCGTGCAACTGTGCTCGCGCAGGTAATGCTTGATGCGCCCGCGCAGGACCGCGCGCAGCTGCGGCTCGAGCTGTCCCATCGGCTCGTCGAGCAGATAGAGCCCGGCATCGCGCACCAGCGCGCGGCCGAGGCTTGCCCGCTGCTGCTGGCCGCCGGACACGGAGGAGGGGTATTTGTTCAGGATATCCGCGATCTCCAGCATCTCGGCCATGGCCTTGACCCGGCTTTCCTGCTCGGCCTGCGGAAGCTTGGAGGCCTTGAGCGCGAAGGACATGTTCTCGCCGATGGTGAGCGGCGGATAGAGCGAATAGGCCTCGAAGGCCATGGCAACGCCACGTGCCGCCGGCGGCAGCGTGTGGATCGGCTTGCCACCGAGCGTGATCGATCCGTTGGACACTTCCTCGAAGCCCGCGATCATGCGTAGCGTCGAGGTCTTGCCGCAGCCGGAGGAGCCGAGCAGCGCGACGATTTCGCCGGGCTTCACCACGAGATCCAGCGCCTTCACGGCATGCACGTCGCCCTTGCGGGAATGGTAGATCTTGTCGACGCGTGTGATGTCGAGCTCAGCCATCGAGGCGCTCCCCGGTCTGGCGGTCAAAGATGTGGGTGCCGGCGGCGGCGAAACGCGCACGCAGCTTCGCACCGGCTTCCGGAATATTCGCGGCGGTGGAAGGCAGCGAGGCCAGGAACTCCCAGCCATTGGGGGTCTGCAGCAGCAGCACGGTGCGCTCGTTGAGCGGCGTCACCGCGATCACCTCGGCCTCCACACCCTGATCGCCGATCTCGACGGCCTCCGGCCTGACGCCGAAAATCACCTCTCGGCCCGCGATGCCGCGATAGCCCTCGGCGAGGGGAACGCGCGTGCCTCCCAGCATCACATGCGCTCCGCCCTCGGTTTCGACCACCGTCTCCACCGTGTTGATGGAGGGGTCACCGAACAGCCGGGCGACCCCCAGCGTCGCGGGCCGCATGTAGATGTCCTCAGGGCTCGCCGTCTGCACGAACTGGCCATTGGCCAGCACCGCGATGCGGTCGGCCAGTGCCATCGCCTCCTTGTAATCCTGCGTCACGTAGAGAACCGTGGCGCCGGACTGGCGCAGCAGGCGCGGCAGCTCGAGGCGCATCTCGAAGCGCAGCTTGGCGTCGACATTGCGTAGGGGGTCGTCAAGCAAGAGAATCTGCGGGGAAGCCGCCAGTGCGCGGGCCAGCGCCGTGCGCTGCTTCTGGCCGTTGGAAAGCTCGCGCGGGCTATGGTTCAGCACATGGTCGATCTTCAGGAGCTTCGCCACCTTGGCAACGCCCGCGGCCACCTTGCTCTCGTCCGCACCAGCCGCGCGCAACGGCGTGGCGATGTTCTCCGAGGCATTCATGTGCGGGAAGAGCGCGAAGTTCTGGAAGGCCATGCCGACGCCGCGATGCTCCGGCGCGATGTCGGACACGTCATGCCCGCCGATCTCGATGGCGCCGCCCGTCGGCTCCTCCACGCCCGCGATCAGGCGCAGCAGAATGGTCTTGCCGGTGCCGGAGCCGCCGAAGATCACCACGATCTCGCCGGCTTCCGCCGAAAGGTTCAGCCCGTCGAAGACCTTGAAGGAACCATAGGCCTTGGCGAGGTTCTTGATGGCAAGCTGGCTCATCCCTTCACCGCACCCATGGAGAGGCCCTCGACGAGGTAGCGCTGCGCATAAAGCGCCAGCGCCAGCGTGGGCGTGATGGACAGGATGATGGCCGCCGCGATCTGGCCATACTGGATGCCGGACGCGGTGACGAAGGCGAGCGCGCCCACCGTCACCGGCTGCTTGTCGGCAGACGCCAGGATCAGCGCGAAGACGAAGTTGTTCCAGGCGAAGATGAAGGCCAGGAGCCCCGCCGCCGCGATGCCGGGCTTGGCCAGCGGGATCGAGATCCGGGTGAAGGTTTTCCACCAGCTGTTTCCGGCAATGCGATAGGCATGCTCGATGTCGGGGCTGATGTCCTCGAAATAGCCGCGCACGATCCACAGGATCAGCGGCAGGCAGATCAGCTGGTAGACCCAGATGAGCCCGATATAGGTGTTGGTGAGCCCCAGCGTCTTGAAATAGAGGCTCAACGGCAGCAGCACGAGGAGCGCCGGCGCGAAGCGGAAGGACAGCAGCGTGAAGGCGATGTCCTCGCCCAGCCGGAACTTGAAGCGCGCGAAGGCATAGGCCGCCGGCACGCCGAGAACCAGCGACAGCGCCACCGAGCACACCGACAGCAGCACCGAGTTGAACAGGTTCTGCATGAAGTTCAGCTGCAGGCTGCCGGCCGCAGTGCGCAACTGGCCGGTGACGAGGGCGGTGTAATTGTCGATGATCGGCGTGAAGGCCAGCGACGGCGGAATGCGCAGGATCGTTTCGTTGGTCTGGAGCGACATGAGGAAGATCCAGACGATGGGAAAGAGGAAGAACACCAGCACCAGCGTGATGGCCACGCTGCGCAGGATCTTCTCGAGGGGGGATGTGTGGTCCATGGTCAATGCGCTCCGTGGGCGCGTTCGCGAAGCTTCAGCCACTGCTTGATGAAGACGTTGGACAGCGCATAGGTGATCGCCCAGAGGATGATCATCAGTGCCGCCGAACGGCCCACATTGGTGGCCTGGAAGAAGTCGAGATAGGCCTGCACCTGGAAGACCAGCAGCTTGTCGCCCGGTCCGCCCTGGGTCATCGCATAGATGATGTCGAACTGCTGGATCGAGTCGAGCAGGCGGAACAGTGTCGCTGTGATGATGTAGGGCATCAGCATGGGCAGCGTGATGCGAAAGAACACGAAGCTCCGCGGCACGCCGTCGAGTGCGGCGGCTTCGAAGGGTGCCTTGGGCAGCGACCGCAGGCCCGCCAGCAGCAGGATCATGATGAAGGGCGTGTAGACCCAGATGTCGACCAGCACCACGGTGAACAGCGCGGTTGAGGGGTCCGACGCCCACTTGAAGTTCTCGATGCCGACGACGCTCAGGAGATAGCTGAGGATGCCGAAGTCGGGGTGCGTCATCAGCTTCCACATCAGGGCGGCGAGTGCGGGCGCCGTCATCAGCGGCAGCAGCAGCATGATCGAGGCGATGTTGTTGAAGCGCGAGGGGCGCTGCAGCAGCAGCGCGATGGCGAGGCCCAGCAGCAGTTCGAGCCCCACCGTCAGGAAGGCATAGGTGAGGGAGATGTAGACGGTGTTCCAGAACTTCGGGTCGGTGAAGAAGTTGATGTAGTTGTCGAACCAGATGAAGCCCTTCATCGCGGGCAGGTTCATCCGGTAGCGCAGCATCGAGTAATAGACGGCGGTGAAGAACGGGATGAGGATCCCGATGCACATGAGCAGTGCAGGAAGGGACAGGATATAGGGCAGGGCCCGGCGCATGAAGCGGCTCTGCTTCACGGGGGTGCGCATCTCTGTGGCGGCGGCTGTCATGCGGGAGGCCCGAACTTCCGGAAAAAGAGGGAAAAGCGCGCGAGGAGTGCCGCAGGGAGACGGCGTCTCCCCGCGCGCCAGTTGTTACTTAACCGAGGCCGGCTTCAGCCAGCTTCTTGTCCATTTCGGCAGCCATGGCGTCGAGGCCTTCGTCGACCGCGATTTCCTTGGCCACCATCTTCTGCAGGTTTTCCGCCCACAGCGTGGTGAGGTCGAAGAACAGCGGCTGGGCGGTGAAGTAGATCTTCGCACCCGGCGCCGAGACCTCATACTGGTTGAGGTAGCCCGGATAGGACTTGTCGATGCGGGCGCGGAACTCCTCGTCCTTCCAGACGGAGGCGCGGACCGGGTTGACGAAGTCCATCTTGCGGGCGCCGAACAGGTCATGCTCGACGGAGGTCGCCCACTGCAGGAAGTACCAGGTGGCGTCCTTCTGGGTGCCGGCATTGTTCATGGCCAGCGACCAGATCCACACGTTGGGCGTCGGCGCTGCCGCTGCCGGGTTGGCCGCGAAGGGCGCGTAGCCCAGGTTGCCGGCTTCCTTGTTGTCGCCGCCGTTCATGAAGTAGCCGAGGATGTCGGCGTCGAAGATCATGGCGGAGGCACCGGCGCCGAGGTCGGTGCCGACCTGGTACCAGGTGTAGGTGGACCAGTTCTTGGGGCCCGACTCCTGGATCATCTTCACCCAGTCCTTGTGGAAGGACTTGGAGCCCGCGGAGTTCATCGCCGCCTTCAGCTTGCCGTCGGTGACGTTGAAGTCTTTTTCCCCGAAGTTGGCATAGCCCGAGAGGAAGCCCGGGTGGATCGTGGCCCAGGAGCGCGAGCCGCGCACGCCGATGCCATAGGGTCCGCCGAGATCCTTCGTCAGCTTGGCCGAGATCTCGATCATCTCGCCCATGTTCTTCGGCGGCTGCACGCCCACCTTGTCGAACATCTTCTTGTTGTAGGAGATGTTGTTGAGCTCGAAGCCCCACGGGATGCACCACTGCTTGGCATCCGCCGAGCCGAGCTCGCCGCCCGGCACGCCGTTCCACGAGGTGGATGCGCGCAGGCCCGGCAGCACGTCTTCCCAATTGTAGTTGGGGTTGGTCTTGGCCGGGTCCTTGATGAACTCGTTGAGGTCGGTGATCCAGCCGGCCGGACCATAGGTCCAGGTCATGTAGGCGCCGGTCATGAAGGCGTCATACTCGGTCGAACCCGAGGACAGCGCCGCCGTCACCTTGTCGAAATAGACGTCCTCGGGGAAGATGTCCCAGGAGATGTCCATGCCGGTCATGTCCTTGAACGTCTGGATATTCGCGATCATGGCGTCGGCATAGGGGTGCTTGTTGAGCAGAAGCTTCAGCTTCGTGCCCTTGTACTTCATCCAGTCGAAGTCGGCGGCCATGGCGCGGGTCTGCGCCTGGGTCAGGAACATGCCCGCAGCCGAGGCCGAGAGGCCCAGCTTGCCGGCACCGTTGATCAATTCGCGGCGGCTCATCTTCTTCGCCACGAAGGCATCGAAGAGGCCCTTTTCTTTCTCGAACATTCCCATTCCTCCGTTTGGTTGTGGGGTCTTCTTCTGCTTAGCCCGGTGCGGGTTTTCCGTTCTTCTTGCCGGGCTCACGTCCCGGTTTCAGCGAGACGAGGCGTTTTGCGGTCGCCTCGTCGGTGATCAGGCCGAAAAGAAGTCCGTGCGCGAGAATGGCGCGGATGGCCCGAGTTTTCGATGTGCCGCCGGCAAGCGCCACGATCCTGTGGCTCTTCAGATCGGCGAAGCGCGGCGCCATGGCGCGCGCGGAAACCGAATTGGGCAGGTGCTCGCCCTCTTCGTTGAAGAAGTGACCAAGTAGCTCGGCACATGCGCCGGTCTTCATCACTTCCTCGACGTCTTCCGCATCCACCATGCCGGCGGTGGCAATGAAGCTCTTGCGGTCCACCTCGCCGATGCCGGCGATGTAGAGCTCGGCTTCCTTCGCCATGGCGATGACGTCCGAGACGCCATATTGCGCCTCGAGCACCATGCGGTCCTTCTCGGTATTGGCGAAGAAGGGCACCGGCATCACATAGGCTTCCGCCTGCGTGCGCTCGGCAAGGCGGTGGATGACGTCGAAGGGGCTGGCCGCGAAGCGCCGGGTGAGGCCGCCCAGCAGCGAGACGAATTTCGTGTCGTGCGCAGCAACGCTCGGCATCAGGTCCACTGCGGTGGCCAGCGTGCGGCCATGGCCCATGCCGATGAGGCTGTACTTGCCGCCCTCGATCAGGTTGCGCAGGTAGCGTGCGCCCGCCATGCCCAGCGTGCGCAACGGCAGCGAGCCCTCGTCGATATTGGGTACCACCTCGCAGAAGCCGAGGCCGTAATCGGCCTTGAGCTTCTCCTCCAGCGCGATGCAGCCGGAGATCGGCCCCTCGACGAAGACGCGGATCAAGCCATCGGCGCGGGCGCGCGCGATCAGCCGGTGTGCCTTGGTGCTTTGAACACCCAGAAGCTCCGCCACCTCGCCTTGCGTTTTACCGCCCGCGAAATGCAGCCACGCGGCGCGGGCCGCGAGTGCGGCCTCCTCGTCGACCTGAGGGGCTGGCGGGTGCAGCGTCAACGTCTTCCCATTTGGCGTGTGCAAATTTTTTCTTGAGGTGCAATATTTTTCAGATAAGCTCCGGCGTCAACAAAATTCGATATTGCACTGCGAGAACAGCAAGCTCCGGGACATGGGATTTACGCTTTCCGTCAACACCAACCCCTTCGTGAACCGCTTCGCGGAGCCGGAGGACTTGATTACAACCCTGAGCGATGACGTGGGCATCGGCCACATCCAGCTGGTGCATGAATTCATCAACCCGTCGTGGCCGGCGGCGACCGTCAAGCGCCTGACGGACCGCATGGCCAAGGCCTGCTCAGCCAAGCGTGCGAAGATCACGTCCATCATGACCGGCCCCTATGGCCGTCTCAACCACTTCGCGCATCCCGACGCGGACGTCCGGCACTACTATGTCGACTGGTTCAAGGGCATGGCGGACATCGCGGCCGATCTCGGCGCCCCGGCCATCGGCACGCAGTTCGGCATCTTCACCTTCAGGGACTACGACGACGAAACGCGCCGCGCCGAACTGATGCAGGTGGCACTCGACTGCTGGCGCGACGTGGCGGACCACGCGAAATCGCGTGGCCTCACCTGGCTGTTCTGGGAGCCCATGTCGGTGGGCCGCGAGCTTGGCCACACGCTGAAGGACACGCAAGCCCTGCAGGACTGGATCGATGCGGCACAACTGCCGATCCCGCTGAAGCCGATGGTGGACATCGACCATGGCGACGTCACCTCGCCCAACCCGGCGGACGTCGATCCGTTTGCCTGGGCCAGGGACTTCGCCACCCAGTCGCCGATCATCCACATCAAGCAGTCCACCATGAACAAGGGCGGCCACTGGCCCTTCACCGCGCAGTACAACGAGAATGGCCGCATCACGCCGGACAGGTTGATCGCGGCGGTGAAGGCTGGCGGCGGCACCGATAACGAGCTCTGCCTCGAACTCGCCTTCCGCGAGCGCGAACCGACCGACCGCAGCGTGGTTGCCGCACTGAAGGAATCCGTGGCCTATTGGGCGCCCTATACGAAGACGGGATACAACTGATGAAGACGCCGTGGATCGGCACCAGCTGGAAGATGAACAAGACGCGGAGCGAGGCCCGCGCCTTCGCGGAAGCGCTCAAGGCGAGCGCCTTCGCCAGCACGACCAGGGCCCAGCCCTTCGTCATCCCGCCCTTTCCCTATATCGCCGAGGTGGCGGATATCCTTTCCGGCACGCGTGTGAAAGTCGGCGCGCAGAACATGCACTGGGAGACCCACGGCGCATGGACGGGCGAAGTGTCGCCCCTGATGGTGAGGGACTGCGGCGCAACCCTCGTCGAGCTCGGCCACAGCGAGCGCCGCACGCATTTCGGCGAAACGGACGAGACGGTGGCAAGAAAGGTCGCGGCGGCCGTGCACCACGGCCTCACAGCGCTCGTCTGCATCGGCGACACGCGCAGCGAATATGAGGCCGGCGCCACCGCCGACGTGCTGGCCAGGCAGACGCGCTATGCGTTGCGCGATGTGGCCCGGCAGGCACCCGGCAAGGTCATCATCGCCTATGAGCCCGTCTGGTCCATCGGCGAGGGCGGCATTCCGGCCGACCCGGACTTCGCCAATGCCCAGCACGCGAAGCTGAAGGCACTGACGGCGGAGATCACCGGTCAGCCGCTGCCCATCCTCTATGGCGGCAGCGTCAACCCGCAGAACTGTTGCGACCTGGCGGCGATGTCGGATATTGACGGGCTCTTCATCGGCAGGTCCGCCTGGGACCCGGCAGGCTACATCGGCATCATCGATGCCGTCATAAAGAGATTGGGAGAGACATCATGAAGATCGCCGTGGGCGCCGACAGCGCCGGAAAGCCGCTCCTCGACGTGATCGAGGCGCATCTCAAGTCGAAGCCGGAGCACCAGGTCACAAATTTGAGCCAGCAGGGCTTCTATGCCGATCTTTCCGCCAACCTCGCCCACAAGGTGAAGGATGGCGAGTATGCGCGCGGCATTCTGATCTGCGGCACCGGCATCGGCGTCTGCATTTCGGCCAACAAGGTGCCGGGCATCCGCGCGGCGCTGACGCATGACACCTATTCGGCCGAGCGCGCGGCCAAGTCCAACAACGCCCAGATCATCACCATGGGTGCGCGCGTCATCGGCCCGGAACTCGCCAAAGCCATCGTCGACACCTGGCTCGCCTCCGAGTTCGACCCGAAGGGCGCGTCCGCTGCCAATGTCGAAGCGATCAACAAGCTTGATGGCAGCTGCTGATATCTCGTCCTCGCCCGCTTCAGCGGGAGAGGAGGGGGCCCCAACGAAGTTGGGGTAGGTGAGGGGATGTGTGCACTGCGCGACATGCCGGGCCTTGACTTCCCCTCATCTCCCCGTTGCTTTCCGCAACGGGTCCCGTCTTCTCCCGCTAAAGCGGGAGAAGACCCTAGAGCGACGTGAACCCGAAGCTCCCCGCCGGCAGGTCGAGGTAATGCTTCAGCTCGTCATCCAGCTTCATCAGCGAAATCGAAAATCCCGCCATCTCCTGTGACGTCAGCCACGAGCCCACGAAGCTGCGATGAACGTGAATGCCCTCGCGGGCGAGGATCTGCCGCACCCGGCGGTTGGCGATCAGCAGCTCGAACATCGTCGTGGCGCCAAGGTTGTTGATCAGCAGCGCCACCTCGTCGCCCCGTGAATAGGGCAGGTCCTTGAGGATGGGCGCCATCATCTGGTCGACGATGTCATCAGCCGTGGTCAGCTTCTGCCGCTTCACGCCCTTCTCGCCATGCGCCCCCATGCCGATCTCGATCTCGTCGTCGCCGAGTTCGAAAGTGGGCTTGCCGGATTCCGGCAGCGAGCCGGGCGATACCGCCACACCCATGGAGCGCGTGTTGGCTTCCGCCTTGGCCGCAACCCGCGCCACCGCGTCAAGTTCCGCCAGCTCTGCCGCAGCGCCACCCGCGATCTTGATCACGAAGACGTCGCCCGCAATGCCGCGCCGCTCGTCGGGCCGGTCGGGCGCGCCCACCGCCACGTCGTCGCGCACGCGGATGGTGCGGGTCTCGATCCCTTCGGCCGCCAGGACTTCAGCCGCCATGTCGAAGTTCATGTTGTCGCCGGAATAATTGCCATAGACGAAGACCACGCCACGCCCGCGATGGATGGCGCGCGCCGCTGCGCAGATGGTCTGCGGCGAGGGCGAGGTGAACACCTCACCCGCCGCCGCGCCATCCGCCAAATTCAAACCGAGAAATCCGCCGAAGATCGGCTCATGCCCGCTTCCGCCGCCCACCAGCAGGGCCACCTTTCCGTCGCGGATCTCCTTCAGGAAGAAGGCGCCATGGCCCTCCACCTTGCCCACCTTGCCGTCATAGCCCAGCACCAGGCCTTCCATCATCTCGTCCGTGGCGCGGCGCGGATCGTTGAGGATCTTCTTCGGCGTCTTCATGGCGGCTCCCCGTGTTTTCCGAGGCATAACATGCGGGCCGTGCCACTTGAAGCGGCCACGCACCAGGCCCTATCCTTCGCCCATGATGCATGACGATATCCGCCAAGCGGTGCGCAAACTCTGCGAAGCCTATTCCGGCAGCTACTGGCGCGCGCTCGACCGTGAACGCGCCTATCCGGCGGAATTCGTGGCGGAGCTTACGCGCGCGGGCTTCCTCGCCGCGCTGATCCCGCAGGCCTATGGCGGCTCCGGCCTGCCGCTCGGTGCCGCCGCGGCGATCCTCGAGGAAATCCAGGCCGCGGGCTGCAACGGCGCAAGCTGCCACGCGCAGATGTATGTGATGGGCACGCTGCTCCGCCACGGCAGCGAAGACCAGAAACGCAAATACCTTCCCCGCATCGCGTCCGGCGCGCTGCGCCTCCAGGCCTTCGGCGTGACCGAACCCGACAGTGGCACCGACACGGCCTCCATCACCACCACCGCGCGGCGCGACGGCGATCGTTACATCATCAGGGGCGCCAAGATCTGGACGAGCAGGGCGGAACATTCCGACTTGATGATCCTGCTCGCCCGCACGTCCCCCGTGGGGGAGGGCATGAAGCGCACGGCGGGCCTCTCCGTCTTCCTGCTCGACATGCACGAGGCCAGGAAGCATGGCCTCACCATCGCGCCCATCCGCACGATGATGAACCACGCCACCACCACACTCACCTTCGACGATGTACCGGTGCCGGCAGAGAACCTCATCGGCACCGAGGGCGAGGGCTTCCGCTACATCCTGTCCGGCATGAATGCCGAGCGCATCCTGATCGCTGCCGAATGCGTGGGCGATGCGCGCTGGTTCATCGACAAGTCCACGGCCTATGCGAAGGAGCGCGTCGTGTTCGGCCGTCCCATCGGCCAGAACCAGGGCATCCAGTTCCCCATCGCCAGGGCCTATGCCAGCATGCGCGCGGCGCGGCTGATGGTCGATGAGGCGCTGCGCCGCTACGAGGCGGATGAACCCTGCGGCCCCGAGGCCAACATGGCCAAGATGCTGGCGGCGGATGCCAGCTTTGAGGCTGCGAACGTGGCAATCCAGACCCATGGCGGATTTGGCTTCGCCGAGGATTTCGACATCGAGCGCAAGTTCCGCGAGACGCGGCTCTACCAGGTGGCGCCGATCTCCACCAATCTCATCCTCTCCCATCTCGCCGAGCATGTGCTCGGCCTGCCGAGGTCCTACTGATGGACGACTTCAAGGACTGGATCGGCCGCAGCGTGACGCGTGTCGATACGCTCACCCAACGGCTGTTCGATGCCTACGCCGCGACCATGTCGCCCTTTCTCTTCGAACCGGGCGAGCGCATCGCCCCACCCGGGCTGCATTTCGGCCTTGCACCGGCCGTGCCGCGCACAGAAGACACGGGTCCCGATGGCGCGGAACGCAAGGGCCTCTTCCTGCCGCCCATTCCCCAGCCACGCCGCATGTGGGCGGGCGGGTCGATCGAGACGCTGCGGCCGCTCCGCCACGGCGCGCGGGTCATCCGCACCTCCACCATCACCGACATCAGCTTCAAGCAGGGCAATGGCGGGCGGATGTGTTTCGTCTCCGTCGAGCATGACATCGCCGATGGCGACGGCACGGCCATCCGCGAGCGTCAGGACCTCGTCTTCCGCGATCCTCCCTCCGCTCCTGCGCCAGCGGTGGGCCCCGCGCAAAAGCTCGATGCCGAATGGCAGGTCGATGCCACGCCGCTCCTGCTCTTCCGCTTCTCCGCCTTCACCTTCAACGGCCACCGCATCCATTATGATCTCCGCCATGCCGAAGAGGAGGGCTATCCCAACCTGCTCGTTCATGGCCCGCTGCAGGCGGCGCTCATTCTCAATCTCGCGGCCGACAAGCGCGGCCACGTCCCGCAGTGCTTCGACTATCGGTGCCTCGCGCCGCTCTATGCGGGCGCGCGCTTCGGGGTGAGATGGAATGCGGACACGGTGCGGGTCATCCGCTGCGACGGCGTCACAACGGCGGAAGGCCGAGTTCGCGCTCGAGGAACAGGCTGAGCATCACCGTCTTGGCATCCACGATGCGCCCGTCCTGCACCATGCGGCGCATCTCGTCGAACGTCATTTCCATCACCTCGATGTCTTCGCCCTCATGGGCATGCCCGCCGCCGGTGCCGATACGCGAGTCATGGTCGTAGTCGGCAATGAACAGCGAGATGCGCTCGGTCACGGCGCCAGGTGAGGAATAGACCGTGGTCATGAAGCGCAGGTTCGACAGGCGGAAGCCCAGTTCCTCCTCTGCTTCCCGCCTGGCACACTCCGCCGGGTCGTCGCCGTCGAGAAGTCCGGCACAGGTCTCGATGATGAATCCGTCATGATCGTGCAGGTACGCAGGGACGCGAAACTGCCGTACCAGAAGCACTGTCCCGCGCCGGGCATCATAGGGCAGCACCGTCGCGCCATGGCCATGGTCATGCACCTCGCGTGACAGCACATCCTCCCGGCCATCGCTGCGGGTGTAGCGGATGGTGTAGCGGTCGAGCTTCGCCCAATGGCGGGACAGCGGCTCCACTTTCTCGATGACGACGCGCCGCTTCATGCCTCTCGCTCCTGCTTCACGGCCGTTACGATCTCCTGCGCCAGCGAGCTCTCTGCCAGCGCCTCCACCGCCACCTGCACGCGGCGGCGCCAGTTGGGCCATTCGCGGTCGGTGCCCGGCACGTTGAGGGGGTCGGTCTCGCCCGCAAGATCATCGGCCTGCACCAGCATGATCTGCGATGGCGTGCCCGCCACGAAGCGGTGCGTTGCGGCACTTGCGGCCACGTCGTCGGTCGCCATGCAGCCGGTGCGCTCACCCAGCAGCTGCTTTTCAACGTGGCGCTCGGCTGTCCGCATGGCGGCATCGGCAGCCGTGATCTGCCCGATGGCCTGACCGATTTCGATGTCGCGTGCCGCGCGCCAGCCCATGAAGGTCGGCAGGTCATGCGAGGCAAGGCAGGCCAGCGCCTGCGCCGGATAGGCCTGTGCCGGCTTGAAGCCGGCGCCCTCGCGCTCGAACCACAGCACCCGGTAGGAGAATATCTTTGCTGCGGCCAGCCTGTCGCGCAGGCCATCGGGCACCGTGCCGAGGTCCTCGCCCACCACCAGGCAGCGGTGGCGCTTGCTCTCGGTCGCCGTCACCGCGATCAGCGCATCGAGTGGAAAGCGCACATAGGCGCCGAAGCGGCCTTCGGCCCCTTCAGGTACCCAGAACTGCCGCGCCAGACCCAGCACATGGTCGATTCTTAGTGCTGCGGCGTGGCGCATGTTGGCGGCGATGACACGGCGCATCGGCTCCATGCCGGTTGCATGGAGCGCGATGGGCGACAGGGGCGGCAGGTTCCACACCTGCCCTGCCGCCGAGAAGGGGTCGGGTGGTGCGCCGATGGAGACGCCCTTTGCGAAGGCTTCCGGATTGTTCTCCAGCTCGCCGCCATCGAAGGCACAGCCCAGCGCCAGGTCGCCATAGAGATTGCCGTGGCGCGCGGCCTCGGCCAGCTGTTCATCCGCCACCCATTGCAGGAAGGCGCGATAGGCGATGCGCTCAGGCGTTGGCCGCTCGCCCATCCGCATGGCCTCGAAGCGGCCATGCGCCGCGAGCTGTGCGCCGCCGGCCTTCACGAAGGTATCGAAGCGGGGGCTGCCGCAGAATTCGGCGAAGGCACGCTCCAGCAGCCGGGCCTTGGCGGCCCATACCGTTGCATAATCGACCAGCGGAAGGGCATCGAGCCGGGCGAAGGCGGCGCGCTGTTCCATTGCCAGTGCCGCTGTCCTCGGCAGCGGCAGCTGCTCCAGCAGCCGCGCGATGCTGATGTAGATCGGGTCGACATAGTGCCGGTCCGAGGGCTGATAGGGGCTGGCGCGCGAGCGGTCGGACGGGAACAAATGGTGCAGCGGGTTCAGCCCCGCATAGCGGCCGCCGATCCTGTCGCTCAGTGCGGCGAAGCGCTGCAGCGTCTCGAAATCGCCGATGCCTTCGCTGGCCCCGTGCCGCAGGGAATAGAGGTGCGAGGCGAGGCCGAAGACGCGCGCGCCCTCCGCGATGTCCTCCGGCACGAAGCAGGCACCGGGGCCGGCGATCACCGGCTTCGGCCGTGCCAGCACCGTGTGGGACTGCGCGACATCATCGTCGTTTGCGAAACCGAGCCCCATCGCGGCCAGCAGCGCGCGCTGCGTGTCGGGGCTCACGCGGTGGTGCGTACCATCGACCTCCCACCATTCCGGCTCGATCCCGGCGGCGCGGCTCAGCGCCGCGACATCCTCATCATCGACGCCCGTGGCGGATATCCGTTCCGCGGCGAAGACCGACACCGAACGGCCGGGAAGTGCATCTCCCTCGGCCGAGCAGAACAGCCGCGTCCAGCGCCTGCCCTTGTGTTGCGGCAGCACCGGCGCCCGGGCCTCGCCGCGGTTGAAGACCAGCGCCAGGCGCTTCCGCCCCGACGTCAGCAGCAGGCCCAGCACCGAGGCATCGGCATCCTGCCAGTCCATCGCCCCGCCATCCGCGCCGAACCACTGCGCGGTCTCCGCCGTCAGGAACTGGTCGGCAAGGAAGGGCGAAAGCGTCCGGCGCAGCTGCGCCAGCGCCGCGGTGAAGCCGGTCAGCCGCTGGTCGGCCCTGGCCCAGTCGAGCCAGGTCGTCTCGTTGTCCTGTGCATAGGCATTGTTGTTGCCGTGCTGCGTGCGGCCGAACTCGTCGCCCGCCGTCAGCATCGGCGTGCCGCGGGAGAGGAACAGTGTCGCCAGTAGCGCCCGCGCGTCACCGCCGGGCCAGGAGGGTTCATGCGCGTTGCCGTCGCGGTTGTCCTCGCCATTGGCGGCGTTGTTCTTGTGTGAATGGGTCACCGCATCGGCGAGGGTGAAGCCGTCATGCGCGGCGATGAAGTTGATGCCGCTTGACGGTGGCCGGTGCCGCCCGGCGAAGATGTCGGACGAGCCCGCGATGCGCGTGGCGAAGCCGCCTGCCATGCCTTTGTCGCCGCGCCAGAAGCGCCGCACCTCGTCGCGGTAGCGGTCGTTCCACTCCTGCCAGCGGGCAGGGAAGTGCCCCAGCTGGTAGCCGCCCGGCCCCACGTCCCACGGCTCGGCGATCATGGTGAGGCGTGACAGCAGCGGGTCCTGTTCGATGGCGCTGAGCAGCGGCGCATGGGGGCTGAAGCCGGATGACGTGCGCCCCATCACGGCGGCGAGGTCGAAGCGGAAGCCGTCGAGTCCGGTGCGCATGGCCCAGCTGCGCAGGCTGTCCATCGCCAGCTGCAGCACGGCGGGCTCATCCAGCGCCAGCGTATTGCCGCAGCCCGTATCATTGACGAGCACGTCCCCGGCCCGGCGATAATAGAACGCCTCGTCCAGCCCGCGCAGCGACAGCGTGGTGCCGTGGGCATCGCTCTCGCCCGTATGGTTCAGCACCACGTCCAGCACCACGCGAATGCCTGCCGCATGCAACGCATCGACGGCGGCGCGAATCTCGGGCAGGCCCCCCGGCGCCAGCCGCGGGTCGGGCGCCATGAAGCTCACCGGATTATAGCCCCAGCCATTGGCGAGGCCGAGTGCCGGCAGATGCCGCTCATCGATCCAGGCCGCGAGCGGCATCAGTTCCACCGTGTCCACGCCGAGCCGCTTGAGATGCGCGATCACCACGGGCTCCCCCAGTGCCGCCACCGTGCCGCGCTTCTCTGGCGGAACATCCGGGTGGCGCATGGTGAAGCCCTTCACCGGCACCTCGTAGATGACCTGCGGACGCTGCGGCGGCAGCGCCTGCGCATCAGCCGCCACATGCCCGGCGATGGCCTTCGGCACGAGGGAGGATGTCTCCGTTCCGCGCTGCATCAGTTCCGGCACATGCCGGAAGGGGCCCGTCAGGCGCGTCGCATAGGGATCGAGCAGCAGCTTCTCCGCATCGAAGCGAAGCCCCCGCTCCGGCGCCCATGGCCCTTCGGCGCGCAGCCCGTAATGCGTGCCCGCGACCAGCCCCGGCACGACGCCGTAATGCACGTCGCCCAGCCTTTGGGGGAGTGCTACGCGCGCCGTCTCCCCATCGCCGTCGAACACCGACACGAAGATCCGCGTCGCATGCCGCGATACCACGGCGACATTCGCCCCCTCGGCCGAGGGCGTCACACCGAGTGGAAAGGGCTGTGCCTGTGCCGCCGTGGTCAGGTGATCACCGTCGGTGCTGCACGCCCCGTGTGCCGTTCGATCTCGGCGATCGCGCGCGACAGTACGATGAGGTCGGAGAGTGCGGCCTGTGTCTCGGCCCCATGGAGACCTGCATCCGGCTCATAGCGTTCGATATAGACCCGCAGCGTCGCTCCCGCCGTCCCTGTGCCCGACAGGCGATAGATGATGCGCGAGCCGTCGGCGAAGATCAGGCGAATGCCCTGGCGCGTGGTGCGCGAGCCGTCGACCGGGTCGTCATAGGCGAAGTCATCCGCCGTCGCGATGCCATGCTGGCCGGGAAGCGAAGCCAGCCTTTCGCGCAGCGCCGTCATCAAGCCGCTGGCCGCTTCGGCATCCACTTCCTCATAGTCATGCCGCGAATAGAAATTGCGGCCATATTCGCGCCAGTGCCCGGTGACGATCTCGGCAACGCTCTGCCGCCGCGCGGCCAGGATGTTGAGCCACATCAGCACCGCCCACAGCCCGTCCTTCTCGCGCACGTGGCTGGAGCCCGTGCCGAAGCTTTCCTCGCCGCACAATGTGGCCAGGCCGGCATCGAGCAGGTTGCCGAAGAACTTCCAGCCCGTCGGCGTCTCATAGGCGCCGATCTTCAGCTTCTCCGCCACGCGGTCGGCCGCACAGCTCGTCGGCATGGAGCGCGCGATGCCGGCAAGGCCCTTTGCATAGCCCGGCGTCAGCGTCGCATTGGCGGCGAGGATGGCGAGCGAGTCCGACGGCGTCACATACATGCCGCGCCCGATGATCAGGTTGCGGTCGCCATCGCCATCCGACGCCGCGCCGAAATCTGGCCCGCCGTCAGGCATCACGAGGTCGACGAGTTCCTTGGCATGGACGAGGTTGGGGTCCGGGTGGTGCCCGCCGAAATCGGGAAGCGGCGTGCCGTTCATCACCGTGCCCTGCGGGAAGCCGAGCATCTCCTCGAGGATGCGGTGCGCGTAAGGCCCGGTGATCGCCCCCATGGCATCGAACTTCATGGTGAAGCCGGTGGCGATCAGCGCGCGGATTGTATCGAAGTCGAACAGCGCCTGCATGAGCTGCGCATAATCGGCCACCGGGTCGACCACCTGCACCACCATGGAGCCAAGCCGCGTTTCGCCGATACGGGCGAGGTCCACGTCGGGCGAGGTGGTGATGCGATAGCTGGAGATCACCTTCGTCCGCGCGAAGATCTCATCCGTCAGCTTCTCCGGCGCGGGGCCACCATTGCCGGCATTGTACTTGATGCCGAAGTCGCCCTCGGGCCCGCCGGGATTGTGGCTGGCCGACAGGATGATGCCGCCGAAGGCCTTGTACTTGCGAATCAGGTTGGAGGCGGCGGGCGTCGATAGCAGCCCGTTCTGCCCCACCATCACGCGCCCGAAGCCATTGGCCGCCGCCATGCGGATCGCCGTCTGGATCACCTGCGGATTATAGAAGCGTCCGTCGCCGCCGATCACCAGCGTCTGCCCGGCGAAGCCCTCGAGCGAGTCGAAGATCGACTGGATGAAATTCTCCGCATAATGCGGCTCGGCGAAGACGGGCACCTTCTTGCGCAAGCCGGATGTCCCGGGTTTCTGGCCCTCGAAGGGCGTGGTGGCGACGGTCAGGATCATGTCTGGTCAGGCCTTCACGAGTGTGCGGTAGAGCTGGGCATAGGCCGCGGCGCTGCGGGCCCAGGAAACGTCCTGGTCCATGCCACGCATCTGCAGCCCGTGCCAGAGCTTCGGGTCGGCATGGCATGCGGCAGCGCGCGCCAGCGCATGTTCCAGCGTCGCTGCGTCGACGGGCGCGAACTGGAAGCCGGTGGCAACCTCCGCCTGGAGGGCTGCATCATTAGCGTCGATCACCGTGTCGTTCAGGCCCCCGGTGCGCGCCACCACCGGAACGCAGCCGTAGCGCAGGCCATAGAGCTGCGTCAGCCCGCAGGGCTCGAAGCGCGAAGGCACGAGGATGGTGTCGGCCCCGGCCTGGATGAGATGCGAGAGTTCCTCGTCATAGCCGATGATCACGCCGATGCGTCCGGGGTGGCGCATCGCGGCCTCGAAGATCGCGTTCTCGATCGCCGTCTCGCCGCTTCCGAGCAGCGCCAGCCGCGCCCCCGTCGCCACCAGCTGGTCGAGGGCCGCTGCGAAAATGTCCATGCCCTTCTGCCAGGTCAGCCGGCTCACCACGCCATGGATGAGCCCGTCGCCCTCGTCGAGCTTGAAGCGCGCTTCCAGCGCCCGCTTGTTGGCCACGCGCTTCTTCAGCGTCTTCGCGCCGTAGGTGGCGGGGATGAGCCCGTCCTTCGCCGGGTTCCACACATCCGTGTCGATGCCGTTGACGATGCCGCGCAGCACTTGCCGCCTGGCGCGCAGCAGCCCGTCGAGTCCCATGCCATATTCCGGCGTGCAGATTTCCTGGGCATAGGTCGGGCTCACGGTGGTGATGGCATCCGCCGTCGCCAGTCCGCCCTTCAGGTAGCCGACATTGCCGTAATATTCGACGCCGTCGATGGCGAAGGCCTGGGCGGGCAGGCCCAGCAGCGCGAATACGCTGGCCGGAAACTGCCCCTGGAAGGCGATGTTGTGCACCGTCATCACGCTCTTCGGCCCCCCGAGGAAGCGCGTATAGACGGGGCCCAGCGCCGCCTGCCAGTCATGGCAGTGCAGCACGTCGGCGCGATAATGCCCGTTGATGCCGCCTGCCACGTCGGCCGCCGCCCGGGCCAGCGCCGCGAAGCGTTGCGCATTGTCGGGCCAGTCCAGTCCGTCCTTGCCGAGATAGGGGTTGCCCGGCCGGTCGAAGAGATGCGGCGCATCGATGGCGATGATGTCGAGGCCCCTTGCCGTGCCGCGCCTGAGCTGCGCCGGCCCGCCGAAGAGCTCGTCGTAGTGGTGGAACGGTGAAGCCTTCTCGAGCGCCGCCATCACCGCGGGGTAGCCGGGAACGAGGCTGGTCACCGCAACATCCTGCTGGGCGAGGGCGGCGGGAAGCGCGCCGGTGACGTCGGCGAGGCCGCCGGTCTTCACCAGCGGGAATATTTCGGAGGCAGCGGAGAGAATTTTCATGAGGTCAGGCGGTCGATCATCGGCTGGGTGATGAGGCAGATGCCGCTTGCCGTGCGGCGGAAGCGCTTGGCGTCAAGCTCCGGGTCCTCGCCCACCACGAGGCCTTCGGGGATCACCACGCTGGTGTCGATGACGACCTTCTTCAGCCGCACATTGCGCTCGATGTGAACCGACGGCAGCACCACCGCCTCGTCAAGCATCGAGAAGGAGTTCACCCGCACATTGGGCGACAGCATGGTGCGCCGGATCGAGGCACCCGACACGATGCAGCCGCCCGAGACGAGCGAGGCCACAGCCGAGCCGCGCCGCCCTTCGAGGTCATGCACGAACTTGGCGGGAGGCGTCACTTCGGAATAGGTCCAGATCGGCCATTCGGTGTCATAGAGGTCAAGCGCGGGCAGCGTCTCGGTCAGGTCGATGTTGGCCTCCCAGTAGGCATCCACCGTTCCCACGTCGCGCCAATAGGCTTCCGTTTCATACTCCGAGCGCACGCAGCTCGCGGTGAAGCGGTGCGCCACAGCCTTGCCGTTGGCGACGAGGAAGGGGATGATGTCCTTGCCGAAGTCGCGGCTCGAAGCAGGGTTTGCGGCATCCTCGCGCAGCCATTGGGCGAGCTTCGCCGTCTCGAACACATAGATGCCCATGGAGGCCAGCGCCATGTCGGCGTTGCCGGGAATGCCGGGCGGGTTCTTGGGCTTTTCCACGAAGGCGGTGATGCGGTCCTGCTCGTCCACCGCCATCACGCCGAAGCCCGTCGCCTCCATGCGCGGCACCTCGAGGCAGCCGATGGTCACGTCGGCGCCGGAGTTGACGTGCTGCTGCAGCATCAGCTCGTAGTCCATCTTGTAGATATGGTCGCCCGCCAGGATCACCATGTACGTGGGGCCATAGCTCAGGATGATGTCGAGGTTCTGATACACGGCATCGGCCGTTCCGGCATACCACTGGTCTTCCGACACGCGCTGCGAGGCGGGCAGGATGTCGAAGCTCTCGTTGCGCTCCGGCCGGAAGAAGTTCCAGCCGCGCTGCATGTGGCGGATCAGGCTGTGCGCCTTGTATTGCGTGGCCACCCCGATGCGGCGGATGCCGGAGTTCAATGCGTTGGACAGCGCGAAGTCGATGATGCGCGACTTGCAGCCGAAGGGCACCGCGGGCTTGGCCCGCCGGTCGGTCAACTCCATCAGCCGGCTGCCGCGCCCGCCGGCCAGCACATAGGCCATCGCATCACGCGCCAGCGGTCCCGTTCTGCGTTGTCCGGCCATGGCCGTCCTCCCTGTTCGTCCGTTTTGTGCTCCCCTCCCCCTTGTGGGGAGGGGCCTCCTCATTTTCCCTCCCCCTTGTGGGGAGGGGCAGGGGTGGGGGTGATGCCGGATCATTCATCTCAACAGCCCGCCGCGCGGCACGACCCCCACCCCTTCCCTCGAGGGGGAGGGGAACTCAGTCCCTATCCATCCTGCATGAAATACAAGGTTGCAAGCGGAGGCAAGGTCACCATTGCCTGGGCCGGCTTGCCGTTGAGCGGGTTCGCTTCCGCCACCACCGCGCCCATGTTGCCCATGTCGCTGCCACCATAGATGTGCGCATCCGTATTGATCAGCTCGCGCCAGCGCCCGGCGGCGGGCAAGGGCAGGGCATAGCCGGTGCGCGGCACGGGTGTGAAGTTGCTCACCACCACCACCATCGGGTGTCCTTCACCCGAGTGCCGCGCCCAGGCGAAGACGGAGTTCTCCTTGTCGTCCACCACCAGCCACTCGAAGCCCTCGGCCTCGCAGTCGCGCATGTAAAGCGCGGGCGTGCCGCGATAGACGTGGTTCAGGTCGCGCACGAGGGACTGCACGCCCTTGTGCGGCGCATGGTCCAGCAGGTTCCAGTCGAGGCTGCGCGCCTCCGACCATTCGCCCCACGGCGCGAATTCCTGCCCCATGAAGAGGAGCTTCTTGCCGGGGTATCCCCACATGAAGGCGTAGAAGGCGCGCAAGCTGGCGAATTTCTGCCAGGCATCGCCCGCCATCTTGTTCAGCAGCGAGCCCTTGCCATGCACCACCTCGTCATGGGACAGCGGCAGCACGAAGTTTTCCGAGAAGGCATAGAGCAGCCCGAAGGTCAGCTCATTGTGGTGGTGCTTGCGGTGAATGGGCTCGCGTTTGAAATAGGCGAGCGTGTCATGCATGAAGCCCATGTTCCACTTGAAGCCGAAGCCGAGGCCGCCCGCACTGGTGGGCTTCGTCACCCCGGGAAAGGCCGTCGATTCCTCCGCAATGGTCACGATGCCGGGGTTCTGCCCATAGGCCTCATGGTTCACGCGCTTGAGGAAGGCGATGGCCTCCAGGTTCTCGCGCCCGCCCTGTTCGTTCGGGATCCACTCGCCTTCCTTGCGCGAGTAATCCAGGTAGAGCATCGAGGCCACCGCATCGACGCGCAAGCCGTCGACGTGGTAGCGCTCCAGCCAGAACAGCGCATTGTTGAGCAGGAAGGACGCCACCTCGCGCCGCCCGAAATTATAGATCGCGGTGTTCCAGTCCGGGTGGAAGCCCTGCCGCGGGTCCTCGTGTTCGTAAAGCGCCGTGCCGTCGAAGTTGGCGAGTCCGTGTTCGTCGGTCGGAAAATGCGCCGGCACCCAGTCGAGGATCACCCCCAGCCCCACGCGGTGCGCGCGGTCGACGAAGCGCGCGAAACCGGCCGGGTCACCGAAGCGCGAGGTCGGCGCATAAAGCCCCGTCGGCTGGTAGCCCCATGACGGGTCGAAGGGATGCTCGCTGACCGGCAGCAGCTCCATGTGCGTGTAGCCCATGTCGGCGACATAGGGGATCAGCGTGTCGGCCAGCTCGTCATAGCTGAGGAAGCGGCCATCGTCCCAGCGCCGCCACGATCCGAGATGCACCTCGTAGATCGACATCGGCGCGCGGCGCTGGTCGGTCATCTTCCGCCTGGCGAGATAGGCCTGGTCTTCCCAATTGAAGTTATCAGTGCGCGCGACTTTCGACGCCGTCTTGGGCCGCATCTCGGCCGCGAAGCCGAAGGGGTCGCTCTTCAGCGGCAGCAGCTTTCCCGCCGCGTCGAGCAGCTCATACTTGTAGCACTGGCCCTCATGCGCACCGGGGATGAAGATCTCCCACACGCCCGTGTCGCGGCGCTTGCGCATCACATGGGCGCGCCCATCCCAGCCGTTGAAGTCGCCGACGACGGAGACGCGTGTGGCATTGGGCGCCCAGACCGCGAAATGCACGCCCTCATGCCCCTCGTGCCGCATCTGATGCGCGCCCAGCCTGTCATGGAGGCGCAGGTGGTTGCCCTCGCCGATGTAGTAGTCATCCATCGGCCCCAGCACCGGCCCCAGCAGATAGGGGTCGATCACCGTCCACGTGCCCCCTTGGTTGCGTGCGAGGTAACCCAGCGCCTGGCGGCCGGAGACCGGTAGCGAGCCCTCGAAGAAGCCCGCCCTGTGGCGGCGCGGCAGCCAGACGAGGCGCTTGCCGTCCTTGTCGAGGACTTCGAGTTCCTCCGCGCCGGGCACGAAGGCGCGGGCCACCCAGTCATTGCCGGCCTGGTGCAGGCCCAGCACGGCGAAGGGATCTCCGTGTCGACCCGATACGATGGCCTCCACCTCGGGTGCGGGCAGTGTCCAGTCCGGGTCGGCCATGGGTCGTCAGCCTCCTGAAGCGGTGGGGACGGTCCAGATGTCGCGGGCATATTCCCGGATCGTCCGGTCGGACGAGAACCAGCCCATGTTCACCGTATTGAGGATCGCCTTCTGCGTCCAGTCCTTGGTCCGGCGCCACAGCCCGTCGACCTCGCGCTGCGTCGCGGCATAGGCGTTGAAGTCGGAGGCGACCATGAACCAGTCGCCATGGGTGATGCTGTCGACGATCGGCCTGTAGCGGTTTTCATCGCCCGGCGAGAACACGCCGGATGCAAGTTGGTCGAGCACAATCCGAAGCTCCGGAACGGCATCCAGAAGTGCAACAACATCAACACCAATGCGACGTCTTTCATCAACTTCCGCAGCCGTCAGACCGAAGATGAAGATATTGTCCGAACCCACATGCTCCAGCATCTCGACGTTCGCCCCGTCGAGCGTGCCGATGGTGAGGGCGCCGTTGAGCGCGAACTTCATGTTGCCGGTGCCCGAGGCCTCCATCCCGGCCGTCGAGATTTGCTCCGACAAATCGGCCGCCGGAACAATGACTTCGGCGAGGCTCACATTGTAGTTGGGGATGAACACGACCTTGAGGAGATCGCGGATGTCGGGGTCGTTGTTGACCACCTGCGCGACGTCGTTGATCAGCTTGATGATCAGCTTGGCCTGGTTGTAGCTCGCTGCCGCCTTGCCCGCGAAGACCTTGACCCGCGGCGCCCAGGGCCGGTCCGGGTGTGCGCGGATCGCGTTGTAAAGGGCGATTGTTTCCAATATGTTGAGCAGCTGGCGCTTGTATTCGTGAATGCGTTTCACATGCACGTCGAACATCGCTGCCGGATCGACCTTCAGCCCCATGCGCGCCGCGATCAGGTTGGCGAGCTCGTCTTTGTTGTGCCGCTTGATCGCCGCGAAGCGCTGCTGGAAGGAAGCATCCGTCGCAAAGGGTTTCGCCTTCACCAGGACCTCCGCGTTGTCCATGACATTGGCGCCCACGGCCTCGTTGAGAAGTGCCGTAAGCTGCGGATTTGCCTCGAGAAGCCAGCGCCGCGGCGTGATGCCGTTGGTCTTGTTGTTGATGCGGCCCGGGTAGAGCCTGTTCAAGTCGCGGAACACGCTCTGCTGCATCAGTTCGGTGTGGAGCGCCGAGACGCCGTTGATCGAATGCGCGCCGACGAAGGCGAGCTGCCCCATGCGCACCCGCCTGCCATTGTGCTCGTCGATCAGTGATACGGACGCGAGAAAATCATCGCTGGAAAAGTTGGTTTTCTGTGCATCCGCGATGAGTTTTGCGTTGATATTGTAGATGATCTGCATGTGCCGCGGGAGCACATGTTCGAACAGGTGGACGGGCCAGCTCTCCAGCGCCTCCGGCAACAGCGTATGGTTGGTGTAACCGATCGCGGCCTTGGTGATTTCCCAGGACTGGTCCCAGTCCAGCCCGTGATGATCCACCAATATGCGCATGAGTTCGGCGACGGCCACGGCGGGGTGGGTGTCGTTGAGCTGGATCGCCACCTTGTCGGCCAGCAGCCTGATGTCGTCATACTGCTGCATGTGGCGGCGGATGATGTCCTGCAGCGAGGCGGAGGTGAAGAAATACTCCTGCCGCAGCCGCAGTTCCTGCCCTGCGGGTGTCGAGTCGGCGGGGTAGAGCACGCGGGTGATGATCTCCGCCTTGTTGCTCTCGGAGAGTGCTGCGGCATAGTCGCCGCTGTTGAAGGCATCGAGCCGGATCGGGTCGGGTGCGCGCGCCGTCCACAGCCTGAGCGTGTTTACCCGCTTGCCGCGCCAGCCCACCATGGGCGTGTCGCAGGCCGAGGCGATGAGCTTCTCCGCCGGCTTCCAGCGCCGCTGCTGGCGGTTGCCGCTGTCGATGCCCGGCACCACGGTGCCGCCGAAGCCGATCTCGTAGGCGGCCTCGCGGCGCGGGAATTCCCACGGGTTGCCGTGCTCGAGCCAGTTCTCCGGCAGCTCCACCTGCCAGCCATCGGTGATCTTCTGGCGGAACAGGCCGTGATTGTAGCGGATGCCATAGCCATAGGCCGGGATGTCGAGGCTGGCCATGCTCTCCATGAAGCAGGCAGCGAGCCGGCCCAACCCGCCATTGCCGAGTGCGGCATCGGGCTCCAGCGCCTCCACGAGGTCGATGTCGACGTTGAGGCCGGTGAGCGCCTCGGTGAAGGCGGAGGTGAGCTCCAGGTTGCTCATCGCATCGCGCAGCAGGCGGCCCACCAGGAATTCCAGCGACAAATAATAGACGCGCTTGGCCTTGGCCTGATAGGCGCGCTTGGTCGAATCCATCCAGCGGTCGATGATGCGGTCCCGGAGCGCCAGGATGGTGGCGTTGAGCCAGTCATGCCGCTTGGCCACGGCAGGGTCCTTGCCCACCGAATAGGCGAGCTTCTCGAGGATTTCGGCACGGATGGTGCCGGGGTCGGTGCCGCGCGGGGCTGGCTTGATCATGGGGTCGCTCTCGGATCGCTCTCGGGTCTTGCCGTCCTGCAGCCGAGGATAAATCAGGAGGGTTGATTTATCCTAGTCAATTCTGGGTCACCGACATGGTTGCCACGGCGGTGACGATCATGACGAGTCCCACCCACTGCCCGGGCGAGACCTTTTCCTTGAGGAAGATCATCGCCATGATGACCGACAGCGCGGCATAGGCCGAGATGCCGATCCCGGCGAACTCCTTGCCGGGAAAGTGGCCCGAGGCGTTGACCGCGATGACGCCCAGCACGTCGAGCCCGCCCATGACAAAGATCCCCAGCCAGCGCCGGGAGGTGAGCGGCTGGTGCTTGCCGTCGAAGAAGGCGAAGGGCAGCAGCACGAGAAGGGCCACCGGGCGCGACAGCCAGGTGGCATCGACCTCGCCCACGGTGACGGCGGCCTGCTGGCCCAGCACGATGGAGGAGGAATAGCCCAGCACCGCCATGACGGCGAAGAACAGCAGGGCCGGCATCTTGCCGGGCTCGACGGCATTGATGCCGCCGTCCGGCTCGCCCGAGCGGGCCACGATGATGGCGCCCAGCAGCGTGGCCGCGACACAGGCCCATTGCAGCACCGTCGGTTCCAGCCCGTTGAACACGCCCCACAGCACGGCCAGCACCGGATAGCCCGCCGTGATCGGCCCCACCAGCGACACCGGGCCGAGGCTGAAGGCTTTGAACAGCCCGCCCACGCCGAAACCATAGGCGAAGCCCAGCAGCAGGCCGGAGAAAATGGCAGGCCCCGATGCCTGCCAGATCGAGCCTTCCCACAGCACATAGGCCGAGAGCAGGATGAAGCCCGAGACCATGACCCAGGCAGCGGTGCGGAAGCCGCCAACCGCACCTGCGATCGACCGCGCGATCACGTCATGGATCGACCAGCACAGCGCGGCGAAGACGCCGAAAAGCACGGCAATCATGATATCGGAATTCCCCCGTCAGCTCCCTGCCCGGTACTTGAGCATGGGGCGGGCACGGCTGGAACTGCAATTCGCGAATGGCGACCGTCGCGCCGGGCTCTTCTGCTCCGGTCGGGGAGGGGCCCGGGGGTGCCGTTCCCGGCCGCAGCCGCGCCCTTGAGCCCGTTGAAGACCGACGCCCGCATCACGCCCTTGCGCTTGGCGACCCGTCGGATGCCCCGCGGTGATGGCCTGTCGTCTATGGCGCAAAAGGTGGCAGATGTGGCTATGATGGTTCGTCTGATTCCGGGTTACTGGTGGCCATGTTCCTCTCCGTCTTCGACATCTTCAAGATCGGCATCGGCCCGTCGAGCTCCCATACGGTGGGGCCGATGGTGGCGGCCGAGCGGTTCCTTGCCCTGGCCTCCGCCGCCGCGCTGCCGCGCACCGGCAGGCTGACGGTGACGCTGCATGGCTCGCTGGCCTTCACCGGCAAGGGCCATGGCACCGACCGCGCGGTGATCCTCGGGCTGGCCGGCGAAAGGCCCCAGACCATGGACCCCGACCGGGTGGACGACGTGCTGCGCCAGATGGCGGAGCGCGGCAGCGTGGTTGTCAGCGATGACTTCTCCGTCGCCTTCAACCCGGCGACAGACGTGATCTTCGATTTCGGGCCGGCGCTGAAGGGCCATGCCAATGGCATGGTGTTCCGCATCCTCGACGACGACAACAACGTGCTGCTGCAGGAAACCTATTTCTCGATCGGCGGCGGCTTCGTGCAGACCGAGGCCGAGCGCGCGGCGAGCATCGCGGCGGGCAAGAGCGAGAAGCCGACGGTCGACGTGCCATACCCTTTCCGCACTGCGGCCGAGATGCTGGAGATGGGCAAGCGTTCCGGCCTCTCCGTCGTCGAGATGAAGCGCGCCAACGAGCAGGTGGCGCAGACGCCGGAACAGCTCGACGCCAATCTCGACCGCATCTGGCACGCGATGCGCGATTGCATGAACCGCGGCCTGCGCCAGACCGGCACGCTGCCGGGCGGGCTGAAGGTGAAGCGCCGTGCCGCGGAAATCTACAAGCGGCTGAAGGAAGAGAAGGGCAACAACGCCATCCAGCCGCACCAGCTGATGGACTGGCTCTCGGTCTATGCCATGGCGGTGAACGAGGAGAATGCGGCCGGGGGCAAGGTGGTCACCGCGCCCACCAATGGTGCGGCGGGCGTGATCCCCGCGACGATCCGCTATTACCTCGACCATTGCCTCGGCGCCGACGAGAAGGGCATCCGCACCTTCCTGCTCGCGGCCGCGGCGATTGGCGGCCTGATCAAGCACAATGCCTCGATCTCGGGCGCCGAAGTGGGCTGCCAGGGCGAGGTGGGCTCGGCCTCGGCCATGGCGTCCGCCGGATTGTGTGCCGCACTCGGCGGAACGAACGAGCAGCTGGAGAACGCGGCCGAGATCGCGCTCGAGCATCACCTCGGCATGACCTGCGACCCCGTCGGCGGTCTGGTGCAGGTGCCCTGCATCGAGCGCAATGCCTTCGGCGCGGTGAAGGCGGTGACGGCGGCCTCGCTGGCGCTGCGCGGCGACGGCACGCATTTCGTGCCGCTCGATACCTGTGTCGAAACCATGCGCCAGACGGGGCTCGACATGAGCGAGCGGTATAAGGAGACCTCCACCGGCGGCCTTGCGGTGAACGTGGTGGAGTGCTGAAATCCAGGGCATGCCAGTCTTTGCCCCGCCGATCGCCGACCACCTCTTCACCCTCTACGACCTGCTCGATTTCGAGGGCCACGCGAAGCTTCCCGGCTTCGAGCACTGCTCGCGCGACGTGATCGAAGCGGTGCTGGAGCAATCGGCGCGCTTTTCATCCGAAGTGCTCCATCCGCTGCATCGTTCCGCCGATGAGGAGGGCGTTCACTTCGACAACGGCAGGGTGACGACTCCGAAGGGCTTCAAGGAGGCCTATGCACAACTCGTCGAAGGCGGCTGGCCGGCGCTGACGGCATCGCCTGAACATGGCGGCCAGGGCATGCCGCACATGGTGAACTTCCTGTTCGAGGAAATGATCAACGGCGCCAACCTGTCCTTCGGCCTGTTCCCCGGCCTGACGCGCGGCGCCTATGTGGCGCTCGCCCAGCATGGCAGCGACGCGCAGAAGGCGCTTTATGCGCCGAAACTGGCGAGCGGCGAATGGGCGGGGTCCATGTGCTTGACCGAGGCGCATTGCGGCACCGATCTCGGCCTCCTCAAGACGCAAGCCCTGCCGAAGGGCGATGGCAGCTACGCCATCACCGGCACCAAGATCTTCATTTCGGCGGGCGAGCATGACCTGACGGAGAACATCATCTATCTCGTGCTGGCGCGGCTTCCCGATGCGCCCAAGGGCTCGAAGGGCATCAGCCTGTTCCTCGTGCCGAAGATACTGGTCAATGATGACGGCTCGCTCGGCGCGCGCAATGCGTTGTCCTGTGGCTCCGTCGAGCACAAGATGGGCATCCATGGCTGCCCCACCTGCGTGATGAATTTCGACGGTGCCACGGGCTGGCTGATGGGCGAGGCGAACCAGGGCCTGAAGGCCATGTTCGCCATGATGAACACCGAGCGCATCGCGGTGGGAATTCATGGCCTCGCCATCGCCGAGGCCTCCTACCAGAATGCCGTTGCCTATGCGCGCGAGCGGCTGCAGGGACGCGCGCCATCGGGCGCGCGCGAGGCGGCGAAGCCCGCCGACCCGATCATCGTGCACCCGGACGTGCGCCGCATGCTGATGACGCAGCGCGCGCTGACCGAGGGCTGCCGCATGCTGGCGCTGTGGACGGCACAGGCCCTCGACGTGAGCGAGCGGCATGGAGATCCGCATCTGCGCCACGAGGCCGATGCCATGGTGCAACTGATGACGCCCGTGGTGAAGGCCTTCCTCACCGACAGCGGCGTGGAGGTGGCAAACATCGGCGTTCAGGTGCTGGGTGGCCACGGCTTCATCCGTGCCAATGGCCAGGAGCAATATGTGCGCGACGTGCGCATCACGCCGATCTACGAGGGCACCAATGGTGTGCAGGCGATGGACCTCGTCGGCCGCAAGGTGCTGCACCTCGATCTGTTCGGCCATTTTGCCGCGCCGGTGCAGGACTTCGTCGAACGCCACGAGGGCGATGAGCCGCTCGCCGAATTCGTCGCGCCGCTGGCCGCGAGCTTCGACCTGCTCGAGGATGCCACACGCATGATCCGTGAACGTGCGGGCATGCATCCGGTGGAGATGGGGGCAGCGGCGGTGGACTACATGCGCCTCTTCGCCCTCACCGCAGTGGCCTATCTCTTTGCGCGTGCAGCGGCCGTTTCACTGCCGCGGGGCAACGAGGACTTCCACCGCGCCAAGCTTGCCACGGCCCGCTTCTACATGCAGCGCGTGCTGCCGGACTCGGCGGCCCTGCATGCGAAGATCCTCGCGGGGGCGGCACCGGTGATGGAGATGGACGAGGCGATGTTCTGACGCCGGGCCGCCTCCGCCATGCTGGGTCCGTCAGCTTTCGCTGGCGTGTCGGGCTGGCGGGAGGGGGAAAGCGCTACAGCGGCCGCCGCGCCCGGATGGCCTGGGTCAGCGTGCCTTCGTCGAGGTAATCCAGTTCGCCGCCGACCGGCACGCCATGCGCGAGGCGTGACGCCGCGATGCCGAGCGTCTTCAGCCGTTCGGTGATGTAATGCGCCGTGGTCTGGCCCTCGACGGTGGCATTCAGCGCCAGCACCACTTCCTTCACCTGTGCCGCACCGGCGCGCTCGATCAACGAGCCGATGGCAAGGTCCTCAGGGCGGACTCCCTCGATGGCCGAGAGCGTGCCGCCCAGCACGTGGTAGAGCCCGCTCCACGCGCCGGCACGTTCCAGCGCCCAGAGGTCGCCTACTTCCTCCACAACGCAGATCACCGTGCGGTCACGCCGCGTGTCGGTGCAGAGCGTGCAGGGGTCCACCGTGTCGACATTGCCGCATTCCGAGCAGATGGTGACCTTCTCCTGCGCCTCCGCCATGGCGAGGGCCAGCGGCGCGAGCAGGCGTTCGCGGTTCTTGATGAGGAACAGGGCCGCACGCCGGGCCGAGCGCGGGCCGAGCCCCGGCAGCTTGGCCAGGAGCTGGATCAGCCTCTCGATCTCGGGTCCGGTCGTGCGGCGCGACATCAGAAGGGCAGCTTGAAGCCCGGCGGCAGCGGCAACCCGCCGGTCACCGACTTCATCTCCTCCGCCATCATGGCTTCGGACTTGTTCTTGGCGTCGGTGTGGGCAGCGAGGATCAGGTCTTCGAGGATGTCCTTTTCCGCAGGGTTCATGAGGGAGGTGTCGATCTCCAGCGCAGTCATCGCGCCCTTGCCCGACAGCGTGACCTTGACCAGGCCGCCGCCGGACTGGCCCGTCACGGTCGCCTGCTCCAGCTTCGCCTGCATCTCGGCCATGCGCGACTGCATGGCCTGGACTTGCTTCATCATGTCACCGAGGTTCTTCATCGCTCTCACTCATGTTGGGGGGTGGCAACGTGTCATCGGGCACCTTGACGTCGATGATCTCCGCGCCTGGGAAACGCTTCAGCACCGCCTGCACGTCCGGGTGTTCGCGCGCGGTGAGGAACAGGTTGTCTTTCGCCTCCTGGCGCTGGCGGGCCACCGGCTTGTCGCCGCCGTCCTTGGCCACCATGACGATCCAGCGCATGCCGGTGAAGGCCTCGAGCTTGCGGCCGATCTCGTTGGCAAGGCCCGCATGTGCGCCGGGTTCGAGCGCCAGCTCAAACTGGCCGGGTGCGATGCGGATCGGGCGGATCAGGCTTTCGAGATCGGTCTTGAGCTTGATGTCGCGCTTTTCGGTGGCGATCGCGATCAGGTCCTTGAGGCTCGAGAAGGCGCGCGTCTCGGTGGGCGCCGCGGGCATCATGGCCTGCGGTTTCACCGCGAGATTGGCCTGGCTTTCGGCTGGCGCATCGGAGGTGTTGCGCAGCAGTTCGCGCGCCGTCATCGGCACCACGCGCTCGGAGGATTGCGCCTGCTTGACGATCTTCGCCAGTTCCTCGCCGCCCGGCAGGTCGGCCGCATGGCAGAGGCGTATCAGCACCATCTCGGCGGCCATCAGCGGGTCGGAATGAAGCTCCGCCTCGCGGATGCCTTTGAGCAGCATGGACCAGGCGCGTGTGAGGTGGGCGATGCCGCATTTCTGCGCGTGGCCCGCCCCGCGCGTCTTCTCGGCCTCGGTGCGCGAGCTATCGGCCAGGGCGCCGTCCTTCACCACCTTGAGGCGCGTGACCCAGTGCACATAGTCCGCAAGGTCGCTGAGGATGGTCGCCGGGTCGCCACCACCCTGGTACTGCGCCTCGATTTCCGCGATGGCGGCGGCGGCATCGCCCGCCATCACCGTCTCGAACAGGTCGATGATGCGCGAGCGGTCCATCAGGCCCAGCATCGAGGCGACGTCCGCCGCCTTCACCTTGCCCTCGCCGTAAGCGATTGCCTGATCCAAGAGCGACAAGCCGTCGCGCACCGAGCCTTCGGCGGCGCGCGCGATCACGGCCAGCGCATCGGCCTCGGCCTCGACGCCTTCCTTCACCGCGATGTTGCCGTAGTGCGAGGCGAGCAGTGCCGCATCCAGCCGCTTCAGGTCGAAGCGCTGGCAGCGCGACAGGATGGTGACGGGAACCTTGTTGATCTCGGTCGTTGCGAAGATGAACTTCACATGCGGCGGCGGCTCTTCCAGCGTCTTCAGCAACGCGTTGAAGGCGCTCTTCGAGAGCATGTGCACTTCGTCGATGATATAGACCTTGTAGCGCGCCTGGACGGGCGCATAGCGCACGCTGTCGATGATCTCGCGCATGTTGTCGACGCCGGTGTTGGACGCCGCGTCCATCTCGATCACGTCCATGTGGCGCGATTCGAGGATGGCCTCGCAGTGGGGCCCCATCTCCGGCATGTCGATCGTCGGCCGGTCGCCATAGTTCAGCGCCCGGGCGATCAGGCGGGCGGTGGTCGTCTTGCCGACGCCGCGCACGCCCGTCAGCATGAAGCCTTGCGCGATCCGGCCGGAGGCGAAGGCGTTGGTGAGGGTGCGCACCATCGCTTCCTGGCCGATGAGGTCAGGGAATGTGCGCGGGCGGTATTTTCGGGCAAGAACGCGATACCCTGCTGCGTTCGCGCCGCTCTGAGTGTCGTCCATGGCGGGCTTCCGCGGGGTAGCTTAAAGGGTGGGAGGCTGGACGGGCAACCCGTTCCGGTCTCGTTGGGGCTGCTTCCTTCCGGACCTGACCCGGTTGGCGAGCGGCACGTCCGCCGCCAACCTCCCGGGGGCTATATGGGGGGAACGGCAACAAAAGGCAAGCGCTGCGGCTTGCCAAGGGCGCGGCGCGGCTGCATTCTGCCCAACAGGCAGATTCCCCGCCGGCCGGGGCCTTTCAGGGAGCGTTTCCGCCATGTTCAGGAAGATCCTCACCCCCCTTCTGGGCCTTCTCGGCCTTGCAGCACTGTCCAGCGGGGCGCTGGCGTCGGACGCCTATGGCTCGGACGGGGACGGGGTGAAGATCTGGAAGCCCTATGTGATCGAGAAGAACTGCGCGGACGGACGTTATGAATGCCGGACGCGGATGGACTACGCCCCCTTCCAGCGCTCCATGGTGGCCCGCTCGGGCAGCTACTGGTACCAGAAGCCCTTCCTGGTCTACCGCTATGGCGATTTCCGCACGCAGGCGGCGCATTGGCAGGCGGGTTCCAGCCACGAGGCCTGGTGCAGCACGCGCTACCGCACCTATGACCCGGCCACCGACACCTTCGTCGGCAAGGGCTACAAGCGCTACCGCTGCATCAGCCCCTGAGGCCAGGTGACCTGCCGCGATTGACCGGCGGCCACGGCTTGATTATGGGACGGCCATGTCGCTGCTGCCCATCGTAACCCTGCCTGACGAGAAGACCCTCCGCGAGGTGTCGAAGCCCGTCGCCTCGGTCGATTCCCACGTCAAGAAGCTGTGGGACGACATGCTGGAAACCATGTACCGCGCCCCCGGCATCGGGCTGGCCGCCATCCAGATCGGGGTGCCGCAGCGCCTGCTCGTCATCGACCTCGCCAAGGACGGCGAGCCGAAGACGCCGCTGTTCGTGGCCAATCCGGAAATCACCTGGTCGAGCGAGCAGCAGAGCGACTACGAGGAGGGCTGCCTCTCGATCCCGGACTACTACGAGATGGTGACGCGCCCGGCGGAGATCAAAATCCGCTACCTCGACCGCCAGGGCGAGGCCCAGGAGATGCATGCGTCGGGCCTGATGGCGACCTGCCTGCAGCACGAGATCGACCACCTGAACGGCATCCTCTTCATCGACCACATCTCGCGGCTGAAGCGCGAGCGGGTGATCAAGAAATTCCAGAAGGCCCAGAAGCTCGGAAAGCTCTGAGCATGCGCCTCGTCTTCATGGGCACGCCGGACTTCGCGGTCGAAACGCTGAAGGCCCTGATCGCCGCCGGCCACGACATCGCCTGCGCCTATTCCCAGCCGCCGCGCCCCGCCGGACGGGGCATGGCGGAACGGCCATCGCCGGTGCACGCCTTCGCCGCGGCGCAGGGGATCGAAGTGCGCACGCCGGTCGCGCTGAAGACGGCGGAGGAGCAGGCCCGCTTTGCAGCACTCGACGCCGATGCCGCCGTCGTGGTCGCCTATGGCCTCTTGCTGCCCAGGCCCATCCTCGATGCGCCGCGGCTCGGCTGCTTCAACGTCCATGCCTCGCTGCTGCCGCGCTGGCGCGGTGCAGCACCCATCCAGCGCGCCATCATGTCGGGCGACAAGGAGTCGGGCGTCACCATCATGCGCATGGAGGAAGGCCTCGACACGGGGCCGATGTGCAAGGTGGGCAAGATCGCCATCACGCCCGCGACGACGGCCCAGTCGCTGCATGACGAACTGGCGGCCCTTGGCGCGCAACTGATGGTCGAGGTTCTGGCGCAGGACGAGATCACGGCGACGCCGCAGCCGGCGGACGGTGTCACCTATGCGAGGAAGATCGACAAGGCCGAAGCCCACATCGACTTCAGCAAGCCTGCGGAGGATGTGCGCAACCACATCCATGGACTCTCGCCCTTTCCGGGCGCATGGGCTTCGGTGAACGGCACCCGCATCAAGGTGCTGCTGTGCGAGGTGGTGAGCGGCGCGGGCAAGCCCGGCACTTTCCTCGACGATCACCTCACCATCGCCTGCGGCACCGGCGCCATCCGCCTCCTCAAGCTGCAGCGCGAGGGCAAGGGCGCGATGGAGGCCACGGATTTCCTGCGCGGCTTCCCCATCGCGCAAGGCATGGTGGCCGCCTGATGGTGTCGCGTCGGATCACATCCGTTTTCCCTCCCCCTTGTGGGGAGGGATCAAGGGTGGGGGTGGCGCCG
>CAYYTH010000030.1:0-43014 GCA_964474665.1 uncultured Aestuariivirga sp.
TCCCGCCTGCGGGAGAGGAGGGGGCCCCAACGAAGTTGGGGTAGGTGAGGGGACGTGAGTGCGGAACCTGTGGCCCCTCACCTCCCCGCCGCGAGCGGCGGGTCCCTTCCTCTCCCGCGCGCGGGAGAGGACACTTTGTGCGCGACGCCATGTCAACCACCCAGCGGCCTGAGCAGGGCGCGGGAGATGATGTGGCGCTGGATCTCGCTCGTGCCCTCCCAGATGCGCTCCACCCGGGCGTCGCGCCAGATGCGCTCGAGCGGCAGGTCGGACATCAGCCCCATGCCGCCGTGGATCTGGATCGCCTCGTCGGCGACGAAGGCGAGCATCTCGGTGGCCTTGAGCTTGGCCATGGCCATGTCCATGTCGGTCACGGTCTTGTTGTCGAACTTCCACGCGGCTTCCAGCGTCAGCAGTTCCGCCGCCTTCAGCTCAAGCGCCATGTCGGCGAGCTTGAAGCTGACGCCCTGGAACTTGCCGATCTGTTGGCCGAACTGCTGGCGGTCCACCGCATATTGCTTGGCGTGGTCGAGCGCGCGCTCGGCCCTGCCGATGCAGGTGGCCGCGACCTGGAGGCGCGTGGCGCCGAGCCAGTCGTTGGCCACCTCGAAGCCCTTGTGCACTTCGCCGAGGACCTGGGACTTGTGAACCCGGCAGTCGTTGAACTCCAGGATGCAGTTGTTGTAGCCGCGGTGCGACACGTTTTTGTAGCCGGGGCGGACGGTGAAGCCCGGCGTTCCCATGTCGATGAGGAAGGCGGTGATCAGCTTCTTCTTGCCGCGCGGGGTGTCTTCCTCGCCGGTGGCGGCGAAGAGGATGACGAAGCTCGCCTCGTCGGCATGGCTGATGAAGTGCTTGGTGCCGTTGATGACGAAGTCGTCACCATCGGCCCGCGCGAAGGTCTTCATGCCGCGTACGTCGGAGCCCACGCCGGGCTCGGTCATGGCGAGGCAGTCCGACTTCTCGCCGCGCACCGCGGGGAAGAGGTACTTCTCGCGCTGCTCGCCCTCGCAGGCCATGAGGATGTTGGAGGGGCGGGCGACACAGGTCCAGTGCAGCGCATAGTTGGCGCGGCCCAGTTCCTTCTCGTAGAGCACCCAGGTCAGCGTATCCAATCCAGCGCCACCCACTTCGGCCGGCATGTTCGCGGCATAGAGCCCGGCCTCGATGGCCTTGGCCTTGATCTGGTCGCGGAGGTCATGGCGAAGAACGCCCGTCTCCTCGATCTCGGCCTCGTGCGGGTAGAGCTCGTTCGTCACGAAATCCCGCGTCGTCTTGACGATCATCTGCTGTTCGTCGGTGAGATTGAAATCCATAACTCAGCTCACTTGATGTGGAAGGTTTCGACATGGCCGTCGATGGCGATGTCCTGGCCGTTGATCATGAAGGCGGCGGGTGAGGCGAGGTAGACGGCGAGTGCCGCCACCTCATGCGCCTCGGTGAGGCGTTCGAGCGACTGGTTGCCGACGATCTCCTTCGCCACCACGTCGAAGGGCACGCCGCGCACGTCGGCCTCGCCCTGGATCACCCGGTTGATGCGGTCGCCCTTGACCGAGCCCGGGCAGATGGCGTTGGAGCGGCAGTTATAGGGACCAAGCTCGATCGCCAGCGACTTGGTGAGGCCGATGACGCCCCACTTGGCCGCGGCATAGGGCGTGCGGTTACCGAAGCCGTGCTGGCCGGCATTGGACGACATGTTGAGGATGAGACCGGACTTCTGGGCCTTCATCACCGGTGCCGCCCGGCGCGCGCAGAGGAAGTAGCTGTCGAGGCAGATTTCAAGGCACTCGCGCCAGCCTTCGAGCTCGATGTCCTCGACGGGCGCGGTCGGGCCCTTGATGCCGGCATTGTTGACCAGCACGTCGAGGCCGCCCAGGTCATCCAGCGCGTCATCGAACCACGCGTCGATCTCGCCCTCGCTCCGGACATTCACCTTGCTGGCGGCAATGTCCGGGAACTCACGGCGGAACTGCTCGAGTGCTGCCTCGTTCACGTCACAGATGTGGACCTTCGCACCCTCCGCCGCGAAGGCACGGGCAATCGACTTGCCGATACCGTCCGCCGCGGCGGTGATCATCACGCGTTGCTGGGGCATTGGAACCTCCTCAGGCCTTGGCCTTCTTCTTGCGCGCCTTCATCTCGCGCTCCAGCACCAGGCCGGAGCCGATCTTGTGCTTCTTGAAGACCTTCATCATGTCGACCAGCACGGCATTGCGCTTGGCCTCGATCTCCGCGACCTTGCGCCCGGCGGCCTGGGCTTCGCAACCCTCGACGAGGCGGGTTTCCAGCGCCTCGTTCCACTTGGGGAACTTGAGGTCGGTCCAGTCGAGTTCCAGCGTCGGGTCGAACTGCTTGATGAAGTCGCGCATGCCGCCGGGGCCACCGGCGAGGTGATAGGTCATGAAGGAGCCCATGAAGGCCCAGCGCATGCCGGCGGAATAGACGATCGAGTCGTCGATGTCGCCGGTGGTGCCGATGTCCTTGTTGAGGATGTGCAGCGCCTCGCGCCACAGCGCTTCCTGCAGGCGATCGCAGATATAGCCCATGATCTCCTTCTTCAGCCGCAGCACATGCATGCCGATGGCCTCGAAGTATTCGGCCGCGCGGTCCATGGCGTCGGTCGAAGTCTTCTCGCCGGGGACGAGCTCGACGAGGGGGAGGAGATAGACCGGGTTGAACGGGTGGCCGATCACCACGCGCTCCGGGTGCCTGCACTGGCTCTGCAGGTTGGTGGGCAGGAAGCCGGAAGAAGAGGACGAGATCACCACATGGGGGGCGGCCACCGCGTCGATGTCGCGGAACAGCTTGATCTTCAGCTCCTCGCGCTCAGGTGCCGCCTCATGGATGAAGTCGGCCTTGGACGCCATCACCTTGAGGTCGGTGGTGAAGGAGAGCTTGCCCTTCTTCGCGGGCTTGCCGAGCAGCGCCTCGAGCGAGGGCCAGGCCGTCTTGATCTGGGCCTTCAGCTTTTCTTCCGCCGCGGGTGAGACGTCGTAGGCGATGACGTCGTAACCGCGGAACAGGAGCCGCGCCGCCCAGCCAGCACCGATGAGGCCGGTGCCGGCGATGCCGACGGTCTTGATCTTGGGGGATTTGGGTTTCTCGGTCTTCTTCTTCGCAGCGGCCTTCGCCATGTGACGCTTCCTCTCGATTTCGTTTCCCCTCCCCCTGTTGGGGAGGGGTAGGGGTGGGGGTGATGTCGGACCGGACTCGCGGACCCCCACCCCTAGCCCCTCCCCACAGGGGGGAGGGGGACTTGCCGTAGCTTACTTCCTGGGCTTCAGCTTGAGGATCTCGCGGCCTTCATCCGGCGAGGCGACCTTGGTGCCGAGGAGCTCGATGATCTTCACCGCCTTCTCGACCAGCGTGCCGTTGGAAGCGTGGACACCGCGCTCGAGCCAGAGATTGTCCTCGAGGCCCACGCGCACGTGGCCGCCCAGCAGCACGGCCTGCGCCACGGCGGGGAACTCGTTGCGGCCGATGCCGAAGGCGGCCCAGACGGCACCCTCGGGCAGCTGGTTCTTCTGGTAGGCCATGGTCTCGGTGTCATAGGGGGCACCCCACGGAATGCCGAGGCAGAGCTGGAACATCGGCGGGCCGTCGATCAGGCCTTCGGCGACGAGCTGCTTGCCGAACCAGAGATTGCCCGAGTCGAAGATCTCCATTTCGGGCTTCACGCCGTAGGACTTGATGAGGCGGGCCTGCTCGCGCAGCTGGGCCGGGGTCTGGACCACGATCGAGTTGCCGTCGCCGAAGTTCAGCGTGCCGCAGTCGAGCGTGCAGATCTCGGGGCGGAGTTCCTTCACATGGATGAGGCGTTCCTCGGGGCCGACGCAATCCGTGCCGGGGCCGAAGTCCAAGGGCCTTGCGCCCGAGCCCACTTCCACGTCGCCGCCCATGCCGGCGGTGAGGTTGATGATGACTTCCTTGTTCTTCGCCCGGATCCGTTCCATCACCTCGGCGTAATATTCGACCTTGCGCGAGCCCTTGCCGGTCGAGGGTTCGCGCACGTGGCAGTGGACCACGGTGGCGCCGGCGCTGGCCGCCTCGAGGGCCGAGTTGGCGATCTGCTCCGGGGTGACCGGAATGGCCGGGTGCTTGCCGACGGTGTCGCCCGCTCCGGTGACGGCACAGGTGATGATGACTTTGGGCTGCATGGAATCCTCCTGATGATGGCGGTCAGGCTAGGCCCGCGCGAAAAACAGCGTTTGACTTTTTCCGCCACAGGCTTTCCTAATTCCGCCATGGCCCAATACGACGTCGCTTTCCTGCTGGTCCGCAAGTTTTCCATGATCGCGCTCTATGGCGCGCTGGAGCCGCTGCGCGTGGCCAATCGTTTCGCAGGTGCGAACACCTTCTCCTGGCGCTTCGTCTCGGCGGACGGGCAGCCGGTGGCGGCGTCGAACGACATTCCCGTCTCGGTCTCGGGCGGCCTGTCGGAGATCGGAAAGCCGGACATGGCGGTGATCTCGGCAAGCTATGAGCCGGAGAAGGGCATCACGCGTTCCATGCTCTCGGCGGTGAAGGCGCTGGCCCGCAAGCGCGTGCTGCTTTCGGCGATCGACACCGGGCCCTTCCTACTGGCGGAGGCGGGCCTGCTCGACGACTATCGCGCCACCTGCCACTGGGAGAGCCTGCCCGGCTTCCGGGAAAGCTACCCGAGGGTCCAGGCCGAGCAGGCGCTCTACGTGACCGACCGCGACCGCATGACCTGTGCCGGCGGTGCCGCCGCCATCGACATGATGCTGGACTGGATCGGGCGGCTGCTGGGCCGGCCGCTCGCCGTGCTGGTGGCGGACCAGCTCGTTCATTACCGCTCCGCCGAGCAGCCGGGGGAGGCGCGGCTTCCGGCGGCGGCGCGTTACGGTACGACGGATGCGCGCCTCCTCCGGATCATCACCGCCATGGAGGAGCAGGGCGAGGACCCGCTCGACGCCCAAGCGCTCGCCGGGCTCGCCGGGATTTCGGTGCGGCAGATGGAGCGGCTCTTTGCCGAGAAGCTGGGCGAAAGGCCCATGGGCTTCTACCTGAAGCTCCGGCTGGAGAAGGCGGAGCGGCTGATCACCTATTCCACCATGAGCATGCAGGAGATCGCGGTGGCCTGCGGGTTTTCCTCCCTGCCGCTGTTCTCCCGGAATTTCAGGGCGCGATATGGCAGGCCGCCCTCGGCCTTGAGGGCTTGAGCGCCGCGACTGTCCCATGGCGTCAGCTTCGCCCGGCTCGACCGGGCGATCCGTTTCGGGGCCGCCGGAAAAGGATGCCCCGGTCAAGCCGAGACAAGGTGAATGGGGGGAGCATCCTTGATCAAGGAAAACAGTCCTTGACTTTACAGCGATCCTATGCTAGGAACAAACCCCGTACCGTGCCTTCTGCTGATTGACATCGTGAATCATTTATTCCTCGCCCGCGGGCTCACTGCGGGGTGGCCCCCATTTGCCATTGGCGGATGGCATCGAGGGGCCAGACCCGCATGATGATCTTGAGGGCGAGGTTGTCGCGGGAGAAGCGGGGAGAGGCTGGCATGGAACAAACCTTGCCGAGTTGGTTGACCCGGCGAAGGGATTCCGTCGCTTCACCTCGCCCGGGCGCGACCCGGGCGTCCTCTTTGGAGGCCGCGGAAAGGAATGCGCGGATCAAGTGCGCGCAAGGTGATGGTAATGGGGTGGGGGACGGACCTCACGCGCTGATGTCCGGCGACCTGACCAGCGCGCAGCCGTTGATCTGCCATGTGCCGTCGGGCTGGCGCTCCATGGTGTAGATGGCCTCGTAGGTGAGGCCGTCCGGCCCGACGATGGTGACGCGCTGGATGGGGCGGCCCGATGCCGAGAAGCCGGCCTTTCCGAAGCTGTAGGATTGGGGCCGGTAGACCGGCGGATAGCCCTGCTTCACCATGCCCATGAAGCGGTCCGGGTCGGGGAAGATCTGGCGGATCATCGGGGCGGCGTGGCTGTAGGCGCGGGGCCCGTCATCGGCCCGGAAGGCGGCGATCTGGTCCGCGATGATGGCGCGGAAATCCGCCTCGTCCTGGGGCGAGAGCGTTTCCGCCCGGGCTGGCAGCGCGAAGGTCAGGAAAACGGCGATCAGGCACATGATCAGGCGCATGGCAGTCTCCGTGGGCTGGCTGGTTTTCCAGCAACTACGCCACAGCTGCTGCGGCGGATTGGCGTGTGCGCTGCAGCAACATTGAGTCATAAGACTTTTTTCTCGGTCAGGCGGCCTCACCCGCCCTTGACGGTTCGAAATTCGCGGTTGAGTATGACGTCCGGCAATCAGAGAATTCCACGGCACCGGGCAGGGGCGCAGGACGGCGCGCCTGCACAGAAACCGGGCCGCGGGAGTCCAAATCGGGAGGACCCACATGCCTGCAATTTCCATGAAGGTGAACGGCGAAGCCGTTTGCGGTGACGTCGAGGGCCGGACGCTGCTCGTCGATTTCATCCGCGAGAAGCTCGGACTGACCGGCACCCACGTCGGCTGCGACACCAGCCAGTGCGGCGCCTGCGTCGTGCTGGTGAACGGCAAGGCCGTGAAATCCTGCACCGCCCTCGCCATCGCCCATGACGGCGCCGAGGTGACCACGGTGGAGGGGCTCGCCAAGGACGGCAAGATGCACCCGATGCAGGAGGCCTTCAAGGACAACCACGGCCTGCAGTGCGGCTTCTGCACCCCCGGCATGGTGATCGCCTCGATCGACATGGTGAACCGTCTCGGCAAGAACCTGTCGGAAGAGACGATCCGTCACGAGCTCGAAGGCAATATCTGCCGCTGCACCGGCTATCATAACATCGTCGCCGCCGTGAAGGCCGGCGCGGCCAATATGTGATTTGGGAGGACCGAAGACATGGATAACGGAACCGGCATCGGCGCCCGCGTCAAGCGCAAGGAAGACCATCGCTTCCTCACCGGCAAGGGCAACTACACCGACGACATCAACCTGCCCAAGCAGACCTACGCCTATTTCGTGCGCAGCCCCCACGCGCATGCCACCATCAAGAAGATCGACACCGCCAAGGCCAAGAAGATGCCGGGCGTCGTCGGCGTGTTCACCGGCGAGGACGTGGCGGCCACCAAGCTCGGCGGCCTGATCTGCGGCTGGATGATCCATTCCAAGGACGGCTCGCCGATGAAGGCCGGCCCGCACCCGATCCTGGCGCTGGGCAAGGTGCGCTATGTGGGTGACCACGTGGCTGTCGTCATCGCCGAGACGCGCGACCAGGCCAAGGCCGCAGCCGGCGCAGTCGATGTCGACTACGGCGTGCTGCCGCATGTGGTGGACGTGGCGGACGCCATGGGCCACAAGGCGCAGATCCATGACGTGGCGCCCGACAACCGGGTGTTCAACTGGTCGATCGGCGACGAGGCCGCGACCGATGCCGCCTTCAAGAAGGCCGCGCACGTCACCAAGATCGACCTGGTCAACAACCGCCTGATCCCCAACGCCATGGAGCCGCGCGCGGCCATCGGCTACTACGACACGGGTGCCGACCACTACACGCTCTACACCACGAGCCAGAACCCGCATGTGGCCCGCCTCGTGATCTCGGCCTTCCATGGCCTTGCGCCCGAGCACAAGCTGCGCGTCATCGCGCCAGACGTGGGCGGCGGATTCGGCTCCAAGATCTTCATCTATGCTGAAGAGGTGGTCTGCGTTTGGGCCTCCAAGTTCGTGGGCGGCCGCCCGGTGAAGTGGACGGCCGAGCGCACCGAGAGCTTCCTTGCCGACGCGCATGGCCGTGACCACGTCACCCATGCCGAGCTGGCAACCGATGCCTCGGGCAAGATCATCGGCTTCAAGGTCCACACCAAGGCCGCGATGGGTGCCTATCTCTCCACCTTCTCGTCCTGCGTGCCGACCTATCTCTACGCCACGCTGCTGTCGGGCCAGTACAACATCCCGGCGATCTATGCCGAGGTGGACGCGCTCTACACCAACACCGCCCCGGTCGACGCCTATCGCGGCGCCGGACGCCCCGAGGCGACCTATGTGGTCGAGCGCATCGTCGAGACGGCGGCGCGCGAGCTGAAGATGGATCCGGCCGAGTTCCGCCGGAAGAACTTCATTACCCAGTTCCCGCACCAGACGCCTGTGATCATGTGCTACGACGCGGGCGACTATGCGGCCGCCCTCGACAAGGCGATCGAGATCGCCGACGTGAAGGGCTTCCCGGCCCGCAAGGCGGCCTCCGCCGCCAAGGGCAACTTCCGCGGCCTCGGTTACTCGGCCTATATCGAAGCCTGCGGCATCGCGCCGTCGGCGGCGGTGGGTTCGCTGGGTGCCGGCGTCGGCCTCTGGGAGTCGGCTGAGGTGCGCGTCAACCCGGTGGGCACGGTGGAGATCCTCACGGGCTCCCACAGCCACGGCCAGGGCCACGAGACGACCTTCGCGCAGCTGGTGTCCGACCGCCTCGGCGTCGACATCAACAACGTGTCGATCGTCCATGGCGACACCGACAAGGTGCAGTTCGGCATGGGCACCTACGGCTCGCGCTCGGGTGCGGTCGGCATGACGGCGATCTCCAAGGCGCTCGACAAGGTCGAGGCCAAGGCCAAGCGCATCGCCGCCGCCGTGATGGAAAGCTCGGTCGATGACATCGAGTTCAAGAACGGCACCTTCACCGTGAAGGGCACCGACAAGAAGATGGCCTTCGGCGAAGTGGCGCTGTCGGCCTATGTGGCGCACAAGTTCAACTCGGCTGAGATCGAGCCGGGCCTGAAGGAGAGCGCCTTCCACGATCCGTCCAACTTCGTGTTCCCGGCCGGCGTCCACATCGCCGAAGTCGAGATCGACGGCGAGACGGGTGTCACCACGGTCGTCAACTTCACGGCGGTGGACGACTTCGGCAACGTCATCAACCCGATGATCGTTGAAGGCCAGGTGCATGGCGGCATCACCCAGGGCATCGGCCAGGCGCTGATCGAGGGCTGCGTCTATGACAAGGAGTCGGGGCAGCTGCTGACCGGTTCCTACATGGACTACCAGATGCCGCGTGCGGCGGACGTGCCGTCCTTCAAGCTGGGCTTCACCTGCACCCCGTGCCCGAGCAACCCGCTCGGCATGAAGGGCTGCGGCGAGGCCGGCGCCATCGGCTCCCCGCCCGCGATCATCAACGCGGTGACGGATGCGCTGGGCGTCAAGGACGTGCCGATGCCGGCGACGCCGCTCGTCGTGTGGAACCAGTTGCAGCACCTCAAGAAGGCTGCGGAATAAGGCGGGAGGACCAGACACATGGAAAACTTCAATTACCATCGCCCCGCCTCGGTTGACGACGCGGTGAAAGCGGCAAAGGCCAAGCCGGACGCCAAGTACATGTCGGGCGGCATGACGCTGATCCCGACGATGAAGCAGGGCCTTGCCGCGCCGTCGGACATCATCGACCTCGGCGCGCTGAAGAACGCCGGCGTTTCGCTGGGTTCCTCGCTGGTCATCAAGGCCGGCACCACCCATGCCGAAGTCGCGACCAACGCCGATGTGAAGAAGGCCATTCCCGCGCTCGCCGGGCTGGCCGCCAACATCGGTGACCCGCACGTGCGCCACAAGGGCACCATCGGTGGCTCGATCGCCAACAACGACCCGGCGGCGGACTATCCGGCGGCCTGCCTCGGCCTCGGCGCCATCATCCACACCAATGCCCGCAAGATCGCGGCGGATGACTTCTTCACCGGCATGTTCTCCACCGCGCTGGAAGACGGCGAAGTGGTGACGGCGGTGGAATTCCCACTGCCCAAGAAGGCGGGCTACGCCAAGTTCCCCAACCCGGCCTCGCGCTACGCCATGATTGGCGTGTTCGTGGCCGACACGGGTTCGGGCGCGCGCGCCGCGGTGACGGGGGCTGGCTCGGGCGTGTTCCGCGCCAAGGAGATCGAAGGGGCGCTCGCCAAGGGCTTTGCGGCCTCCTCGCTCAGCGGGGTCAAGGTTCCGGCCGACAACGTGGCGGGCGACCTCCATGCCTCGGCCGAATATCGCGCCCATTTGATCACGGTCATGGCGAAGCGCGCCGTGGACGCGGCCAAGTAAACTTGACGATTGCGTAAGAAAGGCCCGCGCATCGGTCGCGGGCCTTTTTCAATTTGAATCTTCCCTCCCCCTTGCGGGGAGGGGAAGGGGTGGGGGTCGTGCCACGAGATGGATGTGTGAGCTTCTGCATCCGGCATCACCCCCACCCCTACCCCTCCCCACAAGGGGGAGGGGATGAATATCGGAGAGCGAAACACATGAGCAAATTGCCGACCAGCATCGACGAGACCGTGACGCTTCTCCGCTCCACCGGCTATATCGCGGGGCGCGACCTGGCGACGGTGGTGTTCCTGTCGCTGAAGATGGGTCGGCCATTGTTCCTTGAGGGCGAGGCGGGCGTCGGCAAGACCGAGATCGCCAAGGTGCTGGCGGAAACGCTGGGGCGAAAGCTGATCCGCCTCCAGTGCTACGAGGGCCTCGACATCAACTCCGCCGTCTATGAGTGGAACTATTCCGCCCAGATGATCGAAATCCGGCTGGCGGAAGCCTCGGGCGAGCTTGACCGCGAGCGGCTTGGCAATGATATCTTCGCCGAGAGGTTCCTGATCAAGCGCGCGCTGCTGCAGGCGCTGGAGGCGCCGAAGGGGCAGGCGCCTGTCTTGCTCATCGATGAGCTCGACCGCACGGACGAGGCCTTCGAGGCCTTCCTGCTCGAGGTGCTCTCGGACTTCCAGGTGACCATCCCCGAACTCGGCACCATCAGGGCGGAGGAACCGCCCATCGTCATCATCACGTCCAACCGCACGCGCGAGGTGCATGATGCGCTGAAGAGGCGCTGCCTCTATCACTGGGTGGGCTACCCCGATGCCCAGCGCGAGCTGGAGATCGTCAAGGCGCGCCGGCCCAGGGCCTCCGATGCGCTGGCCAAGGAAGTCGTGCTCTTCGTGCAGCAGCTGCGCGGGGGCGACCTCTACAAGGCACCGGGCGTCGCCGAGACGCTGGACTGGGTGACGGCGCTGCACGAGCTCGACGCCATGTCGCTCGACCCGCAGATGGTGAATGACACGCTGGGCGTGCTGCTGAAGTATCAGGACGACATCAGCCGCATGCAGGGCACCGAGGCCAAGCGCATCCTCGACCAGATCAAGGATGAAATCCGGACGATGTCGCATACATAAGGGTGATGCAGAACCCGTTCTCCAGCCCCGCCAACCAGAACCAGCGCCCGCTGCAGGGCCAGCTGGCGGCGAACATCATGCATTTCGCGCGGGTGCTGCGGGAGGCGGGCATTCCGGTTGGGCCCGGCGCCGTGCTCGATGCACTGGATGCGGCGATGTCGGGCTCGCTCCGTACCCGCGATGACTTCTACTGGACGCTGCATGCCGTCTTCGTGAAACGCCGCGACCAGCGCGAGGTCTTCGACCAGGCCTTCCACGTGTTCTGGAAGCGGCCCAAGATGCTGGAGCAGCTGATGCAGCTGTTCTTCCACTCCGTTGCCCGCAATGCGCCCGAGGAGGCGAAGAAGGCCGGCTTCCGCCGCCTCGCGGAAGCGATGTTCGACACCCACGAGAGCCAGAGCCAGCAACGCCAGAAAAAGGACGAGTTGGAGGTCGACGCCACCTTTACGGCGAATTCGGACGAGGTGCTGCGCGCCAAGGACTTCGAGCAGATGACGGTGGCCGAGCAGGCGCAGGCGCGCCAGGCCATCGCCCGGCTGCGCATGCACCGCAGCGAGATCCAGACCCGCCGCTGGCAGCGCGCTGGCAAGGGGCCGGCCATCGACATGCGCCGCACGCTGAAGGGCTCGATGCGGGCCGGGGGGCACTTCATCGACCTCGAAAGGCGCGAGAAGCAATGGCATGAACCGCCGCTCGTGGTGCTGTGCGACATTTCGGGCTCATGTTCCAACTACTCGCGCATGTTCCTGCACTTCCTGCATGCGCTGACCAATGACCGCGACCGGGTGCATGTCTTCCTGTTCGGCACCAGGCTTACCAACGTGACGCGCGAGTTGAAGCGCCGCGACATCGACGAGGCGATGGCGAAGGTCTCCTCAGCCGTGAAGGACTGGTCCGGCGGCACGCGCATCGGCACGACGCTGAAGGACTTCAATTATCATTGGGCCCGCCGCGTGCTGACGCAAGGCGCGCAGGTGCTGATCATGACCGACGGCCTGGACCGCGAGGGCGTCGAGACGCTCGAGCATGAAATGCAGCGGCTGAGACGGCAGACCAAGCGCATCGTGTGGCTGAACCCGCTCTTGCGCTTCGATGGGTTCGAGGCTCTCGCGGGGGGCGTGCGCGCCATGATGCCCCATGTCGACGAGTTCCGGCCCGTGCATTCCCTCGACAGCTTGAGAGATCTGGCGGCTGCGCTTGCGGGTGCGCCCGGCCCGGAGCATGATCCGCGGAAGTGGCTGGCGCAGGTGCAGCGTTAGAGGTTTGAATGTGCGGGACCCCCACCCCCAACCCCTCCCCCTCGTGGGGAGGGGTAGGGGTGGTGGCTGGCAGGACACGAAGCAATTGAAGGGAACCACGCAGATGGCTGCATCCGATCATACCATCCTCGAACAGGCCGCCGACTGGTTGAAGGCCGGTCGCAAGGTGGCGATTGCCACGGTGGTCGAAACTTGGGGCTCCGCGCCCCAGCCCATCGGCAGCCAGCTCGTCATCGACGATAAAGGCAACTTCATCGGCTCCGTTTCGGGTGGCTGCGTCGAGGGTGCGGTCGTCACCGAGGCCGTGGACATCATCGCCTCCGGCAAGCCGAAGCTCCTGCAGTTCGGCGTGGCGGACGAGACCGCGTGGAAGGTGGGCCTCGCCTGCGGCGGGCGCATCGGCGTCTATGTGGAGCCGATCAATTGAAGCGGGCGATCCTCGAACAGCTTCTCGCCGCCCGCGCCAACCGCCAGGCGGTGGCGCTGATCACCCATCTCGAGAGCGGCGAGCAGCGCATCGTGCCGCGCTCGGCAGCAGCACAGGACCCGCTGGCGGCGAAGCTGGACGAGGCTTTCCGCTTCGACCAGTCCGGAAGCCATGACGGTCACTTCGTCAACATCCACAATCCGCCGCTCAGGCTGGTCATCATCGGGGCGGTGCATATTGCCCAGAGCGTCATCCCCATCGCGCAAGCGCTGGGTTATGACGTGACCGTGATCGATCCGCGCGGGGCCTTCGCCACCGGCGCGCGCTTCCCCGGCATCGCGCTTCATGCCGAGTGGCCGGACGAGATCATCCCGAAGATCGGTCTGGACCCGCGCACGGCCTTGATCGCGCTCACCCATGATCCCAAGATCGATGATCCGGCGCTGCATGCCGCGCTGTCGTCCGACGTCTTCTACATCGGCGCACTGGGGTCCAAGAAGACCCAGGCCTCGCGCGGCGAGCGGTTGAAGGCGGCGGGCTTCACGGAGGAACAGGTGGCGCGCATCCATGGCCCCATCGGCCTCAACATCGGCGCCAAGGGTGCGCCCGAGATCGCGGTGTCGATCATGGGCGAGGTGACCCGCTGCCTCAGGCTCGGTGCCTGATCATGTTCTTCGGCGAGTTGCCGCTTGATGAGGCCGGGGGCGCCATCCTCGCCCATTCGGTGAAGCATCAGGGCGGCATGTTCAAGAAGGGCCGCACGCTGACGGCGGACGACATCGCGCTGCTGAAGGCCGCAGGCGTGTCTCACGTCTTCGCCGCGAAACTCGGTGCGGATGACGTGCCGGAGGACGAGGCCGCCGCCGCCGTCGCCAGGATGGTCGGCGCGGAGGGAACGACTGCGCAGGCCCCCTTCACCGGCCGTGCCAATCTTCATGCCGCATGCCATGGCCTCGCCATCGTCGACGTGGACCGGGTGCGGGCGCTCAATCGTCTCCATGAGAGCCTCACCTTGGCCACTGTTCAGCCCTTCGCCATCGTCGAGGAGCGCGAGATGTTGGCCACCGTGAAGGTGATCCCCTTCGCCGTTCCGCGCACGGTGCTGGAAAAGGCGCTGGCGATCATTGGCAAGGAACCGCTGGTGCGGGTGGCGGCGTTCCGTGACAGGCGGGCGGGGCTCGTCATCACGCGCCTGCCGCAGACCAAGCCATCGATCGTCGCGAAATCGGAAGAGGCAATGCGCGAGCGGATTTCTGCGCTGAGTGGTACGCTGGCTGCGGTGCGGGTGGTGGAACATGAGATCGCGCCGGTGACGGCGGCCATTGCCGAGATGAAAGGGCAGGGTTGCGACCCGGTCCTCGTCTTCGGTGCCTCCGCCATCACCGACCGGGGCGACGTGATCCCCATGGCGGTGACAAGGGCGGGCGGCACGGTGTTGCATCTCGGCATGCCGGTGGACCCCGGCAACCTGATGATGTTCGGCGAGCTTGGGAATGTGCCGGTGATCGGCGTTCCCTCCTGCGCGCGCAGCCCCAAGCTCAACGGCTTCGACTGGGTGCTGGCGCGCGTGATGGCGGGCGTGAAGGTGACGCCCGAGGACATCATGGACATGGGGGCGGGGGGTCTGCTCGCCGAAATCCCCACGCGGCCGTCGCCGCGCGAGGGGAAGCCCAAGCCCCAGCGCGCGCCACGCGTTGCCGCGGTGGTGCTGGCGGCGGGGCAGTCCTCCCGCATGGGCTCGAACAAGCTGCTCGCCGATGTGAAGGGCCAGCCGATGATCCGCCGCACCGTGGCGGCGATGCGGCAGGCGGCGGACGTGACCGTGGTTGTCACCGGGCGCGACGCGGACGGCATTGCTGCGGCACTCGACGGACTTCCCGTCACGCTGGTCCACAATCCGCATTTCGCTGAGGGCATGTCGACGTCGCTGCGTGCCGGGATCGAGGCCCTGCCGCCGGACACGGACGTGGCGGTGATCGCCTTGGGCGACATGCCGCTGGTCGGCCCCGAGGTGGTGCGCCGGTTGATCGCCGCCTACAGCCCGGCGGAGCACCGCTCGGTCTGCGTGCCAGTGTTCGGAGCCGAGCGCGGCAACCCCGTGCTGTGGGGCCGCCAGCATTTCGAGGCGCTGAAGTCCATGACGGGCGACAGGGGTGCCCGCGCGCTGTTCGCGCCGCTCAGCGACGAGATCGTCGAGGTGGCGATGCCGGATGATGCCGTGCTGGTGGATGCCGATACGCCGGAGGCGCTGGCGGCGTTGCGGGGGAAGTAGACGGGACGCCTTTCTCATCATACAGGAAGCTTCACCTTCGCCCGGCTTGACCGGGCGATCCTTTCCCGTGGCCGCAAAAAGGATGCTCCGGTCAAGCCGGGGCAAGGTGGAATGGTGGGCGCCGGATGAGGGCTGGTGCCGCTCAGATCAGCCCGTTCGACCGGAAGCTGAAATGCCCCTTGCGCCCGACGATCACGTGGTCATGCACCAGGAGCCCCAGACGTTGTCCGGCGTCGACGATCTTCTTCGTCATCTCGATATCCGCCAGTGAAGGCGTGGGATCGCCCGAGGGGTGGTTGTGGACGAGCACGATGGCGGAGGCGCCGAGTTCCAGCGCGCGCTTAATGACTTCGCGGGTATAGACGGGCGTGTGGTCCACCGTGCCCTGCTGCTGCACTTCGTCGGCAACGAGCTGGTTTTTCTTGTCGAGGAAGAGGATGCGGAACTGCTCGTTGTCGCTGAAGGCCATGGCCGCGCGGACGTAATCGAGGATGGCATTCCAGGTGTTGAGCACCGGCCGGTTCAGCACTTCGCCGCGCAGCAAGCGCATGGCGGCGGCATGGACGATCTTGATTTCCGTCGCCACCGCCTCGCCCACGCCGCGCACTTCCATCAGGCGCTCGGGCTCTGCACTCATCACCTCGGCGAAGGTGCCGAAGCGGGCGAGGAGCTGCTTGGCGATGGGCTTGGTATCGCCGCGCTTGATGGCGCGGAACAGCACCATTTCGAGAAGTTCATAGTCGGGCAGGGCATCCGGTCCAGATTCGCGGAAGCGCTCTTTCAGCCTCTCGCGATGCCCCAGGAAATGAGGCAGCGGCTTGTTGCCCGCGTCCTCGAAACCCGACATGCCGCTCAGACCTTGTAGGGCGGGTGGTCGAGGCCCTTGGGCGAGAGCGTGAAGATCTCCACCCCCGTCTCGGTGACGCCCACGGTGTGCTCGAACTGGGCCGACAGCGAGCGGTCACGCGTCACCGCGGTCCAGCCGTCGCCGAGGATCTTCACATGCGGGCGGCCGAGATTGATCATCGGTTCGATGGTGAAGAACATGCCGGGCTTCAGTTCCACCCCTTCGCCCATGCGGCCATAATGCAGCACGTTGGGATGGTCATGGAAGGTGAGGCCCAGGCCATGGCCGCAGAAGTCGCGCACCACCGAGCAGCGCTCGGCCTCGGCATAGGTCTGGATGGCATAGCCGATGTCGCCGAGATGGGCGCCGGGCTTCACCATGGCGATGCCGCGCATCAGGCATTCATAGGTGACCTCGACCAGGCGCTCGGCCTTCCGGTTGACTTCGCCCACCATGTACATGCGCGAAGAGTCGCCATGCCAGCCGTCGACGATCAGGGTGACGTCGATGTTGACGATGTCGCCATCGCGCAAAGGCTTGTCGTTGGGGATGCCGTGGCAGACCACATGGTTGATCGAGGTGCAGATCGACTTGGGGTAGCCCCGGTAATTGTAGGGGGCGGGAATGGCGTTGTGGGCCTTGGCGAAGTCGACGATCACCTGGTCGAGCTCGTCCGTCGTCACGCCGGGCTTGACCAGCGGGACCAGCAGGTCCAGCGCCTCGGCTGTCAGCCGCCCGGCCTTGCGCATGGCCTCGAAATCGGCGGGGCCATGCAGCTTGATGCGGCTCGAGCGGGAGGGGGCTTCGTCTTCGGCGTAGGTCATTCGCGATAAATCCAGGCCCCAGCGGGCGATGAGCGTGTCTGTTTGTCGAGTTTACAGGTTCGGGGAGCAGCCTCAACTGCTGCTTTTTGGCACTTCCAATGCAGATAATGGGCGGCGGACCCATGCGCAAGGACATTGGGCAGGGCGCGGGCTGGCGCATTGACAGCACGGGCCTCCCGCTGGCACTGCAAGGCGAAACAGGGGCTTCCCATGACCAGCGCACAACCCACCGCAGCCGTGCTCTTGATCGGCGATGAAATCCTCTCCGGCCGCACCAAGGACAAGAACCTGGGCTTCATCGCCGATTACATGACGGCGCTTGGAATCGATCTCCGCGAGGCCCGGCTCGTGCCGGACGTGGAGGAGGAGATCGTGGCGGCGCTCAATGCCCTGCGCCACCGCTATAGCTACGTGTTCACCACCGGTGGAATCGGCCCCACCCATGACGACATCACGGCCGATGCCGTGGCGAAGGCCTTCGGCGTGGCGATCGACCATGACCCCGAGGCGGTCGAGATCCTGCTGGCCTATTTCAAGGAAATGGGCCGCGAGCCCAACGAGGCCCGCATGCGCATGGCGCGGATCCCGAAGGGGGCGCGCCTGATCGACAACCCGGTGTCGAAGGCGCCGGGCTTCCAGATGGGCAACGTCTTCGTCATGGCCGGGGTGCCGAAGATCATGAACGCCATGATGGACGATGTGGCCAAGCGCCTGACCCGCGGGGTTCCGATGAAGGCGCGGAACGTCGAGTTCCGGGGCGGGGAGGGTGACGCGGCGAAGCCCCTGGGGGAGATCCAGAAGCAGTTTCCCACCGTCGTCATCGGCTCATATCCCTTCCAGGCGCCGGACGGCTTCGCCACCAACCTGGTGCTGCGATCGCGTGACGAGGCGCTGCTGGAACAGGCCTATCAGGCGGTGTGCCGGATGGCGCAGGAGATGACGGAGCAGGGCAAGGCGCGCGGCTGGGCGTGAGCTTGCAGCCACTCCGGCGGGCGGGCATAAATTCAAAAAGAGACAGAGGGGCCGAGAACATGGACGAGAAGTGGCAGAAGAGTTTCCCGGTGTCGTGGGACCAGTTCCACCGCGATGCGCGCGCGCTGGCGTGGCGCCTTTCCGCGGCCGGGCCCTTCCATGCCGTGGTGGCCGTCACACGCGGTGGGCTGGTGCCTGCGGCGGTCGTGGCGCGCGAACTCGGCATCCGGGTCATCGAGTCGGTCTGCGTGGCGTCCTACGAATATGACAAGCAGGGCGAGATCCAGGTGCTGAAGCCGATCTCGGAGGCCATCGCCAAGAAGGACGGCGGCAAGGGCGTGCTGATCGTCGATGACCTCGTCGACACCGGCGCCACGGCCCGCGTCGTGCGCGAGATGCTGCCCAAGGCGCATTTCGCCACCGTTTATGCCAAGCCGGCCGGCCGGCCGCTGGTCGATACATTCATCACCGAGGTGAGCCAGGACACCTGGATCTATTTGCCCTGGGACATGCACCTCACCTTCGCGCCGCCGATCGGCGAAAAGGCGACGGCCTGATGGCCATGGCTGACGTCGAGGACGTGCTGAACACGGCGAAGGCGGACTTTGCCGCGAAGCGCCCGAAGACGCGGGCCATGCATGAACGCGCGGCCCAGGTGATGCCCGGCGGCAATACCCGCACCGTGCTGTTCACCGTGCCCTTTCCGCTGCGGGTGGAGAAGGCGGCAGGATCGACCATCACCGACATCGATGGCCACAGCTACCTCGACATGCTCGGCGAATATTCCGCCGGCATCTATGGCCATTCGCATCCGCGCATCCTGGAGGCGGCGCGTGCCGCGCTCGACGGTGGCCTGAATTATGGCGCGCATCACGAGGGCGAGGTGAAGCTCGCCGAAGTGGTGACGAAGCGCTTCAACATGGCGCTCGTGCGCTTCACCAATTCCGGCACCGAGGCCAACATGATGGCGCTCGCCGCGGCGCGCTGCTTCACGGGCCGCGCCAGGATCATGCCGATGGCCGGCGGCTACCATGGCGGCACGCTCTATTTCAGCCACGGTGCCTCGCCGGTGAATGCGCCCTTCGACTGCGTGATGGGCGAATACAACGACGTCGAGACGACGCGGCGGCTGATCGCGGAAAATTCTGCCGATCTCGCGGCGGTGATCCTCGAGCCGATGCTGGGCGGCGGTGGCGGCATTTCCGCCAGCCCGGCGTTCCTTGCCATGCTGCGCGAGGAGACGGCGAAGCGCGGCATCGTGCTGATCTTCGACGAGGTGATGACCTCGCGGCTGCACCCCGGGGGGCTGTCAGCCAAGACCGGCATCGAGCCGGATCTGAAGACGCTGGGCAAGTATGTGGGCGGCGGCATGAGCTTCGGCGCCTTCGGCGGCCGCGCCGACATCATGGCGCTGTTCGATCCGGCGAGCCCGACGGCTTTGCCCCATGCCGGCACCTTCAACAACAACACGCTGACCATGAATGTGGGCCACGTGGCGCTGACAGAGATCTACACGCCCGAAGCCTGCGCCGAGCTCAATGCCCGCGGCGACCGCCTGCGCGAGAGGCTCAATGACCTGTTCATGCGCTACCAGGTGAAGATGAAGGCCATGGGGCAGGGCTCGATGATCGTCATCCACCCCACCGCGGCCGAGATTACGTCGCCGCATGACATCGAGGATACCGACAAGCGGCTGCGGCAGCTTCTCTTCCTCGACCTGCTCGAGCAGGGCATCTACATCGCCGAGCGCGGCTTCATGGCCCTGTCGCTGATGGTGTCGGACGCCGACTGCGACCGGCTGGTGGGGGCGGTCGAAGGTTACGTGAACCGGCGGCGCGAGCTGTTGGTTTAGAAAGCGTGGGCATTTCCCAGCAGTCACCTCGCCCGGGCCTGACCCGGGCGTAGTTTTTGGTGTGGCCAAGAGGATGCCCCGGTCAAGCCTGGGCAAGGTGAAGGCGTGTGGTGGCGGAGGGGCGCGCCCGCCTGCCCACAATGAAAAGTCACAGGGTGGGTGAGTTTCCCTCGCTGGCCTTTCCACCCGATCCGTGATATTGAATAGTCATTCAACTTCGGAGGGAGAACGCATCTTGCTGCACCAGGCTGGCAACCGCTTCAACGCCCAGGAACTCTGGCAACAGGACCGTGACCACGTCCTGCATCCCTACCAGCATTTCGACAGCTTCAAGAAGGAAGGCTCTCTGGTGATCGTGGAGGGCGACGGCTGCCATGTGACCGATGCGCAGGGACGGCGCTATTTCGACGGTATCGGCGGCATGTGGTGCGTCAATGCCGGCTATGGTCGCAAGGAAATCGCCGAGACCATGGCCGAGCAGGCGCTGCAGCTCTGCTACAGCAATTTCTTCGTCGACGTGACCAATGCGCCGGCCGCGCGGCTCGCCGCCAAGCTGGCGGAACTGGCCCCCGGCGATCTCAACCACGTGGCCTATGCCACCTCGGGCTCCTGCGCGGTCGATACGGCCATCCGGCTTGCCCACTTCTACCAGTCGCGCCGCGGGCAGGGCAGCCGCCGCTATGTGATCTCGCGCAAGAATTCCTATCATGGTTCCACCTATCTCGGCATGACGGTGGGCCTGCGTGACGGCGACCAGTCAGAGCACTTCAAGTATGTGCCCGATCTCGTGCACCACCTCTCGGCACCCTATCCCTATCGCCGGCCGGAGGGCATGAGCCTCGAGGCCTTCAGCGATTTCCTCGTCACCGAGTTCGAGGCCAAGATCGCCGAGCTTGGGGCAGAGAACATCGCCTGCTTCATCGCCGAGCCGGCCCAGGCCTCGGGCGGGGTCACGCTGCCGCCGCCCAACTACCTGCCGCGCATGCGTGAACTGTGCACGCAGCACGGCATCCTGTTCATCGCCGACGAGATCGTCACCGCCTTCGGCCGCCTTGGGCACTTCTTCGCATCGAAGGACGAGTTCGGCATCGTTCCGGACATGATCCTGACGGCCAAGGGTCTGACCTCCGGCTATATTCCGCTGTCCGCGGTGATCTACTCCGACAAGGTGCACGAGGTGATCTCGGCGCCCGATCCCGACGTGTGGTTCACCCATGGCTATACCTATGCCGGCCACCCTGTGGCCTGCGCCGTTGCGCTCAAGAACATCGAGATCATCGAGCGCGAGGACCTGTGCGGCAATGCGGCCCGGGTGGGCGACTATCTCGAGAAGCGGCTCGGCGAATTGCGTGACCTCGAGATCGTCGGTGACGTGCGCGGCCGGCGGCTGATGATGTGCGTCGAGTATGTCCGCGACAAGAAGACCCGCGAGCGGCTGCCCGACAGCGTCAACATCTCGAAGCGCATTTCCAATGCCTGCGAGGCGGAGGGCCTGCTGGTGCGCCCCATCGGCCACCTCGACGTCCTGTCGCCGCCCCTGACCATCACCAGGGAGCAGGTGGACTTCGTGGTCGACACGCTGAAGCGTGCCATCGTCAAGGCGGTGGGCGAACTCAAGGCGGAAGTCGTGATCTGATATGATGTGAGGTCCCTCTGGGGGCTTACTGCGACGGGGGAGACAGCCGGCGACCGCGTGTCGCCGGCTGTTGCCGTTTGCGGGAAGGGGCATCGCAGCCAATACACTTTATAGTTGATCTAAATCAATCCATTGCTGCCCTGGTCAAGTAGATTTGTTGCGGGGCGAAAAAGGCAGCTGGGCCGGGCGAATCCGCAAGGGGCGCCGAGCGGGAAACCCAGACAGAGACCGAAGAGGACAACATGAAAATTCTTGCTGCGCTGCTCACTGCCAGCATCCTGGGCGCAGGCTTTGCACACGCCGACGAACTGATGACCAAGGCTCAGGAAACCTTTAAGCCGCTTCCCAGCACCATTCCAGCCGTCAAGGACAACCAGATCACGCCGGCCAAGATCGACCTCGGCAAGAAGCTGTTCTTCGACACCCGTATCTCCGCATCGGGCGTGTTCAGCTGCAACTCCTGCCACAACCTTGCGACCGGCGGCGACGACAACCTCGAGACCTCGATCGGCCATGGCTGGCAGAAGGGCCCGCGCAATGCGCCGACCGCGCTCAATGCGGTTCTCAATGAGGCCCAGTTCTGGGATGGCCGCGCGGAAGACCTCAAGGCCCAGGCCAAGGGCCCGGTGCAGGCCGGCGTCGAAATGGCCAACACGCCGAACCAGGTGGTTGCCACGCTGAACAGCATGCCGGCCTATGTGGCCGACTTCAAGGCGGCCTTCCCCGATGAGAAGGATCCGGTGAGCTTCGACAACATGGCCAAGGCCATTGAGGCTTTCGAGGCGACGCTCATCACGCCGGCGCCCTTTGATGCCTATCTGAACGGCGATGAGAACGCACTGACGGCCGAGCAGAAGAAAGGCCTCGCCCTGTTCATCGACAAGGGCTGCGCCAGCTGCCACAGCGGCATCAACGTCGGCGGTCACGGCTACTATCCGTTCGGCGTTGTCGAGAAGCCGGGTGGCGATGTGCTGCCCGAAGGCGACAAGGGTCGTTTCTCCGTCACCAAGACGGCCGACGACTCCTACGTCTTCCGCGCCGCACCGCTGCGCAACATCGCTCTCACCGCGCCCTACTTTCACTCGGGCAAGGTGTGGGACCTGAAGCAAGCAGTCGAGATCATGGGCGTCTCGCAGCTCGGTGCCGAGATCAACGACAAGGAAGCCACCGAAATCGTAGCCTTTCTCGGCTCGCTCACCGGTAAGCTGCCGCCTGTGACCATTCCGGAACTTCCGCCGGAGACGGCCACAACACCGCGGCCGACCGGTGAGGTCACGCCGAATTAGGCACACGCAATGCATGGAGGCGGCCGCTCCTCACCAAGGGAGCGGTCGCCATCGCTTTGGCAACGCGCCCCGCAAGGCCTTCGTCATATTCCCGGACGCTCCGGCTGATTGGCCAGAAAGGCCCCGCCAGCCATTGGCCGAAGCGCCTGTGTTAGCGCGACAGCCGTTTCCATCGGACCAGGTTTTGCCCGGGGTTTGCTGCCACTGGCGCCGAGTTTGCCATCTTGCCTGTCGGCCTTGAGGCGGACCCGCCCGACGGCTCTTGCCCGGTGCAGGAAGCGCAACACGCCGAAACCCTGATTGCATGCCCTGCTTGAGTGTCGGTGCCGCCTGGCGTAATCCGTTCGCTACAAATGCGGCCCAGTTTCTGGCGCCTATGATCTTTGATGTGCAAACAGGAGTGATCCATGAACGGCAACAAGCGCGGCCTCGATCTTCTGCAGGATCCTGCCCTCAACAAGTCGACCGGCTTCAGCGAGGCGGAAAAGCAGGCCTATGGGCTGGTCGGTCTCGTTCCCGATGCGGTCGAGAGCATCGACATCCAGATGCAGCGGGTGCTGCTGCAGCTCTCCAAGGCGCCCAATGATCTGGCGCAGTACATCTATCTGATGAACCTCCTCGATCACGACGAGGTGCTGTTCTACAAGACCGTGATGTCGGACCCGGCGCGCTTCCTGCCCATCGTCTATGATCCGACCATCGGCGAGGCCTGCCTGAAATTCGGCCACATCTTCCGCCAGACGCGCGGCCTCTATCTCTCGATCACCCGCCGGGGCAAGGTGAAGGACGTGCTGCGCAACTGGCCGGTGAAGGACGTGCGCGTCATCTGCGTCACCGACGGCGGCCGCATCCTCGGCCTCGGCGATCTCGGCGCCAACGGCATGGGCATCCCCATCGGCAAGCTGCAGCTTTACACCGCCGCCGCCGGCGTTCCGCCGCAGTACCTGCTCCCGATGTATCTCGATGCCGGCACCAACAATGAGGACTATCTGAAGGACCCGCTCTATCTCGGCCTGCGCCAGAAGCGCCCGTCCACTGCGGATCTCTATTCCTTCGTCGACGAGTTCGTCGAGGCCGTGCAGGAGGTGTTCCCCGGCTGCTGCATCCATTTCGAGGACTGGACCGGCGTTGACGCCGTGCACCTGCTCGAACGCTACCGCGACAAGTACTGCGTCTACAATGACGACGTGCAGGGCACGGCCGGCATCACGCTGGCCGGCATGATCAATGCCTGCAAGCTCAAGGGCACCAACCTGAAGGACGAGTCCTACCTGTTCCTCGGCGCGGGTTCGGCGGGCATCGGGCTTGCCAACCTGCTGTGCAGCGCCCTTGTCGAAGAGGGCCTGACGCTGGAGCAGGCGCGCTCGCGCGTGCACATGTTCGACGTGAACGGCCTGCTGGAGCCGAGCCGCACCGACCTCGTCGACTTCCAGAAGCCCTATGCGCACCCCCATGCGCCCTGCAAGAGCTTCGTCGACGCGATCAATGACCTGAAGCCCACGACCATCATCGGCGTCAGCACCATCGGCGGGGCCTTCTCCCGGGACGTCGTCGAGGCCATGACGAAGCACAATGCGCGGCCGATCATCCTGGCGCTCTCCAACCCCACCGACCATGCCGAGTGCACTGCCGAGCAGGCCTATAGCTGGTCCAACGGCAAGGCGATCTTCGCCGCCGGCGTGCAGTTCGACCCCGTCACGCTGAACGGCACGACCTACCTGCCCGGGCAGGCCAACAACTTCTACATCTTCCCCGCCGTCGGCATGGCGATCTTCGCCACCAAGGCCTCGCGCGTGTCGGACCAGATGTTCATCGAAGCGGCCCGGGCCGTCGCCGACCAGGTGGTTCCGGAGCTGCTGAAGCAGGGCCTGCTCTACCCCCGCCAGGACAATATTCTGGAGACCGAGATCAAGACGGCGGCGCGTGTGGCGAAGCTGGTCTTCGACAGCGGCCTGGCCCGCGTCGAGCGCCCCAAGGACATCGAGGCCTTCATCCGCCAGCATGTCTACAAGCCGGAATATCCGACCCTGGCCTGAGCCGTTAGAGCGCCCACCTCGCAAGCAAGGCCCGGCACTGCCGGGCCTTTTCGTTTCAGTGGCGCAGCGCCTGGCGGAGCGCCGGGGCGAGGTTCCCCGCAGCTCCGGCGACCACGTCGCCGAGGCCGAGCCAACCCGACATCAGCCGCAGTTCCGCCGCCAGCGCCGCGGCCGCCTGCGCCGGATCGGCGTGGACCTCATGGTGGCTCGCATTGGCGCGCAGCACGCCGGCCTGCCGGTCCGCCTTCAGGCAGACCCGGCCGGCAATCTGGTCATGGTGCAGGAAGGGGAGCACGTAGTAGCCGAATTTGCGTTTCGGTGCAGGGGTATAGATCTCGATCCTGTAGTGGAAGCTGAACAGCCGCTCGGCGCGGGAGCGTTCCCAGACGATGGGGTCGAAGGGGGAAAGGAGGGCCGTGCCGCCCGCCTTGCGGACCAGCTTGGCGTCGCGGTGCAGATAGGCCTGTGGCTTCCAGCCCTCGACGGTTGCGGGGATGAGCACGCCGTCCTCGACCAGTTCGGTGATGGCGCGCTTCGTCTCCGGGATGGGGAGGCGGAAGTAGTCGCGGATGTCGATCTCGGTGCCCACGCCCAGCGCCCGGGCGGAAAGATCGGTCAGTCGGCGGATGGCATCCGCCTCTGCCGGCGTCTCCTCGGACAGCACCTCCGCCGGGATCACCCGCTCGGGCACGTCATAGAGCCGTTCGAAGCCGTCGCGCGTGGCAGTGGTGACGAGCCCCTGGTCGAAGAGCGTCTCCAGCGCCAGCTTGCCCTTCGACCAGCCCCACCAGCCGCCCTCCGCCTTGCCGCCGCCCGGCACCTCGCTGGCCGCGGTTGGACCGTTGGCGGTGACGAAGGCCAGGACCTTTTTCAGGTAGGAGCGCTCCTCCCGGCCGAACTGGTCCATGGATTTATAGGTGCCGTTACCCGCGCGGGCGCGGGCCATGCGCCAGCGCATCAGCGGGTGAAGCTCCAGCGGCAGGAGGCTCGCCTCATGCGCCCAGCACTCGAACAGGGCGCGCTTCTTGCCACCGAAGGCACGCTCGTCCAGTGCGGCTTGCGGGTAGGCGCCGAGGCGCGAGAACAGCGGCAGGTAATGCGAGCGGGTGACGACGTTGACGCTGTCGATCTGGAGCAGGTTCAGCCGCCGGATCATGGGGCCCATGTGGGCCCAGCTCACCTTCTTCGTCCGGTCAGGAAAGCCGAAGCCCTGCGCGGCCAGTGCCACGCGGCGGGCTTCGGCGATGGTCAGCCCCTCACGCAGCCTGGTCGTGCCAGTGGGCGTTGGCGGGGATCGACTCGGTCAGGCCCAGCTTCGGGTTGTGCTTGTAGAGGGTCGAGCAATAGGGGCAGACGGCCTCCGTATCGGCACCCATGTCGATGAAGATGTGCGGGTGGTCGAAGGGCGGCAGCGCCCCGATGCACATGAATTCCTTGGCGCCGATCTCGATGACGGGAAGGCCCGACTGGTTCTGGAAATGGGGGGTAGCGCCCGCGGCCATGTGATCCTCGAAATGCTTGTTTCGAGGGCCGATTAGCATATGTTCGCCGCCATGCACAAATTCAATTCGGATGGGGTGGAGATCGCCTTCCAGGAGGCCGGTGAGGGTCCGCCCATTCTCCTCGTTCACGGCTTCGCCTCCAACGCCCGCGTCAATTGGTGGGACACCTCCTGGGTCAAGACCCTGACCGACGCGGGGCGCCGCGTCATCACCTTCGACCATCGCGGCCATGGGGCCAGCGAGAAGCTCTATGACAGTGCGCTCTATCCCGCCGCCGAGATGGCGGAGGACGCGCGGCGGCTGCTCGATCACCTGGGCATCGGGCAGGCGGACGTGATGGGCTATTCCATGGGCGCGCGCGTCTCGGCCTTCCTGACCATCGCGCACCCCGAGCGGGTGCGGCGCGCCGTGTTTGCCGGTCTTGCCGCGCGCATGATCACCGGCGTGGGCGGCGCAGAGGCCATCGCAGACGCGCTCGAGGCGCCCTCGCGCCACGAGGTCGCCGACATCGGCGCCCGCGCCTTCCGCATTTTCGCCGAGCAGACGAAGAGCGACCTCAAGGCACTCGCGGCCTGCATCCGCTCCTCGCGGGAGAAGATCACGGTTGAAGAGCTGGCGCGGATCCGGGTGCCCGTGCTGGTGGTGGCGGGTGAGAAGGACGATGTGGCGGGCGACGTCGAGACACTGGTGAAGGCCATTCCCGGTGCGACGGGCGTGGTGCTCCCCGGCCGCAACCACATGAATGCGGTGGGCGACCGGGACTACAAGGATGCCGTTCTGGACTTCTTGTCGTGAGGCCGTGAGGGGCGGCTAGACCAGCCCCTCCTTCTTCAGCGCGGCCTGCACGGCCGGGCGCTGGCCCACGCGGTCCATATAGGCCACGATGTGGGCATAGGGGGACAGGTCGACGTTCACGTGCTTGGTCCAGCCCAGCACGGTGAAGGCATAGGCATCCGCCACGGAGTAGCTGTCACCCAGCAGGTAGGGCCTGGTCGCCAGCTGCTTGTCGAGCCAGCCGAGACTGCGCTCGACGCGGGCGATGATGGCCTTCTTCCCGTCCTCCGGCATGGCCGGATTGAACAACCCGCCGATGCCCTTGTGCAGTTCGGAGGCGATGAAGTTCAGGCTCTCCATCGCGCGGTAGCGGTCCATGGTGCCGAAGGCGGGAAGCAGCCCGGAGTCCTTCGCCTTGTCGGACAGATACTGCAGGATTGTGGCGACCTCGGTGAGGACCTCGCCCTTGGCAAGCTCCAGCGTCGGCACCTGGCCCTTGGGGTTGATGGCGGTGAAGTCGGCTCCGGTCTCGGTCTTCTTGGCGCGCAGATCGACCTTTTCGAGGTCATAGGGTTGGCCGAGCTCGTTCAACACGATGTGCGGTGCGAGCGAGCAGGCGCCGGGCGAGTAATAGAGCTTCATGTCCTGTCCTTCCGGTGGCGGGGAGATCGGCTATAATGTAACAAAAAATGTCACATTTGCAAGCTTGGCGTTGGACAGGCGCCCCGGTTGCGCCCTATGAGGACGCGATTCATGGAGTTCCAGATGCGCCGTCTCGCCTTCGCCATCCTTGCCACGCTGACGCTCGCCGTCCCCGCGCGGGCCGATTTCATCAAGAATGCTGCCGACTGGCAGCGGCTGGGTCCCGATGGCCAGGCCGCCTATGCCATGGCCATCTTCGATGTGCTGACGGTGATCTCCGCCGATGACAAGTACACCGCCGCCCGCGCCATGGGCCTGAGGGCTTGCGGCATTGGCCTGCAGCTCAAGGGCGCCATGGTGGCGAGGGCCATCAACGTCTTCTATCGTGACTACCCGGAAGGGCGCGCGGCGACACCCTTCGTTGCCTTCAACAACTATTTCGAGCGGGGCGTCTGCAGCCCGTTCATCAACAAGGCGCGTGAGGAGATGGGCCTGAAGCCCATGAAGTCCGCCCCGCCGCCGGACACCAAGCAGGAGCAGCCCGGGCAGGGCGAGCAGCCGCCTGAGGCGCAGCAGCCGTAATCAGCCGAAGATCGGCGCGAAGGTCTTCTTCAGTGCCACGTCGAGGTCGGCCAGGGTGACGGGAAGACCAAGGTCGACGAGGCTCGTCACCCCGTGCTCGCGGATGCCGCAGGGCACGATGCCTGAGAAATGCGTGAGGTCCGGCTCGACGTTGATGGAGATGCCGTGGAACGTCACCCAGTGGCGCACGCGGATACCGATCGCCGCGATCTTGTCCTCGCGTGATCCGCGCCTGACCCATACGCCCACGCGGTCCTCGCGGCGCTCTCCCTTGACGTTGAACTGGTCGAGGGTGTCGATCACCCATTGTTCGAGGGCGGCCACGAAGGCCCGCACGTCGCCGCCGCGGCGCTTCAGATCAAGCATCACATAGGCCACGCGCTGGCCCGGGCCGTGATAGGTGTATTGTCCGCCACGCCCGGTCTTGAACACGGGGAAGCGCTCGCGCTCGACGAGGTCCTCCTCATGCGCCGAGGTCCCGGCCGTGTAGAGCGCCGGATGCTCCAGCAGCCAGATGCGCTCGGGTTCAGCACCCTTGGCGATCGCATCCACATGCGCATCCATGCGCGCCATGGCCTCCGCATAGGGCACAAGCCCGTCGGAAACCTCCCACGTCACCGGATCGGCCGAGCGCAGGCTCAGGTTGATATCGTCACGAAGCGCCATGGCGGCCTTTTCCCAGTTTCGGAAGCTTGCTGCAATGTGTAACCTCCGCTGCAGGAGACGGAACACATGGGCAAGACCATCGGCCTCACCGGCGCTCTTGAAGCCTACTATGCCGCGCATGCCTGCCGCGAGGCGCCGGTGCTCGCCGAGCTCCGCGCCGAAACGGCGAAGCTGGGCTCCGATGCCGGCATGCAGATTGGGCCGGAGCAGGGGGCCTTCATGGCGCTCCTGGTGAAGCTGATGGGGACCAGGCGGGTGATCGAGTTCGGCACCTTCACCGGCTATTCCTCGCTCGCCATGGCGCTCGCCGGAGCCGGGCACATCACCTGCGCCGATGTGTCGGAGGCGTTCACCGACATCGCGCTGCGCTACTGGCAGAAGGCCGGCGTGGCGGAGCGCATCTCGCTCCACCTCGACGGTGGCGACGCGGTCATCGCGCGCGCCCTTGCCGCGGGCGAGCAGGGCACTTACGACCTTGCCTTCATCGACGCGGACAAGTCCGGCTATGACGGCTACTACGAGGGCGCGCTGAAGTTGCTGCGCCCGGGCGGCCTTGTCCTCGTTGACAACACGCTGTGGGACGGCGACGTCGCCGACCCGGCAAAACAGGATGCCGACACCCGTGCCATCCGGGCACTGAACGACAAGATTCTGGCGGACGACCGGGTGGAGATTTGTCTGGTGCCGATCTGCGACGGGCTGACCATGGCGCGGAAGAAGGACCGTTAGGGCCGTCATCCCAGTCTTCGCTTCTCATCCCTCAGCCCGTCATCCCGGCGGAGGCCGGGATCCAGCTTTCTTTCCAATGACTTGCCGTCCAAAGCTGGACCCCGGCCTGCGCCGGGGTGACGGCCTTGGGGAGGATGGTGCAGGATTGCGAGCCCGCCATCTCCGCCGCTTGCCTTTGCGCCGCCGCTCCGCTATAGCCCGCCCCGTTAACGTTCAACTCACACGCGGGGTCAGGCTCCGGCACACGAGGTTCGCCTCCACATAGTGCCAGATCCATCCGGTGCCGGGGTAACCCGGTCACTCGCTCCGCGGCGGATCAACCGGAAAAGGATACAGAGGCTCATGGCCATTCCTGAATTCACCATGCGTCAGCTGCTCGAAGCTGGCGTTCACTTCGGCCACCAGACCCACCGCTGGAACCCGAAGATGCGCAACTACATCTATGGCAGCCGCAACGGCATCCATATCATCGACCTGTCGCAGACCGTTCCGCTGCTCCACCAGGCGCTCGTCGCCGTGGCGGACACGGTTGCCAAGGGCGGCCGCGTGCTGTTCGTCGGCACCAAGCGCTCGGCATCGGAGCTCGTCGCCGATGCGGCGAAGCGCTCGGCCCAGTACTACGTGAACTCCCGCTGGCTGGGCGGCACGCTCACCAACTGGAAGACCATCTCGCACTCGATCAAGACCCTGCGCACCACCGACGAAATGCTCGGCAAGGAGCACTCGGGCCTGACCAAGCGCGAAATGCTCGAGCTGACCCGCACCAAGGAGAAGCTCGACAAGTCGCTGGGCGGCATCAAGGACATGGGCGGCGTTCCCGACATCCTGTTCGTGATCGACACCAACAAGGAGCAGATCGCCATCAAGGAAGCCAACCGTCTCGGCATCCCGGTGATCGCTGTCATCGACACCAACTCGGACCCGGCCGGCGTCACCTACCCGATCCCGGGCAATGACGACGCGGGCCGTGCGGTCGCCCTCTACTGCGACCTCATCAGCCGCGCCTGCATCGAGGGCATCTCGCTCGCCCAGTCGGGCTCGGGTGTCGACATCGGCGCCGCCGAGGAGCCGCTGGCCGAGGAACTGCCCGCCGCCGAATAAGCGGGCGCCCGTCCGTCACGTAAATGTCACGGGGCCTGCCGCATGAACGCGGTGGGCCTCATGCTCTTTCAAACCACAAGAGGTACAACATGGCCGACATCACGGCTGCAATGGTGAAGGACCTGCGCGAGAAGACTGGCGTGGGCATGATGGATTGCAAGGCTGCGCTCGCAGCGACCAATGGCGACATGGAAGCCGCCGTCGACTGGCTGCGCGCCAAGGGCCTCGCCAAGGCCGCCAAGAAGTCGACGCGCGTCGCCGCCGAAGGCCTCGTGGCCGTCGCCGTCGAGGGCACCACCGGTGCCGTCGTCGAGGTGAACTCGGAAACCGACTTCGTGGCCCGCAACGAGAAGTTCCAGGCCATGGTCGCCGAAATCTCGAAGCTTGCGCTCAAGGCCAATGGCGACACCGAAGTCCTCAAGACCATGAAGGTTCCGGGCTCGTCGCACGCCGTTGCCGAATACGTGGCCGAGCTCGTGGCCGCCATCGGCGAGAACATGACGGTGCGCCGCACTGCGCTGCTCAGCGTCAAGGACGGCGTCATCGGTTCCTACGTCCACAACCAGATCGCCCCGGGCATGGGCAAGATCGGCGTGATCGTGGCGCTCGAGTCGACCGGCGACAAGGCCGCGCTGGCAGAGTTCGGCCGCATGCTGGCCATGCACGTCGCCGCCACCAACCCGGTTGCCCTCACGCTGGAGCAGGTGCCCGCCGACGTGCTGGCGCGTGAATCCGCGATCCTCGAGGAAAAGAACGCCGGCAAGCCCGCCAACGTGCTGGAGAAGATCGTGGCCTCTGGCCTCAAGACCTTCGCCAAGGAAAACTGCCTCCTCGAGCAGGCCTATGTGCATGACGGCGCCAAGACTGTCACGCAGGCCATCGCCGATGCCGCCAAGGCCGCCGGCGCCGACGTGAAGCTCACCGGCTTCGTGCGCATGCAGCTCGGCGAAGGCATCGAAAAGAAGGAAGACGACTTCGCCGCCGAAGTCGCCAAGATGTCCGGCAACTGATCGCCGCCATATCAAAGAAGGCTTGAGGCCCCGGCAACGGGGCCTCTTTTCATTGGCGCGGCACATTAAATTCATAAACCGCGACGTGACCGAGTAGACGGCACGCCAGAGCTTTGGATAGGGTGCAGCGGTAAACAATGGAGTCGCTCATGCGCAAAACCTTCACGGCCTTCCTGGCACTGGCCACCGCCGCTGCCGTCATTCCCGCGGCGGATGCCTGCACGCGTATCGTCTACAAGGGCTCCGGCGACAGCTTCTACACCGGCCGCACCATGGACTGGGCGGAAGAAACTGGCACCGACCTCTGGGCCTTCCCAGCCGGCATGCAGCGCAACGGCGGCGTCGGCGACAAGTCGATCGAGTGGACCTCGAAGTATGGTTCCGTGATCGCCGGCTTCTACAACGTCGCCAGCGTCGACGGCATGAATGATGCGGGCCTGGCGGGCAACGTGCTCTACCTCGCCGAGACCGACTACGGCGACTACAAGACCTCGGACAAGCCGCGGATCTCGATCGGCGCCTGGCTGCAGTATGTCCTCGACAACTACGCCTCCGTGGCCGAGGCCGTGGATGGGCTGTCGAAGGAGCCCTTCATCGTGGTGGCCCCGGTTCTGCCCAACGGCGCCGCCGCGACGGGCCATCTCGCGATCAACGACAAGTCGGGCGACAATGCGATTTTCGAGTTCATCGGCGGCAAGCTGCACATCCACCACGGCAAGCAGTACACCGTGATGACCAATTCGCCCACCTATGACCAGCAGCTGGCGATCACCACCTACTGGAATTCGGTCGGCGGCCAGAACTTCCTTCCCGGGACCAACCGCGCGGCTGACCGTTTCGCGCGCATGAGCTGGATGCTCAACGCCGTGCCGCCGGATCGCCAGGGCGATGCCGCGGTGGCCGAGGTCATGTCGCTGGTGCGCGCCATCTCCGTGCCCCTCGGCATGAGCGACCCGACAGAGCCCAACATCGCCTCCACGCGCTGGCGGACTTCGGCCGATCTCGGAGCGGGCCGCTATTTCTTCGACAGCGTCCACATCCCGTCGGTGTTCTGGGTCGATATCGACAAGCTCGACCTGAAGGCCGGCGCGCCGGCACTGAAGCTCGACCTGTCCAACAACCGCATCCTGTCGGGCGAAACCTCGGGCGAGTTCAAGCCGGCCGAGCCCTTCAAGTTCCTCGCGCCGCAGAGCTGAGGACGCTGACACGACGCGAAGCTGGCCCCGGCCTTGTGCCGGGGTCACGCATTACGGGGAGCGCGTCATCCGGCTCAGATAGGTTGCGAAGTCGTAGTTCGGGCGTTCGAGGTGTGACAGATGCCCCGGTGCTGCCATTTCGGAACAGAGCCCGCGATAGACGCGCTCGGTGCAGCCTTTGTCCTCGACGTTGACCTTGTCGAGCAGGCCCTTCAGTGTCGCGAAGAGGTCCGGCACGTCCGGATCGCCGAGAAAGTCATTCGACATGCCGCCGCCGAAGGTGACGTCGACCGAGCCCACGCCCCGTGGGTGCAGCGACAGGTACCAGAAGTAGCCGGGCGTCAGTGTGATGAGCAGTGAGGGGTAGAGGGCGAGCAGGAAGGTTGTGCGCCGGAGGTCGCCCTCCATCCGCGTGTTGGCGGGATGCGCGCAGGCGATGCGGAAGGCGGGATCCTTCAGGATCGTGTGCCAGTTGAAGTGCGGCGGCGAGGGCGGGCAGATCATCTCGTCGAGTTTCGACAATCCACCGATCGTGCCCGCATGGCAGACCGGCAGGTGGTAACTCTCCATGAAATTCTCGGCGAGGATCTTCCAGTTCGTGTTCCACACGAAATGCTCGTTGAACCATTCGGTGTAGTTCGTCAGGTCATAGGGCTTGATGAGGGCTTCGACGTCGGCGAAATGCGTGGCGACCGGCGGGGCATCGGGGTTGAGAGATACCATGATCCAGCCGAGCCACACCTCGCACTTCACCTGCGGCAGGCGGTAGTGTTCCTTGCAGAAGCCCGCGTTGGCCTTCATCGCGGGCGCGCCGCGCAGGTGCCCGTCGGCCTCATAGGTCCAGCCATGATAGGGGCAGGTGATGAGCCTCGCGTTGCCGCGGCCCTCAAGCAGCGTCGACATGCGGTGCAGGCAGACATTCGACTGGCAGCGGATCGTCGCGTCCTTGCCCCTGATCACCATCAGCGGCTGGCCGGCGAGTTCGAAGGCGATATAGTCTCCCGCCTCCTTCAGCGTCGAGGCGCGACCCACGCAATACCATTCGCGGGCGAAGACTTTCTCCATCTCGGCATCGAGAAAGGCCGGGGAGGTGTAGACGCTCTTCGGCATCGCCCGCGCCTGTTCGAAGGGCAGCGCCACGTTTGCGGCAAGCTCGGCAATGGGGTCGACGGGACTGTGGACGTTCATGCGGCACCTCCGCGCGGAAGGCTATTGCATGGCGTGGCCTGGCGGGAGGGATTTCTCCTCATGGCACCCATGAGCCCTTTCGTTAGAGAAGCCCGCGCCGTGCAAGGTTCCGCATCAGGTGGCTCGTCCCGAAGGTCCACGGCGGTGCCTTGTCGGTACTGGTCATGCGGTTGGCAAGCGTACCGAGTTGAGGAGAACTTACGGTCACCACGTCACCCAGCTTGTGGGTGAAGCCCTTGCCGGGCGCATCCCGGTCCTCGATGGGCGCGAAGAGCGTGCCGAGGAACAGTATCGCGCCGTCGGGATACTGGTGGTGCGGCCCGATCATCTGGCCCACCAAGTCGGCCGGGTCGCGGCTGATCTTGGACATGTTGGATCCGCCGTTCAGCACATAGCCATCCTCGCCCTCCACCTTCAGCGACAGCTGCATCCGGCGCACGTCGGCAAGCGAGAAGGAGGCGTCGAAGAGGCGGATCATCGGCCCTACGGCGCATGAGGCGTTGTTGTCCTTCGCCTTGCCGAGCAGCAGGGCAGAGCGGCCCTCGACGTCGCGCAGATTGACGTCATTGCCGAGCGTCGCGCCAACGATGCGCCCCGTCGAGGCGACCACGACCACCACCTCGGGTTCCGGATTGTTCCAGCTCGACACCGGGTTCAGGCCGGCCTCCATGCCGCTGCCCACCGCGGCCATGACTTGCGACTTGGTGAAGATCTCGGCGTCCGGGCCGATGCCGACCTCGAGGTATTGCGACCAGGCGCCTTTTTCCATGAGCACATTCTTGAGGGCCATGGCCTCCGCCGATCCGGCGCGGAGTTTCGAGAGATCATCGCCGATCAGCGTGCCGATGGTGGCGCGGATCTCGGCTGCGGCTGCGGGGTTGCCGCGGGCGCGCTCTTCGATCACGCGCTCGAGCATGGAGGTGGCGAAGGTCACGCCGGCGGCCTTCAGGGCTTGCAGGTCCACCGGCGTCAGCAACCATGGCCGGCTGGCGTCGCGCCTCTCGACTGGCGTGTTCGACATGACGGCATCGATGCTGCCGAGGCGCGGCCCGTCGGCAGCGCGGGCCGCCGCCGCAGGGTCAGCCGCCTCGCACAGGTCGCGCATGGTCGGAAAGCTGGCCGTGATGTCGACCAGGTCGCCGCCATCGCGCTTCACCACGCAGGGGCCCGCCACGGCGGGGTTCCAGGCGCGGCCCACGAGAAGACCATCGGCAGGCAGCGAGGTTGCGGCGAGATACGGCAAAAGCGATGGCATGGAAGGCGACCTCTCAGAACATGAGGCGCGAAGTCTATCGCTCAGGTGAGCGCGCTGTCGAGGTCGCTGCGTTCCAGCGGCGCCAGGAATTCGATCGCGAAGCCGTCCCCGAGATGGCGCACCACGCGGCCCCTCATGCGGCCCAGCATCACGGGCGAACCGATGGAGGGTTTGCTCCGCGATCGCAGGCCGGCGCCCGAGAGGGAGATGTCGATCACCTCGCAGGGCTGCTCGCGTCCACCGGGCAGGCTGAAACTGGCCTGCCTGTTGCGCGGTTCGTAGCGGGTGTGGCGGCGCGCGGCGGCGGCCAGCCCCAGTTCGCGCCGCACCAGCCAGCGCAGGTGGCGCACGAAGCGCGGCTGCCGGTCGGCGGTGAAGCTGAAGCCGACCCAGAAGCCCTCCGGCACGTGCTCGCCTGCCACACCGTCCACCCGGCCGATCTCCTCGATATAGGCGATGAGCGGGGTGCCCTCGGGTGGCTTTTCTTCGCAGAGGAACAGCGCGCTGTCGGGGTCAATGGCGGTCACCTCGCAGGGTTTCTCGGCGCCGCCGGGCAGAAGCAGGCGCGCCGGGAAACTTCGGGGTATCAGAGTGGCCGCCTCAGCCGCAGGGGCCAGGCGCTTGCCGAACTGCGTCACGCGTCGTCTCCGCTCGGGAGGTGTCAGGAAAGGTCCAGACCACCCGATATCACGCGGAACTTGCGGGGGGCCTGTGCCCCAGGACGGATCCCCATTGTCTCCGGCCTGCCGTCGAAGAGCCGCACCGCGGCGAGGTCGGCAGGCGCCAGCCGGTCATAGCTCCAGATCTCCGGGCTGCCGTGTGGATAGAGCCCGCCAAGCACATGCACCGTGCGCCCATCCCGCGCCGTGATCGGCAGGGCGAGCATGTCGGCGCCGATTTTCTGGCCCCGGTCGGTCAGGTAGCGGATGCGGAAATGCGCCGGTTGCAGGTCTGTTGTCACTGTGTGCAGTGCGCGCGCCATGGTGCCGCGTTCGGAGCGGCCCCAGCCGACGAGGAATTCGGCGCCGGTCATCTCCTTCTTAAGGAATGCGCACAGGGCGGTTCCGGCCAGTCGGTAAGTGAAGCTGTTGGCCTCGCCGCCCGGTTCCAGGATGAACAGCCACGGTGCCTGGCGCCGCATCTGTCTCAGATCGAGATCGCCGCGGGACGGGGCAGGGCGTTCGCCTTTCAGCGCCAGCCAATGGCCTGCCAGCATGCGCGCACCCGGATGGAGGATCAAATCCTCTTGGCTTCCCAGTGCCTCCCCGCTAACCCACATGCGTAAACCCTCTCCGGGGCAGGTGCCCCGGTGTGCCAGAATGACATCACGGGGCTCTCCGTTGCAGCCTTCGTGCCAGAAGGAAGGACCTGCGTGTCGGAGCATCATCCCCCGCGCGGCAACTGGGCCCCGGCCAAGCCGCCGCCGGCCTTCAATGTGCCGGCCATCGTCGCGGTTGTGATCGGCGTGCTCGTCGTGATCTATGCCGGCCTGTGGCTGCTGGGTCAGGACTGGGACGTCTGGTCGCTCTATGCGCTGGCGCTCATCCCCGCGCGCTTCACCGAGCCGGGCTACCCGATGATACCGGGCTCGCAATACTGGTCGCTTGCCACCTACATGCTGCTGCACGGCAGTTGGATGCATTTGGCGTTCAACTGCATCTGGCTCCTGATTTTCGGCACCCCCGTCGCGCGCTACCTGGGAAATGCCAAGTTCCTGCTCCTTGCCCTGATCTCAGGGGTTGTGGGCGGGCTGTGCAGCCTGTTCCTGCACTGGGGGCAGGAAACGATCGTCGTCGGCGCCTCGGGTGCAGTGATGGGGCTCATGGCTGCAGCCATTCCGCTGATGTACGGCGAGCGCCTGCCGCAGGGCGGCTGGCGGCCGGCGAGCCCGCGCGCGTTGCTGGCCAACCGCCGGGCCCTCGGCTTCACCATCGTGGTGCTGGCGCTGACCCTGTTTTCGGGCGGCACCGGCTGGACCGGCAACGAATTCCTCGCTGAAAGCTCCATCGCCTGGGAAGCGCATATCGGCGGCTTCATTGGGGGCCTCTTCGCCTTCTACGTGCTCGCACCGCGGATGCGCGCCGCCTGAAATCGTGCTAGCCTCGGCCTCGTTCACGTTGCAGGAAGGAGGCTACGCTCATGGCAGTTGCTCACATCCTCAGGCAGAAGGGCACTTCGGTCGTCACCGTCGGGCCTGGTGACAGTGTCCAGACCATCGTCGACATGCTGGCGAAGCATCGCATTGGGGCGGTCGTGGTCGTCGACGGGCAGGGCGGCATTGCCGGCATTGTCTCGGAGCGCGACGTGGTGCGCGCCATGGTCGGTGATGCGGGTGCGGTGGTGACCAAGACGGCGAAGGACATCATGACGGCAAAGGTCCGTACCTGCAGTCCGGCTGATTCCGAGGCTGACCTCATGCAGATGATGACCGAAGGCCGGATCCGCCATCTTCCTGTCGTCGCCAATGACCGGATCGCCGGCATGATCTCGATCGGGGACGTGGTGAAGCTCCGCATCGAAACGATGGAGGCGGAGGCAGACCAGATGAAGACCTACATCGCCTCGGCGGGCTGACGCGCGCCTTTCGCGACGCGCCGACAATCTGTCTCGGTCCGGAATGGGCGCCGTCCGGCGTCCTCCGGGCGCGGCATGGCCTTCCTCCTGGCTCATGCCGCGATCCCGGAAGCGGCATCACCAGCCTTTTCGCTGCACAATCGCATTGCCAAAATCAGCGCAGCGACTAGACAGTAAGTCCGACCGAACTGACTCATAAGTAATAATACGGACAATTGTCATGATGCCGCATCCAATCGCCCTGCGCCTCGGCGCGCTTGCGCTGGCCCTCGTTGCACTGTGTGCTTCACCTGCCGTGATGCCGCAAACCGCCGCCGCCAGCGAGACAAAAGCGGCCGCGCGGGCTGTCGCCAGCCTCGCCGAGATCAGGCGGCTCGCGGCGGAAGCCTATGTGTGGGGCCTCGGGCCGGAATTCACCTGGCGCTTCGCCAAGTACAACACCACGATCAGCGCACCGATGAATGCGCTGACCTATGGCATCAGCCCTGCTGCGTGGAACAACTCTGCCACCAATGCCGGTGACTCCTCCGTCATCTACATCAACGGCTTCATGGACTTCAGCCAGGGGGCGGAGCTCGTCCTCACCGTGCCGCCGTCGCGCAACCAGTATTATGTCGTCAACTATCTCGACGACTACATCAACACCATCGGCAGCATCGGCACCCGCACCACGCCGTCGGACCAAGACACCTCCTACCTGCTGGTCGGCCCGAACTCGCGCCACGCCAAGAAGAAGTTCGTGACCATCAACGGGCGCAGGATGCCCGTCATGGCCTCCGACACGAACCTGAACTGGATGCTGATCCGCATCCTCACCAGTACGCTGGCCGATGGCTCCGCGCCGAACTCCACGCCCTCCGTTTACAACAACGTCAGCAAGAAGTTCGCACTCAACACGCTGGCCGAGTTCCGCGCCAACGGCTTCCGGCCCGTGTATCCGACCGACTACACCAATCCTCCGCCCACCGAGGAAGAAATCGCCGAGGCCCAGCCCTACAAGGACACGCCGACCGAAGCCGTTCGCTTTTTCGAGCAGCTCGGGCAGTCTCTGGTGAAGAGCCCCATTCCAAGGCTCGAGACCGCGCTTGGCGGCACGCCGCTCCGCAAGCTCCCCGCCTGGGTGGTGCCGCAATATGGCGCCAAAAAAGTTTACCTGCCGCCGTCCTACGGGCAGGCGCGTACGCTGCGGCGTTTCGCCAAGATCGGCCTCACCGCCAAGGGTTTCCGTATTCCGGCTGGCTGGGGCGCGGCGCAGCTCGCGGCGCTTCAGCAGGGCTATGAGGACGGACAGGCAGGCCTGCAGGCGGCCATCGCCGCCCAGTCGGCCGGCCCGGACACCAATTACTGGACGATCCTGAACGATTTGATCGGCACCTATCCGAACACGCTCGAAGGCTATCTGGTGCGCTCCACCATCGTGCTCAATGGTGGATCAGCCAACATCCCGCTCGACGCCGTCTATCCGAACATGACGAGCTATAACGGCACCAATCTGCTCGACGGCAACCAGAACTACACGATTACCTTTACCGAGCCGCAGGTCGGCGCTCAGCTGCCGGTCGAGGGCATCTATCCGCCGCAGGTCACGGATGGTGACGGCAAGATCAAGGGCTTCTGGTCGGTCACCGTCTACCAGCCGGATGCGAGCCAGGTCTCCGCCCCCTTCCTCACCCAGGCAGCCGTGCTCAACAATGCCTATTCGACCGCCGACACCGAGGTGATTGCGGTCGATCCGACGGCCAACACCATCACCGTCACGGCACCCGACTGGGGCAAGCTCATCGCCAGCACGCCGATCCTCTTCGACGGTTCGGCCGCGGCCGGATGCGGCCTCGGCACCAAGGCGGCCAATGCCGTCTACTATGTCGCGGCTGATCCGGTGGTCGGAACGGGGCCGGGCAACGTGACCACCTACACCTTCCCACTCTCGACGCAGTGGATACAGGACCTCTCTGCCGACAAGGTGCCGATCCAGTATTCGGGCGCGGCCGGAGCCACGGTCGATCTCACTTGCAGCTCGGGCACCAATCTGGACTGGGGCATGCTGAAGCCGGTGTCGCAGCTCGGCTCCAGCGAGCTGGCGGATGGCAAGCTGGTGAAGAACCCGGATGGTTCGCTCACAATCTACATCGGGCCCACGCCGCCGTCCGATGCCAGCCTGCGGCCGAACTGGATCCCCACGCCATCGACGGCCTATTATGACGGCATCTACGGGGCAGGCTCCGGCACCAGCACCACGCTGCAGGTCATTCTGCGCAGCTATTATCCGACGCCGGGCAACCAGCCGCCCTCGATCCTGCCCTACACGACGGGCAACCTGCCGGAGAGCTACATTCCGCCCGCCATCGTGCCAGCCGGTCCCTAGCGCGGCTGGCCCGCTGCAGGGCTGCTAGTAGACGTCTCGGGGATCGAACAGGCGGGTATCGTCGACGAAGACCAGCCTGTCGTTCTCGACACGACGGTAGAAGCAGCTGCGCCGGCCAGTATGGCAGGATGCACCCTTGCCCTGGGGCAGGGCCTTGATGAGCAGGACGTCCTGATCGCAATCGGTGAGGATCTCGGTCACCTGCAGCGTCTCGCCCGAGGTCTCGCCCTTCTTCCAGAGTGCCTGGCGCGAGCGGCTCCAGAAATGCGCGATGCCGGTTTCCTGCGTCAGGCGCAGGGCGTCGGCATTCATATTGGCGACCATCAGCACCGTCGCGTCCCGCGCATCGCTCACGATGGCGGTGATCAGGCCCGATGAATCGAACCTCGGCTGAAACCTGTCGGTTTCGTCGAGGTCCTTCTGCATTTAGAGGGAGAAGCCGTTGCTGGGCGCGCGTACCAGTTCCATGAAGCGCGCCTGCAGAACCGGGTTGGTCTTGAACTCGCCGGTGAACTGCGTGGTGATGGTGGCCACGTTGCGCTTGCCGATGCCGCGCATCGACATGCAGGTGTGGACCGCCTCCACCAGCACGGCGACGCCGCGCGGGTTGAGCGAGTCCGAGATGGCGTTGGCGATCTGCGCCGTCATCGTCTCCTGCGTCTGCAGGCGGCGGGCGAAGATCTCGACCACGCGGGCGAGCTTCGAGATGCCGACGACGGACGCCTTGGGCAGATAGGCCACGTGAACGCGGCCGATGAAGGGGGCGATGTGGTGCTCGCAATGCGAGTTGAACTCGATGTCGCGCAGCATGACGATGTCGTCATAGCCGCCCACGTCGTTGAAGGTGCGGGCGAGGGCTTCCGCCGGATCATCCTCATAGCCCGAGAAATATTCGCGGAAGGCCTTGGCCACGCGCTTCGGGGTGTCGAGCAGGCCCTCGCGCTCCGGGTTGTCGCCGGCCCAGGCAAGGAGCGTGCGAACGGCGGCCTCCGCCTCCTCCTGCGAGGGGCGCTTCACGGGCTTCGACGGGATCTTCTTGACGACGGCTTCCATAATCCTGACTTCACTTTCCCCGAAAACGGACCAGACTTGCGCCTGTGGACAAGCCGCCCCCATATCATGGGGCATGCCCCGCTGGCAAACCGCCAAACGACGGTTTCGGGCCCCAAGCGAATGGGCTAGGATATTGGAATGATTAACGAGATCTACAACCGCCAGATTCTGGGCTTCGCAGCAGATATTCCGAGGTTGCAACGCTTGAAGGCGCCGGATGCCACCGCGGTCGCCGTTTCGCGGCTCTGCGGCTCCAAAGTGACGGTCGACGTCAGCATGAAGGACGGGGTGGTGACCGACTTCGGGCAGGAGGTGAAGGCCTGCGCGCTCGGCCAGGCCTCTTCCTCGATCATGGCCCGCCACGTGGTGGGCTCCACCGCGGACGAGCTCCGCACGGTCCGTGACCAGATGTACAGGATGCTGAAGGAGGAGGGCCCGGCCCCCACCGGCAAATGGGCCGATCTCGAGGCCCTGATGCCGGTGCGCGATTTCAAGGCCCGCCATGCCTCGACGCTGCTGACCTTCGACGCCGTGGTCGACGCCATCGGTCAGATCGAGGCGAAGCAGAAGGATGCCGCCCACGGCTGAACCCGTCCACGTGCTTCAGCCCAAGGCCGAAACGCCGGATGAGGGCCTCCCACCTGTGAGTCCTACTTCCTGCGCTTGTCCTCGATGTCCGGCGCATGCGGGAAGCGTGACTTCAGGTCCCGGTCGGTCACGCTCATGTGGTTGCGCGTGTACTGCTCGGAGGCATCGCGCAGCGGCTGGAAGTCCCAGGGGAAGTGATTGCCGTGCTTCAGCGCCTCGAACATCATGTGCCGCGCCTGCTGGCTTTCGAGCACCTCCTTGTTGATGCGCGGAATGTCGAACTTGGCCTCGACCTCGGCGCGGAACTGCTTGGCAAGGGGATGCGACGCCGCGAGGTTGTTCAGCTCGTTCGGGTCATCCACCACATTGTAAAGCTGGTCCGGGTCCACCGGCGAATGGATGAACTTCCAGTCGCCGCGCCGCAGCATGTACATCGGCGCGATGGCGCCTTCGGCGAGATACTCGCCCCAGGCCGTGCCCTCGGGGTTCTCCGGTGCTCCCTTCAGCAGCGGATAGAGCGAGCGCCCGTCGACCGGCCGTGACAGCGTCGCCTTGCCATCGGTGCCGATATCGGCGAGCGTGGGCAGGATGTCGGCCAGCGTCACCGGCTCCTTCACGCGCCGCGGCTTGAAGCGCTTGGGGTTCCACACCAGCATCGGCACATGGGCCGAGGGTTCGAGATAGCTCATCTTGTACCAGAGCCCGCGCTCGCCGAGGAAATCGCCGTGGTCGGAGGTGAACACGATCACGGTGTCCTCGACCTTGCCGGAAGCCTCCAGCGCCGCGATCATCTGGCCGAGCAGGTCGTCGACATAGGAGATGTTGGCGTAATAGCCATGCCGCGCCTTGCGCAGGTCATCTTCCGTCACGGTGTAGTCGTCCATCGCCGAGACGTCGTAGAGACGCTGGCTGTGCGCATCGAGATCAGCGCGCTCCATGCGCGGCACGGCGGGCAGGTCGATGTCTTCGTCCTTGTAGAGGTCCCAGAATTTCTTGCGCGCCGCGTAAGGATCATGCGGGTGGGTGAAGGACGCCATCAGGCAGAAGGGTTTCTCGGGGTCGAAGCGGACATAGTCGTAGATCTTGCGGATCGCCAGGAAGGCCACCTCGTCATCGAACTCGAGCTGGTTGGTGATCTCGGCAATGCCGGGCTGCAGCACGCTGGTCATGTTGTGGTACCACCAGTCGATGCGCTCCTGCCTAAGCCGCCAGTCCGGCGTCCAGCCGAAATCGGCGGGGTAGATG
>CAYYTH010000031.1:0-42687 GCA_964474665.1 uncultured Aestuariivirga sp.
GGACGTTGGCTCACGGCCGGCTGCATTTGTGAACCAAATTCAGGCCGTGGGGGTTGAGTATTACCCAGAGATACGGGCGCCGCAGACAGTTTGTCCCAAGCCTGAGGAGCCGGCTGAGGCGACATGTTGAGGGCTCCACTGACCGGACCTCGAGGAGGCGCGCCCAACGATTGACCGTACCCTGGCGGATACGCAGGAGGTGGAGGGGGCGTCTCCATTTGGGGCGCTGCTTGTTGCGGCGCTTGAGCTGGTTGAGCCTGGCCCATCGCTGGAGCTGCCAGGCCGCCACCCTTTGCCGCCTGCAGGTACTGCTGAGCGATGGGATGCTGCTTGAGTTCTGCAGCAACTTGGGCCGGGTCTTCCCCAGCCTCAATGCGCTTCGTGCCCCCCATGACAAGGTCAAGCATCTGACGCTGAAGCGGATTGATTGGTGAATTGGCGAAGGCTTCCTCTTTCGCGCGTGCGTCTCTTTGGTCCATGACCTGACCAAGTCCAGACAAGCCTTGGGAGAATCTATCAACACCTTGACTGGCCGATTGGGGATTTTGAACAACCCTGAAGTCGATGTTTCCCATGTTAGAACCCCGCCCCACCACCACTGGGTTTTGAAGGTTTGGAAAGACTTGCAGGCTTATACGAAGAGTACGTAGGAGCTTGAGGTTGCCCAAGTGTGGCCAGACTGGAACCTGCCCCGTACCCAGCTTGCGCCCCCATTGCCGCCCCTTGAGGGCCCCCGAAGTACGCACCAAGAATGCCCCCACCCACCGCGCCAATAGTTCCGCCCAAACTTTGGGCTCCATTCTGACCAGCTTTCCACTTCTCCCCGGCGATTAGGTCGTTACGATTCTGCATGTATTGATTATCTGCTTGGGCCAGCTGCGCGTAATTCAGGTCCAGATTCGCTACTGTTCCCAAAGCATTCAGCCCCAACGATTTCCTTTGCGCCAGATACGGAGTGACGTTTTGCTGGGCTACGCTGGCAGCCTGAGTCCCCGCCAGCCCGCTTCGCCCGCTGAGGCCTGCTGCGCCGGCCGAAGCTTGGGCAGCATCTGTTCCTCCCTGGAGGAGTGCAGAATAGACCGGGTCGTTGGCGCTGACCGGGCCCAACATTTCTTGGGCAAAAGCCGCAATCTTGTTTCTGACATTATTGCGACCAGCTTCTTCGATTGCGGCTGCCTGCTCTGCCGCAGATTTCTCGGCCTCTTGGGCAAGTGTTGGCAACCCAAACATACTCAAAACGGCATTTTGATAATCTGCTTCGGACCCGTAAGCAGAACGATCCGGAAGCCTGTTTCCGCCTTCTGCATTCCAAAAGACGTTCCCAGCCATATCTCTAGAGTCTTGGACATTCTGGTCAGGTCGCTGCCAGACATTCTCAGAGAGAAGCGCCAGGGACAAAGCCTCATTTGGCGTCATCCCCAATTGACTCGAAATGGCATCGGCTGCCTTTTGACGCAAGTCAACATTACCATTTGCCATCTGGGCCTGGCGAACGGCTGCCAACCCTTCCGGAGTCAGTTTAGCAAGCCGACTATCGACATAATTTCTAAAGTCATTCCACGTAGTCATCGTTAATTCTCCGTGTCCAAAAGCATAAAGGTAAAGATTGAGTCAGCAGCGTTGTTAGAAGAGTTCCAGCAGTACACGCCGGCTGATGTGGTGCTTCGCGAGGTAGGTCCGCAGCTGCTCAAAGCTGTGTGCGAGTTCACCAGGACACCATAGTTGGCATTCGCCCGGGCGGGAAAGTTGACCGTGTAAGTTCCGGTCGCCCCCACAGTCACGCTGGTGACGACTGACTTGTCTGGCACTGTGCAAGTCGAACCAGCTCCACCATCAGTCGACCCAACGCACGTGTCTGTCACTGCCCAAGCTTTGGGAACGAGGGCAGGAGTTGCCAATTTGGAGTGAGAAATGGCGGCTGAACTGCTAACATCCGCGTTCAACAACCTACCGCCATGGCCCCCCACCATCTGATTGTGAATGTGAGCGAAGTTGGCGTTGATGTCTGTGGCGGTGATGTACTCCCCCGTACTCCAGACCTTGATGCTTCCGGCACCAGCAACCGCCGCCAGTAACACGGCACCCAGGATGAAAAGTTTGCGTCGAGTAATCATGTTGGACCTCGGTTGAAGATTGAATAGTTGAGGAAAAGGGCACTGAGTTGCATGGGGTGAGCAATTGCCCACCGGGGGGATTCAGCCCCAAGAATGTACTGAGTGGTAGTCCCTGCGTTTGGGCTGCCTTGCGCCCGAGTGAACCCGAACGACTCAGAAAGACCACCGTCGCCCAAGTACAGTTGGAAGCTCTCGCCCGTAGTTTCACGAATGCCGTAGACCGCAGTGGTGAGCCCTTCGGAGATGGTGGAGGCAAACACTCCAAGCGTGTCCGCGTTCAGCTGGTTGAGCAGCTGCGTGTCCAGCGCTGCCAAGTTTGCGTAATAGGCGGCCGGAACCTCGATGTCGATATCGACCCCATTCAACCGGATTGAGAAGATTTGATTCAGGCCTTCGACCACCAGCAATCCAGCAGTGTGCTTGCATTCCCAAGTCGCTGTGAGCGCATTGAAGCGCTTGGTTGGGGTTGGAGTCAGGAGCCGACGCTGCCACACGCGGGCGCCCGTCCACGCTGACAACTGGTTTGGAGTGAGCGTGTCATTAACGGGGTACAACGTCCGACTCCGAATGTCCTGATTCGGATGCGAATTGTAAGTTACGTAACAAGGACCACCGGCCCAGTACCCCAATTCCACATCACTCAGCAGTTTCTCCTTGGTCGGGTCTCCCATTGCAAATTCTTTGCTCAGCATCGACCATTCAATGTGGTTTGTCTGCTGCGAGATTTTGGCTGAGTAGGCTGAAAGCGTGTCTCCCGTGTCCACGTCGAAGTAGATGGAAGTCCATTCCACACTGCCGTCGCTTACGTCCCCCAGGGCGCTCAACGTGTACCAAGTTGGCTCGTCCGTTGCGTCAGAAGTTCCTGCAGTTGTGCAGATGAACGCAGGGGCACAAAGTCCGGTCCCAACGGTGGAGCCGGGGGTTGGCACCACGATGGCTCCAATATCGTACGCTGTCCCTGCTGCCCATGGTTGGGGTTCCATTTGTGGAGCACAGGTGTCTCGCCCGTCAAATGCATCGAAGCTGCACAGAGACATTCCTACAACTGCAACACGGTCGGCCCCGCCAGTCAGCCAATAGGGCTGAAGGGCGTACAGCTTGCCGTCTCCGTTGCCCCGTTTATCCAGCGCCATACACCAAACGCCAGGTGCGCCCCCAGTTGCCCCAGCGCTTGTGGGAGCGTCGGGCTGGACGAATTCCTGGGGGCCGAACCATCGGGCTTCCGCCGCACTTTGGGGCGGACCAGCCTGCAGGTCGAGCCAGAACTGAACGCCAAGGGGTGAGGAGCCATCTGTGTCTTGGCCGTCCTTGGGCAAGCTCAATCGGTATTTGCCGTCGTAGTATTCAGCGTGGAGCTTCCACGCCACACCAGCCGGCAAGTTCTCAAGGTACGGGCGGAGAGTCGTCCCAATAGGGATTGGCAAGCTGCCAAAAGGCATGAACCAAACATCATTCACTCCTGCCCATATCGTGCCGTACGGGGTACGACAGATGGTGGCTTGAGACTGGCATCCACACTGAATATTCAGCTTGTTGATTTGAAGGTTGCCGACGATGTCCCCTCCCTGCGTCGTTTCCAGCGGTTCACCCTGGACCATGAAAGCTGACTGCTTGGTGTAGACCATGCAGACGCTGGTGTTGGGGGAACCCTGCGCAGTGGTGTTGATTTCTGCAATCGCCGTGATGGGCTCGTTGTCTTCGCCTCCAAGGTAAACATCTCGTACCCCGATGGCCGGGAAGTTGGTGCCGACTGGGGGCTTGGCCGTACTGGGGGTGATGTTCCCGCTCGCAATTGTCCCTGTCGAGCCGACCACCAGGGGGGCGTTTTTGTCGCTCCAGTACAGGTTTGAACCGATGTAATAGACCACGCGGTCACGAACAACTGCGGCCCCGTCTGGGTAGAAGTCAGTATTCCCGCTTCCGAAGTCTGGACGAGTCAGCCCAACCTCCCCGGGGCCCATACCTGACGCCAGTTCCGGGCCGAGCTGCCCTCCTGCGGTTCCGCCCGTCCAGGCATACGTGATGCCATTGAAGGTGATGACGGATGGCGCACGGTGAACCGTGCCCAGTTCAAGCGCCTTCAAGCAAAGCTCGTCATTGTCGCCAACCGTCACCCCATTGGGAAGGACAACAAGAAGGAATGTCCCCTCTGGGGCAGTCTTGAGGCCTGTAGCGGTAGTGGAGACTGACCAGTAAGTCGTGTCTGCGGTGGTGATGAAAACCACCACCAGCTCTCCAAAATTGGAATCAAAGATGAATTTGACCGGACGGATGGTCTTTGCCCATTCGTAATATTTGGGGATAGTTGCGCTTTGGTGTGCGTTCCATTCGGTCATGGTGGGATTGATATCACGCGCAAACGTCATGCTTTGACGCTGCCCCACAACCCCATTCTTGGCTTGGGCAAGATTGCGCAACCGCTGCCACTGACTATCCGCCAGTGCAGTTGGGTCGCTGTGCAGGTTGACGCCACCTCCCAAAGGCAGCGGAAGTTTCTCAGTCGCCATTAGCGCCTCGTTTTGAAGACTGAAGGGTCAAGAATGAGGTTGTCGTTAATTCCGGGGTTCGTGCCGTATCTGCTTCTGTCGTTCGTCGCCAAACTGGCAAGCTGCTGCTGAGCGGCTTGGGTTTGGGGCGCATCCTTCCCCGCGTAGAACTCAAGGTTTTTAAACGCGACGGCCTGAATCATGGTTTCGTCATTTGGGTACCAAGGAATTTCACTTCCGCTAACGATGGTTGCAGGTAGGAAGATGTACGGCACCGTCAGAAGGTAGGCTTGGTTCGGGATGACATCGAAGTACAGAACCCAGGTCCCGAAGGTCGTCTGCTTCACGCGCACGCTTGATGGCGTTCCCGTGTTGTCCGTCGCCCCAATGCGGTCCACTGGGTCTCCAATGAAGTGCTTCAGACGAAGCCGGCGCCTGAATGTCCTGGTGCTGTCGTACAACCACATGTTGTCCAGGATTTTAAGCAGCTTGGGCGTGATTCCGCCCGAGCCACCACCAACTGTGACGCTGGCGGTACCGGCCGTAATCACAATGCCCACCGCTTCGTCGTGAAGCGTGGGCCAGGCCCAACTGGCCGCGACCGAGTCAAGCCACCTTTGCAGCCAGGAGTTACTAGCAGTGGCGTTGTCGTCGCGTCCTGCCAGCAATTGGCCTTCACTTACGACTTGGTCGCGGGTCAGTTGTCCCATTTGTTACCTCCAGGCTTGGTTTGCAGGCTGCACAGACGAACCGTGTGGGGTCACATGGCCGCTGTGGCGCTCAGCTCGACGGCCGATTGCCATTTCCTGCTCATTCTTTTCATACCCAGCAACGATTGAGTTGATGGTTCCGACACAGTTGGCAGGAACCACAACCTCGTGGCTGCCGTCGTTGGACAGGTACTTCACCCCGTTCAGAATGACACCCGTGAAGTAATCCGCATACTGAGGGTAGTTGACCGGATAGACCACCATCTTCGCGTGCTTGCCTTCGCATCCCGTGATTTTCTGCCCACAGTCGGTGCAGGTTGGAATGCTGAGGGCTGACTTCGGGGCTGGAGCGGCAACGGGAGCTGACTTCGTGGTTGCGGCAACGGCCGCAGCAACCGCCGCAGGAATCATTTGCTCTGAGACGTACTTAACGGCGGCTGCCATGGCTGCATCAGATACGGCCGGTGCATTTTTATTAGAATTGTCGCTCATGTGCTTTTCCTTGTTACTGGGCTGAAATGACTCGAACGGAGTAAGAGGCAGAGGGCGGGTCGTCGGCTGTACCAACCGGGCAGTGCTTGATGATGACTGCATCGTTCGCGCTCACGTAGCATGAGAAGGTGGCATTCAACCCAGCTCCGCCGTCATACCCCAGGGTGTTCGGAGCACCCACGAAGCAGGGGTCACCCGTTCGCGCGCCCAAGACCGTAATGGCTGAGGACAGGTCGCACAGAATGGACCCAGAAGCAAAGTTCACCGTAGCCGTCGCTCCCAGGGTTCGAGTGATTCGGTCAGCGTTGATTTTGGCGTTGGTGGTGTGCATTGACTGGGGGCCAATATGCAAGCCGCCGGGGAATGCAGTCAGTCGAGCCGTACGAACAAGCTCAAGCTGCTGGAGGGATTGGGCGCCCACGACTACGGCCCCGACAATAACTGCAAGAATTACAAACTTTTTCATGATGTTTCCTTGTTGCGTTAGAGAAAGGGGAGCAAGGCACTTCTACCACCTTGCTCCCCCAAAAGACTTCAGAACGGCTTAGTAGGCAGAAGCGACTTCCAACCGCAGCAACCGGGTCTGGTCCTTAATCACCGCCTTACCGAAGAATTTGTAACCGACCGTGCGCCGCTGGGCGAGCGGGTCGTCTTTGGTAGCGCCAGTGGGGGACATCAGAACCTTGCTCTTGTAGAAGCCAGCCCAAGCAAGCGCCGCTTCAGCAACCACGAACACAGGATGGATGGCGGCTGGGTCGGCGCCGTCACCCGCGCTGCGCAGCGAGCCGGGAGGAGTTGCCCCAGTAGGCAGCGCCGTCACGGCAACCGAGTCACCAACCGCAATGTTGGCCTGGACGAGTCGGAGGTCTGCGTCAGTGGTCGAACCACCGGCCGCATTCTTGTCGAAGTACAGGTTGTACAGGTACCCAGCAGACAGGCCGGCGAAGTTGAACGTCTGCTTGCCGTCTGTGTCCGTGATGGCCGCGCAGGTGTGAACGATGGAGATGTTCTCTTCGAAGCCACGCAGTTTGTCCTTGCGAGTCACCTTGAAGCCGTGGGTCCCAGTGGTGAGAACGCCGCCAGAGTTGGCGTAGGTCACCGTGGGCATGTTGGTTCCACCAGCCGCCGTGTCAGCAACCGCGACCGTGGTGTTACCCAGGAGGGTGAACTTCGGAATGAAGTTCGTTTCCACGAACCGCACGCCCTGCCAGGTGCCGACTTCAGACGCATACAGCGCCTTGGCATTGGCATAGGTCGCAGCGCTCACCCAAGTACCAAAGCTGGTGCTGGGGCGTTGGATGTCACCGATGACTTCAGGACCGCACACAGCCACATAGCTGTTGCCGTTCTGGAAGTTACCAGACGCGGCAACTTGCTTCGCGTCGCCGGACGGTCCGCCACGAGGAGGCGCACCATTGTTCACCATGGTCACTCGCACCTTCTGGATGATGGTGTCGGAGATGGTCATGGAAGCGGGAATGGTCACACGGCTGGTCACCGACCCGTCGCCGTACTGGATGTTCGTGCCAGCCAGCATGACGATGGTGATTTCACGGTCCATGACGCGGGCTGCGTTGTCCGCCAAAAGCTCGATGCACTGAGTCATGACAGGGTGTTTCGCGGTCAGCTGCGCCACGTCGCTGACTTCCAAATAGTCACCCCATTGGTCCAAGGTAACGGTCACTTCCTCAAGCGAGAAGGTGGATTGGGTTGGGGTTACGGACTCGGTCAAGGTGCTCGCGGGAACGAACATTCTCTTGTAACGAACCATGTACGCCACCAACCCTGCGCCTTCGCGCATGTTGATGTTGTCGCACAGGCCACCCATGACGAGTCGGAGACTCGAACGGTCAAGCAGTTTGTTGACCAAGAACTTCTCTTGGTCAGACGAGATTACGGAATTGATGATGTTTGAAGCCATATTGTTTAACTACCTTTTCAGAATGGTTGGTCGCCAACACCTGCGGCTTCGAGGGCCGCTTGCTGTTGCTGGCGAGTCAGGTTGTCGAAGTTGGGTGGGAGTGCACGAGTCGTGGCAGCCTGCTGCGGGGTAAAGCCTGGAATAACGGGCGAAGGTTGAACGGCCGGGTTATAGCCAGCTACGGGTGCAGCTCTCATGAGCTGTCCTCGCTGGTATTCACCCAGAGCAAAGTTGATAGCATCGCCCGGGGGGAACTGAAGTCCCTGCGAGCGCCACTGGGCAGCCAACTGCGCTGCTCGGTTGGTGACTTCTTTTGGAAGTCCGGGGAGGGCAGCAGCCTCAGCCTGAACCGCAAAGCCTGCAATCTGCGCGGCCTGCTGGGCGAACATTGGCGCGTACTGCGCTTCCATTCGTCGTTGAGTCTCAGCCACGGCAGCCTGAATAGCGGCGTGCGCAACTGGGTCCAACTGGTCCTTAAACTGAGCCAAAGGGTCAACCGGGGCGGGCGGGGGTGCTTGGACCTGCCGTGCCTGGATTGCCAGCTGTGCCATCTGAGCCGTTTGCTCCATCAATTGCTTTTCTCGTTCCCTCAGCGCTTCTTCTGCTTGTCGCTGCTTCGCGACAAGCTCATTAATCCGGGCTTGGATGCCCTCATTGGGTTGCTGTTCAGGTGCTTGTTCAGGTGCCTGAGCGGACGGCAATTCGTGTTCCATGTTGCGCTCCCACGCCCGAGGTACTTCTTGACCCGGCGACGGTCTGTAAAGGGGTTTTACAACTACTTCTTGTTGGTCGTCAAATGTTGCTGCAGAACGCTTCCAAGTAATTTGGGAGCGTTGGGTAGGTCGGCAAGTGCCATGTATGTGTAAGTGTGCTTCAACAACTCGTCTTGTGTCTTCGCGTTACGCATTGCGCTCATTTCCATATCTGAACGCTTCTTCAAGTGGTCAACCAGCATTTGCCAGCCTGGGTGTTTCTCCAGAGCCATCAACGCTTCAAGTTGGATTTCGGCATCACGTGGGGTCATTGTCCTTCTCCGAATCCGCCCATCGAGCCAGCCTGGGCTGCCATTTGGTCTGCGCCTTCTCTCACTTCTCCGAACGCTTCACCTTCGCCTGGGGCCATCTCTTCACTCCCGCCAGGCGCTTGCTCAACGGCCGAACGGGGGTCCTGCCCGGGGGCTCCTGGAGGCATCATACCGGGAGGTCCGCCCATGCCTGGAGGGCCACCCATTCCCATCGGTCCCATGGGGGTAGCTACGACAACTTGGTCATAGTTACGCAAACCGAGGCCATCTTCCCACAACTTGCGTAGGGCTGGGTCTGGGTTGAGCACCTTGCCCTGAGCCTGGAGGAGTTGAAGAACGACGGGGTTCGCGGCCGCCTGCAGGAACTGCATGGTCGCCTGGGCGCGCATCTGCTGGTTGACGGCCTGGCTGCTTGCCACCCACTTCCAGCTGAACTCACCCTCAAGCATGTCCCGGGTGAACTGTACTTTTTCCCCGCCAGATATGGCGAGCCAGCGTTGAGCGCTTTCATACTGCTGACCAAGGCTGTGAATCATGTCCATGACGGGAGTCATGACCCGCATTTCAATCTCTTCGATGAGGTCTTGAAGCTCGCCTTTGACGTTGGACTGAAGGATTTGAGAGCCGGTCGCCGTCTTTGCGCCTCCCTTTGCTCCGCTTCCTTGGAGCACGCTGGGGACGCCCGAGAGGTCGTTCACGTAGCTGATGAGTTGGTTCGTAATCATCAACCCATACTGCATTTGCTCGATTGGTGGTCGGTCGAACACCATTCCTTGGGGGTCAAGAATTGGGAACATCCGGCCGGGGGCGAGGGGCTCGAGGGGGCCCACGACCATGTTTGGGTTGAACTTGATGATGGGGTTGAGACCATAAATTCCGTTGTCATTGGTCTGGTTGATGAAGTCATTAATCAACGCTTGACCAGACTGAGCGCTTCTGCCCAGGCCTGTTGAATACAACATGTCCGTCACTTCGCCCATGCGTTGCATCACGTACGGGGGTTTCTGATGCCAGAAGGGATTGCGGCGCACTTCGATGAGCGTTCCACCGCTGTAAACCACCTTCACAGGGACCGGGCACCCCGGGACTTCGTTGTCCATGTACAGCTTTCTTGGGACGGGCATGCGCAGCCAACACTCGGTCAGAATGGTCCAGGTGGCCAGGTCTCCCTGACGGATGTCGACGGCCGTATTTCCGGAGCCGTGAACCTCAGCCAGTGCAATGGCCATCTCTGGGTTCTGAATTTCGGCGTTGGACGCAGCGTTGATTTCGTCCACGTTCTTCCAGACACCAGCCTTACCCATTGAGTCGACGAACTGCTTGTTGACCTGAATGTCCTCAAAAATAAGGGACGCCTCATCAATGGAGTTCACAGTGGACGGCCACATGTACCAGGAGAAAACGGAGCGAGCCTTAAACCTTGCCCCTTCGGTCTTCCAGGGCGACTCGTCGCTGTAGTTGTACAGCATCTGCTCAATGCCCGGCAGACGGGTCATGCGGGCGGACTTGACCGGGTTGACCGGCTTCTCCCACCAGACCTTGGCAACCGCCAGCCCATAGTCCGTGAGGGAGCGCAAGAAGGGCTTAATCTCCGCAGGGAGCTTGGCTGATTTGTTCAACTGATGCATCATCCAGGCCTTCACAGTCTGGCTGTGCAGGTCCAACTCAACGTTTTCCGAATCCACGTCAATGTAAGTATCGGACGGAAACAGGCCCCGACTGAGGTGACTGACCCGCGTCTCACGGAGCTTCAGGTAGACCGGAAGGTATGCGTTGGACTGCCCTTCGTAAGCGGCTGAGTCGTCTCGCACCAAGTTCGCCATTCGGCGAATTCGACCCCATTCAGCGTGATTCTCAGAAGCATCGCTGCGCACTGTGTCCAGCAGTGGGAGGACATTTGTGTCCAACCACGCTCGAGCTTCTGCATCGTCTGCGAAGTTAACGCTGGAGTCTGGCGCGGGGGTAAGGGGGCCTGGACCCGCTTGGGCTTCGTCTTTTGAGCTGGTCGTAACCAGCGGTGTACTTGGTGCGTAACTCATGCGTATTTCCTTGGGGACTTGTAAGCCAGGCTACGGGGCAAATCTTCGGGGCGGACACTGCTCAAAGCAAGACCAAAAAGGTTATATACACCGTAACGCAGGGCATCAATCTCGTGGTCAAACTGTCCGTCTTTCTTCGGGGTGACGCCATCTTCCTTGAGGTGGTACCCGCCAAGCAAGCCGTCGATGAGGATACGGCAGGACTCGTCAATCAGGATGGCCGGCTCCCCTTCGATGAGCGTCTCAAAGCGCTTCCTCAGAAGTTGGATTGAGATGTCGAAGGGGGTGCGCTGGTAGCGCATCAGGATGCCTGCAGCGTTCAGGAGGGCCAACATTGACCCAGTGTCCTTGTGCTGAGCCACTGCCGGGTCGCCGTAGTCCACGAACTTCTCGGCGTTCGGGAAGGCTTGGGCAGTTTTGGCAATAACCGTCTCAATGAACTTGGTGCCTTCGATGTGATGGCCCAAGAACTCCTTCAGAATCTGAAGGCGTCCGTCCGTGGCCACTTGAGCGAACAGAACGGCCGGACGGTTGTACCCAAAGTCCCAGAAGCGAAAGAGCGTTCCGCCCTGAAATGGCAGCTTGGGGCGCACGTGCACGGCCTGGCGAAACTGGCGAATCACCGGCTCCCCCGGGAACGTGTTGCCCCAAGCCCCATCTACGTACCTCTGACGAAGTTCCACGCTCATACTGGCCGCCATCTGCTCGTGGTAGCCCTTTGGTAGGTTACGTTGGTTCTCCCCGCGCTGAGGGCGGAAGAGCGTCATGATGGGCTCTTCAACCTTCTCACCCGCTGCATTGAGTCCGGTACACGCTGTGTACAGCCAGTGACTCATGCTGGGCGGGTTAAACGCGCACCCTATGAAGAAGTTCTCGTCAGGGAACTCGGGGGTTGGCTTGTGGCGCAAGCGGCCAAGCATCTGCATGAAGTTGTTCTTGGTGACTTCGTCGGCCTCGTCCACGAAGCCGCCCGTGAACTCGTACGAACCGACGTAGTCAGACAGGCCCATGAAGGTGATTTCTGAAGGCTCTGCAGCGGCCCCTCCAACCCCCTGCACAACTGGCCGAATCCACCACTTTTGTGGGGCCATCTTCTGTCGGTCCAACAGGGTCCCTTCAGGAAGCTGTGAAAGGATGTTGAGGGCCGACCGTAGGGTCGTGTCCAGAAGGTCGTTGTAGTCGCGCCGGGCGATGAACCACTTGGTGCCTGGCATGAGCAGGGCACGAAGCATGATGTCAGCCACGCCCGTCGTCGTCTTGGCAACGCCAGCCGCCCCCATGTAGGCCTTTAGCTTGGCATCGCTCAGGATGTATTCCAGCTGGGTCGGATTGACCTTGCGCTGGTCCCGGGGGCGCTTGCCGTCGACCATCAGCTTGACAAGGTCTTCAATGGAGGTCAGTTCCGTGACCCCGCGCTTCTCCTTCTGCTTCTCCCTCCAGTGCTCAAAAGAGTTCTTCCTCACTCGTCGTCCCCACCTTCAGTTGCTGCGACTGTAGCAGGAGACGGGAGGACTGCGTTGGTCATGCGCTGAAGCCAGGGAACCTTCTCAGCCTGAGGGCCTTGCCCCAGGTTGAGGACGATGAGGCCGCCCTGGGTTGCTGAGGGAGCGTCTCGACGGTCGAGGCCGTTGGCCTTCAAGACCCGGTCTGTGGCTGTCTCACGCTGACGGTCTGTGCCGTAACGAAGGTCGAAGGCCACGCTTGCCACAGCCTCAGGCAGCAGCTCGACCAGCTTCTCTTGCGCCCATTTGGTCGCTTCGTCGCCTTTCAGGCCGGCCGGCAACTTCACCAGGCGCCGGCGTGCATCAAAGGGACGGTCAGCTTCTGACACCTTGTCGATGCCTAGCGCCTTCTGTTCAGCCTTAATCTTGTCCGCTCGGTCTTTGCCACAGCTGATGCCGCTGCACATCTTGCCGCCGAACTTCGACCGCACCTTGTGGCCGTTCGGGCACAGACGGGGACCAGACTCTTGCTCAAGAGCTTGAGGCGGGTCTGATTCGACTTCATCGCTCATCTGAGGATGATACCAGCTTCTTCTGCAATCTTGCGAATGGTGGCCGGGAGACGCTTAAACTCTTGCGCATAGCCACTGACGTATTCATGGTGTCCGGCACGAATTGACTGAAGAATCTTGTCTTTCTCTTTGGCTTCCATCAAGGACTTCTTTGCACGGAAAGCAAATATCTGAGTGTTTCCGCGGGACCGTAACACGGTGTTTATGTCTGCACCTGCTTCGACCAATCGATTCACTAACTTGGTTTCTCGTTGCACACTCTTACGATTTTGACCCTTACGTCTGCCTACATTGTACTCTTTGGCAATCGCATTGATGTGATTGTTAGACACACTGTACTTGCGGGCCAGGGGCTTCTGTGCATACCCATCAGCCAAGGCAAAGATGATTTCCCACATGTGTTCGTAGCTGAGGTGGCAGTCATTGGGCATCGATTTCTCCGTGTAGGTATGTGTGCCGAAAAAAGTACTGGTCTGGTACCGTACCGCAACTGCATGTCTAAACCATATGATTACTAAGCTTTTTTACCTACTTTCCGGTACCAACCGCGCGCGGGGTTCGCTTCCGAGCGGGCTTCCCCGCGTTATGCCTGATGAGTTGTTCTCTGTCAAGTACCCTGTGTTCTCCAGAACAAATGAAGATATGACGCACCCAGACTCACACAGTCACCTACACTTCAGGACGGGGCCGAAGGCCCCGGCCGGGAGGCGGCCTCGACGGCTGCTGAGGACGGCCAGGAAGGCGCCTGGACGGACGCTGGAGGCAAACCCAGCTCTGGACCCGGCCGGAGGCCGGGGCCACTGCTTTGGGGGGAGAAAGAGGCGCGGACGGGCGGTACCAAGTGTCGCACAGTGTGCGCCCGGGTGGGTGCGTGTGGGACACTGGCTGGCGGGCTAGTTTGGAGGCGTATGTACATATATTTACCCCCCACCCCCGGGGGTCGGTAGGGCCCCCTCCCTCAGCAACGGCCAGGGCATCGTTCTCGCAATCGCAAGAGCCGCGCCATCCTGAGGAGCGCTAAGGGCGCGGACTTGCTGAGGGCGACGAAGAGAGGGTGGGCGCTGACCCCGCCCAGGCCGACGCGTTTAAACGCCCTCAGACGGTTTGGGTGCGGTGTTGGTATGGCAAAAATGAGGTTGAAGATGGAAGAAATGACCATATGTGACCATACAAACCACTGAACACAAGAACAGTACTGAACGAGTGAGCAGTGTTCATGCCCGCTTGCCGTTTTCGCCACCTCTCTACTGTGCAAACGCGGCGAACGCGCCCCGGCGCCGCCTGCCGCTCTCAACGCGCCTTCGGTCACCTGCCTTGCTCCGCCTTTGCGGCACCCTGCTCCCGCCGCGCCGCATCCTCAGCCTGAAGTGAAGCGGTGAGCGTGGCGAGACAAGATGTGTACAGACAGTGACTAAGTGTAGACGCTTTGTCCCGCCTGACTCATGCGTAAGCTCGGTGGCAGGTGCGAAGCGCTAACGCGTCCAAACAGCATGCAGGTGCGAACGAGTGTATGCACCTTGGACGCGTCCCGAAGTTGGCACGGCTTTCTTTTGGCACACTTGGCTTGCGTGGCATGCGTGGCATGCAACACGCATTACTTTTCGTTGTCGCAAGCAAGCAGCGACGCAACCCACACTAGGAGCGCATATGTCCCACCTGCCGCTGAAAGCCCTGCATTTCTCAATGGTTGATTTGTTCTCACTTCGGCGCTCAATGCCCGGTGCAGAGCTTGAGATGACTTCCAAGCCTTTCATCTGTCGGTGGCAGCGGGACGCCCGTCCCGAGGTCAACACTCGCAGCGTCTTTGCTGAGCTTGCCGTTGAGCTGGGCCTTCGGGAGGTGGAGTCATGAGGATGAATTCCGCACGTCAAGCCGCTCAAAGAGCCACAATGCTCGCAAGTGTGACAGGCGTTCTCCCCGGCCGTCCCTACGACCCCAAGAAATCCACCATGCGCAAATACATGTGGCGCGCAAGCATGGAACAAGCGGAATACTGGGTGCGCCAGGGCATGATCACAGAGTATGAGTTCCGTGCGTACAAGCTCGCGTCCACGTGGTGCTCGCCACGATTCGGGGGCGATGCTGCAAATTCACAAGAGCGTTACTTCCACGTGATGGGCTTTGAGGCGCTCAAGCGGCGTCGTGAGCGCGCGACCTCGTTGTGGTTCAAATTCTGCTTTGGGGAACACCTCTAATATGCAAGCCATTGAAACTAAATTCTTGGGTCCGACGAACACCAAAGGTGCGCGCATCAAGGCGAGCGCTTGGGCCGGCACCAAAACAATTCCCTTTGACCATGGGGCCGGAACAGACGGGGCGCACGACCTTGCCGCCATCGCGCTTATAACTAAGCTCGGGTGGTGGGGTGTTTGGGCACGCGGCGGGACTGCCGATGGGACGGGCAATGTCTACGTGTGCATTTCGCGCAGCGGCGACATACGCACCCCGCCCCCTGTGTGCACAAACCCGCTTGATTACATAGTCGTACGCGACCCCGAGGTGGAATCGTGAGTTTTAAAAAAGCGGTGGCGATTTTGATATTGACCGGATTTTACCTCGCATTTTGCCTGGGTTGCTCGTTCTTGGCTTACAGCGTTTATCTCGTGATGGACCAGGGGTGGGGATTGTGAGCTTTGACGCAGCAGGGGCACTCTTGGCAGCGCTAACGGTTACTGTATTTCTGTTAGCGGTTTATTTAACAAGGCATATAAACGAAAGATGATACTCATGAGTTTTATGATTAATCCCTTCGAACGCTCGGTCCTTAACGACTATTTTTTAGAGCATGGCTACCAAAGCCAAGGTTACTTTCAGGCTCGAGTCGGGCTCCAAATCACCGGTAAATATGCAAACATATACGCAAACGCAGACGTAAACACATACGCAAACACAGACACATACGCAGACGCAGACGCATACGCGTACACAGACGCACACGCAGATGCACACGCAGATGCAAACGCGTACACAGACACATACGCAGACGCAGACGCAAACGCATCCGCAGATGCACACGCAAACGCACACGTAGATGCAGACGCATACAGAGAGGGAGAATCATGAGACCAGGACTTTATCTTTGGGCAGCACCTAGCGGCAGTGTGGTGGTGCTTCGAATTGGCTGGGTTCGTCGCATCTCCATGGAAGGTGCGTACATAGGGGACGAGATGGAGGCGCTGAATCAAATCACTCCCAAGCGCCACGGCGATTACGAAACCATGTTCGCGGACTTGGCTATTGATGGCCCGCCTAAAAAGTGGACCTTTACCAGGCCAATTCCCGGTTCATGCCCGCTCAATCGCATGCATGTATTCAACCCCGTGCCGTTGCAGCCTGCACAGTGGGCGAAGGTTTGCCCAAAGCCGGAAGGGTGGAAAGAGGAATGAGCGAGAAAGCGAAGGGGCAGAAATGAGCACAGTTAAAGCGTTGGCGGAAGTGTTGGGCGCTGTTTTGGACGCACTGCAGGAACGTTGTATGACCCCCCGGTGTGTTGAGGAGCAGTGCTCTCTCTGCAGGAGTGAGGGGCCACTGTACGAGCGTCTCAAAGACATCATCGCAGTCGAGTCGGCCGGAGAGCGGCTGGTCACGAACGAAGCGGGGAGGGCGGCTGAGCGGGCGCAGCAAGCCCCGATGACTGCTACTCGGGCACAGGTGCTCGCGGAGGTTGAAGAGCGCTATACCGTGACCCCCGAGGGCGCGTGGCAAGAGATGCTGAACCGGAAAATCGCAGAGCATGAGCAAGAGCTCAACCGATTGTTTGAAGCCCACCAGCGCCGTGAGTTGAAGCTGCAGCTTGAGAGCGACCGTCGCGCCAGAAGTGTGGCTGAGGCGATTATTGAGCGCGTCGTACAGATTGGTATTACTGAACGTAAGGCAATTGAAGACATCAACATCGAAGCCATTGTAGACGGGAGCAAGCAATCATGACCGACCAATCCAGCAAGCCAAAGCGTTCTTACTCAAGTCGTCGACCCGGAACCAACCCCCGCACAGGGGAGCCGCTTGTTCCGTGGCAGGAAGTTCAAGTGCTGGACCCAGAACTCCCAAGCTGGGACTTCTTCACCGCTGACGTGCGCATTGCAACGGATGAAGGTTCGCGAGTGCAGACGTTCAAGGTTAGGGCATGCGCTGTTCGGCTTTTGCCCCCGGAAAGCATGGCGCTGCTGGCCATCGTGACGGCGGAAGACTTTGGCTTCACCGTGGTGCAATCATGAGCGACGACGCCACCCCGGAAGAGAAGGCAGCGGCCAAAGAACTGCGTTCCGAAGTCGCCTCGCTCCTTCACGCGCTGAACCAAGCGCAACAGACTTGGCAGCTCACCAGGCTGACGAGCAAGACAGCTCGGGTCACTTCGTACATCGCCTGCCGAGCTCTGATGAATGCTTTCACGATGGACGGCATGCCCGACGCGCTGCGTGATGCTGCCGTCCGGTTCGCGGATGAAATCAAGCTTGAGACGCGGGTCGCTTCTGACGCTTTTGCTAACTCTGGGAAAATAGGCAAAGCATGAGCGTTGACTTTTCCGGTACCAGACGTTACAAGACCCCGGTCTCGTTCAAGACGGGCCGGGGGAAGAAAACAGCCTCCCGGAGTCGAACGTGGCGATGAATACAATCTACGTACTCATAAAAGGGGATGAACTGGTGGAAGTCGCTCCATCCTTCAATCCTGATGACGCGCTTCGTCATTTCACTTGGGCGAGTCAAGGCGGAACCACCGGTGAAATGCACGCCGTTCGATGTTCTGATTCCGTGGCCGTCCAACTTCGCACCATGACGTCAGAAGTTCACAAACGTAAAGCAGCTTTACAGTTGGCGAAATCCCTCGCCTACTCCCTCACAAAATGCGCCGACATCACTTAGGAGTTTTGCCCCATGTATGACTGCAGCGGTCCCATGCTTGTCTTTGTCACTCAGTGTCACCACCCTCTGCTGGGGCATCACACGGGGTACATCTTTGCCGAGTATGACGTTATGTATTCCGAACCTCGTGAGCTGTTCTTCGAGCACATTGCTACAGCGCAAGCCTATGTACTCAAGTGCACGGAACGACGAAACCGGGTAGTCCGGACGTTGCTTTGGGGAGAGAAGGTAGAGGAAATGCATCAGGTCCCCCCGATGCGCCTGGTTTTGAATCCAGACCACAAGCCTGAAAGACTGTGCTCTCAGTCATTCCTAGGGGCATTGTTTGACGATGGGCATTTCCCGTCCCCTCCCGAAATAGGAGACAAGACTCCCGGTACCCCACGCCCAAGCCGGGATGCTATTGCGGCGCGGAAGGCTGCCGAATACCGCAAGCGTAAGCTGAGGGCCTTGGCCGATGTGAATTTCTTTGGGGAAGACTTATGAATGAATTGAATGAATACCAAGAGGCAGCCGAGCGAACCATGCGAATTGTTAAGGGAGGCGAAGACGGGCAGTTCGCCATTTGGGGCCTGGGTCTGTGTGGCGAAGCTGGCGAAGTGGCAGAACTCCTGAAGAAATACCTGGGCCACGGACACCTGCTTGACGTAGAACTGATGAAGAAGGAGCTGGGTGACGTCCTTTGGTATGTGGCAGCGCTTTCCCGGCTCTGTGGCTTCACACTCCAGGATGTGGCAGTCGCAAATGTGGCCAAGCTAAAGGCTCGCTATCCTGATGGATTTACACACAAGCGTTCATTGGAGCGTAGCGAATGAAGGTCTTGGACAAAGCAGAGCTAGGCGTGATGCGAGATTTCCTGCTCGAGATGGGGTTGAAGATGAGTCAAATCAAGCGCATGAACTCAGCGCTTGAGCCAGGAGCCATAGTGTTTACAGCCTCGCGTGTGCGGGCGTTGGGAACTACTATTCAATCCCACGGACCACTCCCCTTGCACAGGGGCCTGGAAATGTACGAGTTAACGGACTTGGGCTTCACACTATGGACTGAACTTCGCCGTGCTTGGCAGCCTTCATGGCCTAGCTGGGATTATAGGACTGAGGACCAGCTACTGAGATGGAATGGTGAAGGATGATTTTCAATGACCCTCCCGAGAGCGTTTGGACAGACGTAGGCGAGGCTGAATACGAGGAGCCTGAATGGGTCGTCGAGAACATCCTCCCCGTTGGCATCACATTCATCGCCGGGCCACCCAAGTCCTACAAGTCCACCGTTGAGCTTGCGCTCCTGCTGACCGCTTGCGGCGTTGAGAACACCGTCATGCCCCCGGACCTCTCCCAGTGCAGAGAGCCCGGCCGAGTCATGATGCTCAGCATGGAAGCTCAGGCTGGCGCCCTTCGCCACACGGCAAAGCATGGGTTCAACACAGACATCCCCTCAGACATGCGCTTCCTCTGCATGTCCGACCCGTGGAGGTTCCGCCTTGACCAGAAGCAGGATGTTCAGGAGCTCTTAGGCTGGATGACGGAGCTTGACGCCAAGGTGCTGGCCATTGACCCGCTGCGGAACTGCCACAGCTTGGACGAGAACGACTCAGGCGGCATGGTCATGATGCTTCAACCTGTCCAGCAGTGGGCCGTGAAAAACCGCAAGTCAGTCGTCATCGTCCATCACAGCAAGAAGCTGGGGGAGGAACGGGACGGAGGAAAGCGAATGGCGAACGCGAACGACATGCGTGGCAGTTCGGCCCTGTTCGGCTTGGCTGATGCGGTCCTGACTATCACTGGAAAGGGTAAGGGTTTGGTGCACATCGACGCCATCATGAAGCGCGGTGAGGCATGGCAACGGACCATACAGCTGGGCATTTGGGGAATGAGTGGCGTCGAGTCGGTCACAGAAGATGTTGCGGCCGTTTTTAACCTCGTTACTCTTGAACTGACCCAAGCTGAGATTGCAGCCAAACTTCAGATTTCCAAAACAAAGGTGAGTGAATGCGTTACTACGCTGAAAAGAATTGGCGCCTTAACTGGCAGCGGGACAGTGAGCTCGAACGGACTCACTATTGTAAAGAATGCAGTCAGGAAGTTTGCACCGAATACCTGACGGATACGACATACTGTCACACCTGCGCGGAGCCATCAGATTGGCTGGGAAGTGCTGAATGTCCTGAGTGTGATGGACGGGGTAGGATTCCCCTAAGCGGAGAGAAGGTCACTGAGTATAAAGATTCACGCTCGATGATTACGCATGATGGCAAGTTCCTTTGCGGGGATTGTGCGTTCCCGGAGCCACGGTATTACGACGGCCATTACACAGCGCTGGTCCTGAACGATGGCCACAATCCAGACCTGGACGAGGAGTTGCAGCGACCCGTCCGGAACAGCGTTCAACCGCTCACCCTGCTCGAAGCGAGCAAGCGGGTCGGGCGGCGGAATGGGTACATGACTAGCGTGGCAATTCTTGAAGACCTCTCAAAGGGCGGGGTGACACCATGAAACGAACCATAACTTGCAGCGTGAACTTGCTGCTCAATGCAGACGTGAGCGGAGACGAGCAAGCAGAGATGGACGTTCGACTGACGGATGCCCGCTTCGCCACGATTGGGTACGCCCAGGCCGGGGTGAATGCAGCGCCAATGACTCAAGAGCTGAAAGACGCGCTCACGAACGGAGTTATTAAGCTTGGGCTTCAGGCCATGATGGACAAACTGAACGGGGAGCATGCTGAACCAGCGCCCATCGTCACACAGCCAGGAGCAGACGCATGAGAGTCAACTGCACTGAATGCGCGTTCCACCGCAGCTACAGCCAAGACTTGATGGCTTACGTGTGGCGCCTGGAAGGCGAGGCACGAAGTGCGCGACGCTGGTTGACGTTTGCTGCAGCCTTCAACCTGGCGATGAACGGTGTCCTTCTCTGGGTGCTGCCTAGATGATTACGATTAAGCCTCCCGAGAAGGGCAACACGTGGGTTGCTACGTGCGACCCGCAAGCAGGTCAACACATCGCAGGATTAAAATCTTATGGAAGTCAACTCAAAGGCAGCATCGACGCGATGGCGGTTCTTGCGGACCGCCTTTCTGAAGTCGACACGCACGTTCCTGGTCCCGTGGATTGGTACTGGCCTCGCAATCATCATGAAATTGCCATCCCTGGTCTTCGCGACTACCAAGTTGCTGGTGTTCGTCGCCTGGTGGGCAATCTCCAGCGCGATGGTGGCGCCATTCTGGCTGATGACATGGGCCTTGGGAAAACCGTCCAAACGCTTGGCGTGTGGAATGCTCTGTCTCGCCCTGTCCCTCTGCTTGTGGTGGCTCCTGCTTCGGTGAGACGCGGTTGGGTCAAGCAAGTCAAGAAGTGGACCGACGCTGTTCCGACGCTGGTCGAGACGGGCGCACAGGCAAAGAAGCTGACCGGTAGCGAGAAGATTGTCATTACGAGTTACGAGCTGGTGAGCAAGCTGAGCAAAGAGTTCTGCCCCCACATGCTTGTCATGGACGAGGCGCACTTGCTCCGAGGGCGGATGGCCACACGTAGTAACGCGCTGCTCGAGGTCGCCAAGGTGTGTAGCTACAGGCTTGCGCTGACGGGCACCCCAATGTGGAGCCGACCCCGCGACTTCTGGATGCTGCTCAAAATCCTCTTTGGCTACAGGTTTGGCACGGCTGACGAGTTCGACTATGCCTATTGCGGCGCGTCAATAAACCAGTGGGGTGGGAAAGAGAACAAGGGAGCGACCCGGCTTCCCGAGCTTAAGAAGCGCTTGCAGTACGTCATGTTGCGTCGGCTGAAAGAGGATGTTGCGAAGGAATTGCCGGAGATTACGCGCGAGATTCGCTGGGTGAAGGCAACCAAACCAGCAACGCAAGCGCTCCAAGCGTTCGCGCTGAAGCAACTTTCGTTCCCAGACGCGCTCAATGCCACTCTTGACGCCAAGATTGACGTCGCGGTAGAGACTGCCAGAGCGGCCGGGAAGTTCATCCTTGTCACCTGGCAGAAGCGCCACGCGGAACTCATGCACGAACAACTGAACGACTACGGCAACGCATGCGAAATCATCACGGGCGACTACTCGCACAAGGAGCGCGAAGCGGCGGTAGAGCGAGCGATTAAGAACGGCTCATCGCTTGTGGTCACTATCGACTCGACCAATGCTGGCGTTGATGGGATGCAAGCGGTTGCCTCGACCGTCATCTTCCACGCGCTTGACTACGTTCCAATCAAGCTCGCTCAGATGGAAGCCCGACTGCACCGAATTGGGCAAGCAAACGCGGTGACTGCTGTTTACATTGCAATGGAGGAAAGCGCGGATAGCTTTGTAGTGGACACTGTGGTTGAGAAGCTGGACCAATGGAAGGCCGCGATGGGCAACGATTCAACTTCAGACATGGGCGTGACACTGGGTGCCCCCGCGACTCACGAGGCTGACGCATTGGCTGCAATCTACGCGGCGATGGGAGAGGAAGTATGACTTTACCTCCACCTTTGCTGCAGTGGGTTGAGCGCAATTGGGAGAAGCTGACGCCCGAGGAAGGCGTATTACTCGACCGACTCCAAAGTGGTGAGTGCATGTCCTGTGCATATTTTGGCCGAACAACGGACGGAGTTCTTAGACGTGTACCTACTCACTACCAGAATGAACTATCTAACTGGATTTGTGAATGCCCCGGTTGCTACGCCGAAACATTAAAGTTTTGGAAAGACACTTGGGAAGAGTATTACTCGGCAGTGTTGTGAGGAATTCAAAATGACTGAGCCAATTAATACGATATGGTCGGAGGGCGGACCGTCAGGTCTCGGCTGGTCCGAAGTGGACGCATACCTCCGATGCCCGAAGGAGTATCAGTTCGCCAAGGTTCGAGGCATGAGTAAGATGCAGACGAACATTCCGGACTACTTCGCCATCGGGAGTTTCATGCATGCCGGGCGGGCGCGTTGGTTCGCTCAAAAGTTCGACACGGGTGACGCGACTTGGCAACTGATGCGGGATGACATCACCAAGGTGCGGTGTGACTTCAAGCTACCTTGTAACGACAGTGCGGAGACGACGGCCCTTCGCTACCTTCAGGAGTACGTGGACCATTGGGGCGTTCGTGAGAAGCCACAAATTGTGGCGGTTGAGCACATGCTGGGCCCGACCGAGCTTTGGCCAGGTATGGATTGGACAGAGCGAACCTCACGACTTGACGACTTCGGCTTCTATCCTGAAGCGGGGGGCAAACTCATGATTGGGGAGTTGAAGACGACGGCTGCTCCCATTTCAGACGTGGCGAATCAGTACACCTTGCACGGGCAGCCACTCTTACAGCGTTTGCTGTGGGAGCTGGCGCCACAGGGCGAGGCTTCACACGGCCCGGTTGGGGGCATGGTGCTGGACATTGTTCAGAAGGGGTATGGGGGCAAGCGTTGCAATTTCTCCCGTCTGGTGGTGCCAGTGGATGAACGACCACTTGCTTGGTTCCGGTCGAACTTGGTCGAAGCGTTGGAGAAGAAAGCTCAAGTGAGGTGGAACACTGATGTTGAGCGCCGCATCTCCAGCTGCACCCGTTTGGTAGGCAAGGCTCGCGTGGCTTGTGAATTCCGAGATGTCTGCCAGTTCGGCCGACAGGGGGTAGGCGGGATGGCGTTCGAAGATGGGACATTAGTCGCAGATTGGAAGTCAGACGGCTCACGCGTAGACCCTTGGGATTGATATGGCAAAACAAACACTCAGCGCATTTGGAAACAGCAGTTCAGACTTCCTTAAGATGTTCGCAGTCGCAGAAGGGAAGGTGGGTAAGACCACCTACCTCGCGGCCTCATGCCTCGGCGCGCTCCCGCACCAGACGAAGGGTGGCCTGGTCGACAAGCCAGAGCACCTGCACATCATCGGGTTTGATGAGGCCTTTGTGGACGGCTTGCTCAAGTTCCTGCGGGACAGCTGTAAGAAGTCAGCGGCGTACCTGAACCTTAGCGTGCATGACCTGACGGACGTGACTCGCAAGTCCAGTATGGGCGCGGACTGGAACTACGACGTGAGCAATGCCGTACAGGCCACCATGTCCGGCATTAAATCTGAAGTGACAAAGGGTGGCGTCCACGCCGTCATCTTCTCGAGTCTGACGGGCATGGCGAACGGGATTGAGATGGGCCTTGCGGGGGCCCCCGTACCCGGAAAGAAGGGTGCGGGAATGGACATGGCCAAATGGGGAGCCTTCAACCACCAGCTCAATCACTTGCGGAACATGGCCCAAGCGGACACACATCACACGTTCTGGGAAGGGCACGTCACAAAGACGCGGGCCAAAGATGAAGAAGACCAGAAGGAGACGGTCAGCATTTCGGGGAAGATTGGGCAGAACTGGGGATTCAACGTGGAGCAAGTGGTACGCCTGAGACGTGAAGCAGTGAAGTACCCGAACACAACCATTGACAAGGTGTTTATGGACACGCGCCCGACGCTTGACTTCGTGAGTGGCGGTCGTGGCTTTAACGAGTCGCTCGCAGCTCGCGAGTATGACTTGGTTGAGATGGCTGAGAAACTTGGGAAGAAAGTGGGAGGGTTTAAGGAATGAAAACATTTCTGACAATTGAAGTGGGCTCAGATGACATGAAATTGGTCCTTGCTTCCGACGCAGACCATGCCGCTGTAGAATCCCCGTTTACTGGGTTGGTGGCCGTACATGAAATCTCGGAGGCCACCCTATTTGATGTGCAATCTGTGTACAAAGCGACCCCTGTACCCATCCCGACTCCGGCGCCCAAGCTGACCAAGCCTGACCGTCCCTCAAATGTTGAAGCGCTGAAGCCGACTGTTGAGCTACCGGACTTGACTCTTGATGACGATGATGATGGCTTGCCGTTCTGAAGTTAATCCGCTCCTGGCTGGACCCTTCAACTGTAGTACCCAGGCATCGCGACTTTGGGGTGGTTGAAAGGTGGGAGGTTCGATTCCTCCCGGTGGAGCTGTCCACCCTGGGCCCGGTTCGCCGAGCAACCGACGCCCATTCTCCCGCTCGGCATCACTGCAATAACGAAAGGTAACAAATATGACTGAAGTAACTGGCGAACGTACATTCTCCTTCGAAGGTCGTACCGTTGCAACGATGGAACCCAAGCTCATTCCCCCGGGGACTCACACCCTGGTGGTTGGTGCTGACGCCTCGGTGGCCAAGGCTGACCGGCCGGACGCAGTTCCGTACGTAAACATCTCGTTTGGCGTTCGAGGCACGGAGACGACGGAAGGGGGCAAGATGCAGCGGGTCTTTCACCGTCTGTTTATCGGCCTCAAGCCGGGAAAGGACGGGGTTGTGAACATGGAGCGGGAGAACGGCCTGCTTGCCATGGCCCAAGGTCTGGGCACGCTGCCCCCCGAGTGCACCATCATTGAGCGTGAGGCCACCGACGCGGAGGGCAACACGGTCAAGCTTGAGTACCTCAATCCAGTGCAGGTTGTGGAATGGCTCAAGTCTTTCTCAGGCACTGAACTGCAAGGTCGCATCAAGACCGAGAAGGGGACGGGTGGGTACTCGGACAAGTCCGCCATCTCAAAGTTTCTCCTCCCCACCCAAGGCTGAGGTCACCATGTCAAACGCAATCGTATTGGCTGACGAAAAAGCAAAGCTGTTCACCGCATTGAGCAGTTACGCCAATGCGCTGGCCAACCTCTCCGACGAGCAGGTGCCAGCTGCGTTTGACATGACTGATCAGCTGCGTGACATGGCAGAGGAGGTGCGGACTCGACTTCGTGACCGCATTCTCCTCTACGTACAGGCGAAGGGCCGCCAGCTGACGGACAAGGGCAGCATGACGGCCGAGTCGGGAGGCTTCAAACTGACGGCCATCCCGACTCGGACCGGCATTGACCCGAAGAAGTTGGAAGCACTGTTGCGACGCAAGGGCATCGACCCCGCCGTCGCAATGGACGCGACCATCACCTACAAGGTTAACATGGGTAAGCTTGCAGCTTGCGCTGCGTTGACCCCGGGTGAGCTCACGGCCTGCTCGTACGACAAAGCCTTCCGCGTGCAGGTCGACAGGCGGGCAGATAGTGAGTGACGCATATCAAACCGTTGCTTCACTGTACGTCCGAACTGGGGACGGTGATGACGTCACTTTTCCCCAGAACTCGGCTTTGTCCAGCCAAGAATCCCAAATTGTAATTCTGACCATGCGTGCAGCTGAAGGCAAAGTGTTTAACGTTGCCTTCAATCGCGGTGACTTCAGCCGCCTGTGCGCATTCCCTAACCAAGCCTTAGAGACCCCGGTTAGAGCAGCCGTGGTCGTGGAGAAATTAAAATGACCGAAGAGACTGCACACTTTACAAGTACTGACCCAGCGGAGATTCACAGTACTCCGCCATACCGACCGACTCGAGAGCAGACGCTCAAGACGGTTCAAGACAAGTGGCCCGGTCACATCACGATTGCGTCTGACCGAGCGTCGTTTTCGGGCTGTCGCGTCATTTCATTTAAGGATTATGGCGCGATGGGTCTGGAAACAGAGGATGCTCATCTGTTTAACGAGCAAATGACAGAATTGCTTCAGGGTGGCATTGACGAAGGTATTGAAAACCCAATGCTCGACCCCGCTGATCAGATGAATCTTTACTTCAGCAAGCGCACAAACCTGTTGGTGCTGGACTGGAAAATCACCAACGAAGGTGAAATCACCGCAATCATCACCACCCAACTGGACGCGGAAGACCTTGAGGAAATGCAAGAGGTCAACACCCGCGTCAACTTGGAAATGCGCGAGTGGCGGGAGAAGCGAGCGAAGGAGAAGGCAGAGCGTCAGGCTGAGGCGATGGAAGAACGCCGACTGATTGAAGTCGGACGAACGGCCGAGACGTACAATTTGGCCGGCCGAGTTCGGGAGCTCGAGGCTGAGCTTGCGGAGATGCGAAAGGCTGCCCGTGCCCCTTAAACCCTCACACCTTGAAGCGCATGCGCCGACTCAACCGCACTTCGCACTGCTGATGGACGACAGTGGGACGCGGTTGGCAGTGCCTCCTGGAGCAAGCTTATGGCTGGTCGAAGACGCAAGTCAGGTGGACAAAATCTTCCCGCTGTTCCTGAAAAAGGTCAGCCTCAAAAAGATAGTGTTCGAGATGCGCCAGCCGGACGGCAAGGTGACGGAGTACACCTATCAACTGACGACGGCCAAGCCGTTAAGCAAGGGCGCGTACCACAAGCTTCTGGAAAACCGAAACGGCGCACCCGTAAAAATCCAGAAGTAGCGGCACCGTCCGCACCTCTGCCCGAACCCTTCGCGTCAGCAGGCTGCCACTGTGCAACCTGCCCGTACGCGAAGGACGGGCGACCTCAGAACTTCCTGCTTCCCACTGGCCCACGCCTCAACCCTGTCGGGTTGTTGGTGTTGGGCGGGGGGCCGACCAGGGACGAGGTCAAACAGCAGGAGCATCTTGCTGGGATGATGGGCAAAGAGATGGCGGCCACGCTAGAGGAGGCCGGCATCGAGCGAAGCAAGTTATTAATTGCGACGGCCTACGCTTGCATGGCGGAGGAGCCAAAGCGGCTGAAGGACGAACGGGCGGCGACCAACGCTTGCCGTCCGCTTCTCCTGCAGCAGCTTGCTTCGACGCCCGCTGACACGCCAACGTTGCTTGCGGGGAAATGGGCTCTGCTAGCGATGACGGGAAAGGAAAAAGGATTGTTCACAACTCGAGGTTTCGTAGACAAGAAATGGAGACTGACAGATGCCGCAACGAAAGAAGATAAAGCCGCAGTCGACGATGAAGCTGAAGACGTACACGGTGGTGAGCATAGCGGTGGAGAACGGCATAACGATGGGGTTTAACCGAGCGCATAAACATGTAGAGACGCCCACCATGGCGGACATTAATGAGGCTGTGCTCACGGCAGTGATGGGCGAGCTGTGTGACGTAATCGACTTCGGGGACTGACCCAATGCCAAAGATTCATGCGCTCCACCCAAACACTGCATTCTTCGGACTTCCACGGGAGGGGGGGACGTTCGTCGAGGACGTGAAGCGTTGGGGACGCATGATTCGGGGGGAGCTTGGGCCGGACCTGATGAACGCCAAGGCGAATGGAACTGCGGAGGATTTCGAGAAGTTACGGCGCCGGGGACTGGAGGGGGTTCCTATGGCTGTAGACATTGAAACCGGGGCAGCAAATTCGGACGAACCATGGACGGGGCTTGACCCGACCCGAGCGCGGCTGAAGACCATTGCGATTGGCACGGCCACATGGGGCGTCAGCGTGTGCTGGGCTGACGCCCCGGCGACGGTGCAGGAAACCATTCGACGCATCTTGGCGTGCGAGGGCATTCTCAAGGTCTTCCACAACGGGCCCTGGTTCGACCTCCGCGTCTTGCGCCGGTACAAGTTGCCGGTCCGCCGGTGGGAAGACTCGCGAGACTTACGCAGAGCGCTGAGCAGCACTAGCAAGCTGAGCCTTCGATACCTTGGTTCGCTGTACTGTGACATTTCCAACTGGAAGGATGAAGAGAAGGCTGAGGACGACGCCTCCGCTGATGAAAAGTTTTGGGCGTCGGACGACATGGAAAAGCTCCAGGTTTACAACGCCAAGGATACCATCGTCACTGCCCGTGTGTGGGACAGGTTGCGTACAGACGCAGGGAGCGACGAGCGCGTCAACACCCTGTACCAGACGCACAAGAAGTTGAGTCTCATCGCCGCCAACATGCACACTCGCGGCGTCTATGTGAACAAGCCGTGGCGCAACTTCATGGGTCATTGCGTCACCCAAAGCATCGAAGAGAAGAAGGAAGCGCTCCGGGCCCTCGTCGGGCAAGAAGACTTTCCCTGCACCGACCACTCGATGCGTGCGCTTATCTACAAGAGGCACGAGAAGGACGGCATTAAGTGTTTCGGGCTGCCGGACCCTTACGACAAGAAGATGTACACGAACGAGTTCCTCGAGACCATCTCTGTCGACGAAGGCTCGCTTCTTCAGCTCATGGTCGGAGGCGCCTGCCCCCCTGAGTTGATGCCCATCATTGAGGCTTACTGGAACCTACAGGGAGAGAAGAAGCGCCTCGGGTACATCCAGTCAGACCTGATTGACAAGGCCATCGGACCGGACGGCTGCTTGCGCGCGGGGTGGAACAGCTGTGGAACGGACACCGGTCGCTTCAGTTGCAGCGCACCAAATGTCATGAACATTGAGCAGCTCCTGCGCCACATGCTCGCGCCCAAGCCTGGCTACGCAATCGTCCACGCGGACAAGCGGCAGCTTGAGATTCGAGTGATGCAGGCTGTGGCAGCGGACATGATGCTGCTCGATGCCATCAACTCCGGTGACCTGTACAGCGCTGAAGCACGCACCTACTTCAACATCCCGCCCGAAGAGAAGGTGAAGAAGGGCGCCCGTCAGTCTGCCAAAATCATCCGCCTCGGAAGGCAGTACGGCGCAGGGGTGAAGACTGTATACGCCCAAGCGCTCCGTATGGACCGAACCTTCACATTGTCGCGGACCCAGCTCTTGGTGGCGGCCTTTGACAAGCGCTACTACCGGACCGTCCAGTACTGGCACGAGGAGATGGAGCGAGTTCGCTCTTGTGGGTACAGCGAGAGCCGGCTGATGGGTCGGCGCCGTACGTACCCCCGTCCGCCCGAGCTTTCTGAGACGGTCAACTATCCCATTCAGGCAACCGCAGCTGACATGATGAACTTAGAGCTTATTGCATTGGACGAGCGCTTGCGGGCGGACTGCCCTTCTGCCCACATTATCATCCAGCTACACGACGCGATTGACGTGGAGTGCCCCGAGGAGGACGTGCCCCTGGTGGAGCGCATCATTGACGAAGTGATGGACCGTGAATGGACCATTTGTGGCGTAACAAGGATGTTCGGAATCGAAAGGAAGACAACGTATGCGAGTCAAGAAGGCACGTGGGCAGATGTCTAAAAGCAACAAGCGCAAGAAGCGTGGTCAGCACTTAACGGCCGCGGAAGAGAAGTTGAAGCGGTCGCTTCGCGACGGCCAAGCTACTTGGGCAGCCGAGTTCCGGGGCGGTCAGTGGTACGTACGGCCCGATGGCCCTCCCATACCGGAGTCAGCACTCGCGTCCATCGTTTTCATACCAGACTGTCACCACCCCTATGTTGACCAAGCCGCCTGGCAGTTAGCCCTGGATGTGGTCCGCAAGACTAAGCCTGAAATCATTGTCGTCTTGGGCGACTTCATCGACAACTTGCCCGTCAACAACCATGGCCTAGATTCGCCGCTGAAATACTCGCTCCTTTCCGAACTGTCTGCAGCCCGTCATGCCCTTGTGGAGCTTGAGCAAGCGGCTGGACCCCAGTTGCGCCGCAAAATCTTCGTTGAGGGGAACCATGAGACTCGGCTTAACCGATACATCATGCAACGGGCACCAGAGCTACACGGCCTGGTCAACATTGAGACGGCCCTAGGACTGAAAGAAGCCGGATGGGAATTCTACCCCTACAAAACGACTTGCAAGCTGGGCAAGTTGCATATCACGCACGACACCGGCAAGGCGGGCAAGAACGCTCATCGTTCAACGGCGCTTGCCTACATGGGGAGCGCGGTTCAGGGCCACACGCACCGAATGGCGTATGAAGTGACGGGGACGTTTGACGGGACGCCATATCTTGCGGCGATGCTGGGCTGGCTGGGGGACCGGAAAGCCGCGGACTACATGCATGAAGTTGGCGCGGCTGAATGGGTCCACGGTATGGGCATTGGACACATGGAGCGGGACACGGGCATCGTCCACGTTCAGCCCATTCCGTTCGTCAACGGGAAGTGTGTGGTCAACGGGGAGTTGCTTTCCCTGCCCTGACGTAGCCCACGTTTGGAAAAACTAAAGCCCGCCACTCCGATTAGGAGGGCGGGCTTTTCACTTGGCAGAGCCTCAGCCCCGGGGTCCTTGACCCATGCTCAAGCGGAGATTACTTCTTAGCAGGCAGGCCAGAAGATGCAATACCCAGAGGGGCAGCAATTGCCGCAATGGCAGTTGCAATGCTCATAAGCCAGGGCGGAACTGCAACCCCGCCTGAAGCCACAGCAATCACGGCGCCCGCCAGGGCGGCCACAATCAGGCCCACAATCTTGAGAACCCCGGTGACCTTCTCACCCTGGGTCGGAATTTGAGTCGTATTTTCAACCTTGTTTTCGTTTTGGTCAGCCACGTGAATTACTCCTTTGAAACCTAACAGCCTGTCCATGCTTCCGCGTTCATACTCTAAGCCCAGATAGTTTGGGCGCTTCTTAGTGTCATAGGGCATTCCTGACCCTCCTTCAAGGTGCTGCGCTATGTGGCCCACTTGGGACGTGGACGTAAAACTTAGGGGTTAGCTTGCCGAACCCCTCTCGTATAGTACCACCGACGAAGTTCTTACGGCCAGCCTGAGCGATGGTTCCTTCTGGAAGCATGATGGCAATATGACCAGGAGTTCCGACCAGTTTGCTGTCCCACACCACCACCACTGTATGACCTCGACCGGCCGCGTCTGACGCTGTAGGTCGGTCTGCTTCTTCCCAGCCGTTTCGTGGCCCATGGAGTTTGAACCAGCGGGCCATGCGGTTGGCGTTCATCTCGAACGCGCCGTCCTGCCCGTCCTTGGCTGGATTGCCGTCCGTGTCACACCAGTGTCCGGGCTGCAGACCCAAGGCCGTCAGTACGTCGCTGACGAAGATGTTGCAGAACGTTGAAGTCCCTTGGGGCGCGTACCGGGGGGCATGCTCAACGTCCAGTTCGTCAATGACTTTCCGCAACTTGTCCGGGTGATTGGGTAGCTTGGCAGTCGGGGGGCTGATGCTCTTCCATGGGGGTGTGTCTTTAAAGTTCGTCATCCAGTTACTCCATTCAGTATGCAGAAATAGGTGCCAAGTGTTGGGTGGGGTGCGGTTCATGGCGAGACATAGGCTAGCCTGATGTTGGCGGTTGTCACTTCCGAAGTGTTCCCTCCGCCATCCTGGGAGCACCGAATGGTCACGGTGTCCCCAGCCGTCAGTCTCAACATGGTGGTGAACTGGTCGGTCTGGAGGCTTGCCACAGTTCCATAGAAGGTCAAGCTTCCCGCATCAGCCCCGTTCACCCAAGCGGTCAGGATGCGCTTGATGCTGCCCCCCGAATCAAAGTCCCACTGCACGTCAATGGCACAGTTGTACAGACCGGCCACGCTGGGTACGAGCACACCGCCCAGCAAGGTGAAGTTGGCGAGTTCGGACCCAGCCTCAAGGTCCAGAACCTCATCACTGGCATTGGCTGCGGTGATGTTGGTGGTGACGGTGCCGATGGCGGCCCCAACCCCGTAATCCGTCAGGTCGAGGGCACTGGTTGGTACTTCCAGCAGATAACGGTCAGTTGTGGGTGCGCGAACAATATGAGTTTTCAAGCTGGTGTCCCCTCTCGGGACCTCGACGACGACAGTTTCGACAATGGTGGCCGGGGTGGATGGTGGGTCAAGTGCCCGCAGGTACCAGTCCATTGGGGACTTGCCGTCGCTCATGGGAGAAAGGCCTACCCCGAACGGTAAGAGCAGGTCGCCAACCAAATGGAATTCTGGGTCGCCAGTGACCGGAGTAGGAAAGCCACAGTTTGATGCCAGCGGCGCCAGGTACACATCCTCAATGTATCCGCGCCAACGGTTACGGTTAGCCGTGGAGTTGTGCCACTGGCTGATGTGCAGCGGATATGCAATCGCCACGTCGGGACCTTGTTGGGTCACGTTGCCGGCTTGTGAGGAAGAACCACCACCTGTCGTTCCCCAAGCCCACTGGTTCAACCCTGTGGTGATGGGCAAGCTGTCCGTGTTCGTGTTCAAATTCCACCCGCGCCCCTGCAAACCATCAGACGAAATAGCGGCCCAGTGCGGAGCTCCGTGCGTAACAAGACCAGACACCCCGGTGGCGGTAGCACTGTGCAGACACCATACGGTATGTTCGTCTGCCGGATCATAATCTACAGAACTGACCACTCCTGCATAGAAGTGTCCTCGAGCTGGACTGGCTGCCGTCAGCGAAATGACAATATGAAATTGTCCATCGTCAGCCACGGTGAAATGCAACAAATGTTCGGTAGCTGTCGTAACTCCCGACGACACAAGGAACGATTCATTGCTTGCGGGGTTATTTGCAGGCGCGTCCCAGCCGAAGATATTGATGCTTCTGGGGATTGCCATATGTGGATTGGTAGCGTCCGGGGTGTAAGCGGTTTTAGAAAACGAGATATGCACTGGACTCGGAGAATCACCAAACCCAAGGCAACAATATACCCCTAAAGCAGAGGGAGATTGAAGCAGAATCCATGAGCGTGGCTGGTTTGGAAATGAGCCGCTCTTAAAATTAAGGACCGCGGCGTTGTACGTAGAACCCCATAAGTCACTGGTGCTGACTGATGACCCGTCACAACTTTTAATTACGACCCATTTGGACCCGGCAGGTCGAGCAACATCAGTGGTTCCCGTAGTGATGTCATCACAGAGCGCAGCCTTAATTCCCCACAGTATGGACCGATGCAGGTTTGCTGATGTGGTCCAATCTGCCAGGGGAATGTTGCACCGGCTGTACCAAGCTTTGTTGCGTCGAATTTGTGTGAAGCGACTCATGGATTAATTCCCATCAGCAAGCTGATTACCTTAACCACAATCCCGCACGGTCCTTGCCACGCGGCAGGAACGAGCCTGCAACCAACACCCAACAACACCCCCAACAAAATGCTGAGGATTCGACGGTTCCGACACTTGCGGTAAGCCTCGAGTGACTTAGGGTCCTGAGATTGTGGCTTGGTCACAATGCAGCCCTTCTGCCACCGGCGCGCTGGCAAACATGGAGCTGGCAGTCACAACTGCCCATGCCAGCATCAGAAGAATTGCGTCGACGGCTACCTCTTTCAGGGATTCCATTGCGGGTCCTCCACCTTGTGAATTGCGTTGATGATGCCATCCCGAACCCAGTTGGCATGGTCTGAATCCTGCCCGTCAGTGGCCGGTTGGATGGGTTCGCACCCTTGAGCGATGTGGAACAATTCATGCGTGAGCGAACTGTCCGCCCATCGTCCGCTGGGTGGGGTGCCAATGACCAAGTTCCGGCCGCCACAGTTGGCGTATCCGGACACCTTTTCAAGCGTCCACGGATGGATGAAATTCTGAGTGTTTGCGACAAACACCTTTACGCCATGCAGCATACGGCATGCATTATCGGCCTTATTGACCGACTTATCTGACACCGAGGGGACGGCCGCCAAGAAGCGGCTTTCAGCTTCCTTCAGCCCGTTGATGTCTAGAAAATTACTACCCTCAGTGCCATCCCAATTACCGGCCAGAATTAACTCGCAACGAGTGTGAGTAGGGCTGTAAGTGGGAGTGCAAGTAGCGATGGCAAAGACGACTGCAAGTTTCATGGGAGCACCTGGTGAATGAGTTCTGAGAGGTAGTCTGACCCGGCTTGATTCTGGTGTAAACCATCACCGGAATCGTAGATAGCGGCCAAGTTCGCTCCGTCTCTCAAGTCGGAATTGTAGGCGTCAATACAGGTGACTCGGGCAGTCGTCGCGCAGTGGGTACGGATGAGGGTGTTCAGCTCGAGCAGCACGGTCGCCTTGGCGCCTGTCCAGCCTGCGAAATTGCCGACCGGCCACAGCGTCACGAGGTAGAGGTTCGAGCCCTGGGCTAGGACTTCGTCGTACGTTTGTCGGAGTCTCGTGAAGATGTCCGCTGCCGAGTCACTGGTGGTGCGGATGTCATTAATACCGCCAAACACCACCACGTCAGTGTAGCGGCCAGACCCAGAAATAAGCCAACGAGTGTTGTAGATGTCATCTGCCGTTGCTCCGTTAAGCCCCCAGTTTGTGACGGGAGTTGATGGGTAAAGAGCCGTGTATCGGTCTGGCCACCCCGTTCCTGGGCCGTCAGGCGCATTGGTGAGCGAATCGCCAAAGCCGGCTCGGGCGTGGAAACCGAGATTCTCCCGGCTGCATCGGGTCGCCGACGGGTCGTAACAAAGCTGTTTCATGGTGCCGTTTGACTCGTTCCCGGTCGCACTCCGCGTGCCCAGGTAGAGCGTGGTCGACCCTTCGAACATGGTGATGGCGCCGGCCGTAAGCGTACAGACTCCGTTGACACAGGCGCCTGTGTTCGTACCGTCGTAATAACAAGCGACCCGGTTTACCGCGTTTGCAACCATCAACCCAGGGGTCGTTGTGGTGACCGTCGAGCCTCCGATGCGGACCGCACAACTGACTTGACCGGTCGCTGAGCTGTACGCTGTGACGCTGTTATTCGCGTCCTTGTAAAGCTGAAAGGCCGTTGCGTTGGCCGTGAAATTGGAGCCCGTAACCCAGCTGACTCCCAGACTGAATTGTGAGCCGGCAATAGTCATAGCCCTGCTGACAACCGTCGCGACACGAGTTGTCACTGTGGGCGTGGTGACAATCTTCCCGCTCTCGAGCTGGCAATTCCAGAGGTAGACATCCTGAGCCGCGAAGGCTCCGCCAGCCGAGCAGTCTGCCGAGTCGGTCCCTACAAATAGGCCTCCAGCTTGTGCGCTGTTCTCGTGCTTCATGCGCGTCCAAGTGGTGGCGTTCAACGCGGTCCTAACTGCCCCCGTGCCTGAGCCCGCGAAGAGGCAAAGCTCGCCCGTGCCGCTCACCATTTTGGCGTAACAAGAGCCGCTCCACGGTGCGCCTGAGAGTGACTGGCGTTTGAGTGAATATTGAGCGCCCGTCGTCGCGGGAAACTGCACCCTGCTTGCCGTTGTACCGCCCAGCGGGTCGGGGTTATTGGTGCTGACGATGGTTGGAGCCCCTACGTTTTGTGTCGTTCCCCAGTTGGCATTGTTCAGGGTGGAAGGGAAAAGCACGAGGTTGGTCAGCGCGCTGTCCACGCTGATTCCGATGGCTCCAGAGCCTCCGGTCTGGGCAATTGGAACCGTCACGGTTGCGAGTGAGCTGGTGGAATTGGTGCAGATTCCGGCCCCTGTGAGGGTCATCGCCTCGCCTTTTGCTCCCGTTCTGGTGGCGTTTGTGCAGGCCGCCACCATGCCGGTCCCATCTGATGGTGCGAATTCGAAGAAGGCAAAATCCCCCCCAAAGTCATTTCGGTCACTCAAAGTCCTGGACATACGGCCACGCTGAGGCGCGGGGGGGAGGGTCTGGGCCAGCATCAAAACGAGAGTGAGAGACAACATTATCTGCACCTAAGAGGGTTGGTATCGATACATACTTGCTTGATAACACCGGACAACAGATTGACCCCAGCGGGCGCCCCTGTCCCAATTCCGATGCTGGTTCCGAACCGGTTTGCGGCCGCGCCAGTTGCGACGCTGTTGGTATTCACTCCGTACGAGTTAACGGCATTCGTTCCATTGTCATACCCGTACACACGGACGGGTTTGGCTGAAGTAACGGCAGAACTTGGGTTCGCTGTGGCTCCCGTCAGGAAGCGCAGATTGGTGCTGATGTACAGGGATGAGCCGTTCGCACCGTTCATGGTGATGATACCGGGCGCCCCTGCTTCCGCAAGGCTTGTGGTGGTCCAGTCGGGAACGATGGTCGCAGCCATGCTGATGGTGAGGCTGGACGTACTTGACGCCAGAAGCATGGACGGGTTTCCTCGGGTAACGGTGGCCGTAGTTGTGGGAATGTACGAAGTTGCATTAAGGGGCGACGCGGCTTCGTGCTGGCACGCTTCCACGTACACGGACCCAGTGACGCCCACTGTCGAGCCGACCAGGATACTGACGGTCACGGCAGTCAGGCCCGCACCGTAAGCGGCCGGACTCGTACAAAAGGCCCTGGTTGAGGTGGTGGTGCTGAGTCCCGTAAACGTCGCTGAACAATCACCAGCGCTGTTTCCGGTGCCGACCATGGAGATTGTGACACTGTCTGCCGTTCCAGCTTTCACGTAACAGGAGCCGGTGTGCTTGGTCTGGTTTGTGGTGGAAGCAGGCTGACTTCGGCCCTCTTTGGCCGCCCCGTCATCGTCTGTGATGCGCTCCATGGTGAGCGTGTTGAAGGGGCCGATGAGAGCGTTTGCGTCACACGTCGGCGTCCCGACATCGGACCATTCAACATTACAGAGTTCTGCACTTTGAATCAGCCTGTTGACTCTGGCCCCTTCCATTAGGATTCCGAGAGGCCCGGTTCCGTCGTTCCCGGGCATGACCAGGGGTCGGTCAGCCGGGCAGACGACCAAGTCACCGTCAGCGATGTTGGTCAACACATTGCCCTTGGTACAGGTCGTTGAGGCTGTGCGGGTGTACGTGAGGGTTTCGCCTTTGGCCCCCGTGACCGGGAGACAGGCACACGCAGTGCCCATTCCTGCACCTGAAGCAGGGGCAAATTCAAACATCGCATAATCGTCACTTCCCAAGCGGGAGAGGCGTTCCGGCCCATCCGTGCGAAAAACACGCGGACGGGGGGCCGGGCTGACCGCTTGAGCCAAGACTAAGACGGTCAGAATGCGAATCATTCGTTCGGCCCTCGGTTGATGAAGATGTTGGCTGTGCCACTGGCGGCGCTCTGGACCACGCACAGGTAGACCTGAAGCGCGGTGGTGGGGGTGTCGTAAAGCTTGCCGGCCGCCACGAGAACGGAGCTGGTGTTGACGGACATACCAGCGTCGGCAGTGGTCGCCGTCTGCATTCGGACGTAGCAGTCCGTGGTGCACTGGACGGCGTACTTCGTTTTGGGGCGAAGGGCGGAACTGCACCCCCGGGTGCTGCTGTAGGCGACTGACTGGACCGGGTCGTCCCCGGCCAGGGCCAGAAGTGCGGTGGTGGCGATGAATGCTGCAAGTACGAGTGCGATGTTTTTCATGGTGCGTTCCTTGTTTTTGCAAATGTTGCTTTGAGTTGTTTGAGGCGTTCTGCGGCTTTTTGTTCGTGTTCAATGGCCTTCTGAATGGCCACTTCGCGATTCAGAGGCAGAGTCATGTTGCCGGTCGACTGACCTTCATTCTTATGCTGGGCTTGCACTCGTTCACGTTTGGCTTGTCTGTAGGCTGCTTCCGCTTCTTGCAGTGTTCTCTGCATGTCTGCAGTTCCACCCGACTCGTGAAAGGTTCCGGGAATGAGGACATTGCCGACGGCCGTCATTGCGTCGACAGGACTTCGTGGAACAAACTTTCCGCCGTTTGGGTTGAACCCCGTACCCGTCTGGGCGGCAGCTCTGTACAAAGAAGTTGCGCCAGCTGGGCCAAACGACTCGAGAGCTTTACCGACCAATCGCGCGCTATCCTGTAGATAAGCTGGAGTGTTGGGACTCATGTATTGCTCCCCAGCCAACCCATTCTCTGCCAGCAGACTCATCATAGCTGGCTCGTAGGGTGTTCCCCCGACAGTGAATCCAGCCACGCGGCGCAGAGCATTAACCCCCACATTTGCGTTGGGGTCGTCTCCACCACTCCAACTTAGCGGCTGAAGCATAAAGCTTAAATCCACCCCCAAAAGGCGCCCCGTTTCCGGGTCCCTATTCCAGCCCCACATGGTGTTGGGGTGAAAGACTTGGGTGGATTTAGGGGCTGAAGCATAGGCTGCATCAATATCCTCTTGACGAACTCCAGCCAGCTTCCGCGCAGTCGCTAACCCGCCAATTCCCATGCTACCGACAAGCGCCGCGTACGCAGCCAAATTGCCTTTCATGCCTGGTTCGTTAAGCACGCGGTTAGGTAGTTGGGCATAGACGCGATTGGACTCAAACTTCATTTTCATGAACATGCTGGCGAGACCGGCATCCCCCAGCTTGGTGGCGGCGGTAGCCGCTGGGGCTACGCGGTCCATCATTGGGTATGAAAGTGCTACACGACGAAACACTTCTTTCTCGACCTGGTCAACAATCGCTGCATTATCCATCCCGGCTCGATAACGCTTTGCCCCCCGGATGAACGCAATAGCTTTAGCCTTGTCCTTGAGCATGCCTGTCTCAAGGTCAATGCCATTTGTTTTTAACCCTACAACTGCCGTTGCATACTTAGCCGCTGGGTCCATGGCACCGTAAGCTTTGGACATTGCATCTAGGGGTTTGTTTTTTGCGTTGATAGCCCCCTTCCAAATATCCAAAAAATTCACTTTCCCCGGGGTCAAATGTTCGGCCTCAGCAATCATGCTCATGAGCTCTTTAGCCTGCAGACCGAACTCAGGAGCCGTAAGTTCTGAACCAATAACACCGCCCTCAATCATGCGTTTGAATCGCATACGGGCTACGTTAGATGCTTCCAGCTCTGCCCGAGTGGTGTTGCCAGCTTCTGCCCGGGGTAGGAGACGGGTATCTACCCCCGGCGCCTTCATGTGTGCCAAGTAATCTTTTCTGTATGTGGAGAGTCCTGTTCCAAAATGATACGGCCGAGTGAAGGGATTGCCCAAGTTGCTGAGCATGATTCCTTGAATGCTCTCCAGTGCATTCTTTGCCCAGCGCCCAGGGTTGCCCACCGTGCGATTCCACTTAATGGTTCCGATGACTCCGCGCAGGAACGAATCTGCATTTTTCTGCATCAGTGGAATGTCGACCAAGGCGTCATGGACTTCACGATTAATCCACATGCCTTTTGCTTTTCCATACCGCATGCTTTGAGTCTCATCCCCAGGAATCCAATCACCAGAGGCAATCTCCTCGGGGGTTAACAACTCTCCCGGACGAGCCATTTGGGGATTGGCGGCGACGTCTGCCCAAACTTCCCCCTGTAGAATTAATTGGGCTTGACGGGCTCGGGTCTCTGCCACTCGTACGAACGGGTTGAGAACTTCGCCTTTGGCCGCCAACTCAAACGGGCGGAGGTCTGACCTTGCTTTGAGCGAATTGAGTGCGTCTTTACTGGCGGCGCGCAGCTTGGGCGAGGTAAACCATTCTTTGGGGTCTGGAACTCCAGCCAGAAAGTCAAAGTGCTTCTCGGCGAGCTTTTGCTTAGCGGCTGCGGTGAAGCCTTTGTATTTAGGAGATTCGTAAAACTCTCGGCGGATGTCATCCACAATGGACTTGTGCCCAGCCGTGTCCCGCTTGGCTAGCTTTGCCCATTCACCATCTGGTAACAAGTTCGCCAAGTGAATGCGCGTTGAGTACGCCTCAAGGCCGGCCTCAAGACTGAGACCGTCCAACGTCTCAAGCGAGGTACCAGGCTCCATCATGCCTAAGTCGACGATTCGGCTTTCCATTGCTCGAGTTGTCTGTCGCTCAATCTCCATGCGTTCATGAAGGGCTTTACTCAACGTCGGATGAATTTGGGTCAGCTGGTCAACTGTCAGGTCTCCAGTGACGAAGCGCTGAATGTCTCCCAACACAGAAGCCTGACCATAGTGAGACTTCCCAGCCGCGTCAGTCCAATCCTTTACAGGCATTTGAGAAATTTCAGGAGCCACTTTGTTCAGCGATTTGAGCGAGTCGAGCGCGTAACGGCGGAATGTGTCCACGCTAAACATGTCGGTAGCCGCGTCAGCCAAATGAAGCTTCTCGCGAACTCCAGGTGGGACAAGATTGCGCCGGCCAACTTGCAATGCTTTTTGCAGCCAACTGTTCTTGATGACGTCAGTCTTTTGGACTTGGGTTGGCTTTGGGGGTGGAGCTGGTGGTCCGATATCCCCAGGAGGTGGGGGTGGAGGCAACATACGACCATCTCCATTCCCACCTAGGGCGACATCCTCCGCACGCACTTGAGCGTCGGCTTGTGCAACGGCAGCGGCTTCTTTGGCTTCCTGCAATTCGTAAGCCCGGCGATTCACTAAATTCTTAATTTCCCCATGCTCGAGAATACGCAGTGAATCATCAGGCCCTAATACGAAATCCTGGGTTGCGGCTCCCGGGATTCCTTCCTCTACATCGGGGCGAACCAGACCCCACTTTTCTCCATCGGGAGAAGCCGGAAATCCAATTACTTTGGTGCCATCCGCTCGTGTAACTTCTGCAATTTCTCTGGCCTTTAAAATCTCAATTTGGAGCTTCGGAGAACTGACGGAATGGATACGGGCGGTGCCATCGCCTCCCTTACCCTCAATTGCCACAACCAACCCGTCCATCACATCGGGCAGGTTGCCATACGATTCGGCTGCCATCTCGGCCAGGTCGTCCGGATTGAATTGGACGTCCGGATTCAGCACCATGGGCTGTGTTCCTGGGCCCTTCCACTCCTGCCATATGGATTGAGCTTCAGGACCTTCCGGCTCCCTAACGGCTGCTTCTCTGACTTCGGGGGTTGCTAGAACGACTTGATTTGGTCGTCGTGCCCTGCCTGCCACAGTTTGAACTTGGACTCCCTGGTCTCCAATGCTGACCGCTTTGGTTACCGGTAGTCCGTCATCCCCGTGTCCGACCACCAAAGCCGCGGCGTCGTCCGCAGCGTTCTTAACGGGAATGGGGGCATTCTCCATGCGGAACGTTTGGTCTGCGAAGTTTCCAACTTCATCCGGAGGGATGATGGCGACGGGAACAGTCACCTTTCCCCTATTCGCTCGCCACTGCGTCAGCTTGCTTGCACCCTTGAGCACTCCACCAACCACGCCGCCAGCCACCCCGCCCCCGATGAGGCCCGATTCGGGGTCTCCTTTCGGGTCAATCATCCCCGAGGCAAACCCCCCGGTGGCTCCCTGCAATACCGGGTTCCGCCCCAGGCCTGGGATGAGGAACAAAGGCAAATTGCTGAAACCTTCTAGGGCTGATTGGATACCGGCTGCCCCCACGTCGCCTGCCAATGCATTGGCTTGGTCAGCATAAGCAGGAGCAAGCTTCGCCAGAATTTTACCGGATGCTGAAGCTTTGAAAGCTGCTTCGCTGGCCGAACGCATACCCTCTTGCACCTTGCGCGCTCGCGGGTCCAGTTGTGTGGCTTTAGACTCGTCAGATGTATTGAAGCTGGTCTCCCCCAAAGCTAACCCGCCTAACCCCTCCGTCAGTGACGCCAGAAATGGAGCTTTATCCCGAAGAATCTGGCCCGGAGCATTCGGATCTTGGGAACCCCAACTTGCGCGCTCACGAAAGTTGGGATTCTCAAACCCAGGGTCTTCTCCCCCCAAATACGCAGCCCGGGCATTGCTCTGCCAAAACCGCACGACCGGGGCAATGTGCGCTTCTTTGAACTTCCGGGCCGCTTCAAATACTGGGGCGAAAGGAACTTGCGCTTGGGGTAGAACTGGCTTGGCCCCTTGACCCAAACTGGAATTAGACTCGTAAGATAATTCCGGAACCTCGATTGCAGGTAAGTAACTGGGTTGGGATGCAGGGGCTGGAGAAAAATTCGCTCCTGGGATTTCTTCAAAATCCCCCACATCAGCCATAGCTGGCTGTTCTGGAATTTCTTCAAAATCACCAAGGTCGCCCAAATCATCCGGAGTGCCAGCCATTTGTTACTCCTTGGTCATCGTTGCAGGATTGAAATGTTGGGGTGAAATGAGGCCCAGTTTCCCGTTCTTAAGCCTGACTTTGATTTTGGCTGCCCCGGGAGCTGCGGGAGGCGCCTCTTGTTGGGGCAGAGCGCCCAAGTTCCGTTCGTTCCACTCAGCTTCCAATGCTTTGAGTTGCTCACGTGCGGAGTCCAAGGCCTCTTGAGTACCCTTGGGTGCGGTAATGGTATCTGCCCGACCCAAACCTGATATCTGGCTGCGCAGCGCTTTGATTTGAGCGCCCAACTCATCCCGGCTTTTGCCCGAGCCTCGGGTGGTCGCGACGCGCTCTCTGGACCCTGCATTGATGTTTGCGACCTCAACATCTGTCGCATTGTTCATGCCGGTCGTCTTCACTCGGGTCAGGTTGTCCAGGGCATTCTTCTGCCCATCCAAGTCCAACTTGGCGAACTCAATTCCCTCGCGACTGGCTCGGTCTGCATCCATCCCGCGTTCCCGCAACATTGCTATAAACGTGGCGGTATTGTTCTGCCGGATGGAGTTCTCTCGTTGAACGTCTGCCCGAATTTGAGCCGCGTCGTTCCTGCCTTGCGCGGCCATGATGGTTGGGAACATGCCCTGAACGGAAGCGTAGTCTCGCTGGGTGTATTGCGGCGGAGCTGGGGGGGCTTGCGGCACGGGCGCTTGCTGGGGGGCTGGACGTTGGCTCACGGCCGGCTGCATTTGTGAACCAAATTCAGGCCGTGGGGGTT
>CAYYTH010000032.1:0-40598 GCA_964474665.1 uncultured Aestuariivirga sp.
GCGAATTGCCGTGCGGCCCAACTCGCCGCAGCGCTCGCCGTCGCTCAGGCCGACCTCGCCATCACCCAGCAAGCCGCACAGCGCGACCGAGACGCGGTGGAGCGGCTGACGGCTGCCCGACAGACCGACCAGGAGGCTATCCGTGCTTACGAACAGACCTTGGCCGGCCGTGACGCTTGCCAGCTCACTGCTGATGACCTGCGCAGCCTGCAGTCCATCCGTGGCCCCCGTTAGCCGCACATTGCCGGCTGCGCCCTCGATCATGAGCCCCGTGCCCGTTCCTGCCCTTCAGGCGGGCCAGGACGCCCGTTCGGCGCTCGCCCGTACATCCGGTGCCCTGCGCGATGCCAACGGCAGGCTGACCGCCTCGCGCGACTGGTACGAAGGCGTGCGCCGCAACTATGAGGGCCGGTGAGGTGTCGAACATTCCAAACGAGCTTTGGGCGCTCTTGACGGCGGTCGCCGGCCTCATTGGCGGCTATTTCACATCGCGCCTGACCAACAAGGGCAAGGAAGTCGACAAGGCCCCCGACATCCAGACGTCCCTGAATACGATGGTATCGAGCATGCGCGAGCACTACGAGCGCCTGCTTACCATCGCGCAAAATGACATCCGAGAACTGCGCGCCGAAAACGTCACCATGCGACGCGAGTTGGACCGCCTGGAACGTCACGTCGACCGCCTGGAGGCGGCCATGTCAAAAGCCGGCGTCGAGATTCCGGCCCGCCCGGAGGGTGGCTGATGTTCGACCGGCTCCTTAAGCTCCTCATCCTCGTTGCCATTGCCTGCTTTCCTGCTTCGCCGGCTTTGGGCTTCACGATCATCCAGGCGCCGCAATGCCCGCCGGACATCGTGATCGACATCCCGCCCCCGCCAACTGAGCGGGACGCCTGACATGGGCACCCCGCCCCTCACGCGAGAGCAGTGCGAGGCGGCAGTTGAGGCGGCTGCATCCTATCGAACGCTTGAGGAGGCGGCCCAATCTCTGGGCCTCTCACGAGGAGCGCTGGCGAACCAACTGCACGCTGCAGCGCGCTACGGCCTGCCGAATCCAAGGCGCATCCCTCGACCTGGCTTTAACGTTGTCCAGGAATCGGCGCAGCTCGACGCCGACGGCAACCTGCAAAAGCAATGGCTCAAGACGGCCCCGGAGCGCGAGCCCGCTAGCATCCCGCCCGGCCACGCTATCAAGGGCGTCTCACAGCTTCTCGACGCGGGCGGCAACGTCGTCCAGCAATGGATCAAGACGCGCGAGGATCGCGGGCTTGGCGATCTCATCGCAGGGCTGCGCGCCGCCTTCGCCGAGTACGCCGGCAAGGCGGAACCCGTTGCGGCACCGACGACGGCCGATAGCGACCTTCTCACCGTCTATGTGATCGCCGATGCCCATCTCGGCCTGCACGCATGGGGGCGCGAGACGGGCAGCGATTGGGATTTGAAGATTGCGACGCAGACGCTTGACGCCTGCCTTGGCGAGCTGGTCGAGCAATCCCGCCCGACGCACAAGGCCATCGTCCTCAAGCTCGGCGACACGACGCACCAGAACGACCAGACGAACAAGACGCCGCGCTCGGGTCATCAGCTCGACGTTGACGGCCGATGGCCCAAGGTGCTGCGCGCCGCTGCCGACCTGTCGGTCGGAAGCGTCCGGCATGCCCTGCGCCGCCACAAGGAAGTCCTGTGGCGGGCGATCCCAGGCAACCACGACCCGGACGCAGCGACCGCGCTGACAGTCGCCCTGAGCCTGTTTTTCAGCAGCGAGAAGCGCGTGGTCGTGGACGACAGTCCGAGCCCGCATTTCTACCATCGCTTCGGCAAGGTTTTGATCGGCGCGACGCACGGGCACCTTCTGAAGCCGCCCGCCATGGCGATGATGCTGGCCGCAGACCGGCCCGCCGATTGGGGACAGAGCGAGCACAGGCACTTCTTTTTTGGTCACATCCACCACGAGAGCGCGAAGGAGATCGGCGCGGTGAGGGTCGAGAGCTTCAACTCGCCGGCCGCTCGCGATGCCTACGCCCATGGCGGCGGCTGGCGCGCGGGCCGCTCGCTGGTCGCGATCACGTTCCACAGGGAACGCGGTGAGATCGGCCGCCATCGCGTCAACATCGCACCTCCCAAGGCAGCCTGATGCGCTGCTTCCTTTGCTGGCACAGCGCCTGCTTTCGAAACTGCAAGGAACCCGCCGATGCCATACAGCCCGGACATAGAAGCGGAGGCGAGGACGTGGGAAGTGCAGTTCGGAGCGCCGCTGGCGCTGCGTCTGATCCTGGCCCAGCTTCACAGGTTCGACGGGAAGGTGTCGCTCGGGTTCGTTCGAGGCGGATGCTGGCAGGAGTTGAGGGACCAAAAGCAGGCATGGTCGCCAAAGCCCCCGCCGAAGGCGATCGAGGAGTTTCCTGACGGGTCGGAAAGTCCTCTGAGCTAGGGGGCGGGAGGGGTGAGTACCCGAACGGTGAGGCCGGCCGTCTGAACGAGTTTGGGGCGCGGACCCTCGACCATCCAACGCAGGTCGTGCTCGACGCCCAGAACCTCAAAGTCTCGACGCTCATGCGTATGGGTCGAGAAGCTGTCGTGCCAGAAGTGAATGCGCTCGCCGACGCGGGGCAAGACCTCCAGATCAAGGCCCGGCATGTCCTCGATCTCATTGCCGTCGCTATCCCACCAAGAAACGTAGATCATCCCATCCTCCCCAAACCGCCCTCGCGGCGGCGACTGCGCCTCATCGGGCTTACGGGCACCATCGCACGTACAGCCGATGGAAGAAGTTGAGCACGCGCCAACCTCTCACGCGCTCCTTCGGGAGCCAGAGCAGGCCGTGCCCGTGCTCGCCTCGGCAGTAGGAGCAAGTGCACTGTCGAGTGTGCCGCTCCACTTTAATCCAAGTCTGCCGCAGCCGCGCCTCGAACAGCGTCCAAGATGTCTTGTTCGGGTATCGGTCGCCAAAACTGAAACGGCGATACCACGGCGTGTCGGGATGGAAGTTCATGCTTCCTCCTTCTCCCCACCCGGCGATGTGGGGCGGGGTGAGCGGCGGGCGGCGATGGCGGCATCCAGTTTCGCAAGGTCGCCTGTGAGGTCATGCTTCTCCTGGAAATACTCGCCGGCGTAGCTGCCCCAATCGGCGACGCACTCACGCGCCTCGACCAGCACCGGCAGGACCGCCGCCCGCTCCGCTTCCACTGCGGCGAGGATGGCGTCTCTACCGGCCTCAACGATCATCTTGCACTGCCAGCCGCGCAGGTCGAAGCCGGCATCCAAGAGCCGGTCGAGCACCGCGCCCGCCTTCGCCTCGGCTTCCTCCCGCGTCATCGCCCGCCCTCCTTCTCCATCGCGGGTTCGGGCAGGGGCATCCAGTGCGTAGGCTGGCAGGGGTCGAAATCTTCTACGCCCTGATCGGCGTAGCACCACGTCTCCCAGCCGATGTGACTTGCCTTGCCCCATGCGATGATGCGTGTTTCACCATCCACAACGCCCAAGAGGCGCCCGTCCTTCGGCGCGCTCGCGATGTCTCGCCACTCGCTCATCGCCCGCCCTCCCGCACTGCGGCATAACTGGGTTTCCGCCGGATAACTGCCGGATTGAATGTCTCTGGATCGGCTAAGTAATGGTCGGAGTGGCAGGATTTGAACCTGCGACCCCCTCGTCCCGAACGAGGGAGCCTACTTCGCCTGCATTGAAATAACACGACTTTTCCTCCGTTGCGTTGCACTCAGTCCGTTTCCGTTCTCTTCGTTTCTGCCGGATAGCTGCCGGTTTCGTGCCGTGACCGCTTCGCCCGCTCCGCGCTGATGGTCGGGGTGGTGGTGGCCGTAGACGCGCATCAGCATCTCGGGCGTCATGCCGAGGTAGCCCGATAGCTCCCAGATGTCCGCGCTGTTCTGGAGGCCCCAGGTCGCCGTCGTGTGCCGGAAGACGTGCGGGCTCACGCCCTCGACGCCGGCCGCCTGCGCGGTCTTCGCAAGCGCCTTCTTGATGCTCGTCACCGGCCCGCCGTTCCATTCGATCACGGCGTTGCGCGAGATGCCGAGACGGCGCCAGCGGCGCATATGGGCAAGGAGGCGGTCTGGGAGCCGGATCGGCGGGGCGCGCTTCTTCGTCTCCTTCACGCCCCCGCCCCTGCGGTAGAACACGCCGCGCTCGTAATCGACAAAGCCGCGCCCTTCCTCGCCCGGCCTCGTCGCGGCAGCGCAGATGACGCCCGAGCGCGAACCCGTGTAAATTGCAATCAGGATGAAGCGCGCGACGTGCCGGCGCGAGCGCCTGCCTGTCGGCTTGCCCTTCTGGACTTCACGGTAGCGCCAGGCGGACCAGATCAGCGCGGCGGCCTCGCTGCGCGTCAGCCATCGGTCGCGGGACTGCGCCCTGTCCGGCAGCACGACGCCGACGAACTCAGAGCATTTGCCTTCCTTGCGGTGCAGGTTGATCGCGGCGCGCAGGTCTTCCAATTCGCGCCGGGCGGCCTGCTGCGGCCTGCCCTCGACATAGTCCCTGCAGCTCTCGCCGTTCACGCCTGACAAGGTCTTGCCCTTCCACCATACCGACAGCACCTTGATGCGCCGGGCGGCTTCCTTGCGCTGCCCTGCGTCGGCGATGGCGGACACGGCTCGGCGCACATAGAGGTTCAGGACGTCGGCAACGGGGATCTGAGAGGGATGACGCGGGCCGGGCGCCGGGTCGTGCCGCTCGGCGAGATAGTCCTTGAGCGCTGCTTGCAGGCGGGGGTCAGAAGCATCTCTAGCGTCCGATCCAAGGATGCCTGTGCGATGTCGGACCCGGCCGTCTCGGATGAGCCAGGAGGCGGGCTCGACGATTCCGCGATCGGCTCTGACGGTTTCGGGCTGCAGGTAGAGGCGGGCGCCTTTGGCTGGACGCGGCATGTGTTGCGCCATTCCCTGATGGTGGCCGGCGTGACGATGTAGCGCTTGCCGATCTTCTCGGCGGTCAACGTGCCCGCCCCGATCGCGGCCCTCAGAGTGGCGGGCGTCGCCAGACCGCGCAAGAGCACCTCGCAAGCCTCCTCCAGCCCCAGGGGCGTGTCGTCGGGGAGGGTCATGGGGCGGGCTCTTTCAGGGCTCGCCGAAGGTTCGCAAGCCCGTTGATCGCAAGGCGCCCTCTGTCGAAATCGCCGTTGAGCGATAGCGGCATGATGAAGCGACCGTCCACAAACAACTTGAAGTGGCGACCGCCTACCGCGATGTGCCAATTCCGGCCCTCCAGCTCATCGAGCCAGTCGCGCGGCAGCCGGGGAGGAGTCGGCTTCGACATCTACCAGAACCCCAAGAAATGCCCCGCCGTCCCGACGACCAGCACGAGCACGAACGCGATTGCGAAGCCTATCTGGCTGGGGCGGTTCATGGGTTGGGCGGCTCCGGCAGGGGCTGCCAGTGGGTGGGCATGTGCCAGTTCACGTCCGAGATGGGGCCATCGTGGTACTCGTCGTTGCTCGTGCCGGCCCACCACCAGTCAGTGGTGTCGGTATCGAAATACGCTTCGCCGATGATCCATCCGGTCCGGTCCTTGTCCGGCACGGCGACGATGACAGGTGTTCGATCCTTCGGCGCCGTCTCGATAGGCTGCCACCGGCTCACGAACGGCCTCGCGGCAGCCAGCGCGGCGCGGGCGGCTATACCAGCCCATTTGCGCGTGCCGACGCCGAGCGCAGCCTCGATTGCTCGCTTCGCCGCCTCCACACACTCATCCGACCCCAGCGGGTCATGTACGGGGTCAGGCATCTGATGCCGGCTCCTGGGTGGCGGCGAGGGCTGCGGTGAGCACTTCGCGCATCTCGTCAAGGAAAATTGGGTAGCCGTGCAGTGCTGTCGCGCCAGCCTCGATCATCGCCTCGGTCGGCTCGACCGGCACGATGGCGAGGCCGGCGGCGCGGAGGTAGTGCCAGAACTTGCTCCTGCCCTCGTGGCCGACGGACCCGAATGCCAAGTCAAGTACCTTGTGCACCCGTTCGTCACTCGGTCCCGGCATCGCGCTCTCCTGTGGTGCTGGCGGCGAGGGCGCGCAACGTGGCCGCAACGAGCGCAAGGGCGGGCGTAGAAGCTGACGTGCGCACGAGCTTCTCTGCGCCTCGGTAATCCAGCGTCACGGCAATGGCGTTGTCGCTCCAGTCGCCGTAGCCGACGCTCCCAAAGGCGCCCGGCATAGCGCGCTTGACCAACGCGAGCGCGGCGTCGAGGGAGGCGGTGTAGGCAGGGGCCTTCCACAGACGTCCGTAGCCGCCCCAAGTCCCACCGTCGTGGTAATAGGCGGGGCCGTCGACATCGAGGAAAGACATGTCGTGGTCATTGAAGAAGCGCTGTGGCTCGGACAAGGCGAGCGCTATGGCGCCGTCCAGTTCCCGATCCGGCCCGCTCGCGGCCTCGCACCGCTCAGAAAGCGCAATGAGGGTGGCGCTGTCAGGCATCTGACGTCTCCGGGGTGGGCGGGAGGGGGAGGGCGCGGATGGCTGCGGCAAGATGGTTCTCCTGCCGCTCCGGCCAAAACTCGCGCGCTCGGCGCTCGATCTCTTGCGCACACGCCTCCCGCATCGCCTCCGCACCCGCACGCCAGCCCGCCCCCGCGCTCACGGGAGGGGATGCGGCGCGCAGGCGCTCGATCTCGTCGGCGGCTTCGGTCAACCCTTCCCGCGCGCGGTCATAGAGCACAATACGCGCGAGAGCGCGCAGCCTCTCCACGAAGTCGCTCACGTCATCTCTCCATCGGCTGCCGGGGGTGGGGTGAGGAGGGCGCGGGCGGCGTCTATTGCTGGCTTCATGTCGTCGCGTAGCCATTGTGCGATGACGCGCGGTGGATAGTCGCCGACAGGTAGGGCGTTCCATGCTTTGACGAGATGCTCCAAAGCACCCGCCATCGCGGATGCGCGCGCCTCGGCGGCGGCAAGGTCCGCGACGGCCCGAGCGAGGTGCCTCTCGCCATCGAACATCTGGAAGCCCAATTTGCCGGCGGCCCGGTGGATAGGTCCGGCTTGAATACGGTAGTGCCGAACCGGGTCTGAATCGCCTGCCGGAACGGCTTTCGCGGTGATCTCCGCGAAGACGTCTCGGTAGGTGGCGTTAGCCGCCCGCGCCTCGTCCCGCTCCCGCTCCACCTCGCGCACCCTCGCTTCGAGTGCAGCCTCATAGCCATCGCGGGTATTCGGGAACCGCTTGCCGACGATGAACACGGAGCCAGCCCCGTCGCATTTGACACAGCGATCCATGCCGCGCGTGCCGCTGCTGAAATCGCAATGGCCACAGGCAACGGTCTTCAAGATGCTCTTTCCAGACATCAGCCCTCCCCCTTCTCGCCAAGCGCTAGTTCAGCGCGTATGGCAGCACGCTGGTGCGAATCTCGGTCAGCCCGCGCCTCGTCCCGCTCCCGCTCGGCTGTGGCGAGGCGGTCGAGGAGGGCGGGCAGGGCGTTCACGGCGGCGACGATGAGGGCGAGCACATCGCGCAGTTCTTGGAGCGACCGATCGCCCTCAAAATGCACGGCTCCGTACAGCTTGCGACCGCTGGCGTCATCGAAGCATAAGCCTCGCGAGACAAGGCCCTTGATCGTCGCTTTCGCCAGCATCTCGCGCAACCCCTCCACATCCACAGAGGGCAGGGTCGAGCCGGGGGATTCGGGGGCGGTCATGGGCGTAAGCTCCGCAGGTAAGCGTGGCGCACAGTGTCGTGGCCATCATCTTTGCCCGAATGGTCACGGGCACAGTTGAGCCAACCCCAGCGGTAGCCTTCGGAGCGGTTCGGGCCGGGCGCGGGATCGTCAGCCCGCCACTCGGCGTACCCGGCGAAGACATCGGCAGGGTCGTAAGCGTCGATGTGCTCGGGCGCGGCGGGCGGGAAAGTCACGACCGCCACCCGATGTCCGCCCCGCCCAGCGCAAAGCCGAGGACGATGATGAGCCCCGCAAACAGGCAGATGCACAGCAAGTCGCGGCAGGCGGGAAGAAGGTCTTCGGCGAGTTCTTCGAGGATGTCGTTCATGGCTTCACCCGGCGTTGAAGGATGCGCAGACGACGCCGGCCACCGTGCCGGGCGCCGCGTCGCCAACGAGCGTTGCGCCGACGTGGACTGGAATGGTCCAGTCGCTTTCCGCGTAGCGGTACAGCGAGCCATCGGGGCGGCACCAGCCGCGCCCTTCGACATAGCTATAGCTGCCGGATGGATGGATGCGCCGGGCCGTGTCTTCGTCCTCGGCGGCGACGACTGCGCGGTCGTAGGTGTCGTATCCACCGTTGATATCCTGGTAGATCAGCCAGAGCTTCATCACATCACTCCAAGGGCGAGTGCAGCCCCAACGAGCAGGGCGGCGGCGAAAGACATGCCCGTCAGGGCAAGCGCGATGCGGTAGCGGCGGCCGGCTCTGTCCGCAGCGATCCCGAGCGCCATGATCTCGCGCAGTTCGGCTCCCAGAGCTTCCCGTGCGGCGTCCTCATGGGAGGGCGTCACGAGGCGATAGGGGCGGGTCATGGCTGCTCTCCACGGGCTTTGCGGCAGGCGGCGAGGAGGGCGCGCAGTTCGTCCGCAAAGACGCTGAACGGAACGTTGCCTTCGCCTGTGAAACTGGCGATGATTTCCGCTAGCGGCTCGGCCGCCGCGTAAAGGTCGGGCGCCGCCGCGATCAGGCGGGCTGTTGCTTGCGCTTCCAATTGGTCCACGTCGTCGTGGTCGACCGTGACGCCGCACGGGTCGATGCGAATGTCTTTGTCCCACGGATCAAAGACGCGGATCGTCCACGGCCCCGGTGTATGCGTCGCTCTCTCGCTCACAGTACGCCCTCCTTGGGTGCGGGTTCGTGGGTGGGGGCGATCAGCGCGCTCTGCACGAACGACACTCGCGTCCAGATGCGGGCCACAAGTTCGGCCGTCGCGGCGCTGACAGGCTCGTCGGGCATCTGGCCCAAGAGAGCCGCCCGGCTCGCCGTCGCGCACAGGTCCATGATGACGGCGAGGTTGCGGGCGAGCTGGTAGTTTGAGAGGTCGGCCATCACGCGACCTCCCGCCGAAGCTCGCGCTCGTACTCATAATCGGGCTCGCTCTCGGGAACCTCGATGTCGCCCGCATCCACCATGCGGCGCAGCTCATCCACGATGACGTCGTAGAGCATGTGCTTGGCCGAGACGCAGACGCGCGGGCGGCCGTGCTCGGTGCTGCCGAGCCAGACGCAGGACACGTCGTCAACCTCGCCGTCGCTGTCGAACTCGATCTCGCAGGAGAGGTCGAGATAGGCGACGATCTCGGGGAGGACGAGCGAGCTGTCGCCATGGATGCGGAGAGGGAATTCTTCGTTCGTGTAGGAGAGGGTTGCCATCGTCTGTCTCATCGGCTGTCGGTGCGGAGGGTCAGGCGGTGCGGTCGTCGCGAAGCTCGGTCCAGAACTTCAGTTCTTCGATCGCGTCTGCTTCGCTGATGTGGCTGGCCCCGATCAGGTCGCCGAGGTCCCATTCATCGCCGTAGGTGGCGGTCCAGTAGGCGCCGTCACGCTTGGTGACGATCGGAGGGCGCTCGTGGGGCATCACTCGTCCTCGCCTTCCGGGGCGGTTTCGAGCTGCATCTGAAGCTCGACCAGTTCGGCGAAGTCGGCGCCCGTCTCGGCCTTCAGGGAGATGCGTTCGATTTCGCAGATGAGTTCGAGGCGGGTCATCGGTGCGTTCTCCGTGCGTTCGGGGGACGGATGGGGTTAGTAGTGGTTCTCGGCTTCGATGCGCGTGATGTAAAAGTGAATGCCGCCCGCGCACTCTTCCTGCCAGTCTTCGGACCACGCATCGCAGGACACGCGCTCGCCGACCCGGTATTCGGTCTTGCCGTCGCGCTGGCTGACGCCCCGCTCGGCGCCGATGACTTCGAGGACGTCGGCGAACTCGGCGCGACACTTGCGGCCGAACGCATGAGAGCGGCGCGCCTCCTCGGGGATGCGCAGCTTGACGAGCACGCTGTTGCAACACTTCTTCCAGCCGATCAGCGCGCCTTCCGGCAGGATGCGCGTGCGGGCGATGGGAAGATCGGCAGACTTCGCGCTGTACAGGTTCGCGCCGGACAGGTCAGCGCCGGACAGGTCCGCGCCGGACAGGTTCGCGCTGGACAGGTTCGCGCCGGACAGGTCAGCGCCGGACAGGTTCGCGCTGTACAGGTCCGCGCTGTACAGGTCCGCGCTGGACAGGTTCGCGCGGGACAGGTTCGCGCCGGACAGGTCCGCGCTGTACAGGTCCGCGCGGGACAGGTTCGCGCCGGACAGGTCCGCGCGGGACAGGTTCGCGCCGGACAGGTCCGAGCTGGACAGGTCCGCGCTGGACAGGTCCGCGCGGGACAGGTCCGCGCCGGACAGGTTCGCGCTGGACAGGTCCGCGCTGGACAGGTCCGCGCGGGACAGGTCCGCGCTGTACAGGTTCGCGCTGTACTTAACCGCCCATTTCACAGCCAGCCCGAGTTGGGTGCTCGGCTCCGCGTCATCGCCGCACTTGATCTCGGCAGTGAACTGCACCCGGCCCGTCCAGCGGTTGAAGACGTCGAACTTGATGGTGGCGAGTTTGTCGGTCATCGGGCGCGCTCCAAGTGCGTCTGTCGATGACGTGACTGTGCATCCAGTGCACATACCCGGTCAAGCGAAATCGTGCATACGGTGCACAAAAAGTTTCAGGAGGCTTTTCGGAGCAGGGCTTCCACGACCGTCTGGATGCGCGCCTGGTCCTCGGGGCTGGCCTGCCGAAGACTGTCCTGAAGCGACCATGGGGCACCCTGTATCAAGGGGTTCCGCATGATGATGTCGGCCGGGTCGCAGCGGTAGGCGTCAGCCGCCATCTCCAGCAAAGGCTGGTCGAACGGCACTTTCATGCGCTCGATCTTGCTGAGGTTGGTTCGGTCCATGTCGAACCGGGCGGCGGCTTGTTCCTGCGTGAGGCCGCGAAACTCCCGCCACTCCTTCATGAAGTGGCGCCGCAGCTCGCGCTTGGCTTTCTTCTTCTTAGGCATGGCCCAATGGTCGCCACCCGCCCAGTGAATCGCCATAGCGCCGTATGCACGACGTGCTTGACATGCACGGTGCATATGATGCACGGTCGCGACCATGACGCTTCAAGAGTTCATGACCGCGAACGACCTCGACGACGTCACCTTTGGCGCGCTTGTCGGCAAGGACCGCTCGACAGTGAGCCGTTGGCGGCGCGGCGAGACAAAGCCGAGCTGGAACGAATTCCCGCTAATCTCGCGCGTCACAAAAGGGCGCGTCACGGCCAATGACTTTGTGGTGCCGGAAGCAGCTCAATGAGCGCCCGCGCATCAGCCCGCACCCCTTCCTCCCCACTCGGCTTGACGTTCGGTGGCCGAGTGCGACTGCCCCCGACAAAGGGGCCTTTTTATTCGTCTGATAAGCCCGCATCGCCGTCTGCCAGGACCTTCGATGCCGGCTGCCGCCCCGTGGTCACAACGAACCACGGAGCCCCCTCATGGACATCCATCAGCAACGGACAGTCATCCAGATGAGTACCGCTGTTGCAGACCTTCAGCGCGCCCATTCCGACGCGCGCCGGCTCATTGAGCTAGAGGCCGACAGGTCCGGTGTGCGGAGCGCTGAAGCGCTCCCTGTCGTCGCCCGGCGCGAGGGCGTTGCGCCTGGGACCATCGAGAACATCCTTAGAGGCCGGGTCAAAGCCGTGGCGGGCTGGGTGCGTGACCGTCTGCGCGCCGCTGTGATCCGGGAACTGCAGGCGGAAATAGGGCGGCTAGAACATGAACTTGCGGTGGCTCGGCTCGGCGCTGCGCGCCCTTCTGACGATGAGGTCTTTGCGGCGGAAGCTGCGCTTGCGCAGGCGCGAAAGCTCCTGAGCGGGAGCGCGCAACCGTGACCCTCGACCCGTCAGCCGTCCCGATCCTCTCGCCCATCCTGCGCCGGCTGTTCCGGTCGCTGATGCCGCGCGTCCGCATCCATCTCGAATGCCGCTCTGTGGAGATCATCCAGTCATGAATGCCGAACCCACGAAACGCGCCAACGAGGCGCTGACGCTTGCCGCGAAGGCACTCCGCAACGAGGCAGCCGCGCACCGCAACCGGGCCGACTGGCTCGACCATCAGGCTACCGCTTTCGAAGCGATGGCCCATGCGAACTACGAGCCCGTGTTCTTCCAGGGACACGCGCAGACGACAAGCACGCTTCCCGACATCAAGGGCCGCGCCCGCACAGCGCCCCTCGTCACCGACATCCAGGAAGTCGAGGACGGCATCAAGGAACTCGCACGGGACGCCATCAGGGCCGACCTGGGCGCCGGGCGTAGCGAGGCCGCCTGACAATGCCCGCCGCCGTCGCCCTGAGCTTCACGACGCCGCCTTCCGCCAATCGGATTTGGCGAAGCCCGCTCGGGCAGCGGCGCGTGATCCTCTCGCCGGAATATCGGCGCTGGCGCGTCACGGCCGGCTGGGAAATCCGTGCCCAGAAATGGACCCCGATCAAGGGCCCGTTCGAGGCGGTCATCACCGTTCCCGAGAAGGTGCGCGGCGACCTCGATAACCGGTCCAAGGGCGCGCTCGATCTGCTCCAGCGCATCGGCGTGATCGAGGACGACAAGCACATGACCAAGCTCACCGTAATGCGAGGCGGGACCGAGTTCCGCGTGACGCTCTGGATACCGGAGAAAGCCGCATGAACTGGCAGCCGGTCGACCTGGAAATCCTTCGCGACTTGGCCGCTGCCGGCATGGCGGCGAGCCGCATCGCCAAGGAGTTCACCGCCGCCGTCGGCGAGACGGTGACGCGCAACATGATCATCGGCAAGTGCCACCGAAACGGCATCCATCTCAAAGGCTCTGCGAACAACTCCGATGAGACGAAGGGCCGGCTTAGCCAGGCCATGCGCGCTCGTTGGAAAGACCCGCTGCAGCGCCTCCAGATAATCGCCAGCCAGCGCCGCGCATGGACGCCCGAGAAGCGGGCCGAGCAGAGCGCGCGAGTCAAGGCGGCGCACGCCCGTCGCGCCTTTATCCGGGCAGCAGAACGAGAGGCATCGATGCCACCCAAACCGACGTGCGAGCCTGTCACTTTCCTGGACCTTGAGCAGCATCATTGCCGCTTCGCGGTCACGGACCGCCCGCCGCATCTGTTCTGCGGCAGCCCGAAAGCAGGCGGCCAGAGCTGGTGCGCCTATCACTGCCGCATCGTCTACCAGGGCGATGCAACGGCGAGGGCGGCGGCATGAGCTACGCAACCGACCTCCTGCGGCACTACCACGACGTTCGCAAGCGGACCCGCAAGCCTGTCGTCGTCGTTCGGCGGCCCATCGCGCCCGAGCCCGAGGCGACAGAACCACAGCCACCGCCCGAGCCCGAGCGGCGGTTCGTCATGGCGATGACCACCGATGACGAGATCACGCTACCGCATCCGAGCGTTCGGGAGATCGTCGTTGCGGTCGCCAAGGAATACGGCTTGTCGCCCCTCGACATCATCTCTCATCGGCGCACCCGCAACGTCACCGGGCCGCGTCAACTCGTGATGTACATCGCCTCGCGCTTCACGCCGATGGCGCTCTCAAAGATCGGCCGCGCGCTCGGCCGCGATCACACCACGGTTCTCAACGGCGCCCGCCGCATCGCCAAGTTCCTTGGCATGGGCGAGCCCGTCACCGCCGACGACATCGGGCGCGTCTCGGAACTCGTGCGCGCGCATCGGATCGCTCTCGACAGGGTGCGCCAATGACATCGGAACAGGTCGCCCGCGCCGTCCAAATGTGGGCTGACGGCAAGAGCACCGACGACATCGCCAAGGAGTTCTTTCGGGCCGGCGTCACCGAGGCCGTCGTCTGCCGATACCTCGACCGCATCAAAGCGCGAGCCAGCGAACTTCGCGCCCCCATCGCCCTTCAAGCCTGAACAACCGGAGGAGTGCGTACCGATGTCCCTCTCCCATGCATCGATGGTCGCCTACCACAACAAACACCGCGAATTGGAGCGCGAGGTAGGCAGCGCCGAGCCTGATCTTGGCTACGACGAGCAGCGCTTTCGTGCGCTCATCAAGGATTACATGCGGGCGTCCTCGAACAAGGCCGCCGCCGCGACGGTGCTGCGTTCGATCCTCAATGAGGAACTGGCGCCGTGACCAGCCCGACCTTGTGCGAAGCCTGTGATCATGTCCACAGCGAAAGTCGCCGCAAGCTTCCGAGCCAATGGCTGTGCATCAAGGCAAAGAGAATCGAGGGCGGAAGTTTCATAGCGCCAAACAGTTGGGTAGAATTGGAGCCGTATCTTCGCTGCGTAAATCTCAACGCTGGGGCATGTCTGCTTTGGTCTCCTCGGCGTGACGGTCAGAAGGACAACGGGCTATGAGCGCGAACGGTCCCGACGTCATGCCCATCGGCATGAACAACCTCTTGCTGATGGAAAAGGAACTCTGGCGGAGCCGCGCAGAGGAGTTGTTCCAGGTCCTGGAAGCCTTCTGGGGCCAAGCCGAACAACTCATCGGCCGCGATGACCCGTTCACCAACTTCGACAAGTACGACAAGGCGTCTCAGGACGCCTTCCTGGCTATCCAGAATTATCGCGACGTTTTCGAGCACGAGTGACTAAGACCATGTTCACACCTGAGCAGATCGAACAACTGCGCGCTCCGCTCTCGCGCTCCAACGTCAAGACGCGCAAGCAGGCTGGGCGTGATCTTTCCTACGTCGAGGGCTGGCACGCCATCGCCGAGGCCAATCGAATCTTCGGGTTCGCTGGCTGGGACAGGCAGACGATCGAGGTCAAGCAGCTCGGAGACGCCCGCGAGGTCGATGGCAAGTTCCGCGTCGCCTACATGGCCCGCGTGCGCATCACCGTGCGGCCGGCGCTCGACAAGGACGCTTGGCACGAGGACATCACCCGCGACGGCTGCGGCTACGGCTCCGGCATCGACAAGGACTTGGGCTCTGCCCACGAGAGCGCTCTGAAGGAAGCCGAGACGGACGCGATGAAGCGCGCCCTCATGACGTTCGGAAACCCCTTCGGCCTCGCCCTCTACGACAAGGAGCAGAACGGCGTCAGCGACGAACCGCCGCCGCCGACCGACGAGAGCAAGCGCATTTGGATTGCGACGGCCGAGACGGTCATCAACGCCGCGACCGACGCAGACGAGCTCGCCGCATGGTGGCGCTCGCCGGAGCAATCGCAGCAGCGCCGGGACTTCCTCGACCAGTCCGCGACCGACGCGCTCAAGCGTAAGCTCATCGCCAAGGCTGATGCCCTCAAGGCGAGGGTGCCTGCCTAATGGCCGCCCCCGCCGCCTTCCAAGCGACCTTCTCAGACTTCAAGCTGATCCGCGGCCGCAAGGTCGCGCAGATCGTGCTTGAGGTTCCAATCGAGCACGCCGACGCGGCCGTGACATCGCTCGGCGGCCTGCCGCGCCCCGATGCCGAGCGATGGGTCGCCGTCGCAAGGCTCGTTCCTGGGACAGAGAAGGCCGTGGGCGGGCAAGAGCCGACGCCCCGGCAGCCTCGCCCCTTCGACACGCTCCCCCTTGCCCAGCAAGCCGCCATCAAGTGCAGCGACGAAGCCTTCCAGCGCTTCATGGTCGAGATGCACGAGGCCGAGCCGGGGGAGGACGGTGCGGCCGATGCCGTGCGCGCCTACTGCGGCGTCGCATCCCGTTCGGACATCAAGGCGAACACGCAGGCCGCCGGCTGCTGGCGCGACCTTCTCGGCCGCTATCGCCTCTGGATGGAGGAGGCGAGCTTTGTCTAGGGACCGCGAGGAGTTCAAGAAAGGCGTGACGCTCGCCGCATGGCAGCGCGCCAACGGCCACTGCGAGAAATGCACGGCAAAGCTCTTCCCCGGCAAGTTCCACTTTGACCACCGCATCCCCTGCGGCATCGGCGGCGAGGCCACCCTCGAAAACTGCCAGGTGCTCTGCCTCGCCTGCCATGACGTGAAGACCCGCAAGGAGGACATTCCCCTCATCGCCAAGGCGAAGCGCGTCTGGGCCGATCACATCGGAGCGAAGGCGCCGAGCAAGCGGCCGATGGCCTGCGGCAAGAACTCGCCGTGGCGCAAGCGCATGGACGGCTCTGTCGTCCCTCGCGATCTCAACCGCACTGTCTTGAGGGCTTATAGGCCACTGAGGAGCGATACGTGACCAACCGCTGGTTCCGTCTTTATGACGAGTTGCTGGACGACCCGAAGGTTCAGAGCCTCAGCGCCGAGGACTTCCGTTCCTACATCAATCTACTGTGCCTCGCGAACCGCAACGACGGTCGTCTGCCGAGCATCGAGGCCATCGCGTTCGCGCTGCGGATCGGGTGCCCGATCGCTTGCCGATCGCTCATCGAACGCCTGTCGACCGCTGGCCTGATCGACACCGTTCGCGGTGGCCCTAACGGTAGTGGCATCGCCCCCCATGCGTGGGAGAAAAGGCAATACAAGTCAGACGGTTCGACTGAGCGCGTGAAACGTTTCAGGAAGCGTTCCAAAGTCGTTTCATCGACCGTTACTGAAACAGGACCAGATACAGATACAGATATACCAATAGCTAACGCTATTGGGGCTGCGCCCGCTCGGACCCAGGAAGCGGAGGTTTTCGAGCGCGGCAAAGCGGTGCTCGGCAAGAACGCCGGGGGGCTCATCAAGCGGCTCATCTTGGCGAAGGGCGGCAGCGTCGCCCAGGCACGGGCGGCCATCGAACAGGCGAGCGAGAAGCAGGACCCGAACGAGTACATCGGCGCAATCGTCTCCGGGCGAAAGCCCGCCGAGACGGCGAGCCGTTGGGCGATCTGAGGGGCGGATCGGTGCATGACGACCTACTCGCGCAACTTGGCATCCGCCTTCGACGCTCGGCAGCCGGCGAGCACAAGGTCACATGCCCGAAATGCTCGCACACCCGGCGCAACAAGACTCATCCGTGCCTATCGGTTCGCATCGAGCCGGCCGGCGTCCGGTTCAACTGTCATCACTGCGGTTGGCGCGGGGGCCTGAACGATGGCGCTGTCGCAAGCGGCAATCGACCTCATCGAGGCGCGCGGGCTCGACGTGGAGTTGGCGGTGAGGCTTGGGCTCGACAGCTCGCCGAGAAGCGGTGGTGGTGAGGTGCTGGTGTTCCCGTACGTCGTCAAAGGCGAGGTCGTGAACCACAAGTACCGCTCCCCAGACAAGCGGTTCCATCAGGACGCCGGGGCGGTCAAATGTTTCTGGAATTTCGATGCGATCGCAGACCTCTCCCTGGCTGACGAACCGCTCATCATCACGGAAGGCGAGTTCGATGCGATGGCGGCCATCCAATGCGGATTCGTCCGCGCTGTCTCCGTGCCGGATGGCGCCCCGAAGGAGGAGATCGCCGACAGCGAGACGCGGAAGTATTCGTATCTCGACCATGCCGGTGCGGCGCTGCGAAGCGTCAAGACGATCATCTTGGCGACCGACAGCGACGGGCCGGGCCAGGCGCTGCTCAACGATCTCTCCATCCGTCTCGGCAAGGCGCGCTGCAAATGGGTGCGCTATCCGAAGGGCTGCAAGGATTTGAACGATGCTCTCCGCGAGTACGGCCCGAAGGGCGTTTCTGCGGTGTTCGATCGCGCCGAGTGGTGCAAGGTCGACGGCGTTTACCGCATGTCCGAGCTGCCGCCCTATCCGGTCCGCAAGCAGCACTGCACGGGCATGCCGGGCATGGACCGGCATTACCGAATCCGCATGGGCGACTTCTGTGTCGTCACTGGCATTCCGGGTCACGGCAAGTCGACGTTCGTAAACGACATGCTCTGCCGCGCGGTGGAGCGCTATGGATGGCGCGTCGCCATCGCCTCGTTCGAGCAGCATCCGCAGGCCGACCACAGGCGCGCTCTGCGAGAATGGTTTTGCCGATGCCCGATCGCGGACGAGCATGGCCAGCCGATCGCCCTCGACGAGGATATTGCCCGAGCTGACGCCTGGATCGACGAGCATTTCGTTTTCATCGTCCCTGACGATGACGACCTCGCGAACTTGTCGTGGGTCCTGGAGAAATGCGCCTCGGCGGTGATCCGCTACGGCTGCCGGGTCGTCACCATCGATCCCTGGAACGAGCTCGACCACGATCGCCCGAGCGATATCAGCCTGACCGAATACACCGGCAAGGCGATCAAGGAATTCAAGCGCCTCGCCCGCTCGGTCGACTGCCACGTGATCGTGGTCGCGCATCCGACAAAGCTTGCGGGTGGCGAGCGGCCCGGCCTGTATTCGATCAGCGATAGCGCTCATTGGGCAAACAAACCGGATGTTGGCGTGGTCGTTTGGAAGCCAAACATGGAAGGTCAGATCGCAGAAATTAAAGTCGTGAAGTCTCGCTATCATGATCAGATTGGCTATCCGGGCAAGTTGACGATGCGGTATAATCCTTTCAATCGGCGATTTGATCTTGCGCCGGAGTCCGAGGCCGACGACCGATGATAGAAGACGACTGGCACTGGATATTGATTTACGACGCAGCGCTAGCCGCTTTGCGAAACGTCAAGATCGAGCCTGAGCAGGACCCGGAGCCGCCCAGCGACCTCGCTATCGGGCGAGGATCAAAGCCGAGTGACGCGGTTTCTTCCGCCCCACACCGGGCATCGGGCGAAGGAGGGTGAGGGGATGAGCTTCCAAGTGTGGACGTTTCCAGCGCCGACGCAAGAAACAGCGTCCGTCCTAAGGCGGCGCGAAATCGGGTCAGCGCCAACAGACGGGACTGAAATTCTCGTTTGGGGACCGGTGCTCGGTTACATGGTCGCGCACTACGACCAGCACGCCAGCGACCCAGAATTCCCGTGGGTCGTGCTCGATGTTGCCTACCAAAAGACGGCGTTTTACGTGGTGGTGGCCGCTTCCTTCGGTGAGCCCATGACCACCCACGGGGGAACCACGTCGATGGCACGACGCAAGCCGGGCAGGGCCGTCACCCTCGCCCCTCTCGGGATCGAGCTGGGAACGCGGATGGTGGACGATCCGTATGAGCCGGGCGCACGCCTGGAAGCGGTCGTGAACCTGCGCGAAAGCCCCTTGGACCGCTGGAGGGCACGCGATGAAATCGACGGCGCGCAATATGCGGCGGGCGAGCGCTTCCGCTCCGCATGGGAGCGGGCCGGCATCGGAGGCGCAAAGGCTTTCGACTGGACGAAGGAGTTCGTTGACGGTGGCAGGCTGCACGAGCCTCTGACGGACGTGACGCGCCGGGCGGCGAAACGCCTTGGCCAGGCGCAGCGCGAGCTTGGGCCCTACAGCTACCGGCTGGTCGTTTCGATGATCGGCGAGCGCCGCTTCCCGTCCGACATCGCGCCAGGAGACGAGCGCGAGGCGAAATACATCTCGCGCCGGGTGCGGGATGCTCTGGCAGAGCTGGCCATGCTCTGGGGAATGGTCACAGGGCCACAGAGGCGGGCAAGGAACGGCATCGGCGGCACCGGAAGCTAGGGCAGTGGCCAAAACGACAAGCGCCCGTCTGCGGACGGTTTCTGCTCCAGGAAATGTGTGGTGTCAGGATACCGTTGACGTGCGGTCCGCTGGAATGTATGTTTTCGCCATCCTACCGATTTGCCGCCCGCCCCGAACATCCGTGGCGGGCGTTTGTGATTCGACAGGCGAGTGCCGCGCGCATGCATCGGTCCATGCGCATCTCTTCGACGCGGCATTCACAGGCGACGATGCGCCCCTGTCGTTCACAGTTCGACGGGCGGCGTGGAAAGCCAGACACGCACGTCCCAGCCGGAAGGGGCAGGCAGCCTGCAAGGCTTCGCCAGTCGGAGTTGCGCCCGACCCCGTCGATCATATCGTTGACGTCACCGACATGATCCACATCGCGGCACGAGTTCGCGCGTCTCACCATTTTCCTGACGCCGGGAAAATGGTCGCCGGCCAGCATTGTAGGCCGGGGCTCAATTAGGAGCAAACGGGGATGCCTCGTTACGTTCGCGCCTTTCGCGAGGTGCATCCCAACGACACGGACTGGAGCAAGCCTGCCTCGGTCCCGTCCATCACGATACACTACCCCGAGGTGGCCAATACGGGCCTGCTTTATCCGGATGGCCAACCCATCATGCGCGCTCCTGATCCTATCGGCTTCGTGCCGCTGAAGGAGCGTTGAGGGTGTCGATCCACATCGCGGCACAGGGCCGCACGAGTTCGCGCTGCCAAGGCGCCCAGGGCCGGCGTTGTCTGCCAGGACTGGCATTCAGTCTTCAGCGCCGGCCCGTCCCTTTCACACAGGAGCTAGGTGGATGAGCGACATCGGCAGCCCGAGTTGGCGAGCGCAGGTCGAGGCGTGCAACAACGCCGAGCGCGCGCGCATCTACCACGCCAACCGCGACACGCACACGCTGACTGTCGGCCGCATCACCGATCTGCCGAACGCGCGTGAGCGGCAGGCTCAGCGCTACGACCTGCTCGGCGCGGGTGACGCCGTGGGCGCCGCGATGCAGGGCTACATCAGGCCCACCCCCGAACCCCCCGACCTATCCACACCCACAAAGGTGCTCGACGCGCACATTGCGATGATGCGCGCATCCGCTCTGAATGCGGCCGGTCGCGTCGCGAATGCGCAGCGCGCCCTCGACCATGCGATTGCCGAGCGCGATCATGCAGTCAAAGCCCTCGCCGACTTCGAAGCCGAGATGGCGAAGCGGGGCTAGGAGCAGCAAACTAGTGGCCGCTGCTGTCAAACCGCCCAACGCAGGCAAGGGACGCATCAAGGGCGTCCCCAACAAAACGACCGCCCTCCTCAAGGATGCGATCCTTCGCGCTGCGGAGGCCGCTGGCGGCGGTGACGGCCTTGTCGGCTACCTGACCACCCAGGCCACAGAGAACCCCGCCCCGTTCCTCGCGCTCCTCGGCAAGGTGCTGCCGATGCAGGTCGCAGGGGCGGACGGCGGCGCACTGCAGGTCGAGCTTGTGAGGCGTCTTGTCATCGACCCTGGAAATTCCAACAGCTAGGGTTTTTGTCCCGCTCCTGGAGCCCAAGCGCTACAAGGGCGCACACGGCGGGCGCGGCTCGGGCAAGAGCCACTTCTTCGCTGAGCTGATGGTCGAGACGGCCCTACGGCAGCGAGGCTTTCGCGGGGTGTGCATCCGCGAGGTGCAGCGCTCGCTCAAGGAATCGGCCAAGCGCCTGATCGAGGACAAGATACGCCAGCATGGGCTGGTGGGTCAGTTCCGCATCCTCGAGGACGAGATACGCACGCCTGGCGATGGCGTGATCATCTTTCAGGGCATGCAGAACCACACGGCCGACAGCATCAAGTCGTTGGAAGGCTATGACACCGCGTGGGTCGAGGAGGCGCACAGCCTCTCGGATCACAGCCTGACGCTCCTTCGCCCGACCATCCGCAAGCCGGGCAGTGAGCTTTGGTTCAGTTGGAACCCGACGCGCAAGACGGACGCGGTGGACGTGTTCTTCCGCAAGAACCCGCCCGACAACGCCATCGTGGTCGAGGCGAACTGGCGTGACAATCCATGGTTCCCCGAGGAGCTACGCGGGGACATGCGGCGCGACCGTGCGCTGAACCCCGAGAAGGCCGCCCACGTCTGGGACGGCGAATACCAGATCGTCGCTGACGGCGCCTACTACGCCCTGCGCCTCATCGAGGCGAGGCGCGAAGGCCGCATCACGAAGGTCGAGCCGGCCAAGGGCGTCAAGGTCCATACGGCCTGGGACCTCGGCATAGGCGACAGCACGGCCATCTGGCTCTGGCAGGCGATCGGCCGCGAAATCCGCGTCATCGACTGCATCGACAGCCACGGCCAGCCGCTCGCCTGGTACGTGAACGAGCTAGAGGGCAGGGGGCACGACTACGGCATCGATTGGGTGCCGCACGATGCAAGGGTGCGCGAGCTCGGCACGGGCCGAACCCGCGTCGAGACGCTGATCGCCCTCGGCCGCAGCCCGCGCGTGGTGCCGGCGCACAAGGTCGATGACGGCATCAACGCGGTGCGGGAGATCATCCCGCGCTGCTGGTGGGACGCGAAGAACACCGAGCCCGGCCTTGATGCGCTCGGCCAGTACCGGCCCGAGTACGACGACAACCGGCAGACATACAGCGAGCGCCCGCTTCACAATTGGGCGAGCCACTACTCGGACGCCTTTCGCTACCTCGCCATGGCCTATCGCGAGATGACGCCGGAGCCCAAGCAGCCCGACATTCTCGCCGAACTCATCAAGCCCCGCACCTTCGCCCAGATAATGGAACAGCATGATCGCGAAACCGCAGAAGACTGAACCGGCCAAAGAGGAGGACGCGGGGGAAGACGCGACCTTCTGGCAGGTCCAGCTTGAGCTTGCGGAGCGCGAGCGCCGTGACTGGCGCAACGACGCACGCGATTGCGTCAAGCGCTACAAGGCCGAGAAGTCCTCGTCCCGCGTCCAGAACGCGCCGAAGCGCTTCAACATCCTGTTCAGCAACACCGAGACGCTGAAGGGCGCGCTTTACGGCAGGACGGCCAAGGCGGACGTACGCAGGCGCTTCCCCGACAAGGCGAGCACCCCTGCCCGAGAGGCCGCCGAGGTCCTGGAGCGCGGCCTGATGGCCACGGCGCAGGCATACGACATAGACAAGACGGTCGAGGCAGGCTTGCACGACCATCTGACCACGGGCGTCGGCGAACTGCGCGTCTGCTACGAGCCGGTCATCAAGCAGGTCCCGGCGACCGACCCGATGGGCATGCCGCTCATGGGCGAGGACGGCCAGCCTGCCATGCAGGACGTGATTGCCGATCAGAAGCTCTATGAGGAGCACGTCTATTGGGAGGACTATCTCGAAAGCCCCGCCCGCTGCTACGGCGACGTCTGGTGGAAGGGCTACCGCCACGCCATGACGCGCGAGGACCTGACCGAGAACTTCGGTGAGGCCGCAGCCGGCGTGCCGCTCAACTGGTCGCCTGTGATCGAGGGCCGCAAGGATATTCCCGACGACCTGAAGCGCGCTGAGGTGTGGGAGATTTGGGACAAGCGCGAGCGCGAGCGGTATTGGGTGGTCAAGGGCCATCCGACCATCCTGCGCATGGACCCTGACCCGTACGGCCTAGAGGGCTTCTGGCCGGGCCCTGACGGCTTCCGCTCGGTCGAGGACACAGAGACGCGCGTTCCGAAGCCCGAGTTCCTGATCTACAAGGACCAGGCCGACGACCTCGACGAGATCACGGCGCGCATCAGCCGCCTGACGAAGGCGTTGAAGCGGCGCGGCATCTACGATGCGCAAATCCCCGAGCTAGCCAAGCTCGCGAACGCCGCCGACAACCAGTTCATTCCGGCCGAAAACTACGCCAAGCTGAGCGAGAAGGGCGGGCTTGCCGCCTCGTTCCAGTCCGAGGACATCAGCGTCATCGCCAAGACGCTGCTCGACCTCATGAACCAGCGCGACATGCTGGTCCAGGCGATCTACGAGGTGACGGGCATCTCGGACGTGATCCGTGGCTCGACCGACCCGAACGAGACATTGGGCGCGCAGAACCTCAAGGCGCAGTTCGGCAGCCAGCGCTTGAAGAAGCGCCAGCGAGCCGTGCAAAAGTGGATTCGCGACCTCTACCGCATCAAGGCCGAGATCATCGCCGAGCATTTCGAGCCGAACGTGCTCCAGGAAATGACTGGCATGGAGATCACGCCCGAGATCATGCAAATCCTGCGCTCGGACAAGACGCGGGCCTACAACATCGAGATCGAGACGGATTCGACTATCTTCGAGGACACGGCGGCCGAGCGCCAGGTGATCACCGAGACGCTGAAGGGCATCACCGAGTTCGTGGTCGGCTGGTTCCCCATCGTCTCGGCCCAGCCGGCGCTGCTGAACCTGTGCTTCGAGATGTTGGCGCAGGCCGTGCGCACCCTCAAGGTCAACCGGACCATCGAGGACGCCATCGACGAGGCCAAGCAGCAGCTCACGCAGGCGGCCGAACAGGCGAAGATGCAGCCGCCCCAGCTCGACCCGAAGGTCGAGGGCGAGAAGGCCAAGGCCGAAGCCATCAAGGCGCAGGCCGACGCGAACATGCAGAAGACTGGCATGGATCTTCAGGTCGCGCAGGCCAAGCACGGCATGGACATGCAGAAGATGGCGGCGCAGGCCGAGTTGAGCGCCATGCAGCCGCAAGGGGCCGTGCAGTGAGCGAGGACGAGCTCAGGGAATTGAACCGCCTTCTGTACCCGAACGGGCGGCAAGCCGAGTGGGAGCGCCTGACCGCGCTCATTGATGATTTGGGCTCTGGGCCGATCGACCAAACATCGCAGCCGCAGTGGTGGCGCAACCCGTTCTACCTGACGGTTGCCCCCAAATGAAAACCACCTACGTCTGGCGAGACGGTCGTCTCGTCGAGAAGCAAGCAGCCGCCCGATCCGAGGCGGCTTTTTTCATGCCGGACATTACGCCGTTCATCACACAGGACGGCGTCGAGATCACCTCTCGCTCGGCCCTGCGCGCCTACGAGCAGCGCACCGGCACGCGACAGATCGGCAACGATTGGCCCGGCTCCGAAAGGCCGGCGCTGTGGGACCAAATCCCGCGCTAACCAGGAGACATCATGGACGAGAAAGCAACCGGCGACCTTCCGGCAACGGAACCTGTCGCCCAAGGGCTGGACGCCATCATTTCAAGCGCCATCGATGCGGCAGAAGCGCCCGTCGAGAGCACCACCACAGAATCCCAGACGGACGGCCGCGCTCGCGATGAGCACGGGCGCTTCGTCGCAAAGGATACCGCAGCCGAAGCCTCCGATCCCGGACCTGCCGAGGCCGCCGCAAAGCCCGCAACCGAACCAGCCACGGTCGAGCCTGCCCAGCAGCCTCTCGAACCGCCGGCAAGATGGTCGGACGCGGACAAGGCCAAGTTCTCCACGCTGCCACGAGAGGCCCAAGAGGTCATCCTCGAGCGCAACAAGGGGATGGAGGCCGACTACACCCGCAAGACCCAGGAGCTTTCGAGCTTCAGGAGCCAGGCCGAACCCCTGCTCAAGGCGGTCGAGCCCCACCAGCCGTATCTGGCACAGCTAGCGTCGATCACGGGCAGCACACCGGCCGCCCTTGTTAACGACGTGCTCACTGCCGAGAGAACGCTGCGCACGGGCACCCCTGACCAGAAGGTGACGGCCCTCCTGCAGATCGCGGCCGACTACGGGATCGACCTTCGCGGGGTCGCCGGGGGAGGGCAGCCACAAGCGCTCGACCCCATCACGCACGAATTGCGCCAGACCGTCTCGCAACTCGCCAACGAGTTCGCTCAAGAGAAGCAGCGTCAGGCCCAGGCAGCCAACGAACGCATAGCCGCCGAGATCGAAACGCTCAAATCCGCCAAGGACGCGAGCGGCAATCTCCTTCGCCCCTATTTCGAGCACGTCCGGCCGCAAATGGCCCAACTGATCGAGAGAGGGGAGGCGGCGACCATCGACGAAGCCTACTCGAAAGCCATGGAGCCCTTCCAGGCCGCCATCACCAATCAGGTGCAGGCCAAGGGGGCTGAGGCTGAGAAGGCCCGTCTGGAAAGCGTAGAGAAGGCCAAGCGCGCCGCGCCCGTCCGCTCTACCGGCTCACAGCCGGGCGGGCAGCGGGTCGGCGGGGACCTCGACTCCATTCTCGCGGCGAACATCGCCAAGCACATGTGAGATCGTCTGACGCCCCTCATGGGGGCCTTAGATGGCTTCGCCGAACTCTTCCTTCACGGACATCGTGACCACCAGCTTGCAGGGCTACTCCGGCAAGATGGCGGACAACATCACGAACCACAACGCGCTGTTGCGGTTGATCGACCGCAAGGGCAACAAGCAGACCGCCACCGGACGCACCATCGTCCAGGAACTCGAATACGCCGAGAACTCCACTGTCCAGTGGTACTCGGGCGCCGAGCTGCTGGACGTGTCGCCTTCCGAGACGTTCTCGGCGGCCGAGTACAACTACAAGCAGCTTGCCGGTAACGTCGTTATCACCGGCCTGGAGCAAATCCAGAACAGCGGCAAGGAGGCGGTGCACAACCTCCTCAAGAGCCGCATCCGCAACCTCGAAAAGAGCCTCAAGAACACGCTCGCGACCGCGCTCTATGCGGACGGGACGGGTTCGAGCTCCAAGGAGGTCGGCGGGCTCCAGCACCTCGTGGCCGACGTCAACACCAACACCGTTGGCGGCATCTCCGGCTCCGCGTCGTCGTTCTGGCGCAACTACGTGTATGACTTCTCGACGCTGACCATCACGCCGAGCGCCACCACGATCCAGGCGGCAATGAACACCGCATGGATCAACGTCATCCGTGGGTCGGACAAGCCCGACATCATCACGGCTGACTCGATCTACTGGCTCTATTACCTCGCCAGCCTCCAGGCCAACCAGCGCTTCACCGACGACAAGGGCGCGGGCGCTGGCTTCACCAACGTCATGTACATGGGCGATGTTCCGGTGGTCTACGACGACCAGTGCCCGGCCTCGCATATGTACATGCTCAACACCGACTACCTGTTCCTTCGCCCCGCGAAGGGCCGGGAGTTCGTGCCGCTCGGCGAGAAGTCGTCCGTCAACCAAGACGCGATGGTCATGCCCGTCGTGTGGGCCGGCAACATGACCACGTCCAACCGCAGCCTCCAGGCTGTGATCTGCGCCTGAGGAGGGTGAAACCATGGCAACCTGGCGGATCATCTCCCCGCTCATCGGCCTGCAGCGCATCGCCGAGACTTCGACCACGCAGCTCCACGCTGTCGGCACCATCGTTCAGGCGCAGGACACCTCGTCCGGCGCCTACGGTGTCGGCGAGTTCATCTATGCGAAGGGCGTGGCCAACACGGTCGCTGGCTCGTGGGCGACCCTCAACGCCGACGGCACCACCACGCTTACCGTGGCGGACGCAGTCGGGCCGGTCGGCATCGCCATGTCGGCGAACGTCGCGAACCAGTGGGGCTGGTATCAGATCAACGGCAAGGGTGACGCGAAGTCGGTAACGGCTTCCGGCACCATCGCCACCGATCTGTATATCGGCTCGACTGCCGGCGAGGCGAAGGGCACCACCCAGGCGGGCGACCGCATCTGGAACGTGAAGGTGTCGAGCACCGCTTCGGTGACGACCGGCGCCGTCGTGGTGCAGGTGCAGCGTCCGTTCACTAACGATGGGAAAAATGCCAGCGCTTGACGTGAGGCGCAGCGTCGCCATTGTCGGCCGAGCCCCAACGGCTTCGCTTGCGCCTTTCGACGATCCCGATTGGGATATCTGGACTCTCGCGTGGGTGGCATGCCCGCGCGAGAGCCTACTTTGGGACATCCACGACCCGGACTTCAAATCCGAGCCGCCGCTGTCCAAGCACTACAACTCGCACACGAACCCGGAATATTTCGCTGACGTGAACGGCCGGGACGTTCCGATCGTTTGCGACGAGAAGGCCATTGGGGACGGGCCGCTCAAGTTCAAGAACGGCATTGCGTTTCCGCATGCGGACGTCAGGGCCATCCTGCCGCGTCCCTACCTCGATTGCACCATCTCCTACATGGTCGCCTATGCCCTGCTTCATGGCGTCAAGCGCATGGGGTTCTGGGGCTGCCACTTCGCCGCTGGCGAGGAGCGCCGCTTGCAGTTTCCGTCCGTCGCCTGGCTCATCGGCCTTGCCGAGGGCAGGGGCATCGAGGTCGAGGTTGCGCCCGGTCAGCCGATGTTCGCAAGCGCCTACGTCGCGGGGCGGTACGGCATCAGCCAGGAGAAGAGATGGACGGGCGTATGAGCTTCAAGTTCGTTGCTCGCAACCCTGTCTCGAAATGGCGCTGGGATACGCTCCTGACGAAGGAGCCGGCCACGATTGCCTGGATCGACGCCATGCCCGAAGGCGCGGTGTTCTGGGACATCGGCGCGAACATCGGAATTTATTCGATCTACGCGGCTGCGCGGGGGATTGACGTGGTGGCCGTCGAGGCAAACCACCAGCTTTTCGCGGAGCTATGCGAAAATATCGTCCTGAATAAATTCCACGATTTCGTGACGCCATCGTTCATGGCACTCGGCACCAGGCGCGGCGAGACGTCCTTGAACGCCGAGTCTCTTTTCGCGCCCGCGCTGTCGCTGGACGATCTGTCGGAAATACTCGACCACATGCCCATGTTCGTCAAAATCGACACCGATGGGAGCGACCTCGACATCTTGAAGGGCGCTCGCGCGGTGCTCGCCGAGGCGCAGTCGGTCATCGTTGAGGTAGACGAGAAGCGCCGCGACGCCTGCCAAATCCGCGACCTGATGGGCGCGGCCGGCTTCGTCCGCACGGGCCGCCACGTCTGCCCGCTGACGCCAGAATCGTCCATCGGCATGGACCACTGGTCCAGAGTGTGACGGGGACCCAAAATCCCCGCCCTTTTCAATTCACGAGGAGAGGACATGCAGCCGCAGACCATCACGCTCCCCGAAGTGACGGCCTTTGCCCAGAAGGGCAGGTTCTTCCGTCAGGGTGACGCGGATTTCATCGAGATCAGCTTCGTCGGCTCGAAAGACACGGTAGTCCGCAAGGTGAAGCCCGAGCACATGGCGCTGTTCCGCGAGGAGTGGAACGCCTTCTGTGACGGGCGGCCCGCCGAGCGCCGGCAGGGAACCCCGCTGACCGACGTGGGCATGCCGAGCGAGCGGGCAGAGGAGTTCGTGTACCGCAACGTGCACACGCTCGAAGAACTGGCCATGCTCTCGGACGCGCAGTGCCAGGGGCTCGGTCACGGCACGCTGACCTACCGCGAGAACGGACGCAAGCTCCTGCAAGCCCGCGCATTGCAGAGGGCTGCGCGCGACCGCGACGCGGTGTCGGAAGGCGCGGCAACGCTGACCTCAGCCGTCGAGGCGAAGGTCGAGCAGTCGACCGGCGAGATTGCCGAGCTGAAGGCGCAGGTGAGCGACCTCACCAAGGCCGTGGGCGCGCTGCTGGCGGCCATGCAGCCGGCAGAGGCCAAGCGCGGCCCTGGCAGGCCGAAGAAGGCCGTTGCTGAGGTCACGGGCGAGGCTGTGACGGTCGAAGTCTCCAGCGACGACGCGGAGCACTGATCCATGACCCTCCTGACGATCATTCAGGGCGCAGCGCGGGAGCTTCCCGTCTCCGTGCCGTCGTCCGTGATCGGCAACAGCGAGAGCAACACCGTCATCATGCTCCAGCTCGCCCAAAAGGAGGTGCTGGAGCTTCTTCGCCAATACGACTGGCAGGCGCTGCTTGCCGAGGCGTCGTTCACGACGGTCGCGACCGAGACGCAGACGACGCTGGCCGATGCCGCATCCGACATCTTCCGCATCTGCAATGACACGATGTGGGACCGCACGCAGTCGCGCAAGGTGTCCGGCCCGCTCAATTCCGAGGACTGGCAGCGCAAGAAGGCAAGCCCGCTTCAGTCCGGCATTTCGTACTGGTTCCGCATTCGCGGCAATGCGATCCTGTTCTATCCGACGCCGGCCGCTGGCAATTCGGTATATTTCGAGTACTTGCGCAACACGCCGATCCTCGACACGAACGGAACGACGCGCAAGGCGACCTGGGCGGCCGATACCGACACTTGCATCATCAACGAGGAGCTTGTCCGGCTCGGCGTCATCTGGCGCTTCCTGCAGGGTCGCAAGCTCGACTATGCCGAGGAGTTCCGCACCTATCAGGACGCCCTCGACAAGTTCGCGGCCATCGACGGCGCAAAGTCCGTGATCGACATGACCGGCGAGCCGGAGGGCCTGACCCTGACGCTCCCCGAGGGCTCCTGGACGCTATGAGGCGGCAAGCCATCGGTGGGCGCAGGAAGGCGCTACGCGGCAGCGCGACCGGCCAGCGCGTCGTTGCGACGGCAGCATTCCCGCCGGCAACGGGCGGCTGGGATACGCTTTCGCCTAAAAACGCCATGCCGCGCGACCACGCCGTCGTGCTCGACAACTGGTTCCCGGAGGCGGGCTCGATCCGCATCCGCAACGGCTACGACATCCACACCGATGTGGGCTCGGGCAACGTTGAAAGCCTGATGGTCTACAACGGGCTGACGGCAAACAACATGTTCGCGGCGTCCGGCTCGGTCATCTACGACGTGTCGAGCCAGTTTCTTGCGACATCGGCGCTCACCAGCCTGTCGAACGCGCGCTGGCAGTACGTCAACTTCACCACGTCGGGCGGGCATTTCCTCGTCATCTGCAACGGTGCAGACGCGCCGCGCACCTTCGACGGGTCGAATTGGGCGACGCCTGCCATCACAGTCGTTGACGAGACGAACTTCATCAACGTCGCGGCGCACAAGAAGCGGCTCTGGTTTACGCTCGTCAACAGCACGAAGGCGGCGTACATGCCGCTCGACAGCATCGCTGGGGCTGCAACCGAGTTCGATTTCGGCGCTGTGTTCAGCCAGGGCGGCGTGCTGCAGGCCATCGGCACATGGACGCGCGACGGCGGCGACGGGCCGGATGACTACCTCGTTGCGATATCGAGCCGTGGCCAGGCCGCCATCTACCAGGGCACGAACCCGGCAGATTCCACCGCCTGGGGGCTCGTCGGCGTACACAACCTTCCGCCGCCCATAGGCCGGCGCTGCATGCTCAAGACGGGCACGGACCTTGCCATCATCACCATCTCGGGGGTGATCTCGCTAGAGGCGGCCTTGTCGAAGGATCGCGCGGCTGCAGCGACCTACTCGCTCATGCCGGCCATTCAGCCGAGCGTAACGAGCGCGGCGCAGAGCTACGGGACAAACTTCGGCTGGGAATTGATCGCATATCCGCGCGGAACGGCAGCGTTCCTGAACGTGCCGATCACATCGAACGGCTCTGCCTACCAGTACGGCATCAACACGCTCACCGGAGCGCCCTTCCGCTACACCGGCATGGATGCGCAGTGCTGGGCGCTCTATAACGACAACATCTATTTTGGCACGACGAACGGTCAGATTTTCCAGGCCGATACCGGGGCGCAGGACTTCACCGGCCCCCTCGATGCCGACGTGCAAGGCGCATTCTGGGATTTTCGAGCGCCGGGCGAGAACAAGCAAGTTACGATGGTCCAGCCGCTCCTTCTCACGGACGGCGCGGTGGTGCCATCGCTTGCGATCAACACGGACTTTTCAACGGACGCGCCGACATCGCCGCTGGCGAGAACCGCAGCGGCCGGCTCCATCTGGGGCTCGTTCGAGTGGGGCACCGGCATCTGGGGCGACGACATCTCGTCCCAGGCGGATTGGGTGGCTGAATCCGCGCTCGGGCAATGGATTTCGGTTCGCATGCGCGTTTCCGTGCATGTCGACACCACGGGCGCGCGTTTCGACGTGTCGGCCTTCGACGTGGGCACGTTCGACAATCTCGCAACGCAGCCGATCACGCTGCGCTGCAACGGGTTCAATGTGATGTACGAAAGAGGGATCGGGCTCTAGTGCCCCTCCTTCTTGGCCATGACGAACTGGTCGGCCAGGTGGTCGGGCAGGGACTGGACACCATCTTCGTCCCGCCATTCGTCGGCATCGGCATCGTGCAGGATGACCGCCTGATCGGCGGTTACATCCTCAACGACTACAACGGGTCGAACATCGAATTGACCGCCTATGCGCCGCGCCTGATGCGGCTCGGGCATATGCGGTTCCTCGCCAAGTACATCTTCGGTCAGTTGCAGTGCCGGCGCATCTCCGCGCGCACGTCCCGAAGCAACAAGATCACCCAGCGGACGCTTTTGCGCTCCGGCTTCAAGTGGGAAGGCGTTCTGAGGGATTTCTATCCCCAGGGAGACGCCATTCTCTATCGCCTCTCCCGCGACGACTGCAAGTGGTTCAAGCCATGAAATCAGCACAGACGCCTGCCCCGCCCGATCCGACGAACACGTCGAACGCGCAACTCGGCTACAACACGCAGGCCGCGCGCGCCCAGATGGGCATGAACCAAACGAACCAGGTCACACCCTACGGTTCGCTGACCTACAGCCAGAACGGGGTGAACCCAGACGGCACGCCGCGCTATCAGGCGACCACGAGCCTCAGCACGGGGCAACAGCATCTCGTCGACAAGCAGGCCGAGCTTGGCAACACCTTCGCCAATCTCGCGCAGTCGCAAGCGAGCCAGCTCGGCGGCGTTCTCGGGCAGCCGGTCAACCTGACCAACGATGCGGTCGAGGGCCGGCTGATGGAGCTTGGCCGCTCCCGGCTCGATCCCATGCTGCAGCGGCAATGGCAGGCGCAGGAGGCGGACCTTCTCAATCGCGGCATTGGCATGGACTCGGAAGCCTACGACCGCGAGCGGACGCGCTTCGATGAGCGCCAGAACGACGCCTACAACCAGCTTCTCCTCACCGGGCGAGGACAGTCCGTCAACGAAATCCTTGGCGCGCGCAATCAGTCGATCCAGGAATTGCAGGCGCTCTTGGGCGGCGCGCAGCCGGTCATGCCATCGTTCCAGAACACGCCACAGGTGAGCATCGCGAGCCCCGATTACGCGAGCGCGGTGAACTCCAATTATCAGGGGCAGCTTCAGGCGGCGAACGCCAAGAACCAGGCCAATAGCGCGATGCTCGGCGGATTGTTCGGCCTCGGCGGAACCGCGCTCGGCGGATGGGCGCGCGGCGGCTTCACCATGCCGAAGTTTGGCTGATGAGCGGGATGACCCTTTCGCCGCAACAGGTCGGCAACGCATCTCCGTCCGAACTTCGCCGCCGCATGGCCGCGCAGCTCCTGATGCAGGGCGGCTCGACCGAGCCCGTCCAGCACTGGACGCAGGGCGCAGCGCGCGTTGCACAGGGCCTCATGGGCGGGCTCGAACTGAACACGCTCGACCGCGAGCGCCGGCAGGGCAACAAGGAGCTTGCGGACTTCATCCTCAGCCGTGCGGGCGGAGCGCCTGCCGCAGCCCCGCCAGCGGCCCCAGGAGCGGCGCCGGCTGCGGAAGCCCCCCAGGCCCCGACGATCCCCTACGCCCCACCACAGGTCCCCGCATCCACGACGACGGCCAATTGGTCGCCGACCGGGGGCGACAGCTCGCTGATACCGCCTGCGCTGGTCCGTTCCGAGAGCGGCGGAAACTTCGCTGCGCAAAATGCCGTTCCCCGCCGTGACGGCACTGTCGGGCACTTCGGGCGCCTCCAGTTCAGCACGCCGCGCCTGGAACAAGCCGCAGCGGCTGGCGTCATCCCACCCGGTACGACGCCCCAGGCGTTCATGGCCTCGCCCGAAATGCAGCGGGCCGTGGAGCAGTGGCACTTTTCCGACATCGACCAATTCGTTCAGCGCAACGGGCTGTCGAGCGCCATCGGCACGCAGATCGGCGGAACGACCGTCACCCCAGAGGGGATGCGCGCTGTCGCCCACCTTGGCGGCAACGAAGGCTTGCGCCGTTTCATCACGTCGGGCGGGCAATACAACCCCGCTGATGCGAACGGCACCCGCCTGTCCATGTACCTTGCGCAGAATGCGGGCGGGCCTCCAGGACCGCAGGCGCAGGGCGGTCCGGCTCCGGCTGGTGCTCCGCCTGTTGCCGCTCCTGCGGGCCCTGCCGCCCGCCCCGGTATGATTCAGGGCATGGACCGCGCGACCCTCGTTCGCCTGCTCGACAACGAGTACACCGCGCCGATGGTCACGCAGATGATCGCGGCAGAATTGGCGCCGGCCGGTCTGCAGCTCGTTCAGCGTCCCGACGGCACGTTCGCGTTCAACCCGCGCACGGGGCAGATGACCCAGGTCGGGCCGCGCCCGCCGCGTGATCCGGTAGTCACGCCGGCCGGTGCTGTCATGCGCGACCCAACCACGGGCGCGCAGATCGGGCCGAGCAACGGCTTCCGGCCGCTTACCGATCCCGGAGAGCGCCGCAGGCTCGGCATTCCTGACACCGACCGCCGCGCCTACCAGCAGGGACCGGACGGTCGCATCCAAGCCGTCCAGGACACGCCGAACACCAACACCACCCTGTCCGTCAACACGGCGACCAATCCGCTCGTGGAAGGCTACAGCCGGCAGTTCACGCAGCAGCGCGAATCCGCGTCGGCAGCAGCAGACACCATCCGCGCCCTGCATCAGGCGAGAGCGCAGCTAGACGAGCCGGGCGGCGTTATCACGGGCGCCCTTGCTGAGGGCCGCATGGGGCTGGCGAGGATAGGCGCGCTGTTCGGCGTTACCGACGAGAGGTCCCTTGTGAATACGGAATCGTTCCGCGCGGCGGTCGGCCAGCAAGTGCTTTCCGGCATCCGAGCATTGGGCGCGAACCCGTCGAACAACGACGTGCGCTTCATGGAGCGCGTCGCCGCTGGCGACATTGCCCTGAACGAAACGACCATCCGTCGCGTCCTCGACCTTCAGGAGCGTTACGCCCGGCAGGCGATCGAGCGCTATAACCAGACGTTTGGTCAGGTGTCGGACGAACTCAGCCGTACCCCCGGTGCAGATCAATCCGGCCTCGCGATCATGCGAGCGCTCGGCCGCGTCGGCATGCCGGGCGAGTATGCCCCTCCGACCGCCCCTGCTCCCGGTGCACCTCCAGGCCAGCAGCCGCCTGGCGTGCCGCAAGCGCAGCCGCAGCAGCCCCCGGCAAATCTGCCGCGTCCGACATCGCGTCAGGAGATGGAAGCCCTTCCGCCAGGGACGCAGTTCATCGCGCCTGACGGCAACGTGAGGGTGCGCCCCTAATGGCGAACTGGTGGGATAGCGCGCCTCTGGCGACCCAGACGCCGCCAGCCGATCCGCAGGCGTCGGCCGCGTGGTGGGATGCCGCACCGCTCGCGCAGCAGCCGCAGCGCCCGACGCTGGACCTGAGCACCACGGCGCTGACGCAGGCAGCGCCCGCTCCTCCCGGCATGGCGGGCGCGCAGGCTGACGATGCTGCCCGCCTCCAGCAATGGGAGCAGCAGCGCACACCGCAAGTGGCGGCGCAGGTCGATCGCGGCGAGCACATCCGCAGAACAGTTGCCAGTGAAATGGCGGCCGAGCGAGCGGCGCAGGCTGGCTCGCCGCTTGCCGGCATGACGGGCGGGCAAAGCTGGGCGCGGCGCATCATGCAAGGCGCCACTGGCGGCTGGGCCGATGAGATGGGCGCGGTGCTCGGCACGCCTGTCGAGATGATCGCGCGCGGCACAATCAACCCGGCAGAGGCATACGATTGGGCCAAAGCTCGCCAGGATGCGCAGCTTGCGCAGGCCCGCCAAGAGACTGGCATGCTCGGCACGGCGGCTGAGGTCATGGGCGGCGTCGGCTCCGGCGTGAGGCTGGCGCAGGCCGGATTGACGGCCATGCCTCGTGCTGCCAACGCAGGACTCGGCGCGCGCACGCTAGGCGCTGTCGCTGACGGTGCTGCCTATGGCGCCGTGACGGGAGCGGGCGAGGGCAGTGGAGTAGGCGGGCGTCTTGGCGGCGCTGCCATGGGCGGTGCAACGGGCGCCGTCATCGGTGGGGCCCTTCCCGCGGTCGCGTCTGGCGTGAACCTCATCACCGCGCCGATCCGCAGCAACATCATGGCGCGCGTCAACCCAGAGCAGTACGCCCAGAACCAAGTGGCGCGCTCTGTCGTGGCATCGGGGCGTGAGCCGGCCGTAGCAGCTCACAACGTAGGTCTCGCCGCCCGCGAGGGGCAGGGCGTCTATACGCTTGCTGACGAGCTAGGGACCGAAGGCCGCAATCTGCTTGCATCCGCAGCTAATGCGCCCGGCCCTGGCCGAGAGATGGCGACGGCTGCGCTTGAGGCTCGGAACTACGATGCGCCCCGTCGCTTGGCTGCTACGCTCCAGGAGGCGAGCGGCACGCCGCAGACGGCCCAGCAATTGACGGCGGCGGTCACTGCAGCCCGAAGGGAGGCTGCCGACATCGGCTATGGCGCGGCGCGCGGGCAGGCCGGCACGGTCAACCCTTCAGAGGCAATCCGACGCGCAAATGACTTCCTGGACCCCGCTGTCGGTCCCGTGCCCGGCTGGCGCCCCCCTGTTTCGCAGATCGCCGACGACAGTGTAGAGGCGGCAGTCAGGCGCGCTCGCGGCTATCTGACGGACGGGCGCTCTGTTCTGAATGACTTCAGCGCGGCGCAGCGGGCCAAGGTCGAGCTTGACCGGATGATCGAAACCGGCTCGGGCACCATTCAAGGGCACTTGGCGCCGATCCGAAACGCCCTTGACGACGCGCTTGCAGCGGCATCCCCGCCCTACGCGGCGGCCCGAGACACCTTCCGCCGCCAGAGCCAAGTTCTCGAAGGCATCGAGGCGGGTCAGGCGGCAGCCCGGCGGGGGCGCGTTGAGGACACTATCCCGCAATTCCGGGGCATGGACATCGGCCCACAGCAGGGCTTCCGCACCGGCTACTTCGATGACTTGATCGCGGGTGTACAGGGCCGCCCTCAAGGGCCGCTGACGAATGCCGCGCGGCCTCTAGCAACGCCGGCCCTGAATTACGAACTTCCGCAGTTCGCCTTCCCAGGGACTGCCGCCCCAACCATGCGCTCTCTCAATCGAGAGAACATCATGGCGCAGACCAACGCGCGTGTCCTCGGCAACTCGCGGACAGTGGAGAACGCCGCAAACGCGGAAGCCGTCGCAGTCGATCCGACATTGGTCGCGAACGTGCTTCAGGGCAACTTCGGGGCGGCTGCTCGTAGCGCTCTCGGCCGCGCCGGGAATGCGCTGACAGGGAATACGCCCGCCGTGCGCGAGCAGCTTGCGCGCATCCTGCTCAGCAGCGGAGATGAGGCGTCGAACACCGGCAGAATGATCACCCGCGCATCAGATGCCATCGAGCGCCAGCGGCACATGCTCGGGATTGCCTTGCGGGGCATCCTCGGGGGCGGCTCTCAAGTCCCGGCTAATATCCCAGCACCCAGCGGACGGCGATAGCCCCGGCCGCATAGCACGCAATGTAAACGAGCAACCCAGGAGCGCCTGGGCCGAAGAACGGCTCCCGAGGCTTCGGCGGGGGCTTTGATCCATCCGACATCTGCGTACGCCACTCGTGCGGCGCCAGGTCGATCTCTCGCTTCGTATCCAACGTTTTTAGCCGCTCCTCTCCGGGGCGGCTTTTCTATGGGAGCCGCCCAACACCATGCCTCGCAACGGTTCCGGCACGTTCACGCCGACACAGACATTCACGGCCGGGACGACCGCCGTGGCTGCCGATGTCAACAGCGTAATTAGCGATATTGGCACAGCTCTCACAAATTCGGTAGCCACTGACGGCCAGACCGCGATGACGGGGCAGTTCCCCGCCGCGTCCGGGACGATCGGCGCTCCCGGATACTCGTTCAACGGCGACCTCAACACCGGCATTTATCGTGTCGGCGCCGACAGCTACGCGCTCGTCTGCAACGGGGTGGCGGTCGCGACGCTGACCGAGACGGGGTTCGCGCTCGGCACGGGCGTTGCTCTCTCGGGCGGCAGCGGCTTTTCCGGCAAGGTGTCGGGGCTTGGCTCGACGCCGGTCGGTGCGGTCATGGACTACGCCGGAACTTCGGCACCATCCGGCTGGCTGCTCTGCTACGGGCAAGCGATATCACGAACGACCTATTCGGCGTTGTTCAGCGCGATTGGCACGACGCACGGCACGGGCGACGGCTCGACCACGTTCAACGTCCCTGACTTCCGTGGCCGCGTGGGGGCGGGCCGCGACGACATGGGAGGCGCGGCGGCATCCCGCCTGACATCCGCTCTGACCGGCATCGACGGCACGGCATTGGGCAATGCAGGCGGCCTTCAGACGCACACGCTGACCCAGGCGCAACTTCCCAACTACAACCTCAGCCTGGGCAGCCTGACGGTCACGGTCGAGGGCAGCGCCACGGTCATCCGTTACCCGAACAGCCTTAGCGCGGGAGCGGGGGGCACCTCCGTTCCGCAGGTGTCGGGCGCAGAGACTGTGAGCTTCACTGGCTCCATCGGCGGCACGCTCGCAAGCGGCGGCTCCAGCAACGCCCATAACAACACGCAGCCCACCATCATCATGAACAAGATTATCTATACAGGGGTCGCCTGATGCCGCGCTCTGGTGGGACTTACACGCTGCCGACGGACTACGAGGCGAGCCCCGGCGAAACCATCTCCTCGGCAACGTGGAACGGCCTGTTCGAGGACATCGAGACCGAGATCACGGCGAGCGCGACCAAGACGCCGCAGTACGTCACGCTAGCGAATACGGCGGACCTTCCGAACGAACGCGCGCTCACGGCAGGAACGGGGATCGGCCTGACGGACGGCGGGGCGGGCTCGACCATCACAGTCGCCATCACCGATGCCGAACTGCTGGCGCTCGCTGGCCTGACGAGCGCGGCCGACAAGGTGCCATATTTCACGGGCTCGGGCACGGCGGCGCTTGCCGACCTTTCGGCCTTCGCGCGCACGATCCTTGACGACGCGAACGGTGCCGCAGTCCGCACGACCATTGGGGCCGGCGATGTCGTCGGGCCGGCATCCTCGACCGATAACGCGGTCGCCCGCTTCGACAGCACGACAGGCAAGCTCGTCCAGAACTCCGCGCTCATCGTGGACGACACCACTGGCCGCGTTTCCCGGTCGGGCAATGGCGGCATTCAGCAGCAAGGCACGAACACGAACGACAGCGCGGCGGCGGGTGATGTCGGCGAGCTGATCGAGAGCACCGTTCTTGCTGGCTCGGCCGTCTCGCTCACCAGTACAGTCGCTGCAAACGTCACGTCGATATCATTGACCGCAGGCCACTGGCTCGTGTTTGGCAACGTTTGGCTTTCCCCTGCCGGCACCACAACGGTTTCGCAGAAGGCTGGAGCGATCAACACCACGTCCGCAACCCTTCCGACAGCTCCGGGGGCTGGCGCTTACAACTTCACGTCGGGCCTCGCCAGCAACGCGGGTCTGTTCAATTCCGAATCCGTAGGGCCGAGAAGCCTTCTGCTGGCGGCGACCACGACTGTTTACCTGATTGCCTATGCCACTTTCGCCGTCTCGACGTGCGGCGCTTATGGCTACATTGGAGCGATACGCATCCGATGACCACTTACGCCAGCATTTGCGCGGCGCTTGCGCCCAATACGACCATTGAGATCAGCGGCGTCGTAACGCTCCCTGCGCCAATCGATCTCACACATAACAACGTGCGGCTGGTCGGTGCGGGCACGCTTGTTTCCGAGCCCGGATGCCCGGAAGCCATCATCATGCGCGGGCGGCGGCAGACGGTCGAAGGGCTGACCATCTGGAACGAGCACGGGCGCGGCATACGCGCGGAGAACGCGGGCGGCATCTACGTCACCCGCTGCCAGATCAACACGAAGGGTGACGGCCTTTGGGCCAAGAACGGCGCGGGGCTCTGGGTCGCAGGAACGCATTTCAACGCGCTCGGCGCTCCCTACACTCGCGCCATTCTCATTGGGCAGTGGGACACGGCATTCATCACGGACACCCTCAGCGAGGAACATCATAACGGCCTGCGTCTCGGCTGGCAGGGCGAAAGCGCAAACGTGCTCGTTCCGAGCATGACCGTAGACCGGTCGAAGGTCGCCTTTCAACTTGAGCCGCTGGCTGGGAAGATCGTCAACTTTCGCGCAGGGACACTTTGGGCGGCCGGCCAGAACGGCGGCATCTGCCCCGTGATCGCCGATGAGAGCAGCGGCACGATCACGAACTGTTCGATTACCGACCTATACGCGACCGACTTTCAGCACAAGCTGGTGCTGCGCAACGGCGCGGTGGCGGGACTGAAAGTCCGCAGCGAGACGCACAACTAGCACGAGACACCCCTTTCTGGAGCAATCCATGCCGCTCGCCCGCAAGGCGTTCTTCGACCACGTACGCCCGCGCCTGTTCAGCGGCGGCCTTCGCCCGCATCAGGTCCAGGGCCTCGACATCCTGCTAAACACGTGGGAGGCGAAGTACCAGGACCGCACGCCGGCAACGCAGTTCGCATACGTGCTCGCGACCGCCTACCACGAGACGGCGGCGACCATGCAGCCGATCAAGGAGTACGGCAACGTCTCCTATTTTACACGGCTCTACGACATCACGGGACAGAACCCGAGCCGGGCCCGAGCGATGGGCAACACCGCCCCCGGCGACGGCCCCCGCTACTGCGGCCGAGGCTTCGTCCAGCTCACTTGGAAGACGAACTATTCCAAGGCGACGCTGAAGCTCCGCGCGCTCGGCCTGCCGGTCGATCTCGTCGGCGATCCTGACCAGGCCATGCGGCCGGAGGTGGCGGCGCTCATCCTGTTCGAGGGCATGGAAGAGGGCTGGTTCACGGGCATCGACCTCGACGATGCCATCGACGCCCGAGCGGACGGCGACGAGCACGCCGACTTCGTGAAGGCCCGCCGCATCATCAACGGCACCGACCGGGCCGAGCAGATCGCACGGCACGCTGACGTGTTCCTGGCGGCGTTGAAGGCGGGCGGGCTGTGAGCGAGGCAATCCGCATCTACCTACCGTGGCTCATGTCGGCGGTGACGCTCTACACGATGTGGGCGGCCGGCGACCGCAAGGCGATGGCCTGGGCCGTTGGGCTCGGCAATCAGGTGCTCTGGCTCACCTGGATCATTGCGACAGCGGCATGGGGCCTACTGCCGATGACGTTCGCGCTCTGCTTCGTCTACGGGCGAAACCTCTTGAAGTGGAACGATCAATGATCGCCCGCCTCCTGTCCCTCATCGGCCTGCCCGCATGGGGCGGCTACCTCATCGCGGGCATCGTCGCGCTTTTGATCGGGTCGAACGCCTACAGCTACCTGAAGGGCAGGGGCGACGCGAATGCGAATTGCCGTGCGGCCCAACTCGCCGCAGCGCTCGCCGTCGCTCAGGCCGACC
>CAYYTH010000033.1:0-40042 GCA_964474665.1 uncultured Aestuariivirga sp.
ACTCGAACCGACGCGCCCCCGCCTTTTCACTGCGTCGGGTCGGGTTCCTGCTGCAGCACCACGAAGTCCTTCGGCGTCCGGTTGTCCGGCGTGTTGGACAGGTCGGTGGTGACGAACACCAGACCGACGTGGAAGAAATCGTTGATCGCCTTGATCACGTCGGGCTCGGCGCGGATGCGGTCGATCACGGTGTTGTCCACCTGGCCGGTCTCGCCGTGGGCAATGGCGCACCACTTCATCTTGCCGTCCGCCGTCTTCTGCAGGATGAAGACGTGGTTGCCCAGCGGCTGGTCGGGGTTGGCGATGGTCGCCGGTCCCTTGGCGATGGTGTCGCCGTTCTTCAGGACCTCGATGGTCTTGTCCGCGCTGCTCACCAGCACCGACACGGTCACCGCATTGGGATCATCCGGGCTCTGCTGGCCCTGGGCCTTCAGCTTGTCGGCCTGTGCGGCAATGTCCTTGTCGGCATCCGCCGACAGCACGAGGCCCGGGTGGTCGACGTCGGTCGGGTCGGACGCCGCATTGGCGATGATCACCACCGTGCCGATCTGCGTGACGGTGAAGAGCAGGGCTGAGAAGGCCAGCGGCAGGCGCACGCAGCCGTGGGACGCCGGATAGCCCGGCAACTCGCCCGCATGCAGTGCCACGCCCGACCAGGTGAGCCGGTTCATGTTCGGCATCGGCGCGTCGTTGTATTCGTCGGAGTGGTGGTCCTTGTCCTTCTGCAGGATGGTGAACACGCCCGTGGGCGTGTCATGACCCGGCTTGCCGGTCGAGCAGGTCGACACCGCGATGCGGATGCCGTTGCGGTAGACGAAGACGCGCTGGTCGGGGATCGACACGATGATCGCCACCGGCCCCTCGGGCGAGCGCTCCGGGTTCCAGGTGTATTGGCCGGGCTTCATGTCCTTGAAGTCGTCGGTCTGCACCTGCTGGGCAACAACGCTCCGCCCGGCGATGGTCCATGCGCCGAACATCGTGCCGGCGGCCAGAAGCGAGCGGCGGGAAATGGAATTGGTCATGGGAGAATCTCTCTTGCAAGTCCTGCCTCGGGGTTTGCACAGGCTATGGTTGGGGTCAAGTTAACGACGGCGGACCGTATTTCCACGAAGTGGTCACTCCTGCCACCCCGCTCGGCACCCCTCACTCCACCTTACGCGGGCTTGACCCGCGTATCCTTTTCGACGTCGAACGAAGGATGCCCGGGTCAAGCCCGGGCAAGGTGAGGAAGAGGACATTCTGAACCGGCACCCTCCCGAGAACGTAAGAAAGCCCATGACCATCATCATCATCGGCGCCACCGGCGGCATCGGATCCGCCCTTTCCCGCAGGCTCGCTTCGGCCGGCCACACCATCCACGCCATCGGCCGCGACGCAGCCAAGCTCGCGGCGCTGACCGCCGAGATCGGCGGCACCAGTGCCGTGGCGGACGTCACCGACCGCGCGGCACTCGACGCCGCCATCAGGGCGGCAGGCGCAGAAGCCTCCGGCCTCGCCTATTGCGTCGGTTCGATCACCCTCAAGCCCGTCACGCGCATCACCGACGAGGACATCGAGCGCGACTTCCGCCTCAATGCACTCGGCGCCTTCCACGCCGTGCAGGCCGCTCTCCCGGCGCTCAAGGCCAGCGGCAATGCGTCGATCGTGCTGTTCTCCACCGTCGCCGTGCAGCAGGGCTTTGCCTCGCACGCCTCGATCGGCATGGCCAAGGGTGCGGTCGAGGGCCTCATGCTGTCGCTCGCCGCCGAGCTCGCGCCGAAGATCCGCGTCAACTGCGTGGCGCCCTCACTGACGAAGACGCCGCTTGCCGCCGCCCTCACCTCCAGCGAGCAGATGGCCACGGCCATTGCGGGCTCGCATGCTCTCCAGCGCCTCGGCGAGGCCGATGACGTCGCCGCCGCAGCCGCCTTCCTGCTGTCGCCCGATGCCACGTGGATCACCGGCCAGGTGATCGGCGTCGACGGCGGACGCTCGTCGCTCCGCACCAAGGGCTGAGATGCCGCGCGGCGTGAAGAAATCCGAGCTTCCTTCGAAGCCCTGCGCCGCCTGCGGCCGCCCCTTCACCTGGCGCAGGAAATGGGCGCGGGACTGGGAAAATGTGAAGACCTGCTCCGACCGCTGCCGCGCCGCGCTGAAGAAGAAGCCATGAGCACGCTGCGAATCGTGCTGGGCGACCAGCTGACGCGCGGCCTTTCCAGCCTGCGCGATTACGTTCCGGGCGACACGGTACTGATGATGGAGGTGGTGGAGGAGGCCACCTATGTGAAGCACCACAAGCAGAAGCTGGTGCTCGTCTTCTGCGCCATGCGCCACTTCGCGGAAGAGCTCCGCCACCACGGCTTCAGCCTCGACTACGTGCGCCTCGACGACCCTGCCAATACCGGGTCCTTCACCTCCGAGGTGCAGCGCGCCATCGCGCGTCACAAGCCGTCGCGCATCGTCGTCACCGAGCCCGGCGAGTGGCGCGTCCTCGAGATGATGAAGGGCTGGGGCGCCGAGGTCCTCTCCGACGACCGCTTCTTCGCCACGCCCGCCGCCTTCGCGGCCTGGGCTAATGGCCGCAAGCAGCTGCGCATGGAGTTCTTCTACCGCGACATGCGTCGCCTCTCGGGCCTGCTGATGGAGGGTGACGAGCCCGTCGGCGGCCAGTGGAACTTCGACCACGACAACCGGAAATCCCTGCCGAGGGATGTGAAGCCGCCGAAGCGCCGCCGCTTCGAGCCCGATACGATCACCCGCGAGGTGATGGACATGGTGGCCACGCGCTTCCCCGATCACTTCGGCGATCTCGAGCCCTTCGGCTGGGCCGTGACGCGCGCCGATGCGCTGGAAGCCCTCGATCACTTCATGGCATGCTGCCTGCCTAACTTCGGCGACTACCAGGATGCCATGAAGCAGGGCAACGCCTTCCTTTACCACTCCGTCATCTCGCCCTATCTCAACCTCGGCCTGCTGACCCCTCGCGAAATCTGCGATCGCGCGGAAGCTGCATGGGGCAGGGGCGATGCGCCGCTCAACGCGGTCGAAGGCTTCATCCGCCAGATCCTCGGCTGGCGTGAATATGTCCGTGGCCTCTACTGGCTGAAGATGCCGGATTATGCCGAGACCAATTTCCTCGACGCCCGCCGCCCGCTTCCCGCCTTCTACTGGACGGGCAAGACCGATATGAACTGCATGGCACAGGCCATCGGCGACACGAAAGCCCACGCCTATGCCCACCACATCCAGCGCCTGATGGTGACCGGCAATTTCGCGCTGCTGGCCGGGCTCGATCCGAAAGAGGTCGAGCAGTGGTACCTGCTCGTCTATGCCGACGCCTTCGAGTGGGTGGAACTCCCCAACACCCACGGCATGGCGCTCTTCGCCGATGGCGGCGTGATGGCGTCCAAGCCCTATGCGGCCTCGGGCGCCTATATCGACCGCATGTCGGACTATTGTTCCGGCTGCCGCTTCAAGCCGGAGGTGAAGCTGGGGCCGAAGGCCTGTCCCTTCAACTACCTCTACTGGGATTTCCTCATCCGCAACGAGGTGAAACTCAAGGCCAACCCGCGCATGGGCATGCCCTACCGGACTCTGGCCAAGATGGACGCGGAGCGGAAGGCAGACATCGCGCGGCATGCGGGGAAATTCTTGGACGGACTCTAAGGGCCCTCATCCGACCTGCCGGACGGGAGAAGGGGAAGCTGGCCGACCGAGTCCTTCTCCCGTCGGCGAAGCCGATGGGAGAAGGTGTCCGACAGGCCGGATGAGGGCCTCTTTCCGCGTGAGATCGATCGCCCCTTGAACTGTAATCACGGCCGCTACATATAAACCTCGAAAGCGAGGCACATATGGACATCGGCATCGACACCTTCACGGAACTGGCCCCCGGCGGCTGGCCGCCCCCGGGCCGGCGTGAATTCGAAGCTGCCTGTGGGCCCAGCGGCCACCTGCTGATCGGGAAGCCTGACCGCGTGGCCGACCGCATCATCGAGCTTCACAGGATCTTCAAGAATGATCGCATCCTCGTCCAGATGGCCAGCGGCGCGATGCCCCACAAGGATCTTCGGCGCGCGATCGAACTGTTCGGCACCAAGGTTGCACCCAAAGTGAAGGAGGCCTGCCCATGAGCCTGCCGCATATTCCAGACCCCATGCCCGGCGATGCCGCCGCGGCGGATTCGATCGAAACCGTCATCGTGCCGCGAGCGCGTGACTTGGGCGGCTTCGAGGTGCGCCGCGCGCTGCCCTCGGCCCAGCGCCAGATGGTCGGCCCCTTCATCTTCTTCGACCAGATGGGCCCCGCGCTGATGCAGCCGGGGCAGGGCATCGACGTGCGCCCGCATCCGCACATCGGCCTCTCCACCGTGACGTGGCTCTTCGACGGCGCAATCTACCACCGCGACAGCTTGGGGAGCGCGCAGCCCATCTCGCCGGGCGAGCTCAACTGGATGACCGCCGGCAGGGGCATCGTCCACTCCGAGCGCACCGCGCCGCCGGACCTCGCACGTGAACGCAAGGTCTTCGGCATCCAGAGCTGGGTGGCGCTGCCGAAAGCCGATGAGGAGACGGCCCCCGCCTTCGACCACGTGGAAGCCCACAAGCTGCCGGTGATCGAAGCGCGCGGCATCTCGGCGCGTATCATCGCGGGCTCGCTCTATGGCGCCACCTCGCCGGTGAAGACCCATTCGGACCTGTTCTACGCCGACGTGCAGATGGCGGCTGGCACCGCACTTCCGCTTCCCGTCGAGCACGAGGAGCGCGGCGTCTATGTCGCCGAAGGCACCATCGAGGTGGCTGGCCAGAGCTTCGAGGAGGGCCGCCTGCTGGTCTTCCGCCCGGGCGACGCCATCACGCTCCGCGCCCGCAGCAACGCCCGCCTCATGCTGCTCGGCGGTGAGCCGATGGACGGCCCGCGCTACATCTGGTGGAATTTCGTCTCATCCTCGAAAGACCGCATCGAGGCCGCCAAGGATGACTGGAAGCGGGCCCGCTTCGCCGTCGTTCCGGGCGACGAGACGGACTTCATCCCCCTCCCGGACAAGTAGCGGGGGGTTGAAAGGCTCGGCCCCCCGCCTCCATATCCCGAGGCTCGGGAGGTGAGGGATGGACTGGCTTCTGCAGGGAAACGTGCTGGTGGCGCTCGGCGTCTGCGCCGCCGCTGCACTCTCAACCGTGCTGGGCAGCCTGTTCGTGGTCTTCGCGAAGGAGCCGAGCCCGCGGCTCCTGGCCTTCGGCCTTGCCTTCGCCGGCGGTGCCATGGTCTATGTCTCGCTGGTGGAGATCTTCTGGAAGGCCGACCAGGCCTTCGCCGAACTGCACGATGCGAAGACCGCCTATGGCTATGCGACGCTGGCCTTCTTCGCCGGGGTGCTGCTGCTGGTGCTCATCGATCGCTCGATCCCCAATCCGCATGGCGTCATGTCCTCGGCCAATGGCGACCAGGCCCAGATCAGGCGGGTGGGACTTCTCGCCGCCTTCGCCATCACTGCGCACAACCTGCCCGAGGGGCTCGCAACCTTCCTCGCCACGCTGGACAATCCGGTGGTCGGCATTCCGCTGGCGGCAGCGATCGCCATCCACAACATCCCCGAAGGCGTGTCGATCGCCATCCCCGTCTTCTACGCCACCGGCAGCCGGGGGAAGGCGGTGCTTGCCACCGTGCTCTCGGCGCTGGCGGAGCCCGCCGGCGCGCTGATCGGCTATGCCATCCTCGCACCCTTCCTGTCGCCCACCGTCTTCGCGGTGGTCTTCGGCATGATCGCGGGGGCCATGGTCTTCCTGGCTCTCGATGAATTGCTGCCGACGGCCAAGCGCTACGCGGTGGGGCACGAGACGGTCTACGGCATCGTTACCGGCATGGCGGCGCTGGCTGCCAGCCTGGTGCTCTTCCGCTAGAGTCAGTTGCCGAGCATGATGTCGCGCACTTCGCCCTGCGCGATGTTGAAGGTGGCGGTGAGCAGTTCGGCACCCACCTGGGCCCGCGCCGTGTAGGTGCCGGGCAGCAGGGTCACGTTGGCGTTGATGCCGCCACGCGTGGCAATGGCGCGGCCTGACTGGTCCTCGACCTCCCAGCGCACGCTTGCGTTGGGCGCGCCCACGAAGGCCAGCCGTGCCAGACCTGCCTTGTGTGCGATCTTCACGGTGGAGACGCGGCCCGCCGTCACCCGCACGTCGGTCACGGCCTTGACGTTTCCGGTGGAGACCTGGCTCTCGACGCGATAGGTGCCCTCGGGCAGGCGGATGATCTCGCCCGGCTTCACCGACACGGCCATCAGCCTGCGGCCGTCCATCGAGAACACCCGCACGCGCGAGGCGACGGGCGGCACGTCGATCTTGCCCACCATCGGCTCCACCTTGAGGCCGCCCGCGTCGAGCACGAAGTTGATGGTAAGGCGCGTCGCGTCGGGCAGGCTCACCAGCTTTTCGATCTGCGTTGCGCCATAGCTGGCGTTCACCACGTAGTCGCCGGGGGCGAGCGAGACATCGGCCGTGCCCGCATCGGCGGAATAGACGGTGGTGCCGCTGGGCGCGCGGATGTTCCAGCTCACGTTCTGCTGCAGCGGCGGACCGTCGGGGGTCAGGCGGGCGGTAAGCTCAAGGCCCTCGCGGCCCGGCTGGACCAGCTGCAGGGCAATGCCATGGGCGGCGTCGGCAACAGCGGGGAAGGGGGATGCACACAAGAAAACGGCCACCGCAAAGGCGGCGGCAAGGCCGCGTCTGCGGTGGCGCTGATGCCGTGCACGGTATCTGCAGGCGTGCAAAGGCGAGTTTCCTCTCTCCAAGTCCGGAAATCTAAACATGCGCGCCGGTCCGCCGCAATTTGCGCCTTAACGAATGGTTAACGGCCGGGCCGGGATTGCCTTTTGCGGGCGCTCCCGCCACACTGTCCGCATCATGCCGCAGTTCAACGACACCTCGTCCGTCCTTTCGCTCCTCGCCACCCGCAAGTCCGCCTCGGCCAAGGCCATGGGTGCGCCCGGTCCCACGCCGGAGCAGCTTGCCGAGATCCTCCGCCTTGCGGTGCGCGTGCCCGACCATGGCAAGCTCGCCCCCTGGCGCTTCATCCTGTGGGAGGGCGAGGCCCGCGCTGCCTTCGGCGACGTGATGAGGGCGCGCTGGCAACAGCTTCACCCGGAACATGGCGAACAGACGCTGGGCCTCGCCCACGGCCTGTTCCTGCGGGCGCCGGTGGTCCTCGGTGTCGTCTCCGCCGCGCAGGAGCATCCGAAGATCCCGATATGGGAACAGCAGCTCTCGGCCGCCGCCGTCTGCATGAACATCCTCTATGCCGCAACCGCGATGGGCATCGGCTGCCAGTGGAACACCGACTGGGTGACCTATGACGCGGACATCGCCGCGGCCATGGGCCTCAAGCCCCACGAGAAGCTCGCTGGCCTTATCTATTTCGGAACGCCCACCGCTCCCCTGGAGGATCGCCCGCGACCCGATCCCGCGGCACTCCTCACCCGCTGGTCCGCATCATGAAGATCCGGGGCGTTCTCTTCGACAAGGACGGCACGCTGATCGAGGTCAACGCGACCTGGGTGCCGATCTACCGCGAGATCCTGCAGGAGCTCTGCCAGACCGACGAAGCCGGCGCCGAGGCGCTGATGGAAAAGGCCGGATACGATCGTGCTTCGGGCAAGTTCAGGCCCGGCTCGCTGCTGGCGGGCGGCACCACCCGCCAGATCGCCGCCACCTGGTGGCCGGAGCTCAGCGGCGAGGCCTTCGAGGCCCGCATCCACCAGCTCGACCACGGCTACACCCATCTGGTGCGCGACAAGCTCACGCCGCTCATGCCGCTGGAGCCGCTGCTCACCGAACTGCGCGGCATGGGCCTCAAGCTCGGCGTGGCCACGAACGACAGCCATGTCTCGGCCCGGGCGCACATGGCGCATGTGGGCGTCATCGAGCACTTCGACGACATCATCGCCGCTGATACCGTGCCGGTGCCCAAGCCCTCCGGCAACATGATCGCCCGGTTCGCCGAGATCACCGGGCTGCCCGCGGCATCGCTGGCCATGGTCGGCGATAATCACCACGACATGGAGGAGGCCCGCGCCGGCGGAGCGGGGCTCGCCATCGCCGTGCTCTCGGGCAATGCGGCCCGCGAGGACATCGCGCACCTTGCCGACTACACCATCGACAGCGTGGCCGATCTTCCCGCCCTGTTGCGGAGCCTGTGATGTTCTACGACGCCGTCAAGAACGATCACGGCTTCCAGAATGATCCGTTCAAGGCCATCGTGGCGCCGCGCCCCATCGGCTGGGTCTCCACCCTGTCGCCCGAGGGCCGGGCGAACCTCGCCCCCTACAGCTACTTCAACGCCTTCTCGCAGTCGCCGCATTACGTGGCCTTCGGCTCGGGGCCGGTGAAGGATTCGATGCGCAACATCGAGGCGACCGGCGAATTCGTCTTCAGCCTCGCCACCTATGACCTGCGCGAGCAGATGAATGCCACCTCGGCGCATGTGACGGTTGACGAGTTCGCACTCGCCGGCCTCACCAAGGCGCCCTGCGAGCTGGTGCGGCCGCCGCGCGTCGCGGAAAGCCCCGCGGCCCTCGAGTGCTGCCTGCACCGCATCGTGCCGTTGCCGGACGATGACGGGAAGGCCGAGAACTTCATCGTCATCGGCCGCGTTCTGGGCATCCACATCGACGACCGCTTCATCCATGACGGCCGGGTCGACACGGCGGCCATGCGCCCGATCGCGCGGCTGGGCTATAGCGAATACGCCACCGTCACCGAGGCCTGGCGCATGCGCCGGCCGGACTAGCGGCGCGACTCAGCAGAAGCTGGAACGTCGCCCGAACCGCAGACGCCGCAATTCGGCCACTGTGGACAAACCTGTGAACAAAGCCATTTCGTGCGTCTCTCCAAGTGTTTACCACCTGTGGAAAAGCTGTGGATAACGCTGTTAACGCCTCATTAACCAGCCCGGCGCAGGTTTTCCCCTCACGGACGGCAGGCGGTTGAGCCCCGTTCGGGTGGAGTCGGAGAGGTTTGTGGACATGACCAAGTGTCTGCTCATTGATGAAGAGGGCAGGGGCCGCTATCTCGGAGAGATGCTGTCCGGCCTCGGCCTCGACACGTCGCTCACCAGCGGTGCCGACGAGGCCATGCGCTTCTGCAATGACAACTCCCCCGACGTCGTCATGCTGTCGGCCCGTGCCAATGGCAGTGCGCCGAAGGAATTCGTGCGGCGCCTGCGCATGTCATCGCGCGGCAAGCCGCCCGTGGTGTTCCTCTTCGCCGAGACGCCGGACACCGACATGTTTGGCCAGTCCATCCTCGAAGGTGCTGCCGATGTGCTGATGATGCCGCTGGACCGCGACCTGCTGCACTTCAAGCTCCGCCAGGCCGGCATCGCCGTCTGATTTCCGTCGCATTGGCCTGAGAGAGGGGAGACATGAACAACGCCTCCCTCTGGGTCCTCCTCGCCAGCGTCGCCATGCTGTGTCTCGGGCACGGGCTCAACGGCTCGCTCGTGTCGATCTCGGCCGACCAGGCGTCCTTCTCCACCTCGACAACCGGCCTCGTCATGGCGGGCTACTCCGCCGGCATGCTGCTCTCCACCTTCGCGGCGCCGCGTCTGGTCAAGATCGTAGGCCACGTGCGCACCTTCGCCGGCCTTGCCTCCATCGTCTCCACTGTCGTGCTGCTGTTCCCGCTGTTCGTCGACCCGGTGTTCTGGTTCCTGCTGCGGGTCGTCACCGGCCTCTGCGTGTCGGGCATGTACATCGTGTGCGAAAGCTGGCTCAACGCCGCCTCGTCCAACCGTAACCGCGGCCAGATGCTGTCGCTCTACATGATCGTCACCTATGGCGCGCTGGGCGCGGGGCAGCTCCTGCTGAACATCACCGATCCGTCGGGCTTCGTGCGCTTCATCGTGGTGTCCTGCCTGCTCTCCATGTCGCTGGTGCCACTGATCCTCGTGCCATCGGAGCAGCCGAGCGTCGAGGGTGCGAAGAGCGTCAGGATCGCGGAGATCTGGCGGGCCTCGCCGCTCGCCGTCGTCGGCGTCATCGCCTGCGGCCTGGGGCAAAGCGCCTTCTTCGCGCTGGGCGTCATCTTCGGTCTGGCCATGGGCCTGCCGCTGGTTTGGGTGTCGATCATGATGGCGCTCCCACCCGTTGGGGTCATCCTCTCGCAATATCCCATCGGCTGGGTGTCGGACCGCATCGATCGGCGCACCATCATCATGCTGCTGAGCCTCGCTGCGGCCATCGTTCCGGCGATCATCCTCGCCGGTGGATACTATGTCAGCTGGTTCATGCTCATCGCGCTGATGACGCTCTTCGGCATCGTCTCGCTGCCGGTCTATTCGCTGGTCATCGCGCATGCCAATGATCATCTGCGCAAGGAGCAGGTGCTGGGCGCCTCGGCCAAGCTGGTGCTGCTCTATGGGGCGGGCTCCATCCTCGGCCCCATCCTCGCGGGCTCGCTGATGAGCGAGATCGGACGCGCCGGCTTCCTGATCTTCATGATCCTGGTCAACGGCGCGCTGGCGGGCTTCGCCTTCTGGCGCAACCTGCGCCACCCCGATCACACCCGCGCGCATGGCCGCGACGTGATGTCGGTGAGCCCGGTCTCGACGCCCGCCAACGCACCCCTGCTGCAGGATTGAGCCAAGCTCCGGCAGCCCTCATCCAGCCTGTCGGCCACCTTCTCCCACACTGCGGACCGGAGGAGGTCCTCGGCAGGTGGTCGTGGGCCTCTCTCCGGGAGCCCCAGGTCCCACACGCTGAAATTTCATGGTGAACCAAAAATTAAACCTCCGCCGCCATCATCGCGGCTGGAGACTCAATGCACATGCACCACGCCGCCAATCAGGAACCCACCTTCGGCCTCGACATCCAGGTCTTCATGGATGTCATCGCCTGTGGTGATGCCGCCCGCCGCACCAGCCTCGCGCTGCAGATCGCCGGTTTCCTGGCTGATCCCGAAACGCCCGCGGGTGAGCGCGAGCAGGTGCTGCCAACAGCCCGGCGCCTGGCGGCCGACCCTGACCTTTCGGTGCGCCGCAGCTTCGCCGAGGCGCTTGCCGGCCTCGAAGCGCTCGATGCCGACCTGCTTTTCACCATCGTGTCCGACGAGGCGGAAATCGCACTTCCCTTCCTCGACCAGGCCCGTTCTCTCGACTCGCTGCGCATGCGCGCCGTGCTGCGCGCCGGTGACGAGGCCCGCCAGGGCGTCATCGCCCTCAGGCCCGACCTGTCGGAGGAAACGATCGACGCCATCACGCGCGAGCTGCCGCTCGCCGTCAATGCACTGCTCCTCGAGAATGACGAGGCCCGGCTGGGAGCTTCCCATTACCGCACCCTCTACCAGCGCTTCGGCACCGAGCAGGAAATGCTCGACCGGCTGCTTGCCCGGCCCGGCCTGCCGCCCGTGATCCGCATCGCCCAGGCCCGCCGTGCCGCCGCCAACCTGCACGCGCTGGTCGGCGAAAGGGGCTGGCTCTCCTCAACCCGCGCCACGGAACTTCTCGCCGACGCGGAGGAGCGCGCGACGCTCGACATTCTCGCCACCGCCACGCCCTTCGATCTTCCCGCCGCCGTGGCGTTCCTGATCGACAATGATCTGCTCACGCCCTCGCTCATCGTCCATGCCGCCTGCCAGGGCATCATGCATGTCGTGGCGGAGTGTCTGGCAGGCCTCTCCGGCCAGCCGCTGCGCCGTGTCGAGGAGCAGATGTACCAGCGTGGCAAGTTTCGGGCGCTGCATTCCCGCTGCGATCTTCCGGCGTCCTGCTTCTGGACGCTGCAGGCGGCCTGTGACGTCGCGGGCGAAGCCAGGGCTGACAAGCTCGATCTCTCGGCCGAGGAGTTTGGCGCGCGCATGATCGAGTTTCTGCTCACCCGCTACGAGGCCATGCCGGCCACCGAGCAGCCCCGCAGCCTCGGCTTCGTCGGCCGCTATGCGGCGGAACCGACGCGTGAACTCGCGGCCCTTCTCCGTGCCGACCTGCAGCGCGCTGCCTAGAACCTGAACTGCTCGCGCAGCACGCGCTCGGCCAGGCTGTGGCCGGGGTCGAACAAGATGCGCGCGGCACGGCTGGTGTCCTGGGCGATCTCAACCTGCCGCACATGGCGCACTTCCACATGGTCGGCCACCGCCGCCACCGGCCGCTTGTCGCCCTCGACGATGGTGATCGTCACCTTCGCTGCCGAGGGCAGGATCGCGCCCCTCCAGCCGCGCGGCCGGAAGGCACTGATCGGGGTCAGCGCGAGGAGGTCCGAATTGATCGGCAGGATCGGTCCGTGGGCGGAGAGGTTATAGGCCGTGCTGCCGGCGGGTGTTGCCACGAGAATGCCGTCGCAGGTCAGTTCCTCCAGCCGCGGCCGGTCGTCGATGGCGATCATCAGCTTCGCTGCCTGGTGGCGCTGGCGAAGGAGGGAGACCTCGTTGAAGGCGATCGCGCGGTGTGTCTTTCCGGTCTCGTCCACGGCCGTCATGGCCAGGGGGTGGATGGTGGTGAGCTCCGCCGCTGCCAGCCGCTCGGGCAGGCCCTCGGCCGTGTAGTCGTTCATCAGGAAGCCCACGGTGCCGCGGTTCATGCCGTAGATCGGGATGCCGGTCGACACGAAGCGGTGCAGCGCCTGCAGCATCAGGCCGTCGCCGCCCAGGGCCACCACGCAGTCGGCCTGCGACGGGTCGGCATTGCCGTGCAGCCGGGTCAGGGTCTGGATGGCCTCGCGGGCCTCGGGCGAATCCGACGCGAGGAAGGCGATCGAGCGAAATGTCATGCCGTTTTCATCGCGTTGACAGGGTGCCTGATTGCCTACATTGAAGGCCCGGCCCTTGGCAACCCTGAGAAAACCTGACCCCATGCGCGATATCGTCATGTGCACGACCTGCAAGTTCTCGGCGACCGAGAAGCTGGCCCCCGACGGCCGCACCGGCGGCGAGACGCTGATCGGCCACATGCAGGAAGCAATCGCGGCCCGCGGGCTCGATCTTCGCGTCGTTCCCCAGTCCTGCCTGTGGAACTGCACCAAGCACTGCAGCGTGGTCCTGCGCGACCAGGACCGCTTCACCTATGTCACCGGCAACCATGAGCCCACGCGCGAGCAGGCAGATGCCATCCTCGACTGGTTCGCGCTCCACCAGCAGTCGGAAACCGGCGAGGTGCCCTTCCGCCAGTGGCCGGACCGGATGCGGGGGCATTTCATCGCCCGCATCCCCAAGGCCTGCGCATGAGCCGGCTGACCCTCGTCCTCGGCGGCGCCCGCTCCGGCAAGAGCCGCTTCGCCGAAACGCTGGCGCGCCAGCATGGCGGACCCCGCTCCTACATCGCCACGGCGGAGGCCTTCGATGACGAGATGCGCCAGCGCATCGCCCGTCACCGCGACCAGCGGGCAGGGGACGGCTGGCAGACCATCGAGGCCCCGCTCGACCCAGCCGCCGTCCTGCCGCGCGAAGGCCTGGTGCTGCTCGATTGCGTCACCGTCTGGCTCGGCAACCTGATGCACCACGGCCGCGACCTGAAATCCGAGGTGGCGAAACTTTGTGCAGCTCTCGAAGCCTGCCCGGCGGAGGTCATTCTCGTCTCGAACGAGGTCGGCCTCTCCATCGTCCCGGAGAATGCCATGGCCCGCCGCTTCCGTGACGAGCAGGGCCTCGCCAACCAGGCGCTGGCGGCGGTCTCGGACACGGTCTACTTCATCGCCGCAGGGTTGCCGTTGAAGCTCAAGGGCTAGACAACAGAAGCAACGCAAAACGCAACAATTAGCAACCCAAAAGGCAACAACCACATCGCACGTGACAACACGCCAAGACCACGTCGGATGTCATCGCGGGTGATGGCGTCGCGTCCCTCGCCCATATAGGGCAGGTCCACCATGTCACCATCATAGCTCCGCGGCCCGCCGAAACGTACGCCCAGCGCTGCCGCCATCGCGGCCTCCGGCCAGCCCGCATTGGGTGAGCCATGCTTGGGCGCGTCCCGGCGCATCACCTCGACAATCTGCCTGAAGCGGGACGGTTCGGCCGCCGCGAAGAGATAGCCGGTGAGGCGCGAGGCGGGCAGGTTCACAAGGTCGTCCAGCCGTGCCGCTGCCCAGCCAAACCACTGATATTTCTCATTCTTGTGGCCGATCATGGAGTCCGCCGTGTTGATGGCCTTGTACATGGCAATGCCCGGCAGGCCGAGCAGCGCATACCACAGCACCGGCGCCACGATGCCGTCGGAGGTGTTCTCCGCCAGGCTTTCGAGCGCCGCCTTCGAGACGCCGGCCTCGTCCAGCTGGGCAGGGTCGCGCCCGACGATCAGGCTCACCTTCTGGCGCCCCTCGGCAAGCGAGCGGCCGAGCCCGTCGTAAACCGCAAGTACATGATCTTTCAGTGACTTTTGAGCGATCAGCGTGGTCGCCAGCAAGGCCTCCGCCAGCCAGCCGAACGGCCAGTGGGTGAGAAAACGCGCCACGTAATAGGAGGGGATGAAGGCCGCCGCCAGCAGAATGAGCACCGCCACAGCTCCCCGCAGGCGTCCCTCCTGGGAAGAAACTCCCTTTACATTCAACTGCTTGTCTAGCCAGTCGATGAGTTTTCCGATCCACACCACCGGGTGGCTGATGCGGTCGAACAGTGGCTGCGGATAGCCCGCAAAGCGCTCGATCAGCAGCGCACAGGCAGCGCGTCCGAACACCATCACCGGCCAATCCATCAGACCTCCTTCGCCAGCGACAGGATCATGTCGAGGTCGAGATGGGCCTCGAGATGTGCCGCAAGTCCGTCGAGCGTTCGCTCAATGGTCTCCTCGAAGCGCAGCTCACTCGCTTGAACACCAAGTGATTCCAGGAACTTGGCGCGAAATACATCGCTTCCGAAGCAGCCGTGGAGATAGCTCCCCATGACCTGACCCGTGGCACTGATCGCCCCGTCCGGCCGGCCCTCCAGAAGCGCGAAAGGACGGGCGCAGTCCACCCCGGCCGTTCGGCCCAGGTGGATTTCATAGCCCTCCAGCGCCGCACCTGTAGGCACATGGGTGCCACTGATGCGCGTCAGCGTCTTGTCCGGCAGGAGTGCGGTTTCGACGTCGAGCAGCCCCAGTCCCGGCACGCTGCCCGCGGCACCCTCAAGACCATGTGGATCGGAAACGCTTCGTCCCAACATCTGGTAGCCGCCGCAGAGGCCCAGCACCAAGCCGCCCCGGCGCACATGGGCGAGCAGGTCGATGTCCCAGCCTTCATTGCGCAGCGCGGCTAGGTCGGAAATCGTTGATTTCGAACCGGGAATGATCACCAGTCGGGTATCCGCCGGTATCGGCTCGCCAGGCTGCACGAAGGTCAGAGTCACGCCGGGTTCGAGGCGCAGGGGATCGAGGTCGTCGAAATTGGCGATGCGCGGCAGGCGAAGAACGGAAATTCTGACGCCTTTCTCGGGTGTTGTGAGCACATCCTCCAGTGCTACCGCATCTTCGGCCGGAAGGCTTCTGGCGGCCGCGAAGTGTGGCACAATTCCTACACAGGGGGTTCCTGTCCGGTTTTCGAGGAAGCTCCGGCCTTCTGAGAACAGTTCCGGATCTCCATGGAACTTGTTGATCAGAAAAGCTTTCAGGCGGTCGCGATCCGCGGCCGGTAAGATGTCGAAGGTGCCAGCGATGGAGGCGATGACGCCGCCCCGGTGAATGTCGCCGATCAGCACCGCCGGCAGGTCGGCCGACTCGGCAAAGCCCATGTTGGCGAGGTCGCCGTTGCGCAGGTTGATCTCACCAGGGCTTCCCGCACCTTCGACCAGCACCAGATCAGCCCCGGCAGAAACCTTATAGAAGCTCTCAAGACAAGCACCCATGTACTTAATCCGGCTGCGGAAATACTCCCGCGCCGTCATCGACTCCTGGCGCTGCCCCTGCACAATCACCTGTGCCCCCGTGGTGGTTTCGGGCTTCAGCAGGATGGGGTTCATGTGCACCGAGAGCGGTACCCGTGCGGCGCGGGCCTGCAGGGCCTGGGCCCGCCCGATCTCGCCGCCGTCCGCCGTCACCGCCGCGTTGTTGGACATATTCTGCGGCTTGAAGGGCTGGACGCGTAACCCCCTGTTTGCAAAGGCCCTTGCGAGACCCGCCACGATCAGCGACTTGCCGACGTCGGATCCCGTGCCCATGAACATGATGGCCCGCGTCATGGTGCCCCCGCGATCACGTGGGCATAGCTGCCCATCACCCGCCCACGCCGTAAGCCCATGTTCTCCAAGGGAGTTCCGGCCGCGTCGCGCGCACCGAACAAGCGGTCCGCCGGGCCTTCGCGCACCAGCGTCGAGTAGTGGAATTCATGCGCGAACAGGGGGCCGCTCCACGGCCCTCCGGTGAGCGGCTCCAACTGCCGGTAACCCAGATGCAGCTTGCGTTTCTCGAAGCTTGTCGTCAGCGGCAGAAGCCCCGCCATGCCATGCGCCATGCCATTGGAATCGATCAGGCTTTCGCCCAGAACCATGTAGCCGCCGCACTCCCCGTAGATGATCCCGCCGTGGTGCCGAAGGCCGTCGAGGAACCGGCTGTTTCCGGCAAGCCGCCCCGCATGAAGCTCCGGATAGCCACCCGGCAGAAACACGGCCTCGGCCTCGGGATCCGGCGCTTCGTCTGCCAGCGGCGAGAAGAAGGACAGGGCCGCTCCCTGCTGCTGCCAGCCATCAAACAAGTGTCGATAAGAAAAGGAGAAAGCTTCATCGCGTGCCACCGCCACCGACTGTGCCAGTGGCCGCAGGGGCGGTGTGGCTTCGCCCCCGTGAAGTGGTCTTGCCAGATCGAGGATCTGTTCCAGCGCCGCCTTGTGGTTCACCCGCAGTGCGGCGGCCTCGATGAAGGCATCGAGATCCTTGTTCTCCTGCGCCTGAACAAGCCCGAGGTGGCGTGAGGGCCAGGCCAGGGTGTCGTCATTGCGCAACGCCATCAGCACCTGCGTGCCCAGCGCTTCGCGCAGCAACAGTTCGTGGCGCTCGCTGGCGGTGCGGTTGAGGATGACGCCGGCGAGCTCCAAGTCCTTGCGATAGCTGGCAAAACCATGGACCAGTGCGGCCGCGGACTGGGCCTGGTGTCGGCAGTCGAGGGCGAAGATGACGGGCAGGCCCAGCATCACCGCCAGGTCGGCGGTCGAACCCTTCGCCCCGCGCGGGCCGTCGAACAGGCCCATCACGCCCTCGATGATGACGAGGTCCGTATCGCGTCCCAGTTCGCTCGCCAGGCCCTTGATCTGGTCCCCGCGCATCGCCCAGGGGTCGAGGTTGTAGCAGGCTCGCCCAGCGGCGGCCTCGTGGAAGCGCGGGTCGATGTAGTCCGGCCCCACCTTGGCCGCGGCGACGCGCAGGCCCGCGTTGCGGAAGGCTCTCAGAAGTCCCAGGGTAATCAAAGTCTTGCCGCTGCCGGAGGCGGGCGCGGCGACGACGATGGCCTTAGCCAACCGGGTTCTCCCGCAGGGGTCCCTTGTACCAGTCCAGCAGGCTCCGCCAGTCGGCGGCGCGCCCAACCACCACGATCGCCGGGGTTGGCGGCTCCTTGGCTTCCACGAAGGCGCCGGCCCCGCCCAGCGTGGTGGAGGCCACTTCCTGGTGCGGCATCGAGGCGTTGGAAACGATCGTGACCGGGTCATCGGCGGACCTGCCGCCCGCCATCAGCGCGGCGGCGATCTCGCCCAGATGCTTCACTGCCATGTACATGACGATGACGGGTGAGGCGAGCGCAACGGCCTGCCAATTGACGTTCGCCGGCATGTTGCCGGTAGCGTCGTGGCCGGTGAGGAAAATCACGGAATGATTGGTTTCACGGTGGGTTGCGGGCATTCCCGCATAGGCGAGGCCACCGATTCCGGCGGTGATTCCCGGTACGATGCGAAACGGGATTCCGGTGGTCGCCAGGTGCTGGCACTCCTCGCCGCCGCGGCCGAACATGAAGGGGTCGCCGCCCTTGAGCCGCAACACGCGCTTGCCGGCCCTGGCAAGCTCGATCAGGCGCAGCGTGATGTCCTTCTGGGTGGGTGACGGCTTGCCGCCGCGCTTGCCCGCATATTCGAGTTCGGCACCCACCTTCACCCAGCGCAGGATGTCCGGGTTCACCAGCGCGTCATAGACGACGACGTCGCAATTCTGCAGGGCGTGGAAGCACATCAGCGACATCAAGCCCGGCGCGCCGGGGCCGGCGCCGACGAGCCAGACCCATCCCGGCTCGAAGCTCGGAAATGTTTCGGCATCCAGCCGGGCGAAGCCCGTCTGCTGCTCGCCCGAGCTCACCCAGTCGCCGATCCTTTTCGTTGGTCCAAGTCCCATGGCCGCCTTATACAGTGGGCCGATGCGAATAGAGAAGCCCGAAGGCGAGTTAAGGCGCGGCTGGACGACGGGCGCATGCGCAACCGCGGCAGTGAAGGCGGCATTTGCGGCATTGCGGACCGGAGAATTCCCGGATCCGGTGTCGATCACGCTGCCGAAGGGTGAAACGCCCGCCTTTCCATTGGCTTTGGAGGAAAAGGGCGAGGGCTGGGCGCGCGCCGGAATCATCAAGGACGCCGGCGACGACCCGGACGTGACGCACGGCTGCATGGTGGTTGCCACAGTGCGCCCGGGCGGCGAGGGCATCCGCTTCACGGCCGGGCCGGGCGTCGGCATGGTCACCAAAGCCGGCCTGCCGATCCCGCCGGGCGAACCGGCCATCAACCCCGTGCCGCGCCAGATGATGCGGGACGTTATCGCCGAACTCGGCGGAACGGGCGCCGAGATCGAAATCTCCATCCCCGGCGGAGAGGCCCTCGCGCTCCGAACATGGAACCCGCGGCTCGGCATCGTCGGCGGCCTGTCGATCCTCGGCACCACCGGCATCGTGAACCCGTTCTCCTGCGCCGCCTGGATCGCCTCCATCCACCGCGGGATCGACGTGGCGCGTGCCATGGGGCTTCGCCATGTGGCGGGCTGCACGGGGTCCACCTCGGAGGATGCTGTTCGCAATCGCTACACACTGCCGCTCGAAGCTATGCTGGATATGGGGGACTTTGCCGGTGGCCTGTTGAAGTATCTCCGCACCCATCCGGTCGAGCGCATCACCATCGGTGGCGGCTTCGGCAAGATCAGCAAGCTGGGGCAGGGGGCGCTCGACCTTCACTCCGGGCGCTCGCAGGTCGATCTCGACTGGCTGGCGGATCAATGCCCCGAGCTGCCGCGCACCGCTGTGCTGGCGGCAAACACCGCGCAGGAAGTGCTGGAAATGGCCAAGGGCATCGACCTTGCCGGCCGCGTGGCACGCGCCGGCCTCGCGACGGTGCGCGACGTGCTGAAGGATGCGCCGGTCGTGGCCGACGTGATCATCGTGTCCCGGCAGGGTGAGATCATTGGCCATGCCGCGTGACCGCATCCTGATCCTTGGCGGCACGCGGGATGCCCGCGAAATCGCCCATGCGCTGGTCGCCGCAGGCCGCAAAGTCGTCACGTCGCTCGCCGGTGTCACGGAGCAGCCGCTGCTGCCCGAAGGCGAGGTTCGCATCGGCGGATTCGGGGGCGTGTCGGGTCTAGAATCCTATATCGAATCCAGGGAGATAGCTCTCGTCATTGATGCGACACATCCATTTGCGGCGCGGATGTCGGCGCAGGCTTTCGAAGCCTGCCGCGAGACCGGCGTCCGGCTGCTGCGCTTCGAGCGCGCGGCGTGGCGTGCGCAGGCCGGTGACGATTGGAGGATCATCGCTTCCGCGTCAGAGGCCGCGGCTGCAGTTCCGGCTGGCGCCCACGTGCTGCTCACGACGGGGCGAAAGGACCTGGACCCGTTCGTTGCGCGGCCCGGCATCTCGGGTGTCGCGCGGATGATCGAGGCGCCACCGGCAGCGCTCCCAGAACACTGGACCTTGTTGCGTGAAAGGCCGCCATTCACGGTCGACAGCGAGACGGCCCTGATGACGTCGCATGCCATCACCCATCTCGTTACCAAGAACGCCGGCGGCAGCGCCACCGAGGCCAAGCTGCAGGCAGCGCGGAACCTCGGCATTCCCGTGCTGATGATTGCCCGCCCGGCTAAACCGGAGGTGCCTGGTTTTGGCGCCGTGGACGACCTGCTGGTTGCTGTGGACGGGGTGCTTTCTCCTTGACCTCCTACCCGTTTTCCGATTGTTTTGGTAAGCATCCGGGGGACTCGATCGCCCGCAGTATGATGAAACTCGTTGTGCCTGTCCTGCACGGGCCAGAAAGAGGAATGTCCATGAAGAACAAGCTCATAACCCTCATCTTCGGTGCGGCGACAAGCGTGGCGGCGGCCGGGGCTGCATCGGCCGGGACGCTGGACGACGTGCGTCAGCATGGCTTCGTGCAGTGCGGCGTGAGCCAGGGCCTGATGGGCTTCTCGGTGCCCGACGCGCAGAATAACTGGACGGGCATGGACGTCGACTTCTGCCGCGCCATCGCGGCCGCTGTGCTGGGCGATGCCACCAAGGTGAAGTTCACGCCGCTCACCGCCAAGGAGCGCTTCACGGCGCTGCAGTCGGGTGAAATCGACGTTCTGTCGCGCAACACCACATGGACAATGAGCCGCGACACGTCGCTTGGCCTGAAGTTCGCGGGCATCATGTATTACGATGGCCAGGGCTTCATCGTGAATTCGAAGAAGAACCCGAACGTGAAGTCGGTGAACGACCTGTCTGGCGCCACCATCTGCACCCAGTCCGGCACCACGACGGAACTCAACATCGCCGACTACTTCAAGTCCCAGAAGCTCGAGTACAAGCTCCTGACCTTCGAGAAGAACGACGAGGCCATCGCCGCCTATCAGGACGGGCGCTGCGACTCCTACTCGACCGACCAGTCGGGCCTTTATGCGCAGCGGCTGAAGATGACGACGCCCGACGATAACCTCGTGTTGCCGGAAATCATTTCGAAAGAACCACTTGGCCCGGTCGTGCGGCAGGGTGACGATGCGTGGTTCAACGTCGTGAAGTGGGTCTACTTCGCGCTGGTCAATGCCGAAGAACTGGGCCTCACCTCGAAGAATGTCGAGGAGATGAAGGCGACCTCGACCAATCCGGAAGTGCAGCGCCTGCTGGGCGTCGCCTCCTCCGATGGCAAGGCCGCGGGCTTCGGCATCGGCATGGGCCTCGACGAGGGCTGGGCCGAGGCTGCGATCAAGCAGGTCGGCAATTACGGCGAGATCTTCGAGCGCAACGTCGGCAAGGACTCGCCGCTCAAGATCGAGCGCGGCAAGAACGCCTTATGGAAGGATGGCGGCCTGCAGTATGCGCCGCCGGTTCGCTGAACCATTCCAATGACTTAGGAACCCGGGGCAAGGCTCCGGGTTTCGCATTTCTGGCATGCGGGGTGAGTGGAACATGAGCCTCGAGGCGGGCGCGCGGCGGCGCGGCGGATCGTGGTGGAACAGCGGGCGGCTGCGTGGCTTTGCCATGCAGGGCCTGCTGCTGCTGGCGCTTGCTGCGCTGTTCTACGATCTCGCGCTCAACACCGCGGCCAACATGGCGAGCCGGCACATCGTTTCGGGGTTCGACTTCCTGTGGCGCAGGGCCGGCTTTGAGGTATCGTTCTCGCTCATTCCCTACAGCGGCGAGGACACCTACGCCCGCGCACTTTTGGTGGGGTTTTTCAATACCTTGTCGGTCTCCGCGATCGGCATCGTGCTGGCCACGCTGCTGGGTCTCGTAATCGGGCTGATGCGGCTGTCGCGCAACTGGCTCGCCGCGCAGATGGCGGCGGGCTACATCGAGATCGTCCGCAACGTGCCGCTGCTGCTGCAGTTGTTCATCTGGTACCGCCTGGTGCTGACGCCGCTGCCGCAGGCGCGCGATGCGATCACCGTCGGATCGGCGTCGCTCTCCAACAAGGGACTGACCCTGCCGTCACCCATTTTCGGTGATGGCGCATGGTTGATGTGGGTTGGTTTTGGTGTTGCAATTGTTGCTTCCTGGTTGCTTTTCGGATGGAACAGGAAGCAACACGAAGCAACCGGTCGGAGCATGCCGGTCTGGTTGCTGTCGGCCCTGCTGTTCGTTGCACTGCCATTGCTGGCGCTGCTCGCGGCGGGCTGGCCGCTGAGCTTCGAGCATCCGGTGAGGAGCAACTTCGGCTTCAAGGGCGGGATGACGCTGGTGCCTGAATTCATGGCGCTGCTCCTTGCCCTGTCCATTTATACGGCAGCCTTCATCGCGGAGGCCGTGCGGGCCGGGATCATGGCGGTCTCGAAGGGGCAGGGCGAGGCGGCGGCGGCGCTGGGCCTCAAGCCCTCCCTCGCCATGCGGCTGGTTGTGCTTCCCCAGGCGCTGCGGGTGATCATCCCGCCGCTGACCAGCCAGTACCTGAACCTGACAAAGAACTCTTCGCTTGCGGTGGCCATCGGCTACCCTGACCTGGTTTCGACGGGCGGCACGATCCTCGGCCAGACGGGGCAGGCGATCGAGGTGGTGATCATCTGGATGGTGGTCTACCTCAGCCTCAGCCTGCTGACCTCGGCTTTCATGAATTGGTTCAATGCCCGCCACCGGCTGGTGGGGAGGTGAGCGCATGAGCTTCGCCTATGTGCGTGATCGCGACGCGCCACTGCGGCCGCCACCGGCGGGAACGGCGGGGCCCCTGGGATGGCTCCGTGAGAACCTTTTCTCCGGCATCGGCAACAGTCTGCTCACACTGGTGCTGGGGCTGGCGCTGGGCTGGCTCGCCTGGTCCATCCTCGACTGGGCCGTGCTGCGCGGGGTGTGGACGGGGGTGGACCGCGAGGCCTGCGCCGTCGAGAACGCCGGGGCCTGCTGGCCCTTCGTGTGGGAAAAATTCCCGCAATGGGTTTTCGGCTTCTATCCCATCACCGAACGCTGGCGGCCGGTGCTGGCCTTCCTCATCGGGGCTGCGGCACTGGTGCCGATGCTCATCCCCTCGGTGGGCGCCAAGAAGTGGAACGCCCTGTTCCTTCTTGTCGCGTACCCGGTCATCGCTTTCGAGCTGATGGCGGGCGGGCTGTTCGGGTTGCCGGAGGTCGAGACCTCGAGCTGGGGCGGGCTGATGGTGACGCTGGTCGTGGCGGTGACCGGCATCGTGTTCTCGCTGCCGCTGGGCATCCTGCTGGCGCTGGGACGGCAGTCGAACCTGCCCGTGGTCCGCACGGCATCGATTGCATTCATCGAACTCTGGCGCGGCGTTCCGCTGGTGACCGTGCTGTTCATGGCCAGTGTCATGCTGCCGTTGTTCCTGCCGGGCGGGGTGACGCTGGACAAGCTGATGCGCGCCATCGTCGGGCTGTCGCTGTTCGCGTCCGCCTACATGGCGGAGGCGGTGCGGGGCGGCCTGCAGGCGGTGGCGAAGGGGCAAACGGAGGCGGGGCTTGCACTGGGCCTCAGCCGCTGGCAGACCACGCGCAAGATCGTGCTGCCGCAGGCACTGCGCATTTCCATTCCCAACATCGTCGGGATCTTCATCGGATTGTTCAAGGACACGACGCTCGTGCTGGTGGTTTCGATCTACGACTTCCTCGGCATCATCAATGCCGGCCTGCAGGACTCGAAGTGGGCCGCACCGCAGACGGCGAACACCGGGTATTTCGTGGCCGCGCTGGTCTATTTCGCCTTCTGCTTCGCCATGTCGCGCTATGCGCTGTTCACCGAGCGGCGGCTCGAACGAGCGGGGAGGCGCTGATGGCGCGGCCGGCCGTCCAGTTCATCGGCGTCAACAAGTGGTTCGGGCAGTTCCACGTGCTGCGCGACATCAACCTCGACGTGACGCCGGGCGAACGCATCGTGATCTGCGGGCCTTCGGGCTCCGGCAAGTCGACGCTGATCCGCTGCATCAACCGGCTGGAGCAGCACCAGGAAGGGCGCATCATCGTCGACGGCGTCGAGATCAACGACGACGTGAAGGCGATCGAGGACGTGCGCCGTGACGTGGGCATGGTGTTCCAGCACTTCAACCTGTTCCCGCACCTGACCGTGCTCGAAAACTGCACGCTCGCCCCCATCTGGGTGCGCAGGATGCCGAAGCGCGAGGCGGAAGCGCTGGCGATGAAGTTCCTCGAGCGGGTGCGCATCCCGGAGCAGGCGAAGAAATACCCCGGCCAGCTGTCGGGCGGGCAGCAGCAGCGCGTGGCGATTGCCCGGGCCCTGTGCATGACGCCCAAGATCATGCTGTTCGACGAACCCACCTCGGCGCTCGACCCCGAGATGGTGAAGGAGGTGCTCGACACCATGGTGGCGCTGGCGTCGGAAGGCATGACGATGCTGGTGGTAACCCACGAAATGGGCTTCGCCCGCCAGGTGGCGGACCGGGTGATCTTCATGGACCAGGGGCAAATCGTCGAGAGCAATGCGCCGGAGGCCTTTTTCGGCGATCCGCGCAACGAGCGCACCCGGCTGTTCCTCGCCCAGATCCTGCGCTAGATTTCACCCGTGGATGGAGGAATCGGAATGAGAGTTCTTTTCGCCGCGGCGGCGCTTTGCTTCGGCCTGGCGACGGCGGCACAGGCCGCAACGCTGGATGAGGTGAAGGCACGCGGAACGCTGAATTGCGGCGTCAACCCCAACCTCGCGGGCTTCGGCGCCAAGGCCGCCGACGGCACCTATGCCGGTTTCGACGTGGACTTCTGCCGGGCCGTCGCCGCGGCGGCCTTGGGCGATGCGGCGAAGGTCACCTATGTGCCGCTCACCGCGCAGGAGCGATTCGAGGCGCTGAAGTCCGGCAAGGTCGACGTGCTGGCGCGCAACACCACCTGGACCATGGAGCGCGAGACGGCCATGCCGCTGCGCTTCCCCGGTATTTCCTATCATGACGGACAGGGCTTCATCGTGAAGACGCTGCTGGGCGTGACCTCGGCGCTGCAGCTTTCGGGCGCCGCCATCTGCTTCCAGACCGGCACCACGACCGAGAGCAACGTCGAGGACTTCTTCCGCGAGAAGGACATGACCTTCGTGCCGGTGCGCTTCGATAAGCTCGATGACCTGGTCAAGGCGTTCGACGAGGGCAAGTGCGATACCTTTACCACCGACATGTCGGCGCTCTATGCGGTGCGCCTGCGGCTGAAGGATCCGGACGCCGCCATGGTGCTGCAGGACGTGATCTCCAAGGAGCCGCTGGGCCCCGCGGTGCGGCAGGGCGACGAGCAGTGGTTCAACATCGTGCGCTGGACGCTGAACGCCTTGATCAATGCCGAAGAACTCGGCGTCACGGCGGCCAATGTCGATGAGATGAAAGCCAAGTCCAAGAACGCTGCGGTGCAGCGCCTGCTGGGTGGCACCGGCTCCGACGGCGGCGGCATGGGGCTGGATGCAGACTGGGCGGCCCGGACCATCAAGTCGGTGGGGAACTACGGCGAGATCTTCGACCGCAACCTCGGCCCGTCCACACCGCTGGCCATCAACCGTGGCATCAACGCGCTGTGGAATGCCGGCGGGCTGCTCTACGCGCCGCCGATGTGAGAGCGGCCCCACGCATGAGGGGCCCTTTGCCAGGAGTAGGAACGATGTCGCGTCATCGCGTTTGCATGATGATTCTGGCCCTGGCCCTCGGTTCCGGCGGGGCCTGCGTCGGCACTTCAAATGCACAGGCCGGCGTGCTGTCGGACAAGAAGCCTCATGAGGGTGTCGCGGATGCCCATGCCATGCCTGTGCAGGGGATCGACGTGTCCTATTTCCAGGGTGAGGTCGACTGGCGGAAGGTGGAGCGCGCGGGCATCGACTTCGCCTACATCAAGGCGACCGAGGGGACAGACCGCCTCGACCCGAAGTTTCGCGCCAATTGGCGCGGCGCGGGCAAGGCGGGCATCATGCGTGGCGCCTACCATGTCATGTATTGGTGCAGTCCGGCGAGCGAGCAGGCGGCGTGGTTCGTGAAGAACGTGCCGAATGTCGGGGGGACGCTGCCGCCGGTGCTCGACGTCGAGTGGAACGGCCATTCCAAGACCTGCCCGCACGAGATTAGCCGCAAAGCTGCCATAGCCAAGATCAAAGTCATGCTCGCCGCCATGGAGGCGCATGCCGGCAGGCGCCCGATCATCTACACCGACCCCAAGTTTCACCGCGACGTTCTCGAGGGGGCTTTCACGGAGTACCAGTTCTGGCTGCGCTCGACGGCGGCGAAACCCGAGGCGAAGTACCCTGGCCGCGACTGGTCGTTCTGGCAGTTCACCACGACGGGGCGCGTTCCCGGTGTTACGGGTGCGGTCGACCGCAACATCTACAATGGCACGATGGCCGACTGGAAGCGGGCGGTGAAGCGCATGCAGACGCAAACTGTCGCGGCGGATGTGGAACCGGGCACTGCCGCGCCGGCGGCTGTGTCGCAGTGAGGATGCTTGCGTAATGCCGCCACCCCGGCGAAGGCCGAGGTCGAGCTTTCGCGCAACAAGTGTCGGATTTCACCTTCGCGGACTTTTGGGGTGACTGGACACGCATGCCGCGATCGCGCCGGGCAAGGCGCAGTCGGGACCGCCCCGTAGCTGGATCCCGGCCTTCGCCGGGATGACGGCATTCAAGAATTGTCTATGGCTTTTCCTCACGCCCCGCCCACATGTCTCGCCAGCTTGTCGAGCGTCTGGTAGCCCAATTCCACCGCGCCGGAACCGTACTCCATCTCGATGCGGTGGGGCGGGTCGATCGTCAGGACGTCGATCCGGCTCGGTGATTCCGTTCGATGCGCGTCTCGCAGGCGTGACGGGTATTGTCGAGCCAGGCCTGCGCTGCCGCGAGGCGTTCCGGCTTGAGGCGGCAAGGCCGCTGCTGGCCGTTGCGGCCGCGGGAAATGAGGCCGGCCTGTTCCAGCACCTTCAGATGTTGCGACACCGCGGGGAGGCTCATGGCGAAGGGCTGGGCGATGTCCTGCACCGTCATGTCGCCGTGCCTGGCGAGGCGGGCGAGGATGGTCAGCCGGGTGGGATCGCTGAGCGCGGCGAATGTCCGGGAGATGGTGTTGGCACGCGGCATCCGTTCGGACCTTATTTAAGTGAGGACTTAAATATAGGCCGGTGTGCCGCGACGGTCCACTGCCACGGGGATGAGGGTTCTCTCGGCGTGCCTAAATGGTGGTAACGCGTAAGTGCGTGTGCTTACGCGCCGGTGGCCACAGGCGCGTCCGGTGTGCCGCCCCACTCGGTCCAGGAGCCGTCATAGAGCGCGTCGTCGCGGGCGCCGGTGAGGGTGAGGCCGAGTGTCAGGATTGCCGCGGTGACCCCGGATCCGCAGGAGGTGATGACGGGCTTCGTGAGGTCGACGCCCGCGGCCTTGAAGACGGTTTCGATCTCGGAAGATGATTTCAGCGTGCCGTCGGCATTGAGGAGACTAGCGTAATGGACGTTCCTCGCACCCGGCATGTGACCGGCGCGGACATGAGGGCGGGGTTCCACCTCCTCGCCGCGGAAGCGCGTGGCGGAGCGGGCGTCGGCGAGTTGAGCCGAGCCTGACTTCAGCGCCGCGGCGACTTCCTTCATGTCTTTGACCATGGAGCCCTTGAAACGGGCGGTGAAGTGGCGCTCCTGGCGGGGAAGGGCGGGGCCGTCCTCGGTGGCGTGGCCCTCGGCCAGCCACTTCTTGAGGCCGCCGTCGAGCACGGCGACATCGTCATGACCGAAGACCTTGAACATCCACCAGGCGCGGGCGGCGGAGAACAGGCCGACCGAATCATAGGCGATGACGCGCTTGCCGTCGCCGATGCCCATCTTGCGCATGCGCGAGGAGAACTTTTCCGGACTGGGCAGCATGTGGGGCAGCGATGACGCGGTGTCGGACAATTCGTCGATGTCGAAGAACTGCGCGCCGGGAATGTGGGTGTCGAGGAATTCCCGCTTGGCGTCACGATGCGCGGTGGGCAGGTGCCAGGAGGCATCGATGATGGCGATGTCGGGCGAGCCGAGATGATCGGCCAGCCATGCGGTCGTGACGATGTCGTTGCTCATTGGAAGGCCACCCTGATGCGGCGGTTGATCTTGCCCTTGTTCTCGATCTTGGCGACGACCACGGGGCCGATGGGGCCGGTGGAGGAGAGGTGCGTGCCGCCGCAGGGCTGGAGATCCACCTTGCCGTCCGCACCGATCATGACGAGGCGCACGCGGCCCGTGCCCATGGGCGGCTTCACCGACATGGTGCGGATCAAGTGCTGGTTCGCCGCCATCTCCTCATCCGTGATCCAGCGAAATGAAACCGGATGGTCTTCCGTCACCAGGCGGTTGAGCGTGGCGGTCAATTCGGCCTTATCGGGGATCTGGCCTTCCGGAATATCGAAGTCGATGCGGCCGCCATCCTCGCCGATGGCGCCGCCGGTGACGGGGAAGGGAACCGAGGCGCAGAGCAGGTGCATCAGCGTGTGGGCGCGCATATTGCGGTAGCGGTTGGCCCAGTCGAGCGCGAGCTTCACCTTTGCGCCGACGCCGGGCAGTGTCGCGCCTTCGGCGGGAACGTGAACCACGTTTTTTGCCGCGTCATACACGGTCGTGGCGATCACCGCCTCGCCGCCATCCCAGGCGAGGCTGCCCTTGTCGCCCGGCTGGCCGCCGGCGGTGGCGTAGAACACCGTGCGGTCCAGCAGGATGCCGCCCCCCTCGCTGATGCCGGTGACGGTGGCCTCGCAATCCTTCAGGTAGGCGTCGTCACGGAACAGGAGTGTGGCGCTCACGCCGGAACCTCTTCGGTGACGTTCGGCACGTCCGGCGTCTTCTCGAGCCAGGCGGGCACGGGCAGGTTCTTCTCGCGCAGGAAGGCGGGGTTGAAGAGCTTGGACGCATAGCGCGTGCCGTAGTCGCAGAGGACGGTCACGATGGTGTGGCCCGGGCCCATCTGCTTCGCCAAGCGGATGGCGCCGGCGACGTTGACACCGCTCGAGCCGCCCATGCACAGGCCCTCGTGCTGCAGGAGGTCGAAGGCGATCGGGATCGCCTCGGAATCCGGGATCTGGAAGGCGTCGTCGACGATGGCACCCTCGAGGTTCGCCGTGATGCGGCCCTGGCCGATGCCCTCGGTGATGGAGGAGCCCTCGGCCTTCAGTTCACCGTGCTTGTAGTAATTGTAGAGGGCAGCGCCCATCGGGTCGGCCAGCGCGATCTTGATGTTGGGGTTCATCGACTTGAGGCCCATGGACACACCGGCGAGCGTGCCGCCCGAGCCCACGGCGCAGACGAAGGCATCGACCTTGCCGTCGGTCTGGCGCCAGATTTCGGGCGCCGTGCCCTCGATGTGCGCCATGCGGTTGGCGGTATTGTCGAACTGGTTCGCCCAGACGGCCCCCATGGCCTTGGCGAGGCGGCCCGAATATTTCACGTAGTTGTTGGGGTTCTTGTAGGGAACGGCCGGGACCTCGACGAGCTCCGCGCCCAATTGGCGCAGCGCGTCCTTCTTCTCCTGGGCCTGGGTGTTGGGGATGACGATCACCGAGCGGAAGCCCATGGCATTGGCCACGACCGTCAGGCCGATGCCGGTATTGCCCGCCGTTCCCTCGACGATGGTGCCGCCGGGCTTCAGCGCGCCGCGCGCGATGGCGTCGCGGATGATGAACAGCGCGGCGCGGTCCTTGACCGACTGGCCGGGGTTCATGAACTCGGCCTTGCCGAGAATGGTGCAGCCGGTGAGCTCGGAAGCCTTGCGGAGCTTGATGAGCGGTGTGTTGCCGATGGCGGCGATGACGTCTTGCTTGATATCCATCGCCTAGTGATGCCCCAGCGAGCGGTTTCCGTCAAATGGCGGTGGAATCCCTGAGCTGAAATGCCGAAGGGCGCCGGATGACCCGGCGCCCTTCGCTGTTCCGTCAGCTCTGCTCAGTAGCAGGGCGGATAGGGGTAGTAGCCGCAGGCGGGCGGCGGCGGCGGGGCGTAGGGCGCGCCGTAGACGACCGGCGGATAGCCGTACCAGCCGTGGTGGCCGTGAACGACGTAGCCGCCCGGGGTAACGGCCCACCAGTCGATGAACAGCGCAGCGGGGCCCTTGATGCCCTTGAGGTCGCCTTCCAGCACCTTGGCGTCGAAGGTCAGCTTGTCGCCGTCGAGCTTCGGGTTGGAGATGGTGACAACCGCGTCGGCGACGCCGGCATCCGAGCCGCCGAGCACGGAGATCGTGGCATTCGGCGGGTCCTTGGCGAAGCTGTCCTTGCCATCGCCCCAGCGGGCGATGAACAGGTCCATGTCTTCGTGACCGGCCGCACGGACGGGGCGGTCGGCGAAGACGATGACGTTGCCGGCGATGCCGTCGAGCACCAGCTTGCCGTCGGCAAGCGTCGCGCTCTTGGCGTTGATGACGCCGAGCGACGGGACGGGCGCCTGGGCGCTGGGCTTGCCGATGGTCTTGGCCAGCGGAACATGGGGGTTGGCCGGTTCAGCCGCGTGGGCGAAGGTCGCCGCGAGCACGAGGCCGGCGGACACAACCGCCATGCGGGTCAGTGCCGTGAGGTTCATTGAGGACATCTCCTTGAGGTGGTTCTGCCGTTCCGGACGCCGCCGCGACGTTGATGAGTCGGCGCCGGTGACGGTGTGATAACAGCCCCTGCCGGCTTGTGCCAAGGCATCGGCTGACAAAAATGGCGCCGGCAGGGTGCCGGCGCCTGATGGTCGGCCGTCTTGCTTAGTAGCAGGGCGGATAGGGGTAATAGCCGCAGGCGGGCGCGCCGTAATAGGGATGCGCCACCGCTGCACCGACGGCCGCGCCGGCAACCGCACCAGCCGCCACACCGGCCGCGACAGGCGCGCCGTACCAGGCATGATAGCCACCATGCCAGCCGCCGCCGCCGACTGCCCATCCACCATGACCGCCGCCGGCCGCGAACCAGTCGATGAACACGGCCGCCGGGCCCTTGACGCCCTTGAGGTCGCCTTCAAGCACGTCGACGTCGAACACCAGGTTGCCGGCGTCGAGCTTCGGGTTCTTGAGAACGACGACCGCGTCGGTCACGCCGTCCTTTTCGCCGCCGAGGACGGAGACAGTGGCGTTCGGCGGGTCCTTGGAGAAGCTGTCGTTGCCGTCCGCCCAGCGCGAGACGAAGAAATCGGTCGACTCATGGCCGGCGGCGCGCACCGGGCGGTCGGCGAAGACGATGACATTGCCGGATACGCCGGTGAGGGTGAGCTTGTTGCCCTCAAGCGTGGCACCGGCGGAGTTGATGACGCCGAGCGAGGGAACGGGACCCTGGTTCATCGGCGTGCCGATGGTCTTCTGCAGCGGAACATGCTGGTTTGCCGGTTCGGCAGCGCCGACGGCCGAGGCCGCCAGAGCGAGGCCCGCGGCCATGACGGCCACGCGGGTAAGAGCCTTGAGGTTCATTCTGAATTCTCCTTCGAGCCTTCTGTTTTGCCGTAGCCCATGCACGACCGCAGAAGGCGGCGGATCGCGCAGGTATTGAAATCACGAATAACAAATAACAAAAGCATCTCCTATTCGCCAGCCGATTGCGGCGAATTTGCGGGGGACTGCTCCGGATCCTGCGGTGGACTTCGCATTTGCTGACACCGCCGGCTGTCCAGCGGGGAGGGGGCTGTCAGTGCCCCGGCTTGTCGATGATGTCCGCGGCTCGGGGGATTGGGCTGCCAGCGACGCCGCTCTCTCGGGTGGGGCACACTGAGCTCTGATTGCAGACGTCCTGGGCCGACACGGCTGGCGTTTCATCAAGCCTTCTGTCACCGAACCGCGGAGGACAAGTGTCACATGCGGGAGCACGCTGCCCGCTGCCGGTCATTCAGCGGGGCTTGTAAAGCCCGGGCGATGCTGCGAGAGTTTTGAGTCATGGAACATATCTCGACGCAGGCGCTGCGTCACAACGTGCAGCGCAAGGACGTGACGAGCCGCCACCCGGATGCGCGCGCACTTTCCGGCCCCAATCCGTGGACCGCACTGGCGATTCCGGTGCTTCTCTCGCTGCACTGGGGCATGGCCTGGGTGGTGGGGCAGACGAACCTGCTGTGGTGCTTCCTGGCGGCCTTCTTTTTCGGGCAATTCGTGATCCATTCGGCCGGTGCCCTGCTGCACGAGACGGCACACCGGCTGGTGTTCCACAAGGCCGGGCCCAAGCTGGCCTTCGACCTCGGGCTGGAGCTGATCCTCGCCTCGTTCGGCAAGCAGCTAACCTACCAGTACGAGCATGTGACGAGCCACCATCCCTTCCTCGGCAATTATGAGCGCGACTACGAACACGAGGATATTTGCAGCTTCAACGCCCGGCGCACGATTCGGGCGGCCCATCCCGCCACCCAGCACCTGCTGACGGCGCTGACGCTGGTGTTTCACCTTCTGCCTTTCGGCTTCATCTTTTCGGACAAGATCCTGGTGCCGCTCTACGAGAAGGCCTCGGGGCGGACGATGAAGGACAAGGCCCGCCACATCGGCGCGCGAAAGGTGCCGCGGAATCTCACCCTGCTGTTCGTCGCCGTGTCACTGGGCGTGAACCTGTTCCTGTTCGTGGCCTTCGGCCCCCTGGGCTGGCTCTACCATAACTGGTCCCTGTCGCTGTTCCTCGGGAAGATGGGGGTGTCGAACCTCGGCCAGTCGCTGAGCGAGCACGAGGGCATGGACGAGAAGGACCCGACCTTCTCCGACTACCGGCTGCAGAACCTGTTCCTGTTCAACACCGGCTATCACCACGAGCACCACACCTTTCCGAACGTGCCCTGGAACCGTCTGCCCAGGCTGCGGCAGCTGGCGCCAGAGGTCTTCTGCCGGGAGAACCCTCGAAACTACGTGAGCCTGTGGCTTGCCCATGTGCGCGGCGACTTCACGCCATCGCGCCGCAACAAGTTGATGACCGAAGACCTCGTTGTCCGCTGCCCCAAGGCAGCGACCGAAACCTGATCCAGCGCATTACGAGAGAGGGTGGCTCCCCGACCTGGACTCGAACCAGGGACCATTCGATTAACAGTCGAATGCTCTACCAACTGAGCTATCGGGGAATGCGGACGCGGCTATAGCAGACGGTTTCGGCGGGGAAAAGCACTTTCTGGCGACAGTCGAAAATCCTTTGTCCGGCGACCGAAAAATGCGTTCAGGGCCGGAGGATGGCGCGGATTCCGGCGACAATTGCGCGGGAATCAAGGCCGGCTTCGGCATATTGCTCGGCAGGCGAACCATGGGCCACGAAACGGTCCGGCAGGGTGAAGGCGCGGAAGCGTGTTCTCGACAGAAGGTCAGCGGTGGCAAGGTGGTGCAGAACGTGGGTGGCGAAACCGCCGATGGCACCGTCCTCCACCGTCACGAGCAGCGGGTGGTGGCGCGCGAGACCTTCCACCAATTCGGTATCGAGCGGCTTGCAGAAGCGGGCATCCGCCACGCTGGCCTCGATGCCGAGCGCAGAGAGTTCCTGTGCAGCGGCCATTGCCGCATCGAGCCTGGCGCCCAGCGACAGGATGGCGACATCGGTGCCCTCGCGCAGCAGGCGGCCGCGGCCGATGGCGAGCGGACGGCGTTCCAGCGGATCGTCAGTGCCCGCGGCCTCGCCACGCGGATAGCGGAAGGCGATCGGGCCCTCGTCATGAGCGATGGCGGTGGCGACCATGCGGCGGAGTTCGCCGGCGTCGGCTGGCGCCATGACCACCATGCCCGGCAGCATGGACATGTAGGCCAGGTCGAAGGACCCGGCATGGGTGGCGCCGTCCTGGCCGACGAGGCCGGCGCGGTCGATGGCGAAGCGCACGGGCAGGCGCTGGAGAGCCACGTCATGCACCACCTGGTCGAAACCGCGCTGAAGGAAAGTGGAGTAGATGGCGCAGACCGGGGTCATGCCCTCGGCGGCGAGGCCCGCGGCCATGGTCACCGCGTGCTGTTCGGCGATGCCGACGTCGAAGGTGCGGTTGGGAAAGCGCTCGGCAAAGATGTCGAGGCCCGTGCCGGAGGGCATGGCGGCGGTGATGGCAACGAGCTTCGGGTCACGCTCGGCGGCGGCGATCAGGCTCGACGCGAAAACCTGGGTGAAGGTCGGCGCATTGGCCTTGGCGGACTTGAATTCGAAGGTAACGGGATCGAATTTCGGGACCGCGTGGTAGCGCTCCCTGTCGGGACCGGGGAAGGGGTGGCCGCGGCCCTTTTCGGTGACCACGTGAATGAGGATGGGCCCCGATTCCTCGCTGTCGCGGGCGCGTCGTAGCGTGGCGAGCAGGGCTTTCATGTCATGGCCGTCGACGGGCCCTTCGTGGCGGAAGCCCAGGCCTTCGAACACGCTGGGGAGCCTGCCCTTGCGAAGTTGCGCCAGATGCCCCTCGAGCGCACCGACCGCGGGGGCGATCGACATGCCGTTGTCGTTGAGGATGACGACGAGTCGGCTCTTCAGGCTGCCGGCGTGGTTCATCGCCTCCCATGCCATGCCCCCGGTGATGGCGCCGTCGCCGATCACGGCGATCACATGGTTGTCGCCGCCAGTCAGGTCACGCGCCAGGGCCATGCCGAGGCCGGCCGAGATCGAGGTCGAGCTGTGCGCCGCGCCGAAGGGATCGAAGTCGCTCTCGTCGCGCTTGGTGAAGCCGTAGAGTCCGCCCCGCTGCCGGATGGACCGAATACGTTCGCGCCTTCCTGTAAGGATTTTATGAGGATAGGCCTGATGGCTGACATCCCAGATCAACTTGTCGCGCGGGGTGTCGAAGACGTAGTGGAGAGCCACCGTCAGTTCGACCACGCCCAAGCCGCCGCCGAAGTGGCCGCCCGTTTCGGCAGCTGCCGAGATCACCTCGTTGCGCAGTTCCGTCGCCAGGCGTGGCAAATCGGCGGGGCGAAGCTGCCGGATGGCCTCCGGTGTGGGTGCGCGGTCAAGGAGGGGTGTCAACTTGTCCATACAAAGAAGTGTAACACTCTATTGACGGTTCGCCAAGGACCGTACCGATGCATGCGCTCAGTGGGCCGCTGGTGTTTTGTCTCTGCCCGTAATGCGTTGAGGGAGAGTGGAGGCCTCGCCCGGAATCGAACCGGGGTGCAAGGATTTGCAGTCCTCTGCGTAACCACTCCGCCACGAGGCCCTCTTGTATTTCAATGACTTACGTCTTGAGTGGTGGCCTTGTATGGCACGGAGGCCGGGCGGTGACAAGGGCCAATGTGAGTTGGCCGCGCGGCACCGGGCCTTGGTCATGCGGCAATCGATGCCGTCGTCCTCTGCGCGTGAAAGTGATGTGCGAAACAGTGCATTTCCACACCGCCGGATGGACTTATCGGACGTCCTTCGCTACACAAAGAGCGTTCATTCGTGACTGTGCCAGGTTCCAGGAAAATATGATCGATTTCAGCGTCGCCCGTCTCAACATGGTCGAATCGCAGGTCCGTCCCAACGGGATCACTGACCGGCGCATCATTGCGGCGATCGAAACTGTTCCGCGCGAGCATTTCGTTCCGGAGAGCCGCCGCGACGTGGCTTACATGGACGAGGATGTTCCGCTGGATGCCCATGGCCATCGTGCCCTGATCGAGGTGATGGCCTTTGCCCGCATGCTGCAGCATGCGGCCATCAAGCCCACCGACAAGGTGCTGCTGGTCGGCGCGGGAACCGGCTATGGCGCTGCCGTCGTCAGCCAGATCGGCGCTGAGGTTGTGGCGCTGGAAAGCGATCCGCAACTCGTCCATCATGCGCGCCGGAACCTCGAGGGGCATGCCAATGTGAAGGTCGTCGAGGGGGCACTTTCCGCTGGCGCGCCGGGCGCGCAGCCGTTCGACGTGATCCTGCTTGAGGGCCGTGCCGAGGAGGTGCCGCAGGCGCTTCTCGACCAGCTTGCCGATGGGGGGCGCCTCGTGGGCGTGGTCGGAGAAACGGAAATCGCCCAGGCTTGCGTCTATTCCCGGTCGGGTGGCGCGGTCGCGGTGCGCCAGGTGTTCGACGCTTCGGTTTCGGAATTGCCGGGCCTGAAGAAGAAACGGCCTGCCTTCGTATTCTGAGGCGGGAAAATCGCGGCATGCCGCGGCCGGCCTCATGCGAGACTGGCAAGGAAGATGTGGAGTGATGGTTTGATGACACGTTTGTGGACACGGGCATTCCTCGGCGGGCTGGCGCTTTCTCTGGCTGTCGGATCCGGGGCCGTGCCGGCATCGGCCGACACGCTGTTCGGTGCCATGGAGAAGGCCTATGTCACCAACCCGACGCTGAACGCGGCGCGCGCGGGGCAGCGCGCCACCGACGAACTGGTGCCGCAGGCGCTGTCCGGATGGCGGCCGACCGTTGGGGTGACGGGCAATATCGCACAGACCTTCAGCTCCAAGCCGGTCGGCGTGGACGAGGACGGCGATATCGTCCGCGAGGGAGACGACCAGCTCAATGGCGGTGTCGCGATCCAGCTGAACCAGCCGGTGTTCCGCGGCTTCGGGACTGTCAACAGCACCAAGGCGGCGGAGGCACGTGTCGACGCCAGCAAGCAGAACCTGCTTGGCACCGAGCAGCAGGTGCTGTTCGACGTGGTGCAGGCCTATATGGACGTCTATGCGGGACGGCAGTTCGTGGCGCTGCGCCGGCAGGACGTGGCTGCCCTTCAGGCGCAGGTGAAGGCTGCCAAGGACCGCTTCGCGGTCGGCGAGATCACCCGTACCGACGTAGCCCAGGCACAGGCGCGCCTTGCTGAGGCGCAGAGCTTCCTCGTCAATTCGCAAACCGAGCTGGCCCGCGCCGTCGCGTCCTATGTTCAGGTGGTGGGCAATGAACCGGGCAAGCTCAGCTACCCCAAGGTCGTGAAGATGCCGAAGTCGCTGAAGGCGGCACTCGACACCGCGGGCGAGATCAACCCGCAACTGCTGGCGCAGGCCTATGTCGAGTCGGCGCGCAACAGCGACATCAAGGTGGCCTTCTCCAACTTGTTGCCCAATGCCGACGTGGTGGCGTCCGGTGCGCGCGTTGACCCTGATTTTTCCAACACCGATCAGAATGTGACGACCTGGGAGGTCGGCGCGCAGCTGTCGATCCCGCTCTATGAGTCTGGCTTCGTCTATTCACAGGTCCGACAGGCCAAGCAGCTGGCCAGCCAGAGCCGCATCCAGGTCATCGAGGTGGCACGCGCGGTGCGGCAGGCGGTGGCCTCGTCGTGGAATGCCTATGTGGGCCTCGCCCAGATCATCAAGAACACCCGCACGCAGGTCGGTGCGGCGCAGCTGGCGCTGCAGGGCGTGCAGGCCGAGTACCAGGCGGGAACGCGCACCACGCTCGACGTGCTTGATGCGCAGCGTGACCTCGTCCAGGCGCAGGTGCTGCAGGTGACCGCCGAGCGGAACCGGGTGGTGAGCGGCTATCAGCTGCTGGCCGCGATCGGCCATCTGACGGCCTCCGAGATTGGCCTCGAGGTTCCAATCTACGATCCCGACGCGAACTACAAGCGTGTCCGCAACAAGTGGATCGGCACCGACGTCAAAACCGTTGAATAGGCGTGGCGGGCGTATCGACAAGCCGGCAAGCCTCGCGTAATCCTTTCTGAAGAGTTAAGGTTTGTGAGCCGATTCAGGGTGGGCGACGTGACTGCAGAACCGCGTATGGAAGATCTCCTCGCATCAATCCGCAAGGCCATCCACGAAGACATCGAGGACATGCCGGCCGCGACGGTGCGCCGTGCTGCGCCGTCGCTGTCCTTGCCCACCGAGAGCAAGCCGCGCGTCGGCCAGGAACTCGCCGAGGCCGCCCGCGAAATCCAGCAGCTGCGCGAGAAGATCTCGCGCGCCCGTGGCGGTGCTCCGGCAGTGCCTGTGGAGCCTGCGCAGCGTGCGGCCAGCCTCGCTGCCGCCCTCCAGAACGAGACACCGCGGCGCAGCTGGCGGGAGCTTGAGCCGCCGCCGCTCGCCCCGCGCCTGCGCGGAAGCGTGATCGAAACCGAGGTAGGGCGCCCCGTACCGGCCCGCCCGGAGGCCCAGCCTATGCGCCCCGTGGCGCGCAGCGAGACGCCGGCGATGTTGTCCGGCAGCTCCGCCCAGGCGGTCAATGCCGCCTTCGGCAAGCTCGCTGATTCGGTTCTATCCCGCGCGACGAACGAGCGTTCGGTCGAAGAGGTGACGCGGGAACTTCTCCGCGTGATGCTGAAGCAGTGGCTGGATGAAAACCTGCCAGCCATGGTCGAGCGCATGGTGCGCGAGGAAATCGAGCGCGTGGCCCGCACCGGGCGGTGATTACCGCCGGGACGTCATCAAATATTCCCTTTTCAATTGTATTCATCCCCAAAATGACGTAGCGTTCAGTTACGCGCAATTTTAGATTGTTTTAGAGTCCTGCATCAACCTTTGGACGAGGGCCTGTCTCATGACGGTTGCTTACAGTGCTTGGGAAGAGCGGCGTGCCCATCCCCGCCGCAAGGTGCTGAAGCGGGTGAAGGCGGTTTTCAATGGCAACAGCTCGGTGCTCGACTGCGTCATGCGCGATGTGTCGGCGGGTGGGGCGCGTCTGTCCTGTGACCAGGTGGCGCAACTGCCCGATACATTCCAGCTGGTGTTCCTGACCGAGCGCGAGATGCGTGACGTGCGGGTAGCCTGGCGGAAGCTGAATGAGCTTGGCGTCGCCTTCATGTCGCCACCGCGCAAGGCCTTTCACCTGCTGATCTGATCCGTTTCTCAAGCGTTGCGTGGGGCCTCGGGCTGGTGTTTAAGGCGCTCCATCCAATCACCCCGCTTGCCCGGACTTGATCATGCTCGAGAAGACCTTCACGCCCGCCGAAATGGAAGCAAGGCTCTATGCCGAATGGGAGGAGCGCGGCTTCTTCAAGCCGGGGGGCAAGCCCAAGGCGGAGCCCTTCACCATCGTGATTCCGCCGCCCAACGTGACGGGCTCGCTGCACATGGGGCACGCGCTGAACAACACCATCCAGGACATCCTCGTCCGCTTCGAGCGCATGCGCGGCAAGGACGTGCTGTGGCAGCCGGGCACCGACCATGCGGGCATCGCCACCCAGATGGTGGTCGAGCGCCTTCTGCAGAAGGAAAACAAGACCGACCGCCGCGCCATGGGCCGCGAGGCCTTCCTCGAGCGCGTGTGGGCCTGGAAGGAAGAGTCGGGCGGCACCATTTCGCGCCAGCTGCGCCGGCTGGGCGCCTCCTGCGACTGGTCGCGCGAGCGCTTCACCATGGACGAGGGCCTGTCCAAGGCCGTGCTCAAGGTTTTCGTGCAGCTCTACAAGGAAGGCCTGATCTACAAGGACAAGCGCCTTGTGAACTGGGACCCGAAGTTGCTGACGGCGATCTCGGACCTCGAAGTCGTGCAGAAGGAGGTGAAGGGCAATCTCTGGCACCTGCGCTACCCGATCGAGGGCAGCGATGAATTCATCGTGGTCGCCACCACACGGCCCGAGACGATGCTGGGCGACTCCGGCGTTGCCGTCCACCCCGAAAACGAGAAGCTGAAGCACCTGATCGGGAAGATGGTGAAGCTGCCGCTCGTCGGCCGCCTGATCCCGATCGTCGGGGATGATTATGCCGACCCGGAGAAGGGTACGGGTGCGGTGAAGATCACGCCGGCGCATGACTTTAACGACTTCGACGTGGGCAAGCGCAACGACCTCCGCCAGATCAACGTGCTGGACCAGTTCGGCAAGATTACGCTCGACGGCAATGCCGACTTCCTGGAGGGGGCCGACGTTCCGGCCGAGACCATGGCGCTGCATGGGCTCGACCGTTTCGAGGCCAGGAAGCGCATCGTCGAAATGTTCGAGGCGCAGGGGCTGCTCGACAAGATCGAGCCGCACACCCACCAGGTGCCGCATGGCGACCGCTCCGACGTCGTCATCGAGCCTTGGCTCACCGAGCAGTGGTATGTGAATGCCGGTGAACTCGCCAAGCCTGCGATTGCCGCGGTGGAGAAGGGCCAGACCAGCTTCGTGCCGAAGAACTGGGAGAAGACCTATTACGAGTGGATGCGCAACATCCAGCCCTGGTGCATTTCGCGACAATTGTGGTGGGGTCATCAGATTCCCGCATGGTACGGGCCGGACGGCAAGGTGTTCGTCGCCGAGAGCGAGGACGAGGCGGCCGCCGAGGCGCTCGCCTGGTACACCGAGACGCAGGAAATCACCGTTCAGGAAGGCCACGACATCGCCACCGGCGACGTCGACGGGGCGATCCGCGCCGCCGAGGCGGCGGAGGCCCAGCTCAGCCTGCCGACGCTCGAGCCCCGCGGCCGGCTGGCGATGGCCCAGATCTCGACCCGGCGGCGGACCGTCATGGCCCGCACCGTCACCCAGGACGCCTATATCCGCGCCTTCGACCGGGCCGACC
>CAYYTH010000034.1:0-38065 GCA_964474665.1 uncultured Aestuariivirga sp.
CCACCCCTACCCCTCCCCACAAGGGGGAGGGGAAAGGCAGCGGGCGGCGCGGTTGCTACACCATCTCCCGTGCCCATGGCGGGTTGGCGCCCGGCCTCGAGCAGGTGATCGCCGCGGCCTTGGCGGCGAAGCCCAGTGCCAGGGCGAGGTCCTCGGCCTTGAGGGCGGTGAGCTTCTTCTTGTCGAGCAGCTTCATGGCGCGAAGGGCCGTCAGCAGCCCGGCGGTGAAGGTATCTCCGGCGCCCACCGTGTCGGCGACCTTCACCTTCTGGGCGGCCATGGTCATGAAGCCCTGCGCGGTGAAGGCCTCGACACCCTTGGCCCCCCGCGTCACGACGACGAGCCTGGCGCCGAGCTTCAGCCATTTCTTCGCGGCGGCGGCAGCATCGTCCTTCCCCGTCATCCAGGCCACGTCCTCGTCCGAGACCTTCACGATGTCCGCCATGGCGATCATGCGGGTGAGGCGGGCCATGTGCTTCTTCCGGTCCGTGATCATGCCGGGGCGGATGTTGGGGTCGAGGCAGATGACTTTGCTCCGGGCCTCGCGCTTCATCAGCTGTTCCAGCGTGTCGCCGCCCGGCTCCGGGATCAGGCTGATGGAGCCGAAATGCAGCGCCTGCGTGGTCTTCGGCAGCTTCGGCAGGTCGCGCTTGGTCAGCATGCGGCCGGCCGAATTGTCGTCGAAGAAGGAATAGCGGGCGTGGCCCTTGGTGAGCTTGACGAAGGCCAGCGTCGAGGGCTTGTCCCAGTCCTTGATGAAGGCGAGGCTGACCTTGGAGGCCTTGAGGCCGTCCCGCAGCATGTCGCCGAAGAAATCCGTCGACAGGCCGGTGAACAGCCCAACCGGCACGCCCAGCCGACCCAGCGCAATGGCGGTGTTGTAAACCGAGCCGCCGCAGACCGGTTCATAGGCAGGAGCCCCGCCTGCCGTTTTTCTGGGCAGGAAATCGATCAGCGCTTCGCCGCAACACAGGATCATGCCGTCCTCCCAAACTGCTGATTTTCCAGCAACTATGCGCCAGTTCACGGGGAATTGCAATAAATCACTTGCCCTGACGTATTGCCGCCTTCATTGACTCGTAATCGAAAGCCGCTATTTGAGTGGCGCACATCAAAAGTCGGTTGAAAGACATCCTATGACCCCGCGCATCATCCCGGTGGAGCTGTTCGACCTCGTGGTCTTCGGCGCCACGGGCGACCTTTCCCAGCGCAAGCTCCTCCCCGCGCTGTTCCACCGCGACCTGCAGGGCCAGATCCCGCCGGGATCGCGCATCATCGGCTGCTCGCGCCGGGCCATGACGAACGAGGAGTTCCAGGCCTTTGCTAGAAAGGCCATCGAGGACCACGTGGCCGAGGCCGACCGCCCGGCCGACGTGATGGGCCGTTTCCTCGAGCGGGTGCGCTACGTGACGGCGGATGCCGCACAGGATGCAGGCTGGGCCGAGCTCGGCAAGCTCCTGAAGCCGGAGTCGCACCGCATCCGCGTCTTCTACCTCGCTGTCGGGCCGGACCTGTTCGGGCCGATCTGCGACCGGCTGGGCGCCTACCACCTCGTCACCCCGCAGACCCGCGTCGTCATCGAGAAGCCGCTCGGCAAGTCCGGCGCCTCGGCGCATGCGCTGAACGAGTCCATCGGCAAGGTGTTCAAGGAACCGCAGATCTACCGCATCGACCATTACCTCGGGAAGGAGACGGTGCAGAACCTGATGGCGCTGCGCTTCGCCAATGCGCTGTTCGAGCCGGTGTGGAACTCGGGCCACATCGACCATGTGCAGATCACGGTGGCCGAAACGCTGGGCGTCGAGGGCCGTGCGGGCTACTACGACACCGCCGGCGCGCTCAGGGACATGGTGCAGAACCACATGCTGCAGCTCCTGTGTCTGGTCGCCATGGAGCCGCCGACCTCCACCCAGGCGGACGCGCTCCGCGACGAGAAGCTGAAGGTGCTGAAGGCGCTGAAGCCGATCACCTCCGACGCCGTGCCCAACGTCACCGTGCGCGGGCAATATCGCGCCGGTGCGGCCAATGGCGGGGCGGTGAAGGGCTACCTCGAGGAGCTGGGCTCCTCGACATCCAAGACAGAGACCTTCGTGGCGCTGAAGGCGGAGATCGCCAACTGGCGCTGGGCGGGCGTGCCCTTCTATCTCCGCACCGGCAAGCGGCTGCCGACGCGCGTCTCCGAGATCGTCGTCACCTTCAAGCCGATCCCGCATTCGGTGTTCGACGGGCAGGCGGGGCCCATCGCGCCCAACCGCCTCGTCATAAGGCTGCAGCCCGACGAGGGCGTGAAGCTGTGGCTGATGATCAAGGATCCGGGGCCGGGCGGCATGCGGCTCTCCAACGTGCCGCTGGACATGAGCTTCGCGGATGCCTTCAACGTGAGGAACCCGGATGCCTATGAGCGCCTCATCATGGATGTGGTGCGCGGCAACCAGGCGCTGTTCATGCGCCGTGACGAGGTGGAAGAAGCCTGGGGCTGGATCGACCCGGTGCTCGATGCCTGGGCCGCCTCCTCCGAGTTGCCGAAGCCTTATACGGCAGGCACCTGGGGCCCCTCTTCCGCCGTGGCGCTGATCGAGCGCGACGGCCGCACCTGGTACGAGGACCAGGACGTTGATTGAAGCCGAACGCATTTTCGAGGCCCGCGAGGCGCTGGCCGAAGGGCTTGCCCGCGATGTCGCCGACGAACTCGCCCGCGCCATCGAAGCCAAGGGCCGTGCGACACTCGCCGTCTCCGGCGGGACGACGCCGAAGCTGTTCTTCGAGAAACTGTCGATGATCGACATTCCGTGGTCGCGCGTCAGCGTGACCCTGGTCGACGAGCGCCAGGTGCCGGAGAGCTCCGAGCGCTCCAATGCCCGCCTGGTGCGCGCGCATCTGTTGCAGAACAGAGCCGCCGCCGCGCGCTTCGTGCCCCTCGTCGACAACCCCGATGCCGCGAAGCTGCCGGCCTTCGACGTCGCCGTGCTGGGCATGGGGAACGATGGCCACACGGCAAGCTTCTTCCCCGGCGGCGACACGCTGTCGGAAGCGATCGACGCGGAAACGCCGAAACGCCTCATCGCCATCTCGGCACCCGGTGCGGGCGAGCCGCGGCTGACCTTCACGCTCCCTGTGCTCGAATCCGCCGGGCGGCTTGCGCTCCACATCGAAGGGGCCGAGAAGAAGCAGGTGCTGGCGAAGGCGCTGGCCACAGGACCTGAGGAAGACATGCCGGTGCGCGCGGTGCTGCGCAGTGCAGCACCCGTGACGCTCTACTGGTGCCCGTGATTTGACGCAAAGGTGAAGCCATGGCCGTGAACGCAACGATTTCCGCCGTCACCGAGAAGATCATCGAGAGGAGCCGCAACCCGCGCCGCCGCTACCTCGAGAAGATCGACGCCGCCATTGCATTGACGCCGAAGCGCAAGGCGCTGGGCTGCGCCAACATCGCGCATGGCTTCGCCGCCTGCGGGCCGCATGACAAGAACGCGCTGCGCAACGGCAATGCGCCGAACCTCGCCATCGTCACCGCCTATAACGACATGCTCTCCGCCCACCAGCCCTTCGAGACCTACCCGCACATGATCCGCGAGGCGGCACGCGCCGTTGGCGGCACCGCACAGGTGGCAGGCGGCGTTCCCGCCATGTGCGATGGCGTGACTCAAGGCGAGACGGGCATGGAGCTTTCGCTGTTCTCGCGCGACGTGATCGCACTGTCGACGGCGGTTGCGCTGTCGCACCAGATGTTCGATGCGGCGGTCTATCTCGGCGTCTGCGACAAGATCGTGCCGGGCCTCATCATCGGCGCGCTCTCCTTCGGCCACCTGCCCGCCGTGTTCATTCCCGCAGGCCCGATGACCAGCGGGCTGCCGAATGACGAGAAGGCGAAGATCCGCCAGCTCTATGCGGAAGGAAAGGTGGGCCGCGACCAGCTGCTGGAAGCCGAGGCGCTGTCCTATCACGGCCCGGGCACCTGCACCTTCTATGGCACGGCCAATTCCAACCAGATGCTGATGGAGATCATGGGCCTGCATTTGCCGGGCTCGACCTTCGTCAACCCCAACACGCCGCTGCGCGACGCGATCACGCGCGAGAGCGCCAAGCGCGCGCTGTCGATCACCGCACTCGGTAATGATTACCAGCCCATCGGCCGCATCTATGACGAGAAGGCGGTGGTGAACGGCGTGGTGGGCCTGCTGGCCACCGGCGGCTCGACCAACCACACCATGCATTTGATCGCCATGGCGGCAGCGGCCGGCATTGCGCTGACGTGGAATGACCTGGCCGAACTCTCGAAGGCCGTGCCGCTGATGGCGCGCGTCTATCCCAACGGCAAGGCCGACGTGAACCACTTCAACGCGGCGGGCGGCATGGGCTTCCTGATCCGCGAACTGCTGGGCGCCGGGCTTCTGCACGAGGACGTTCAGACCATCATGGGCACCGGCCTCTCGGGCTATACCAAGGAAGCGAAGCTCGGTGCCGATGGCGAACTCGTCTATGCCGATGCTGTGCACCAGTCTGCCGACGAGAAGGTGCTGCGCGGCGCGCGCGATCCCTTCCAGCTCACGGGCGGCCTCAACGTGCTGACCGGCAATCTCGGAACCTCCGTCATCAAGACCTCCTCGATCCCGGCGGACCGCCACGTGATCGAGGCGCCGGCCCGCGTCTTCCACTCGCAGGAAGAATTGCAGGCAGCCTTCAGGGCAGGCGAATTGAATAGCGACGTGGTGGCCGTCGTGCGCTTCCAGGGCCCCAAGGCCAATGGCATGCCGGAACTCCACCGCCTCACACCGCCGCTCGCCGTGCTGCAGGAGCGCGGGCTGAAGGTGGCCCTTGTCACCGACGGCCGCATGTCGGGCGCATCCGGAAAGGTGCCCGCCGCCATTCACCTGACGCCCGAGGCCGTCGACGGCGGGCCAATCGCCAGGATCCGGGACGGCGACATGATCCGCCTCGATGCCGATGCGGGCACGCTCGACGTGCTGGCCGACCTTTCGGCACGCGAGCCGGTGAAGGCCGATCTCGCCGCCAATGACGTGGGCACCGGACGCGAGCTGTTCCAGATGTTCCGCCGCAATGCCGGCCGCGCCGATCAGGGCGCATCGATTTTCGAGGTCGTATGATGACGAAGCAATACCAGAAGGGCCTCGTCGAGGCGCTGGCGCTGGCACCGGTGGTGCCGGTGATGGTGATCGAGAATGTCGAGGACGCCGTGCCGCTGGCGCGCGCGCTGGTGAAGGGCGGCTTGCCGGTCCTCGAGATCACGCTGCGCACCGCGAAGGCGATGGACTGCATCCGCGCCATCATCGCCGAGGTCGAGGGCGCCGTTGTCGGCGCTGGCACGGTGCTGACGCCGGAGCAGCTGCGCGACTGCGACAGGGCAGGCTGCAAGTTCGCGGTGTCGCCCGGATCGACCGGGCGCCTGCTGGGTGCGGCGGAGGATTACGACATCGCGCTCCTGCCCGGCGGCGTGACCGCGTCCGAATGCATGGCGCTGCTCGAGTGGGGCTATGCGATCCAGAAATTCTTCCCTGCCGAACCCGCGGGCGGGACGGCATATCTCTCTTCACTGGCCTCGCCGCTGCCGCAGATCCGCTTCTGCCCGACGGGCGGAATCACGCCGGAGAAGGCGGTCGCCTATCTCAAGCTCCCCAACGTCATCACGATCGGCGGCTCTTGGATGGCACCGAAGAAGCTGGTCGAGGCGAAGGACTGGGCGGGGATCGAAAAGCTCGCTGCCGAGGCGGCGGCACTGAAGGGCTGAAGACCCCCTCCCCACAAGGGGGAGGGGAAAAGTGCCTAACCCTTCACGCCTTTCAGCACGTCGACATATTTCGCGATCGCCACCGCCGTCGGCGAGAACAGCTGGCGATAATAGAGCAGCGCCGTGATCGCCAGCGTCGCGGCGATGCATATCCACGGGCCTGCGAAGAGAAACATTGCGGCCACCGCGTAATAATAGCCGCGGATGCCGGTGTTGATGGAGCGCACCGCCTCCGTCAGCACCACGGCGGACTGCTCGCCCATGATGCGGGCCTGCGGCGTGTCCGCCTTGGTGGCCTGCAACCCGCCCAGCATGGCGAAGGTATAGGCCATCTTGCGCAGCGCATAGGTGAAGGAGAAGAAGCACTGCGCCAGGATCGACGCGAGCAGGAAGACGCAGAGGGTGAAAAGCTCCAGCGACATGCCGTGATCGACGAAGGCGAGACCGCGCGTCAGCAGGAACACGCTGTTGACATTGGCCAGCGCGCCGACGAGGCCCGCCAGCACGAGAAGCGTGCCCGATCCGAAATAGGAAATCGAGTTCGAGATATGGCCGAGCATGATGGCGTCGAAGACGCGATGCTCGCGGTCCGTGCCCTGGTGCACCTCGAACCAGCGCAGCCGCACGGCATGGAGCTGCGAGTTGAGCGAGCCGCGGCCGAGGAGCCGGAGAATCGGCGTGTAGAAGCCCCAGAGCGCCAGGATCAGCGCGATGGCCGCGGCATGCGCGGCACCGAAGCCCACGGGCAGGTACTGGGCGGCCAGCGCGGTCATTGCGGCTTGTGCATCTCCTTGATCTCGGTCGTGCGGATCTCCGGCGCGCGCTCGAGCGTGTAGTTCAGGTTGAAGGCCGATTGCGCCATGAAGACCGGGTCACCGTCAAGGTCATGGGCGATGGAGAAGCGGTTGTTGGTAATGAACTCGTCGAGCTTCTTCGGGTCGTCGCAGGAAATCCAGCGCATCACCTCGTAGCGTGCCGGCTCGAAGCTGGCGGGCACGCCATACTCGTTGGCCAGCCGGTCGGCCAGCACGTCGAGCTGCAGCGCACCGACGACGCCGACGATTGCCGGAGAGCCATCGGCCGGGATGAAGAGCTGCACCACACCTTCCTCCGCCAGCTGCTGCAGGGCTTCGCGCAGCTTCTTGGCTTTCATCGGGTCGCCCAATTTGACGCGGCGGAGGATTTCCGGCGCGAAGCTGGGGACGCCGGTGAAGACCACGTCCTCGCCTTCGGTCAGCGTGTCGCCGATGCGAAGGAGGCCGTGGTTCGGGATGCCGACGACGTCGCCCGCGAAGGCTTCGTCAGCAATCGAACGGTCCTGCGCGAAGAAGAACTGCGGCGCGTTGAGCGCCACCGTCTTGCCGGTGCGCACGAGCTTGGCCTTCATGCCGCGCGTGAGTTTGCCCGACGCCAGCCGCATGAAGGCGATGCGGTCCCGGTGGTTCGGGTCCATGTTGGCCTGGATCTTGAAGACGATGCCGGTCATCTTCGGCTCGGTGGCGTGAACCACCCGGCCCGCGGCCTGCTGGTCGCGCGGCGGCGGGGCATAGGCGATGAGGGCCTCAAGCAGGTCGCGCACGCCGAAGTTCTTCAGCGCCGAGCCGAAATAGACGGGCGAGAGATGTCCTTCGAGGAAGGCCTGCTTGTCGAAGCTGGTGCAAAGGTCCTTCACCAGGTCGATTTCGTCGCGCCACTTGGCGAAGGTGTCGGGCTTCACCAGCGTGGGGATCAGCGGATCGTCTGGGCCGGAGACCGGAACGCCTTCCGGGTCTTGCTCGATGCGGCGGACGCGCGGGGAGTTCAGGTCATAGGTGCCAGCGAAGTCCTTGCCCTGGCCGATGGGCCAGACCATGGGGGCAACCGACAATGCGAGGCCCTTCTCGATCTCGTCGAGCAGGTCCAGCGGGTCGCGCGCCTCGCGGTCCATCTTGTTGACGAAGGTGATGATCGGGATGTCGCGCAGGCGGCAGATCTCGAACAGCTTGCGCGTGCGGGCCTCGATGCCCTTGGCGGCGTCGATCACCATGACGGCGGCATCGACCGCGGTGAGCGTGCGGTAGGTGTCTTCCGAGAAGTCCTCGTGGCCCGGCGTGTCGAGCAGGTTGAAGACCGTGCCCTCATATTCGAAGGTCATCACCGAGGTGACGACCGAGATGCCGCGGGCGCGCTCGATCGACATCCAGTCGGAGCGGGTGCGGCGGCGGTCGCCCTTGGCGCGGACCTGGCCGGCAAGCTGGATGGCGCCGCCGAACAGCAGCAGCTTTTCGGTCAGCGTGGTCTTGCCGGCGTCCGGGTGGGAGATGATGGCGAAGGTGCGCCGGCGCGCCACTTCCTGTTCGAGCGGGTTGGTCACGGGAAACCTGAGAAATTGAAGGGTTGGGCGCTTCCTAGACGGCTTTTGGGGCAGGGTAAAGCTTGCCGAAAATCGCCTTCCGTGGCAGTTGAGGGGCCGGGGGAAAAGCCATGACGGAACTGGCACTTGTCGGCGATATCGGAGGCACCAACTCGCGCTTCGGGCTGGTCGCGCCCGGAACCACGCGGGTGGCCGAGGTTGCCGTCCAGAAGAACGACAATTTCGCCTCGCTGGAGGACTCGATCGCCGCCTATGTGAAGGCAAAGGGCGTGTCGGGCCTCGCCGGAGCGGCTATCGCGGTCGCGGGCCCGGTCGAGGGCGAGACGGTGCATCTCACCAACCGCAACTGGAGCTTCACGCGGGAGTCGCTGCGCAAGGCGGCGGACGCGCGGACCTTCCGCCTGCTCAATGACTTCGAGGCCCTCGCACTGGCGCTGCCGCACCTCGACGGCGAGGACGTCGTGCAGATCGGCGGCGAGCTGCCGCGGAAGCCGGCCGTCAAGATCGTGCTCGGCCCCGGCACCGGCCTCGGCATGGCCACGCTGGCGCCGCTGCCGCAGGGCGGCTGGATGGCGCTGCCGGGCGAGGTGGGGCACATCACGCTGCCCGTGGTCACCCAGGAGGAATTCGACTGGCGCGAGAAGATGTCGAAGCCCGGGGTGCTGTTCGAATCCGAGGATGCCATCACCGGCGGCGGTCTGCTGCGCATGTATCGCGCGATAGCCGGGACGCCTGTTCTGGAGACGCCGGAGGCGGTGCTGCAGGCGGCACTTGCCGGAACCGACCCGGCGGCGGTGAAGACGCTGGACCAGTTCATCGTCTGGCTCGCCCGCGTGGCAGGCGATGCGGCGATGACCATGCAGGCCAAGGGTGGCGTCTATCTGGCGGGCGGCATCGCGCCCTCCATCGTGGGGAAGTTGAAATCCGGACCCTTCAGGTCCATCTTCGAAGAGAAGGGGCGGCTCGCCTTCGTGATGAAGCCGATCCCGGTCTATGTGATCGTCGACAAGTTTCCCGCGTTCAAGGGCTGTGCCGCCGCCATTGCCGACATGAGGTGAAGCCATGTGGAAAGACACCGACGTTCTGCTGGTCATCGACGTCCAGAACGACTTCTGCCCCGGTGGCAAGCTTGCCGTGCCCGGCGGCGACGAGGTGGTGCCGCTCATCAACCGCATCGCCCACGGCTTCCGGCACGTGGTGCTGACGCAGGACTGGCACCCGGCCGAGCATAAGTCCTTCGCCGCCCAGCACCCCGCCAAGAACCCCTTCGAGATCGCCATGATGCATTACGGCCACCAGACGCTGTGGCCGGACCATTGCGTGCAGGGCACCCACGGCGCGGAGTTCCACAAGGACCTGCGCGTCAACGCCGAGCTCATCTTGCGCAAGGGCTTCCGGGAAGAGATCGACAGCTATTCCGCCTTCTTCGAGAATGACCGCAAGACGCCCACCGGCCTCGGCGGCTACCTGAAGGAGCGCGGCTTCGAGAAGGTCGTGTGCGTGGGCCTCGCCTTCGACTATTGCGTGCGCTTCTCGGCCGAGGATGCGCGGCGGCTGGGCTTCGAGACCGAAGTGATCGAGGCGGCCTGCCGGTCGATCGACCTCGACGGCTCGGCGGCGGCGGCCCGCAGGAGCTTCCAGGAGCACGGAATCGCGCTGGCTTAAGACCGCCGCGCAATTCACCCGGAGCTTCACCTTGCGCGGGCTCGACTTGGGCATCCTTTATGCGGCTGGCAAAGGGTCGCCGGGTCAAGCCCGGCGAAGGTGAATCTAACGACATGCACAATGCGCAGGGCGCTTCCCCTTCATGAGGGATGCACGGACCGTCCCGCCGCGCTAAGTGCGCCCCATGAGCCCCCGCCTGACAGGCATCCTGCTGATGGTGACCGCCATGGTCTTCTTCACGCTGCTCGATGCCACCGCCAAGCACCTGGTGCAGGACCTGCCGCCCGTCGTGGCGGTGTTCGGCCGCTATGTCGTGGCTCTGGGCCTGTCGCTCGCGGTCATCCTGCGCAAGGGCGATGCCGCGCTGATGGTGACGAGCTATCCGAAGCTTCAGGTGCTGCGCGGGTTGCTTCTGATGGCTTCGACCGTGCTCAACTTCACCGCCATCATGTACCTGCAGCTCGCCCAGACGGCGGCGATCTTCTTCTCGATCCCGCTGTGGGTCTGCGCGCTGTCGGTGCCGATCCTCGGCGAGAAGGTGGGCTTGCGCCGCTGGATCGCGGTGGCCATCGGCTTTCTCGGCGTGCTGGTCATCATGCGGCCGGGCACGGGGTCGTTCCACTGGGCCATGCTGCTGTCCGTCATGGCTTCGCTGTGCGGTGCCATCTACAACATCGTGACGCGCAAGGTGGGCGGGCGCGACCGGGCGGAGACCTCGCTGTTCTATGTGGGCCTCGTGGGCGCCGCGGCGGCGGCAACGCCGCTGCCCTTCGTGTGGAAAACGCCGGAGGGCCTGCAGTGGCTGATGCTCGCCTTCATGGGGCTGGCCGGAACCATCGGCCACTTCATGCTGATCCAAGCGCATCGGCTTGCACCTGCCAGTGTGCTGGCACCCTACATGTACACCCAGATCGTGTGGATGATCGCCGTCGGGTTCTTCGTCTTCGGTGACGTCCCGGACCTGTGGACGCTGGTGGGGGCGGCCATCGTCGTGGCGAGCGGGCTCTTCGTCTTCGCCGGCGAGGCGAAGGCCCTGAGGACCCCCGCCAAAGCGTGAGCCTCAGGCCAGCGTATAGGCCGTCTTGATCGCGGTGTAGAAATCGACCGCATGGCGGCCCTGCTCGCGCGCGCCATAGCTCGAGCCCTTCCGGCCGCCGAAGGGCACGTGATAATCCACACCCGCCGTGGCGAGGTTCACCATCACCATGCCGGCCGCCGACTTTTTGCGAAAGTCGGTCGCGTATTTCAGCGAGGTGGTGATGATGCCCGACGACAGGCCGAAGGCCGTGTCATTGGCAACGCTCAGCGCCTCGTCATAGCTGTCGACCTTGATGACGGACGCGACCGGGCCGAAGACCTCTTCGCGGTTGATGCGCATGTCGTTCTTGGTGCCGACGAACAGCGCGGGGCTGAGATAGTGGCCCTTGGTGTCGCGGTTCAGGCGCTCGCCGCCCCAGGCCAGCTCGCCGCCCTCGTCGCGCGCGATCTGGATGTAGCGCTCGTCCTGCGCCATCTGGTTCTCGTCGACGACAGGGCCGATCACCGTCCCCTCCTTCAAGGCGTGGTCGACCTTCAGCGCCTTCATGCCGTCGACCATGCGCGCGACGAAGGCATCGTGAACCTTGGACTGCACGATGAGGCGCGACGACGCGGTGCAGCGCTGGCCGGTCTGGTAGAAGGCGCCGTCGAGCGCCGCCGCAACGGCCGTATCCAGATTGGCATCGTCGAGCACGACGAGCGGGTTCTTGCCGCCCATCTCCAGCTGGAACTTGGCGCCGCGCGCAGCACAGGCCATGGCGACCTTGCTGCCGGTTTCCACCGAACCGGTGAAGGAAATGGCATTCACGTCGCGCGAGTCGAGCAGCGTCTGTCCCACCACCGAGCCGCGGCCCATGACGAGGTTGAACACGCCCTTCGGCATGCCGGAGCGCGAGATGATTTCGGCGAGCGCCCAGGCCGAGCCCGGCACGAGGTCGGCGGGCTTGAACACCACCGCGTTGCCGAAGGCCAGCGCCGGCGCCATCTTCCAGGCGGGAATGGCGATGGGGAAGTTCCACGGGCAAATGAGGCCGACGACGCCGAGCGCCTCACGCGTGATGGTCACGTCGACGCCGGGGCGGATCGAGGAAATCGCCACGCCTTCGACGCGCAGCGCCTCCTGGGCGAAGAACTTGAAGATCTGCGCGGCACGCATGGTTTCGGCGATGCCGTTGGCGAGCGGCTTGCCCTCCTCGCGCGAGAGCAGACGGCCGATCTCGTCCTTGCGGGCGAGAAGCTCGGTGCCGATGAATTCCAGCACGTCGGCGCGAACCTGCGGCGTGGCGGCGGCCCAGCCGGGCTGTGCAGCCTTGGCGGCGGCGATGGCGGCTTCGGTTTGCGCCGCATCGGCCTGGGCATATTCGCCGACGATGTCGGTGAGGTCGGACGGGTTGACGTTCTCGCGCACCCCCTTGCCTTCCAGCCATTCGCCATTGATGAAATTACGGTGCAGCGCCATGATGATCCCTGAACTCCGATGATTTTGGGCGGACCATAGGCAGGGCGCGGAATTGAGGCAAGCATGCATGTCAGGGGTTATCGTCCTCTCCCGCACGGCGGGAGAGGAAGGGGCCCCAACGCAGTTGGGGGAGGTGAGGGAATGCGGACGGACGCATCGCGCCAGTGTCCCCTCATCTCCCCGTTGCTGGCGCAACGGGTCCCTTCTTCTTCCGCTGAAGACGCGGGAGAAGACATTTTGAGGAGTGAAGCATGCATGTAGGCCTGATCGGGGCGGGGATGATGGGCCATGGCATGGCTGCCAACCTGCTCAAACATGGCCACCAGGTGACGGTGATCGCCCATCGCAACCGCGCCCCGGTCGACGACCTCGTGGCGAAAGGCGCTGAAGAGGCGACGACGCTGGCCGAGATCGCGCAGGCGGAGGCGATCCTGCTCTGCGTCACCACCTCGAAGGTGGTGGAGGACACGATCCGCCAGCTGAAGCCGCATCTGCGGGCGGGCCAGATCATCATGGACTCCGGCACCTCCGCACCCGCCGCGACAAAAAAGCTAGCGCATGAGCTGGAGGCGCTGGGTGTCGCCTTTGCCGACGTCCCGCTCACCGGTGGGCCGGAGCAGGCCGAACAGGGCGTGCTGGGCGTGCTGTGCGGGGCGACTCCTGAGACCTTCGCCCGCATCAGCCCCCTGCTCGGCAGCGTTGCCACCACCATCCGGCATTTCGGCCCGCCGGGCGCGGGGCATACGGCCAAGCTCATCTCCAACTATCTCGTCACCGGCATGGTGGCGCTGGTGACGGAGGCCTTCGGAGCGGCGCGCGTGGCCACGATCGACTGGCAGGACCTCTATGAGGTGATGCTCAACGGCTCGGGCAATTCCGGCGTGCTGCGCAAGATGGTGGAGCCTGCACTCAAGGGCGATTTCGACGGCTATCGTTTCGCACTTGCGAACGCGGCGAAGGACATCGGCTATTATGCCGAGCTGGCCGAAGGGCTGGGTTGCAGTTCGAAACTGACGGATTCCGTTGCGGAGGTCTTCGCCCGCGCCGTAGAAACAGGACATGGCGGACGGAACGTCAGCCACCTGCTTGACCCTGCAATCGACGATGTGAGCTAATGCTGAAGATCAATCCTGCCGTGGCGGCCATCGAGGAAGAGACCGCCTTCACCGTCATGGATCGCGCCAATGCGCTGCGCGCCCAGGGCCACCCGGTCATCAATCTCGGCATCGGACAGCCGGATTTCCAGCCGCCGAAGCACATTCTCGAAGCCGCCGAGAAGGCGGTGCGCGATGGCCCCCATGGCTATACGAGCCCGCAGGGCCTGCCCGCACTGCGAGATGCCGTCGCGCAATACGTCGGCAACCGCTTCAAGGTGCCGGTGACGGCGGAGGAAGTGGTGATCGTGCCGGGTGGCAAGGTCACCTTCTACTTCGCCTGCCAGATCTTCGGCGGGCCGGGTGCCGAGATCCTCTACCCCGATCCGGGCTTTCCGCCCTATCGCGATGCGGCGCGTTCGAGCGGCGCGACGCCCGTGCCCTACCCGATCCGCGAGGAAAGGGACTTCGGCTTCGATGCCGAAGAGGTGCTCTCGCTCATCACCCCGGCCACCCGCCTCATCATCATCAACTCGCCGGCCAACCCCACGGGCGGCGTCGTCTCGCGCACGGAGATCACCAAGCTGGCGCATGGGCTGGCGAAGCACCCCAACGTCGCCGTGCTGTCGGACGAGATTTACAGTCACCAGGTCTATGACGGCGTCGACTTCGTGAGCTTCCTCTCCTTCCCGGAACTCAGGGACCGCACCATCATCCTCGATGGCTGGTCCAAGACCTTCGCCATGACGGGCTGGCGGCTCGGTTTCGGCATCTGGCCCAGGCACCTGATCGACTACGTGAAGAAGCTGATCACGGTCGACCACTCCTGCACCTCGGTCGCAACACAGATGGGCGGCCTCGCGGCAATCACCGGCCCGATGGACGAGATCGAGGGCTTCCGCAGGAGCTTCCAGAAGCGCCGCGACATGGTGGTGAAGGGGCTGAACGACATCAAGGGCGTCACCTGCCGCGTGCCCGGCGGTGCCTTCTATGCCTTCCCCAACATCACCGGCACCGGCTGGCAGTCACGCGACCTGGCCCGCGAGCTGCTCGACAGGGCCTATGTGGCGCTGATCTTCGGCGAAAGCTTCGGCCAGAACGGCAAGGGCTTCATGCGCCTGTCCTATGCTGCGAGCGAGGCCGATCTGGCGGAAGCGCTGAAGCGCATGAAGGCTTTCATCGAGGCATGAGCGGCAATCTCTATGCCCGCTTCGAAGGCGTATTCGAAGCCAATGCACAGCGCGTCGCCATCCGCTCCGCCGATGGCGCGGCGTCGCTGACCTTCGCCGACCTCGCGCACGGCGCAGCGCGCTATGCCAACGCGCTCAACGCGCTGGGCGTCGAACCGGGCGACCGCGTGACGGTGCAGGTGGAAAAATCCATCGCCAATGTGCTGCTCTATCTTGCGGTGCTGAAGGTGGGGGCGGTCTACCAGCCGCTCAACACGGCCTATACGGCGGCGGAAGTGTCCTACTTCGTCGAGGATGCCCAGCCGAAGCTGATCGTCTGCGACCCGGCGCGGCAGGCGGAGATGCGCGCGCTGGCTGACAGGCTGGGCGTCTTCGCCGTGGTGAACCTCGATGCCGAGGGCAAGGGCTCGCTCGCCACCATGGCTGCGACCATGGACGACCGGCACGACACGGTGGCACGCGAGGCGGATGATCTTGCGGGGCTGCTGTATACCTCCGGCACCACCGGCCGCTCCAAGGGCGCGATGATCACCCATGCGAACCTGTCCTCGAATGCGGCGACACTGGTGGAACTCTGGCGGATCACGTCCGCGGACACGCTGCTCCATGCCCTGCCCATCTTCCATGTGCATGGGCTCTACGTGGCGCTGAACACCACGTTCCTCGCCGCCGCATCGATGATCTGGTTCAGCAAACTCGACGTCAACGCGATGATCGCGGCAATGCCGGACGCGACGGTGATGATGGGCGTGCCGACATTCTACACGCGGCTGCTGTCGGAGCCGCGATTCACGGCGGAGGCTGCCCGCAACATGCGCCTCTTCATTTCGGGGTCCGCCCCTTTGCTGGCCGAAACGCACCGTGACTTCTCGGCGCGCACCGGCCACGCCATCCTCGAGCGCTATGGCATGACCGAGACGGGCATGATCACCTCGAATCCCTATGACGGCGCGCGCCTGGCGGGCAGCGTGGGCTTCGCATTGCCGGGCGTCTCGGTGCGCATCCGCGGCGAACAGCCGGGCGTCATCGAGGTGAAGGGCCCCAATGTCTTCAAGGGCTACTGGCGCATGCCGGAGAAGACGCGCGAGGAGTTCACCGCGGACCACTGGTTCATCACCGGCGACGTGGGCACCATCGATGGGGAGGGCCGCGTGTCGATCGTCGGCCGCGCCAAGGACATCATCATCACAGGCGGTTTCAACGTCTACCCGAAGGAGATCGAGGAGGTGCTCGATGCCATGCATGGCATTGGCGAGAGCGCCGTGATCGGCGTGGCGCATCCGGATTTCGGCGAGGGCGTGGTGGCCGTGGTGACGGCCAAGGGTCCGCTCGTCCCCGAAGCGGACATCATCGCGGTACTCTCCGCATCCCTTGCGAAGTTCAAGGTGCCGAAGCGCATTTTCATGGTGGCGGAACTGCCGCGCAACGCCATGGGCAAGGTGCAGAAGGCGGAGTTGCGCAAGCGCTATGCCGACACCTTCGCCCGACAGTAAGGACCCGGTCCGTCATGCCTCCCACGCCGCCTTCAGGGCGACACGCAGGCCGATCGCAGGCTCTGGTGACGCGGTGAAATCGACCGCGGCGCGGGACCTGCCTTCGATGCGGCAGGTGTGCTCTTGGCACTCGGAAGGCAGGTTTTGCAGCGGAGGACAATGGGCAACCGCGGGATTTCGACACGCCCTTCCAAACATGCGCGTCAAGGTTTAAGGAGTGGCCATGCAGCCAGATTATGACGCACTTGTTCTTGAATCCTTCGGGTATTGCATTCTTGCCTTCATGGTGATCGTGGCCCTGCACCTGATGGGCCTTCACCTGTCGATCCGGCTGTTCCGCAAGAATTTCAGTCCGGCCACCGTGCACAAGCTGCGCTATCACCAGACGGTGATGATCATCCTGTCGGCGATGATGCTCCTCTTCGCACTGCACATGCTGACGAATTTCGCATGGGGGCTCTTCATGTATCTCGCCGGGGCGCTCGACGTTTACCGCGAGTGCATCTTCTACTCGCTGGAAAACTACACCTCACTGGGCCTGACCCGCGTCAACGTCGATGACCGCTGGCGGATGCTGGCGCCCATGATCTCGCTGTCGGGCGTGTTCTGCCTGAGCTGGTCCACGGCGGTGCTCGTGGGCTTCTTCGGGCAACTCTACCACGTGAAGGTGGACAGCTGAGAAGGGGCCGGCGCGGCCGGCCCCCGCCGTCATCAGGCAAGCGCGCTGACCTTGCCGCTGGCTTCTGCCATCAGGTAGCAGAAGGTGATGCGGTGCTTGGTCTTATCCGCCTTCATCTGCTCGCACACCGACTTGATGATCTTGTCACGCTCGGTTTCGCTGAGGCCCCGTATCTTGGTGGGGAAGCCCTTGCGGATGCGGTCTACCTCGGCCTCGTCGGTGCAGGACAGGAGCGAGGCGTCGCGAGACTGCCGGGCACTGCCGAAGAACTTGAAGATGGCATCGGCAGCCTTGTCGTTGATCGCGCCGGTGTAGTCGGCGATGACGGTCTTGTTATCTATCTTGCGTCTTCTTCTCTCGGGATTGTCAGGCACGTTCAGGCTGCAGGCTCACCGGACTTACCTCCGGACCGCGGCTGCGCCACCCGGCGTGAAACATTGCGGATGACCTTGTCGGCGAGTTCGGAGTTGGTGACGGTGATGAGCGATCCATCCTCGGCACGGATGCGCGTGGACCGCATGCCGATGTCCTCGATGGTACCGGTAAGCGGGCTCGAGTCGATGCTGTCTCCCACCTTGATCGAGCCGTCGAGGAACAGGATGACGCCGGCGAGGATGTTCTCCAGCGTCGGCTTGGCGGCGAGCGCCACCGCAAGGCCGCCGACACCGAAGCCGGCAATGATGCCATAGACCGGAACACCCGCCTTGCTGATGCCGTAGATGACGATGCCGAGCGCCGCCGAGGCGGACACGATCCGGGTGGCAAGATGCACGATGCTGGTGTCGAAGGTCTTGTCGGACCGGGTAAGGCTGCGGGAAATCCAATTACCGGCCCACTCGCCGGCGATCAGCACGCAGACAATCAGCGCGCCGTAGAAGAGCGTCATGAAGATCAGTGTCATGATCGTAGCGCCGAAGCCGGAGAGCCCCGCCTGGTCGACGACGATGCCAGTTGCATAGAGCGCCAGCGGGCCGAGTGTCACGGCCTCCACCAGCCAGCGCGTGCCGCGCTTGGCGAAGATACGGCCGACCACCGCCGGGACGGCCAGAACCATAGCCAGCATCAGAACTGCGATGAGCCACTGGAACACCGTGTTGGAGCCGATGTCCCAGCGCAGGAATGCCGGCAGCTTCTGCGTGACGCCCGCCCAGCGCGGCGGCATGAGGCCGCCCGGCATTTCGGTAAGGTAGCGATAGGGGCTGAAGCCCGGTGCGTTTCGCGTACCCACGACCGCATCATAGAGCGACGGAACATTGGCCACCATGTCAGCCGTAAAAACCACGTCGCCCATGCGCAGGCCCGAGTCGAGGGTGCCGACCTGTACATAGGTGCCCGGGATCACCCACAGGCCCTCGCGCAGCTTCCGGAACGCGGCATCCTTGGTGACGCCCTCGGTCCTGAGGATCTCCCACAGCATGAAGGCCGTCTCGAGCCCCGCTGACTCGCGCCGCCATTCGGGCACCGCCGAAAGGTCCATCGAGTCGAGCACTGCCTTCTTGAGCAGGTCGATCTCGCCAGCCTGCTGCGGGGTGATTTCAGGATAGAACCACGCATCGTAATAGGCGCGCGCCCACTCCCGCGCCTCCATGCGCAGCACCGTGCGGTCGACGGCAGTGAGGAAGGTGGCGAGATGCTTCTCCGGTGTCGAGCGGTCGACGGTAATGTCGGCGTAGCCGCCCTCGGGATTGCCGCCAGCGGCGCGCACGGTGGCGGCGCCTGCCGAGAGAAGCATCAAAACGGCAAGAATGACACCAAAACCCCTGCGCACCGGAATTCCCCCGCACTGACCGCGCGCCCCGACCGGACCCGCCCGACACGGGACACGGCACGGCCAAAGGCGGCACACGACTGCAACCAGGAGGTTTCATATTCAAGCGCAGGGCACGGGGAAATGCAGTTTCTACCTATGCCGCGTCATTTTCCCCAACTTTGCCCTGACGTCGCGTTCCCGGAGCACCGGCTTCGCAGCCTGGGGGTTCAACGCCATCTGGACAGGGCCGCCCGCCCCACCGCAAGGCCAAACCGCGCCATCACCGACACCAGGAGGCAGCCGAGGAAATCTCCCGTCATCATGGCCGTGAAATTGAGCAGGAACGCCTCTGGCTGCGCGCGGCCCGAAAGCAGGAAATGCAGGTTGAACAGCAGCGGCGTCACTACGGAAACGGCCAGCGCCAGGAGCGGCAGGTGGATGGGCTTCAACTGCAGCAGAGACCCGTCGATCCCCGCGACCCGGCTGAATACCCTGACCGTGACGTAGGGCGCGAAGCCCGAGATCAGCGCGTTCACCAACATGGCGCCCACGCTGACCTCGCCGAATTCGATCATGTACATGAAGGGATCAGCGAGGAAGATTCCCAACGCGCCCCAGAACCCGAAGACGATGACGATGAGCAGCCGGAAACCCGCCGGCAGGAAGACGAGGTCTATGCCCGGCGCAAACCTGGTCGCCGACAGCAGGTACATGTTGGCCAGCCAGACGACGGACCAGATGAGCCCGCTCGTCACCACCAGCGCGGCATCGAGCGTGCGGGAGTTCGGGCCAGGCAGAGGTGACGACGGTTCCAGCATGCGCCCCCGAGCTTATAGAATTTCGTGACGAAGACCCAGCGCTCTTGCGGCGGCGCCCCCGGAACGTCAGCCGAAGGTCTTGTGCCAGTGCCGGGCGATGTCGATGCGGCGTGGAATCCAAACCTTCTCCTTGCCGAGCACATAGTCGATGAACCTGGCGAGGCCCACGGCCCGGCCGGGACGGCCGACGAGCCGGCAGTGCAGCCCCACCGACATCATCTTCGGGGAGCCGCGTCGGCCCTCCTCGTAGAGGCAGTCGAAGCTGTCCTTGAGATACTGGAAGAAGTGCTCGCCCGTGTTGAAGCCCTGCGGCGTGGCGAAGCGCATGTCGTTGGCATCGAGCGTGTAGGGGATGATCAGATGCTTGCCGCCATCCGCCTTCTTCAGGAAATAGGGCAGGTCATCCGAATAATCGTCGGACGAGTAGAGGAAGCCACCCTCCTCCATCACCAGTTTCGTAGTGTTCATCGAGCAGCGGCCGGTATACCAGCCGAGCGGGCGTTCGCCCGTCACCTCCGTGTGCAGGCGGATCGCCTCGGCGATCTGGCGGCGCTCTTCGTCCTCCGGCATGTCCTTGTGCTCGACCCACTTGAGCCCGTGGCTGGCGATTTCCCAGCCGGCCTCCTGCATGGCCTGGACCTGCTCGGGCGAACGCGCCATGGCGGTGGCGACACCATAGATGGTGAGCGGAACCTGGCGTTCGGTGAACATGCGCCACAGCCGCCAGAAGCCGGCGCGGGCGCCGTATTCGTAGATCGACTCCATGTTCCAGTGCCGCATGCCCGGCCAGGGCTGCGCACCCACGATTTCCGACAGAAAGGCCTCGGACGCCTGGTCGCCATGGAGGATGTTGTTCTCGCCGCCCTCCTCATAGTTGAGCACGAACTGCACGGCGACATGGGCACCACCCGGCCATCTCGGGTCCGGAATGGCACGGCCATAGCCCTTCATGTCACGCGGATAATTGCTCACAACTCACCTCCCCTGCAGTCACACTGCCCGTGGCCTGACCTAGCTCCGAACGGCCCGGGCGCGCAACCGTAGCATGGCGCCCGGCGCAAGCTCACGGATTGCAGACTGGGCATTCGGCGGGCGATGCCGCGGTGCGGCCATCTGCGCGGGGTGCGCGGGCTTCATGGCTGCACAGCGCGCAACCGCTCACGATGCGGCGCACCAGCAGCGTCGGCGTTCCACATTCGGCACAGGGAAGGCCTGTCTCGCTGCGCACCACGCCGAAGCCGGGCGCAGCGCAGGCGGGGCACGTCGTCGCCATCCGCGTGGCGAGTTTCACGGCGAGCTTTCCGATCTCCGCCATGCGCGTGGGATTCACATGGGCGCGCATGTCGGTCTCGAGCCGGCCGGCCGAGCGGGCATTGAGCAGAAGCATCTTCAGCCGTTCATGGCTGTCGATTCCCTTGATGACCGTCTCTCCGCTGCGCAGCACGACCGCATGCCGCGGAAACCCGACACGCTTGAGAAATCCTTCGACATCGGCGTCGGGGCCGAGCTCGATGGCGGCGAAGTTGGTGACCTCGGACGCCGCTTCCTCCACCACCTCGATGCCATGCATGTCGTCGATGAAGATCATCAGCTCGCGGGCAAGCGCCATGAAGGGCATGACGGGATGCGGCCCGAAGCTGCCTTCGCTGGCGATGCCGAAAAGCAGCCCCGTCGCCTGCATGCCGAGCCGGGCCTTCATCCGCGCTGCCTCGCGCATGGTGCCGGGGCGCGGGACCTCGCCGGTGAAGGTGCCCAGCGCATCGGTGTCGATGCCCGCCGGCACCCGCACACAGAGGCCCGTGATGGCCTCGAAGGCCGGCGCGATGACGTGCTCCTTGCCATGCTGCGTGGCGAGCGCCGCGGTGAGGCCGCCATAGATCATGCGGCCTCACGCCTGATGGCGGGTCGTTCCCAGGCGCCGCCGGCAAGGTACCGCGCGCGGACTGCGCCATTCTCCAGCGCCAGCAGGTGAAGCCAGCCATTGTCGAACAGCGCTGCCACCTGCGGGTGCTTCGCCAGAACCGCACCGATCGCGTCCTCCGGCGCCTCGATCATCACGCTCAGGCGGAGCGGTTCGTGCACCAGCCGCTCGCCATCACTGACTGCCTGCCAGGGAAGCCCGGCGCGCAGCGTGCCGCCATTGCCCTGCAGGACGCCGATGCCGCCCACCACATTGTGGATCAGCTTGTTGCCGCCGCCAAACACGTCAGGCGCCACGGCCGAGCCGTAGTACTGCAGGCTGATCCAGCTGGCGACGACGACCGGCGCGGTGAGGATGAGTTCCAGCGTGCCGAAGCCCCTGTCGGCCTTCCAGTCATAGCTGTGCAGGAAGCTGCGCCCGCCGAGATCGGCCCCGGCCGTCACACCGCGTGGCGCGGCGATGAAGGCGGAGCAGCCGGCAAGGCCCCACTCCGGCCGCACTTCAGCCCAGTTCAGCGCGCGCTGCATGATGGTTGCAGCGGTCGCTCCCGGCAACCGCAGCGCCCGCTCGGCCCGCGCCGCCCTGGCTGCGCGGGCCAGAAGCTGGCGCGGCACGGTGAGCCGAGCCGAATGCATGGCCGGAAGGTGGTCCTCATAGAGCGTCACCGCGTCGGTGGTGGTGTCGTGCAGTCCGGCGATGAAGAGCGTGTCCTCAGGCAGCGCGATACCGTACTGCGCCAGGCCCGCGCGCGTCTCCGGATCATTGAGCAGCTGCGCCAGCAGCCGCGCCGAGACCTCGCCCGTGTGGCCACCGCAGGCACCGCAGTGATAGGCGCTTTCATGGGGGTTGTTGGTCACATGCGCGCCATGGCCGAGGAGCAGGACCAGCGGCGCATGGCCGCTGGTGAGGCTCATCGCCTTCAGCACCGCGGCGGCGGTGGCGGCCTTCGCCTCCGCCGTCATGCCGCCTTCGATGCGCGGCGCAATGTCGGGCCTGTCGCCGTTGCGCACCAAGCCCAGCGCGTCCTTGACCAGCTTGATCGCATAGGCGGGGCCCGCCGCTTCGACGAAGGCGAAGGACGAAACGGCCGCCTGCCGGAAACGGCCCCAGGCCCGCACCGTGCGCGCCGCGATGCGCGCTTCGGCCTCGGCCGCGGCACTCCCGTGCCCGGTGGAGGTGAGCACCGGATTGAGCAGCACGGGCAGATGCGCCTCGGTCATCTCCGTGCCATGCGGCCGGTGCGCCACCGGCAGGCCGAAAAAGCCGGCGAAGCCGATCGTCTCGATGCCGGGATCAAGGCTCTCAAGGGCGCGGCGGAACACCTCGGAGCGCACGTCGATGCAGAAGGCCGCCTGCAGGCTGGGCCGGCTGCGCTGCGGCGCGTCGCTCACCAGCTTCACGGCGAGACGGCGCTGCCGTGCCCGCTCCGCCGCATCCTGCAGGATCACGTCGGCCACGTCATCGGCGGACGCCATGACGGGCGCTGCATGCGCTTCCACCACCTGCTGCCAGGTGCCGGCGAGGTAGGGCCGGTGCGCGAGCAGCGCCTCCTCCCAGATCAGGCGTATGGCGAGAAGGTCGGTGAGCGTCGTGTCGGTGCCGCCCTTCAGCTCCGCCTCCCACAGCAGCCAGCGCGCATGCTGCGCCCAGCCGCCGAGGTCGACCAGCAGGCGGTGGAAGGCCGTGCCCGCCGCTGCCTCGCTGAGGCCGAGGCTCTCGGACGCGCGGAGAATGGCGCGCTCGGCGGTGTCCGGTGCTTCCGCGACATGGGTGCAGAAGCCCGTGAGGCCGGCAATCTCCGGCGTCAGGTCATGGACCGCCCAGGCCCGCCAGGCATCATAGGTGCTGCGCCCCGGCGCGGGCGACCACAGCGCCTGGCCACGGTCGAAGTGTCCCGCCGCCCACAGGCCGAGGGCGCGCGCCACGACGCCCGGCCAGTCGGTGCCATCGGCGCGGGCGGCCAGCTCGGCGATGGTTGGCAGTGCCTGCGGGCTGGCCCGCTCCTGCGCGACTAGCGCCTTGAGTGCGGCCAGGTCCCGCGGCTTCAGCGGCGAGACGCAGGCCGCCAGCGCCGCAGCGAGATCGTCATCGGTGATCTCTCCGGCGCGCAGCTTCGCGGCATAGCCGCTGCGTTCCTGGGTGATGCGGATACCCGCAACCCGCGCCAGCAATGCGGCGGTGGTGGCGAGGTCCTTGCCGGTCTGGCCGAGGAAGGGATTCACCGCCACCGTGGCGGTGAGCGGGAAGGCGGGCGGAATGGCCCGCGCCCCGTCTTCCGCCGCCTTCACTAGGCCATTGACCCGGGCCGGCGCGAGATTCGGATGCATCATGAACATGGTGGTCTCCTGTGGTCGGTCAGGCGGTGCGGGAGGTGCGGAAGCCGCCGGTCGCCCGGTCGAGCAGCGCATTGAGGTAGAGGCCGTTGGCGAGGTGGACGCGCAGGCCGGCCGTGGCCGGGTGGTGGGCCCACAGCGGGAACAGTGCCTGCGCCACCGCCACGACGCCGAAGGAGAGCAGCGCCAGCACGATCAGTGCCCATTCGAGCGGTCCCGCATCAGGGGGCTGCGGCAGGCCCGCACCCCACAGGGCATGGGCGACGAGCTGGAAGCTGAAGTAGGCGACGGCAGCAGCCGTGGCGGCAAGCCCGGTGCGCAGCGTCAACGCGCGCGGCGCCGCATCGGCCAGTCCCTGCGCCACCAGATAGGCGACGCCGAAGATCAGGATCGCGCCCAAGGCCAGCGACTGCGGCGACTTCGGCGCCATCAGCGCGAAGAGGCTCGCCACCACGGCGAACAGGGTCAGGGCCAGCAGGAAGGCCTTCGCCACCGCCGCCACGCCGGGCACGGCAACCGGGCCCGGACGCTTCACCGCAGCAACCGCCGCCACCGCCCCGCCGGACGACAGGAAGGCGTGCGCCTTGTAGAGCGAGTGCGCCACGATGTGCAGCAGCGCCAGCGTCCACAGGCCGAGGCCGCATTGCAGCAGCATGAAGCCCATCTGCGACACGGTGGACCAGGCAAGTGCTGTCTTGACGGCACTCTGGGTGAGCATGACCGCCGCACCGAACAGCGCGGTGAGACCGCCGATCATCACCAGCGCGGCCATCGCGCCGGTGCTGGCCTGCACCAGCGGCGCCAGCGCGATGAGCAGCACGCCACCCGAATTGATGATGCCGGCATGCAGAAGGGCCGAGACCGGTGTCGGCGCTTCCATCACCTCGGTCAGCCAGCCGTGAAGCGGGAAGGCCGCGGTCTTCAACGCCGCGGCGAGAACGAGCAGCGCCACGCCGATCTCGGCGGCGAGCGGCAAGCCCTGGGCCGCGCGCGCGCCGATCTCCGCGAGGCTGGGGGTGCCGAGGCCCCAGCCGATGAGGAGGGCGGCGAGCATGAGGGCGGCATCGCCCGCGCCCCACACCAGCGAGAACTTCGCCGCGGCGCGCTGCGCCTCCGGCCGGTCCGGATAGAACAGCAGCAACTGCCTCAGCATGAGCCCGATGGCGATGAAGCCCATGACCACCACCGCGAGGCTGCCCGCCTGCACCAGCAGCAGCACCGCGGCGAGCGTTGCCAGCATCAGACCATGGAAGCGGCCCTCGCGCGCCTCCCCGTCGAGGTAGGTGCGCGAATAGCGCACCACGATCCAGCCGACGAAGCTGACGAGCAGCGCCATGCTGATGCTCACCGCATCGAGCCTGAGCGCCAGCAGCGCAGCCCCGCTGCCGAGGCTCAATACGGCGGGGCCGCTCCACAAGAGCTGTGCCAGCCCCGCAAGGGCCAAGGCGACCGCCGCCAGCGCCGCGGCCTCGGCAGCTCGAGGACCCCATCCGGGGCGACGCCCCGGCCGCATGAGGCACAGGGCCGCGACGGCCAGCAGGATCAGGGGGGCAAGGACGGTCAGCGAGGGAAACGCGGCCATTGTCATCTCCGTTCCAAGGTGGAAGGAGGGATAGGCCCATTCGTAATTCTAAAAAATTACATCTTTTGGCAGTAATCATTCTGTTTTATAGAATGCCTATGAACCTTCATCACCTCCGCCTGTTCCGGGCCGTTGCGGCCGACGGCACCCTGACCAGGGCCGCCCGGCGGCTCAACCTGTCGCAATCCGCCCTCTCCACCCAGATCAAGGCGCTGGAGGCCTCGCTCGGGCACGAGCTGTTCGAACGGCGTGGCCGCAGCCTCGTCCTCACCGAGGCGGGGCGCATCGCGCTCGACCATGCCGATGCCATTTTCCGCACCGCGGAAGATCTTGCCGCGGTCATGCGCGAGACAGGCAAGGTCCGCCGCGCCCTGCGGGTGGGCGCGCTGGCGACACTCTCGCGCAATTTCCAGATGGAGTTCCTGCGCCCGCTCATCGGCCGGCGCGACGTGGAGGTGATCCTGCGGTCCGGCAGCCAGGCCGAGCTGCTGCGCGACCTCGAGGCTCTCGCCCTCGACGTGGTGCTGACCAACCTCGCCCCGCCGCGCGAAGCCGACACACCCTGGCTCGTCCACCAGATCGGCGAACAGCCGGTGAGCCTCATCGGCACCCCGACGCGCATCGGGGGCCGCCCCATGCAGGAATTGCTGCGCGCCGAAGGGCTGGTGCTGCCGGCCAAGGACTCCGCCCTGCGCGCCGCCTTCGATGCGCTGATGGCGGGCGTCGGCGCCACGCCCCACATCGCGGCGGAAGCCGACGACATGGCCATGCTCCGCCTGCTGGCGCGCGCCGACGCGGGCCTCGCCGTGATCCCGCCCATCGTGGTGCGCGACGAACTTTCATCAGGCCTATTGGTCGAGGTGGCACAGCTCGACGGCATCCGCGAGCATTTTCTTGCGGTGACCCGCGAGCGCCGCTTCCCCAATCCGCTGCTGGCCGAGGTGCTGGCTGCCGCCCAGGCACGCTAGCATGGACGCGTGGTCTGCCCGGGGCGCAGCGGTGCGATGCCATCTCCCGCCTCGACAGGCGACCTCCTGATGTGAAACAAGTCGGCTCGGCGATGACGCCCCAGGACAATGCCGTGAACCAGATCTCCGTCTTCGACTCCCCCAAGCCCAGCTTCACCGCCGCTGAGGCCGAGCGCCTGCTGGCGCGCGACTATGGCATCGAGGGGCGCCTCCGCGAGTTGGTGAGCGAGCGCGACCAGAACTTCCTGGTGGAGTCGCCCGCCGGAGCCTTCGTGCTGAAGATCGCCAATGCCGCGGAGGACGAGGCCTTCCTCGCCCTGCAGAACGCGGCCATGAAGCATGTGGCGCTGGCCGACCCCGGCCTCGGCCTGCAGCGCGTCATCGCCAGCCGATCTGGCGAGGAGATCGCGCACTGGGATCACGCCACCTCGCGGCACCCGGTGCGGCTGCTCACCTACCTGCCGGGTAAGCTCTATTCCGCTGCGGGCAGTTCCCCTGCCCTGCTCGAAAGCCTCGGCGGGTTCATGGGCCGCCTGTCGCATGCGCTGCGGGGCTTCGGCCATCCCGCCGCCTTCCGCCCCGGCCTCCTGTGGAACCTCGACGAGGCCATGGCGGTCAAGCCCTGGCTGGCCGACATCGCGCCCGAGCGCCGCGACCTCGTCGCCCGCATCTTCGCGCGCTACGAAGCGCGCGTTCTGCCAAGCCTTCGCCTGCTGCGCGGCGCAGTGCTGCACCAGGATGCCAACGACAACAACATCGTGGTCGACACGGCCTCCGCCACCGTCACCGGCCTCATCGACTTCGGCGACATGACGCATGGCCGCCAGATCAACGAACTCGCCGTGACGCTCGCCTATGCGCTGCTCGACGTCGCGGACGTCTACACCTCCGCCGCTCCGCTCATCGCGGCCTATGCAAAGGCTTTTCCGCTCGAAGCCGATGAGGCGGCGATCCTCTTCGACCTCGTCGCAGCACGGCTCGCCATGAGCGTCTGCATCTCCTCGCACCGCGCCAAGGACTTCCCCGACAACGACTATCTGCTGGTGTCTCAGGCGCCGGCCTTCCGCCTGCTGGAGCGGCTGGACCGGACCAACCCGGACTTCCTCGCCGCCTTCACGCGGCATGCCGCCGGGCTTGCGCCCGTGCCCGCGAGCGAAGCAGTGGTGCAATGGCTTGCGTCGCCCGGTTGCCAGCCTCATCCGATGTTCGACATCAACCTCGACCGCGCCGGCCGCATCCTGCTCGAATTGCAGGAGGGCGCTGCGGGCATGGAGCACGGCGCGGACCCGCAAGCCTACTGGCACTGGCTCGAGACGCGCTTCACGGCGGAAGATGCGCAGTTCGCCATCGGCCTCTATGGCGAGGTGCGCGATGTCTACAAGGGTGAACAGTTCGCCACCGCCGCCTCACCCGAATGGCGCTCACAGCATCTGGGCCAGGACATCTTCATCGCCGCCGGAACGCCGCTCTACGCACCGCTCGCCGGCAAGGTCCTCAGCGTCGTGGACAATGCGCTGCCCTATGATTACGGCCCCACCGTCATCCTCGAGCATCGCGCGGGCACCGATGGCCCCGCCTTCTGGACGCTTTATGGCCACCTCTCGCGCGAGGCGCTGGGCATGGTGAAGGCCGGAGACGAGATCGCGGCGGGCCAGCGCATCGGCGCGATCGGCGACCACACGGTGAATGGCGGCTGGGCGCCGCACCTTCACTTCCAGATCATCACCGACCGGCTCGGCCAGTCAGGCGAATTCCCGGGCGTGGGCCAGCCCTCGCTGTGGCCGGTGTGGCGGGCGATTTCGCCCGACCCGAACCTCATCCTGCGTCTCGCACCCGAGAGCTTTACGAAGGACGCTACACCACCCGACGTGCTGCTGAAGCGCCGCGCCGACGTGCTCGGGCCATCGCTCTCAATCAGCTATCGCAAGAAGCTCAAGATCGTGCGCGGCAAGGGCGCATATCTCTACGACCACACCGGGCGTGGCTTCCTCGATGGCGTCAATAACATCTGCCATGTCGGCCACAGCCACCCGCATGTGGTGGAGGCGCTGGCGCGGCAGGCAGAAATCCTCAACACCAACACGCGCTACCTCCACGATACGATCATCGACTATGCCGAGCGGCTGGGACGCTACTTCCCCAAGCCCCTCTCCGTTGTCTATCTGGTGTGCTCGGGCTCGGAAGCGAATGAACTGGCGCTGCGCATGGCGCGCACCGTCACCGGCCGCCGCGCCACCATCACGCTCGACTGGGGTTACCACGGCAACACCAACGGCTGCATCGACGTCAGCCCCTACAAGTTCAACAGGAAGGGCGGGCGCGGCAAGCCGGACGATGTCGAGATCGCCGAACTGGCCGATCCCTATCGCGGCCGCTTCAAGGGCACGGGCGACAGCAGCGGCATCGCCTATGCAGACTCGGTCGCCGAAAAGGTGGAACTGATCCGCACGAAGACGGGCCAGGGGCCGGCCGCCTTCATCGCCGAGGCGATCTCGGGCTGTGGCGGACAGGTGTTCTTTCCCGATGCCTATCTCAAGACCTCCGCCGCGCATGTGCGCAGGGCCGGCGGCCTCGTCATCGTCGACGAGGTGCAGACGGGCTTCGGCCGCGTGGGCAACCACATGTGGGCGCATGGCCCGCAGGGACTCGTTCCGGACATCGTGACGCTCGGCAAGCCCATCGGCAACGGCCACCCCATGGCCGCCGTCGTCACGACGCCGGAAATCGCCAGAGCCTTTGCCAATGGCATGGAGTTCTTCTCGTCCTTCGGCGGCAACCCGGTCTCCGCCGCCGTCGGCATGGCGGTGCTGGACGTACTTGAGCAGGAAGGCCTGCAGCACAAGGCGCGCGTCACCGGAGACCACCTGAAGGCGCGCCTTTCCGCGCTGGCTGAAAGATACCCGCTCATCGGCCACGTCCGCGGCGAGGGCCTGTTCCTCGGCGTCGAACTGGTCAAGGACCGCAGAACGCTGGAACCAGCAACGGAGGAGGCAAGCCGCATCGCCAATGACATGCGCGAGCACGGCGTATTGATCTCCACCGACGGCCCCTTCGACAACGTGCTGAAGATCAAGCCGCCCATGGCCTTCGGTCTTGTCGAGGCGGACATCATGGCAGATGCGCTGGACGCGGCGCTGGCGCGCATGTGAACCCAGCCCGCAAGGCGCCTTGCCGAAACCCGCAACTCCAGGAGAATGCCATGACCCTGACCCCCACCATCGTGGCCCAGACGCGCGACAAGCTGGGTGAAAGCCCGCTGTGGCACGCGGGCGAACAGGCAATCTACTGGACCGATCTCTATGGCCCCACCGTTCACCGCATGGGCCGCGATGGCCGCATCGAGAGCTGGGCCATTCCCGGCACAAAGTTCATCGGCTCCTTCGTCTTCGGCACCGGCGGGCGTCTGCTGCTGGCGATTGACACCGGCCTCGTCGTCTTCGATCCCGCCAGCGGCAGCTTCACCCCCTTCGCCGATCCCAATGCGGCGCGCGAGGGCGTCATCTACAATGACAGCAAGATCGACCGCGCCGGCCGGCTCTGGGTGGGCACGCTCGACCTGGCGGAGACCGAGCCGCGCGGCATGCTCTACTGCGTCGACACCGAAGGGCGCACGAGCCTTGGCGATGGCGGATTCACGGTCTGCAACGGGCCGGCCTTCTCGCCCGGGGGCGACGTCCTCTATTTCAGCGATTCCATGGGCCGGCGCCTCCTCGCCTATGACATCGCGCCGGACGGCCGCCATCTCCGCAACCGCCGCGTCTTCGCCACCATGGGGCCGGAGGACGGCATTCCCGACGGCCTCACCGTGGATGCCGAAGGCGGCGTGTGGTGCGCACATTACGGCGCAGGCCGCCTCACCCGCTATGCACCGGACGGCTCCGTGCTGATGGTGATCGAGGTGCCCTGTCCCATCGTCACGTCCATGGGCTTCGGGGGATCAGGCATGACCACCCTCTATGTCACCACCGGCTGGAGCCTCGGCGTCGCCCGTGCAGAGGATGAACAGGGCCCGGGCGGCGCCCTGCTCGCCTATGAGACCGGCATCCGCGGCCTCGCCGAACCGGAGTTCGCCCTGCCTCCGGGCTGACGCCGCGCGGACCGCGCCTGGCCCGCCTCAGATCGTCCGCACCAGCCGGTTGGCATCATAGATCGCCGCATGGGTGTTGCGCGCCGCCACCGCATCGCCGATGCGGTAAAGCTGGAAACCCGCCGCGACATCCTGCGGCTCACCGTTGATCAGCCGTTCGTAATTGACAGCACCGCGGTTGGCCGACAGCGGCTTGAGCTCGAAGTAGAGATCATCCGACGGCCTGGTGCCGTAGTTGACGATGATCTGATCATGGAGCTGCTCTCTGGCAACACCGCCATAATCGCTGCCGATCACCGCCTGCAGCTGGTTGCCGCTCCGCCGCACGGCCTCGACGAGATAGGTGACCGTGAAGGTCACGTCCCGCTTCTGCAGTTCGCGCATGTAGGGAACGAGGTTCATCGCCATCACCTCGGGCGCGAAGGAGCGGTCGCGCGTCATGATCTCCACCTTGCCGCCCGCCTTGGCGATGATCTCGGCCGCCTGCAGGCCGGCGTGGTCGCCCGCGTCGTCATAGATCAGCACGTTGCTGCCGGGTTTCACGTCGCCGCTGATGATGTCCCAGGCGGAGATGACGAGGTCGCGCCCCTCCTCCAGCGTCTCCACATTGGGCAGGCCGCCGGTGGCGATGATCACCGCATCGGGCTTCTCGGCCATCACCATCTCTGCCGTGGCCCAGCTGTTGTAGTGGATGATGACGCCGCGTGCCTCGCACTGGGCGACGCGCCAGTCGACGATGCCGATCATCTCGCGCCGGCGCGGGCTTTGCGCGGTGAGCAGGATCTGGCCGCCGGCCTTGGGCGCGGCCTCGAACACGACCACCTCGTGGCCGCGCTCGGCAGCGACGCGGGCAGCTTCGAGGCCTGCGGGGCCGGCGCCCACGACGACGACCTTCTTCCGCACTGCCGCCTTGGGGATGTCGTGCGGCAGGGTCTCCTCGCGGCCGGTGGAGGGGTTGTGGATGCACAGGGCCATGGCGCCCTGGTAGATGCGGTCGAGGCAGTAGTTGGCGCCGACGCAAGGGCGGATGTCGTGTTCGCGCTTCTCCAGGATCTTGCGCATGATGTGCGGGTCCGCCATGTGGGCCCTGGTCATGCCGATCATGTCGACCTTGCCGGATTCCACCGCATAACGCGCCGTCGCCACGTCCTGGATGCGGGTGGCGTGGAACACCGGGAAGCGCGTTGCGGCGCGCACTTCGCCCGCGGCATTGAGGTGCGGCGCACTTGCCATGCCCATGATCGGGATGTTGTCGGTAAGGCCGGCATCCGTGTCGATGTGGCCTTGCGTGACATTGAGGAAGTCGATGAGACCGCTGGCCTTGAGGCGCCGCGAGATCTCGATCCCCTCTGCCTTGTCATAGCCCGCGGGTGACAGCTCGTCGGCGACGTAGCGGACGCCCAGGATGAAGTCCTGGCCAACACGCTCGCGCACCGCCGCCAGCACCTCCAGCGAGAAGCGCATGCGGTTCTCAAGTGACCCGCCATACGCGGTGTCCAGGTGGTTGCTCATCGGCGACCAGAACTGCGAGAGCAGGTGTCCGAAGGACTCGAACTCCACGCCATCCACGCCTGCCGCCTTCATGCGCTCGGCGGCGTCGGCGAAGTCGGACGTGATGCGGGCGATGTCCCAGTCTTCGATGAGCTTCGGGAAGGCCCGGTGCGCGGGCTCGCGCACACGTGTGGGTGCCACGACCGGAAGCCAGTCCGCCTTGTCCCACCGCGTGCGCCGGCCGAGGTGGGTGAGCTGGATCATCACCGCGGCACCGTGGTCGTGGCACGCGTCGACCATCTCTTTCATCCACGGCACCACCTCGTCCTTGTAGGCGAGGATGTTGTTGAACACCGGGGGGCTGTCCTTGGCGACGGCGGCGGAACCGGCGGTCATCGTCAGTCCGATACCGGCTTTCGCGCGCTCCACGTGATAGGCGCGATAGCGGCCCTTCGGCATGCCATCCTCTGGGTAGGCCGGCTCGTGCGAGCTGGTCATCAGCCGGTTGCGGATCGTCAGGTGCTTCAGCTTGAAGGGCTGAAGAAGCGGGTCGTTCGACATGCCCGGGGGTTCCTGTCCAGATGGTTGATTCCGCCATTTTCAGGGTTTTGACACTACTGTCAAGTTTAGCGACACTGCTGTCCATTTTTCTTGCATGACGGGCAGGAACGGACTAGCAATCCGTCATGGAACGGCAGCCGGGCGGATCGGGGTGGCGCGGGTCACGGGAGGCCTGGCTCGATGCCGCCCACGAGGTTCTCCTCGATTCAGGCGTCGATTCCGTCCGCATCATGCCCCTCGCCAAGAAGCTCGGCCTGTCGCGCACCAGCTTCTACTGGTTCTTCACCGACCGTGAGGAGTTGCTTGCGGGCCTCCTCGGGCGGTGGCGCGACAGGAACACGGGAAACCTCGTCAACCAGGCCGGCGCCTATGCCGAAACCCTGGCCGAAGGCCTGCTCAATGTCTGCGATTGCTGGCTCGACACGTCGCTGTTCGATTCACGCTTCGAGTTCGCGGTGCGGAGCTGGGCGTTGCAGTCACCGGGCGTGCAGGCCGAGGTGCAGGCCGCCGATGCCATGCGGCTTGCCGCGCTGGCAGGTTTGTTCCGCCGCTTCGGCCACAGCGAGATGTCGGCCGATGTCCGCGCCCGCACCGTCTATCTCACACAGATCGGCTATATCTCGATGCAAACCTCAGAAGACCTGCCGCTTCGCCTCGCGCGCATCGCCACCTACATCGAGGTCTTTGCCGGCGCGCCGCCCCGGCAGCGCGAAATGGATCGCTTTCTCGCCCGGCATCGCGCCTGAGCCGGCACACCCTGAGGCCACTGGCGAAACGCCTGCGGCTTCTGTTAACCTGCAACCTCGAGGCGGTTCGCGAGGTGCGGTAGGTGAGCGTGGAACGGGTGGGCCAGGGCGACGTCAGCGATGACCTCAAGACCAAGATCGCCTGGCTCTACTACATGGAGGGCCTGACGCAGGACAAGATTTCGGAGACGCTGGGCCTCAGCCGTTCGCGCGTGCTGCGCATCCTCGCCGCCTCGCGCCAGAACGGCCTGGTGCAGATCCGCGTCACCAACAAGCTCAGCCACTGCGTGGCACTCGAGCGCGCGCTCGAGCAAACCTATGGCCTCGAGCGCGCCATCGTCATTCCCACCCCGCAGGACGCGGGCGCGACGAACCAGCTGATCGGCGCCGCACTCGGCGACTATCTCAACGACAACATCCCCGACCATGCCACCATCGGGCTCGGCTGGGGCCGGACGCTGAGTGCCAGCCTTCCTGCGATCGAATTCCGTGAGAAGAGCGGCATCAGCGTGCTCTCGATGCTGGGCGGCCTCACCCGCGTGTCGGGCGCCAACCCGTCCGAATTCTCCTGGCGGCTTGCCGACCGCCTGTCAGCCGAATGCTACCTCATGGCCGCGCCCGTCTTCGCGCCCGACGCGCGCACCCGCGAGGCACTGCTCACCCACCCCGGCATCGAGGAAATCTTCCGCCGCGCCACGCGCCTCGACTTGGCAATCCTCAGCGTCGGCGACCTCTCGCCCGTCTCCACCTTCTCGGAATATGTGCTGCTGGAACGCGGTGAGTTCGCCGCGCTGCAGGCGGCGGGTGCGGTGGGCGATGTTCTCTGTCGCTTCATAGACGCCGATGGCAACGTCCTCGATCACGACCTCAACAAGCGCGTCATCGCCGTCGACCCGCGCGACCTGAGCACGGCACGCAAAATCGTGCTCGCGTCCGGCGGCTGGCAGAAATACGGCGTCATCCGCGGCGCGCTGCGCCTCCTGAAGCCACACGTGCTGGTGACCGACGAACGCGTCGCGGAGCGCCTCGCCTCCGACGCCAGGACGTAGAAGGCCGATCCACCTGCCGATGCCGTGTCCCGTGGATGCCGCTGCGGTTCCGCGAGACCCTCGCCGAGATAAGCGGGACTTGAACGACTGGAGCACACCGCGAAATGGGTGCTATCTGTTGCTGATATGGAGTGAGGATTGGCAGACCGCCGCCGCATCCTCGGCGGATGAGGGCCATCAGGCACTCAATGCAGTCTATCGCTCGCAGCTTGGACTCAGTCCGGATGTCAGCCATGGCTCGGGACCAGAAACAGGAGACCTTGTTTTGACCAGCATGAACGACCGGGACACATCTCAGGAACGCAGAGCAGCAACGCTGGTCGAGAAGTTCAGTGCGGATTACCGAACCTATCAATACGCCTTCGTGGAGTTTTTCGTAGAGCACCTGGCCGACCTGAGCCGCTGTTATGGCGGCGACTTTCACCAGATCATGATCCTGGCCATCATCGGCCAACGGCGCCTTCAAGCGCGTAATGACCGCGAGTCAGCGGGCGGACCCAAGGACAACGCGATGGCCATCTCCGCCTCACGACTGGCAGATGTCACGGGCATCCCCCGGGAAACCGTAAGGCGTAAACTTGCTGTGATGCACGCCAAGGGGTGGCTGACGCAGGGACCCGATGGCCGTTGGTCGCTTGCCGTTGACCAGGATGGGCACGATCTGCCGGTCCGCCGTGACCACGCCGACCTTGATATGCGCGCGCGCTGGCGCATTGCGCGCCTGGTCGCGGCGCTTGAGCGGGTCGGATGCGAACCTGAGGATTGAGCGACGGACGCACAACGGGAGGACCGCCGCACAGGCTGCCCATTTTGAGCAGGCCCTGCCTTGCCATGGCGGCCCAGCGCCCTAGGCTGCACGCGAAAGATGAGGTTTGAAGGAGGCTCTTGCGTGTTCGATCCGCAGAAATTCAGGCTTGATGGTCAGGTCGCCATCGTGACGGGGGCAGGCGCTGGAATCGGCCGCGGCATCGCGGAGATGTTTGCCGGCGCGGGCGCAGCGGTGGTGGTCAGCGACCTGAAAAAAGACGCAGCCGACGCAGTGGCCGATCACATCGTCGCCGCTGGCGGCAAGGCGGTTGGGGTGGCTTGCAACGTCACCAAGGAAGCCGACCTTGCGGCGACGGTAGACGCCGCGGTCACCAGCTTCGGCAAGCTCACCATCCTCGTTAACAACGCCGGCGGCGGCGGGCCGAAGCCTTTCGACATGCCGATGGAGGACTTCCGCTGGGCCTATGAGTTGAACGTGTTTTCGGTGTTCCGGCTGTGCCAGCTGGCCGCGCCGCACATGGCGGCGGCGGGTGGCGGTGCGATCCTCAACATCACCTCAATGTCGGGCGACAACAAGAACATGCGCATGGCCTCCTATGGGTCGTCCAAGGCCGCGGAGAGCCATCTGACGCGCAACATCGCCTTCGACCTTGGCCCGAAAAACATCCGCGTGAATGCCGTTGCCCCCGGGGCCACCCGCACGGCCGCCCTGGACAGCGTGCTCACCCCCCGAGATCGAGGCCACCATGCTGAAGCATACGCCGCTGAAGCGGCTGGGTGAGCCATCCGACATGGCCTATGCAGCGCTGTTCCTTTGCTCTCCGGCTGCGTCCTGGATCAGCGGGCAAGTCCTCACCGTGTCGGGTGGCGGCCTGCAGGAACTGGACTGAGCCGCACGCGCCGGACGTCACGACACCCCTTCAAGGAGAAGAGCCATGAGCTTTGACGCATTCGCAGAATTCCGCATGAATGGCCACAACGTGATCATCACAGGCGGCGCCCAGAACATCGGCGCCGGCATCGCGCGGACGCTGTCGGCGGCCGGTGCAAAGGTCATGATCGCCGACCTGAACGGCGAGAAGGCCGCCGCAACGGCAGCCAGCATTGCCGCCGAAACCGGCAACGACTGCCGCGGCATGGCCTGCAACGTGACCGTCCTGGAAGACATTAACGCCGTCGTGAAGGCCACCGCTGGCGCCTTCGGCGGAATCTCGACGCTCGTGAACAACGTGGGCTGGGGTGGACGACATGACGATCCCGCGGCGATCAGCGAGGACGACTTCATCGCCTCCTACAAGCTCAACACCATTAGCGCCTACAGGATGAGCATGGCGTGCCTGCCATATCTCGAGAAGGCGAAAAACGCGACCATCACGAATTCAGGCTCCTTCTCCTCCGCGACGCCAGCCTATGACATCCTTGCCTATGGCACGGCCAAGGCGGCACTGAACCAGATGATGGTGTCGATCGCTCACATGCTGGCCAAGAAGGTGCGCGTGAACTCAGTGCTGATCGGCACGGTGATGACGGAAGGCTATGCAGATGCCGGCATCGATGCCGCCATGCAGGAGAAGCTGCGCCACCCCGACAATCTCACGGGGCGCCCCGGAACGCCGCAGGACGTCGCAAATGCCATGCTGTGGCTATGCTCGCCCGCCAGCGGCTGGGTGAGCGGCCAGACCATCAACATCCATGGCGGCGGCGGCGTGGTGCGTCTGTTCGGGCATTGAGTGCGACCGCACCAGAAGCGACATTGCACCGATCGGAAAAGGTCCCTGTTCCGGCACATTTGAGAAAGGAATGACGACGTGAGACGCGCCTTGTTGTGGGTTGGCCTGATGAGCCTGGTCCTGTTCCTGCCAGCCGTGGCTGCTGCCAAGGGAACGCCGGCGACAAATGACCAGGTCATGCAGCTCTACTTTACCGACAGCGGCCGATCCTATGGCTATCAGGTCATGATGGCACGGATCCAACTCGACGCACTCAGCGCAGAACTGGAGCGGGACAAGTCCATGCTGAAGCGCAACGAGCAACTCTACGCGAACAACGCCATTTCCCTGCTCGATCTCCAGGTATCGCAGCTGAAGGATGCGTGGAACCGGAAGCAGATGATCGTCGTCGAGAAGAACCTCGTCTATCTGAGTGCGGAGTATGAGGCCACGAGCAAGATGGCCAGGCACTTCGCGGGGGAACCCGTTACGGTCGAGGAGCTCTACGCCGTATTCCGCCGCGGATGGGATGCCGGTTGCGACAAGGGGCCGGACGAGGTTGCTGCGCATCAGGCATGGGCGGCATTTGCGGAAAAGTCACTTGAGCGCGCGCGGCAGCTGAACCAACGCGGCGGCCTGTCGGACAGTGAGGTGCTGGAGCGCGAGGCGCAGCTTGCCATTGCCCGGACGAACTATCAGAACCGGCTGGCCGGGATTGACCGCTGCAGGGCAGTTCTGTTCCCGAGCCTTGAGGACGTTCTGGCGCCGCCACGCTGATGCCGGAACACACATCCAGAACGGAGAGCCCCATGACCTCCACCGACATGCGCAGCCCGAGCCAGCAAGCGATTTTGAAGGGGGCGCTGCTGTCGGGTGCGATCAACGGCGTGATCAACGGCACAATCCAATTCTGGCTTCTGCGTGGCAGTGATGTCATCCTCTTGTCGGTCGACAGCATCAGCGCAGGCACGCCAACCGTTCTGGGCTCCGCCGTACCCCTCGCCGTGTCACTCGCCATGATCTCGACGGCGGTCGCCCACTGGACGCTCAAGGGGCCGAAGAAGCCGTTTTTCCCGACAACACTCTGGCTGCTTCTGAAGCATGGCATCTTTGCCTTCGGCGCACTGGTTGCAGCCGCCGTTGTCTGGCAACGGAGCGTCGGTACGGTTGACGTCAGCGTGGCGGGCGCAGTGGTCCTGCTTGGCCTCATTGCGGCAGTCGTCTCAACTGCTGTGAACTACATGACGATATCGGAGATTGTGCCGGACCAGCCATGAGCGGCATGCACCCTGGCGCGGCGGCTCGATGTGCCCCACAACACCATGTCCACGTGCTTGCCATTTCATCGACCAGCCTGTTTGCTAGCGTAACGCTGGAAAATGAAGGCGAGTGGAGGCGCGATGAAGGAAGTCCTCGGCGGGTGGCAGGTTTGGGCGGCGTTGTCAGCGGTCTTCGCTGCGCTCACGGCGATATTTGCGAAGGTCGGTATCGAGAATGTCAACTCGGACTTTGATCGGCCCCCAACGAGTGGTCCGGTCTGAATGTTAGTGCATGGGTGGCCTCGA
>CAYYTH010000035.1:0-35359 GCA_964474665.1 uncultured Aestuariivirga sp.
GGCCGCAGGACTCGTGCTTGTAGAAATAGGCAAGACGCGCGATGGCCCGGATGAGGTCGGTCGACTTGTCCATCACGATTACCGCGGCGGTGCCCAGACCCGAGCGCAGCTTGCCGAGGGAGTCGAAGTCCATCGGCGTGTCGATGATGAGATGCGCTGGAACCATGCGGACGGAGGAACCGCCGGGGATGACGGCCAGCAGGTTGTCCCAGCCGCCGCGCACACCGCCGGCACGCTTCTCGATCAGCTCGCGGAAGGGAATGCCGAGCTCTTCCTCTACAACGCAGGGCTTGTTCACGTGGCCCGAGATGCAGAAGAGCTTGGTGCCGGCATTGTTGGGCCGCCCCAGCGAGGCGAACCAGGTGGCGCCGCGCCGCATGATGGTGCCGGCCACCGCAATCGACTCGACATTGTTCACCGTGGTCGGCGCGCCATAGAGGCCCACGTTCGCGGGGAACGGCGGCTTCATGCGCGGCTGGCCCTTCTTGCCCTCGATCGACTCGAGCATGGCCGTCTCTTCGCCGCAGATATAGGCGCCGGCGCCATGGTGCACGATGATGTCGAAGTCCCAGCCGTGCAGGTTGTTCTTGCCGATGAGGCGCGCCTCATAGGCCTGGTCGACCGCGGCCTGCAGGTGCTCGCGCTCGCGGATGAACTCGCCGCGCACATAGATGACGGCCGTGTGGCAGCCCATGGCAGCGCCAGCGAGCAGGCAGCCCTCGACGAGGAGGTGCGGTTCATGGCGAAGGATCTCGCGGTCCTTGCAGGTGCCGGGCTCCGACTCGTCGGCATTGACGACAAGGTAATGCGGGCGCTCGCCGATCACCTTCGGCATGAACGACCACTTGAGGCCGGTGGGGAAGCCCGCACCGCCGCGGCCGCGCAGGCCCGAGGCCTTGATCTCGTTGATCATCCAGTCGCGGCCATTGTCGATGAAGCCCTTGGTGCCGCTCCAGCAGCCGCGCTTCTTCGCGCCTTCCAGACCCCAGTCATGGAAGCCGTAGATGTTGGTGAAGATCCGGTCCTTGTCAGCGAGCATGTCTGTGTCTCACTTCTTCTCTTCCGCCGGGGCGGGCGGGGGCGGCTCGACGCGAACGAACGTCCGCTGGCCTTCATAAAGCGATGGGTCGGTCAGCGTGCTGGGGCCACCCTCGGGGGCCGCCATGTGCCGGTCGATCTGCGGGCCCACCTTCACCTTGCGGCCGGCGGCGAGATCGTCGATCAGCTTCTCCAGCGAGGCAGGGGTGAGGTCCTCGTAGGTGTCCTTGAAGATCTGCACCATGGGCGCATTCACGCAGGCGCCGAGGCACTCGACCTCCTCCCAGGAGAACTTGCCATCCTCGGTGACGTGGTGCGGCTCATGGCTGATCCGGTTCTGGCAGACCTTCTTCAGGTCTTCCGCACCGCGCAGCATGCAGGGCGTGGTGCCGCAGACCTGGATGTGGGCGACCTTGCCCACCGGCTGCAGCTGGAACATGGTGTAGAAGGTCGCGACCTCGAGCACGCGGATGTAGGACATGTCGAGCATGTTCGCGATGTATTCGATCATGGGCTTGGTGACCCAGTTGTCGTTCTGCTCCTGGGCGCGCCACAGCAGCGGAATGACCGCCGAAGCCTGCTTGCCCGCAGGATACTTCGCGATGGTTTCCTTGGCCCAGGCCAGGTTCTCCGCGGTGAAGGCGAAGCTGTCGGGCTGAATGGGATGAAGACGTCGGACGCTCACCGGTCCACCTCACCAAAAACGATGTCGAGAGAGCCCAGCACGGCGGAAACGTCCGCCAGCATGTGGCCGCGGCAGATGTGGTCCATCGCCTGCAGATGCGCGAAGCCGGGGGCACGCAGCTTGCAGCGATAGGCCTTGTTCGTGCCATCGGACACGAGATAGACGCCGAACTCGCCCTTGGGCGCCTCCACGGCGGCATAGACCTCGCCCGGCGGCGTGTGGAAGCCTTCGGTATGGAGCTTGAAGTGATGGATGAGAGCTTCCATCGACCGCTTCATCTCCTCGCGCTTGGGCGGCACGACCTTGCCGTCATTCGCCGAGACGGGACCCTTCCGCTCCGCACCGAGCAGCAGGTTCACGCACTGCTTCATGATCTTCACCGACTCGCGCATCTCCTGCATGCGGATCAGGTAACGGTCATAGCAGTCGCCGTTCTTGCCGATGGGAATGTCGAATTCCATCTCGTCGTAGCATTCATAGGGTTGCGCCTTGCGCAGGTCCCAGGCAGCACCGGAGCCGCGCACCATGACGCCGGAGAAGCCCCATTCGAAGCACTCCTTCAGCGACACGACGCCGATGTCGACGTTGCGCTGCTTGAAGATGCGGTTGTCGGTGAGCAGCCCCTCGATGTCGTCGAGCACCTTGTTGTGGTGCTCGCAGAAGGTGCCGATGTCCTCGACCAGCTGCGGCGGAAGGTCTTCGTGGACGCCGCCCGGGCGGAAGTAGGCGGCGTGCATGCGCGAGCCCGAGGCGCGCTCATAGAACACCATCAGCTTCTCGCGCTCCTCGAAGCCCCAGAGCGGCGGCGTCAGCGCGCCCACGTCCATGGCCTGGGTGGTGACGTTGAGGAGGTGCGAGAGGAGACGGCCGATCTCGGAGAACAGCACGCGGATCAGCTGGCCCCGCTTCGGGACGGTGAGGCCGAGGAGCTTCTCGATGGCGAGGCACCAGGCATGTTCCTGGTTCATCGGCGCCACGTAGTCGAGCCGGTCGAAGTAAGGCACGGCCTGGAGATAGGTCTTGTGCTCGATCAGCTTTTCGGTGCCCCGGTGGAGGAGGCCGATATGCGGGTCGACGCGGGTGCAGACCTCGCCGTCAAGCTCCAGCACCAAACGGAGCACGCCGTGCGCCGCGGGGTGCTGCGGGCCGAAATTGATCGAGAAATTGCGGACGGACTGGGTATCGGTCACGGCTTGGCCTTTTCATCGCCGGGGAGCACGTATTCGGTGGCCTCCCACGGGCTCAAGTAATCGAAGGCGCGGAATTCCTGGGTCAGCTTCACCGGCTCATAGACCACGCGCTTGGCAAGATCGTCCCAGCGCACTTCGACATAGCCGGTGAGCGGGAAATCCTTGCGCAGCGGATGGCCGGCAAAACCATAGTCGGTGAGGATGCGGCGCAGGTCCGGGTGGTTGGAGAAGAGCACGCCATAGAGATCGAAGGTCTCGCGCTCATACCAGTTCGCCGCCGGGAAGACGGAGATGACGGAGGGCACCGCGGTGTCCTCGTCGGTCTCGACCTTCACGCGGATACGGCGGTTCTTGTAAGGAGCGAGCAGGTGGTAGACCACGTCGAAGCGCTTCTCGCGGTCAGGATAGTCCACACCGCAGATGTCGATGAAGCACACGAAGCCGCAATCGGCATCGTCGCGGACGAATTCCAGCACGCGGACGATGTGGGCGGCTTCCGCCGTCACCGTCAGTTCGCCGAATTCCACCTTGAAGCCCGTCACCGCGCTTCCAAGCCTGTGGGCGATGTGTTCGCCCAGTTCATGCAAGGTTTCAGCCATCATCAACGCTCGATCGTTCCGGTGCGGCGGATCTTCTTCTGCAGCTGCAGAACGCCGTAGACCAGCGCCTCCGCGGTGGGCGGGCAGCCCGGCACATAGATGTCCACCGGCACGATGCGGTCGCAGCCGCGCACGACGGAATAGGAATAGTGATAATAGCCGCCGCCATTGGCGCAGCTGCCCATGGAGATGACGTAGCGCGGCTCCGGCATCTGGTCATAGACCTTGCGCAGCGCAGGCGCCATCTTGTTGGTCAGTGTGCCGGCGACGATCATCACGTCGGACTGGCGCGGCGAGGCGCGCGGCGCGAAGCCGAAGCGCTCGAGATCATAACGCGGCATCGAGGCCTGCATCATCTCCACCGCGCAGCAGGCGAGGCCGAAGGTCATCCACATGAGCGAGCCCGTGCGGGCCCAGTTGATGAGGTCGTCCGAGGCGGTGACGAGGAAGCCCTTGTCGGCGAGTTCGGCGTTGATGTTGGTGAAGAACTCGCGCTGCTCGGGGGTTGCCTGTTCGATCAATCCCATTCGAGAGCTCCCTTTTTCCACTCATAGATGAAGCCGATGGTAAGGACGCCGAGGAAGATCATCATCGACCAGAAGCCGAAGACACCCACTTCCTTCAGCGAAATCGCCCAGGGGAACAGAAAGGCCACCTCAAGGTCGAAGATGATGAAGAGAATCGACACCAGGTAGAACCGGACGTCGAACTTCATGCGCGCGTCATCGAAGGCGTTGAAGCCGCACTCATAGGCCGAGAGCTTCTCGGGATCCGGGTTGCGGAAGGCGATCAGAATCGGGGTGATCAGCAGGATCAGGGAGAAGCCGAGCGCCACCCCGAGAAAGATGACGACGGGCAGATATTCTCGCAAAAGTTCAGGCATGTGCTCTCGCCTCTCAGTCCGCCAAAATGCCGGACAAGAATCCGCCGCTTGGTAGCGCACCGCCCATCCGCCCGCAAGTTTTTCGGCACAGTTGTCAAATTCTCATGACATGTGTCCCCGAGATCCCCAAAAGGCGGCGGAATTCAACCCCGGATTTTGCCGATTTCCCGTCAACCCGGCCGCTGCCGGGGAGACTGGCATGACGGATGGGGTGGCGGACCCGCGGGCCTGCCTCGACGTGAAACCCGTGACCGCCTTGGCGGAGAATGCCTGTCGTGGAGACACGACCTTCTCGTGGACCGACAAATCTTCTCAATTCACCGATTTATAGCTGTATATACCTCGATATACTGCAAATGCTTGAGCAAAACACGCTCACGCCCGCTTTCAAATCTAGTCTTTGTTTTGCTCGGAAGACCGCGCCGGATGTCGGACGGGCTTTTCGAAACCCACTGCAATCAATTCCAGGCCGCATCATCGAATACGCCGATGTGTTTATCCGAACGTCTGCATATGGCTGGGAGGGCACCGTGAACAGCGGCCCGGATTGAGCGGGGCGGGACAGTGCGCCCCGCGCGCGAGAGCCCATCCACCAGTGCCGGAAATGGAATCGATGCCGACGGGGATCGGGGCCTGGCCGCCTGGTTAAATGCGGCCACCGACGTCATCGCGAAGGGCCGCATCGTCTCCGGGCAAAATGGCGCGTCGCGCAATTGCCCGATGTGGTACTCGCCCACATCTCTGCGGCGAAACCAGTCGTGTGTCGCTGCGGCACGGCGCTCTTCGCGCGTGACGCCGGCAAACGTCAGGAAAGACCAGCGCTCGTGCGCCTCGAACATTTAGCTGTGAAGAGATCCAAATTGCGGTGCCAATGGATGGCGCGAGTGACGGGGCTCGAACCCGCGACCTTCGGCGTGACAGGCCGACGCTCTAACCAACTGAGCTACACCCGCAATTCGGTGAGGCGTCTGATAGGGGAACCCCCTCCCCCTGTCAAGCGAGCGATCAACGTTTTTTGGCGGTGACCTCGATCTCGATTTTCATGCGCGGATCGATGAGTGCGGCGATGATGGCGGTGGCTGCCGGGCGCGTTTCGCCGAAGTATTTGCGGAACACCGGCCAGCAGGGTTCGAAGTCCTCGGCGCGGGGGAAGATGTAGGTCACGCGCACCACGTCGGCCAGGCTGAAACCGGCCTTTTCCATGGCGGACTGGATGTTGCGGAGGGTCTGGTCGGCCTGTTCGGCCACGTCTTCCGAGATGGTCATGGTCTCGTAGTTGAAGCCCGTGGTGCCCGAGACCCAGATCATGTCGCCATCGACGATGGCGCGCGAATAGCCGATTTCGGCCTCGAACTTGGAACCGGATGAAATCTGGCGGCGGGTCATGGGGTGTCCTCCTCGGTTGCGGGGCTCACGCGGTCGCCCCAGTCCAGTTTCTTCACCCGTTTGTAGGCCTCGCCGTCGCGCCTCGCAACGTGGCGGCTCTCCAGCCTTCCCTCTGTGCACAAGGGCAGCGTGAGTCCCGATTTGGCATGATGTGGCGGGGCGATGATGCGTGCGCCGCCTGCAGGCGCTCCGTCGCGCGCCAGCACCAGATAGGCGAAACGCTCATCCTCGAAGGGCACGCTGGCTCCCTTGGCATGCATGTGGGCCCGGCTCCGCGCCAGGCGGACGCTGAAGTGGCACCAGTCACCGCCCGTCATGGGGCAGCCGATCGCGTGGGTGCAGGGGGCGACGGGCACAGCGCCCGCGGCGATGAGGTGCTGCCGGGCCGCGCCGAGCCGGGCAAAGCCCTGGGGAGTGCCGGGCTCGACCAGCACGAGGACGCGGCGACTGGCCCGCCACAGCGCCTCCGCGGCAGACGCGGCGCGCGCCACAGGCAGTTCCGCCAGCGCATAGGCGGCGACGACCATGTCGGCAGACAGTCCCTCCGGCAGGTCTTCGATGCGCCCCGCCAGCACCCGGGCGTCAACCAGCGGGGGCGGCCCCTGCCGCGCCAGCGCAGCCGCCAGCGCCAGGAAGGCGGGGGAGTTGTCGAGAAAGGTGACGCTGCGGAGCCCCGGCCAATGGCCGGCCGCCGCCCAGGATGCGGTGCCGGGCCCCGAGCCCGCATCGAGCAGGCTCTCGGGCGCCAGGTCCGGACGGCGGCTTGACAGTTCCGACAGGACACGGTCGACCGCGGCAAAGGTGGCCGGCAGCCGCGCCACGAGGTAGGAACCGAGGTCGATGCCGGCGGAACTGCCGCCCGCGCGATAGGTGGCGGACAGCGCGGCGCTGCCGCTGCGCTGGCTGCCGGGCCTGGTCCCCAGCCAAGCGGCGACCGCCGCCTGCAATCGCTCGGGCAGACTCATGCTGATAAAGGTAAGTTAATTTGCACGCCGCACGGCCCGGACCCTATGTTCCGGCCCGTCTTAACGCCCGGAACCCAGCCGCGAAAGGCCCTCTCGATGTTCGTCTCCTTCTTTCCCAGCCCGCGCATGTTCTTTTCGTCCGCCGTGGTCTGGGCCCTGCTTGCGGTGCTCGTGTGGTTCTTCTTCGCGCGCGATGCGGGCGGGCTGATCGGGCTTCCGAACCCGCCGGCCGATGCGCCGCCCATCGTCGGTGTCTCGCGCTTCGTGTCGGCGCCGTTCCTGTGGTTCTATCTCTATTTCGGCGGTGCGGTTGCGCTGTTCGCGGCGGTTTGGCGGGTGCTCGACCCGCACCCCTGGTTCGCCTGGTCGGTGCTGGGCTCGGCGCTGATCATCTTCGTGCTCTACTTCATGGTGGAGGTGAGCGTCACCATCAACGACTGGTACGGAACCTACTTCGACCTGATCCAGAAGGCACTGGACCCATCGACCAAGGGAACGGTGCAGGCCTCCGAGCTCTACATCGGCCTCGGCCAGATCACCTCGGTGCTGCTGCTCTACATCATCGTCGCAGTGCTCAACGCCTTCTTCACCAGCCATTACGTGTTCCGCTGGCGCACGGCGATGAACGATCACTACGTCGAGAACTGGGGCGCGCTGCGCAGCATCGAGGGTGCGTCACAGCGCGTGCAGGAAGACACCATGCGCTTTGCCCGCACCTTCGAGGACCTGGGCACCAGCCTGATCAGCGCCATCATGACTCTGATCGCCTTCCTGCCCATCCTCGCCGGGCTCTCGGGCAAGATCCCGGAAGTGCCGATCCTCGGCTCGACGCCCTATTCGCTGGTCATCGTATCGCTCGTCTGGGCGCTGTTCGGAACCGGTCTCCTGGCGGTCGTCGGCATCCGCCTGCCGGGCCTCGAGTTCCGCAACCAGCGGGTTGAGGCCGCCTACCGCAAGGAACTGGTCTATGGCGAGGACGACGCCGCGCGCGCAGCGCCGCGCACCCTGCGGGAGCTGTTCGGCGCGGTGCGGCAGAACTACTTCCGCCTCTACTTCAACTATCTCTACTTCAACGTCGTGCGCTATTCCTACCTGCAGGCCGACCTGATGCTGCCGTTCTTCGTGCTGATCCCCGCGATCGCGGCCGGCGCCATCACCTTCGGCATCTTCCAGCAAGTGCGCGCCTCCTTCGGCGAGGTGCGCGACGCGATGCAGTATCTCGTCAAGTCGTGGCCGATGATCGTCGAGTTCATGTCGATCTACAAGCGCCTGCGCGCCTTCGAGGCGGCACTCCACGGCGAGGCGCTGCCGGACATCGACGCCGAGTTCCTGAAGGACGGCAAGCTGGCATGAGGCGGTGCACAACCCACGCCTGATCTCCTCTGCGTGTTTTCGCGTAGCCCAGGGGTGACGCGAGCGCTTGGCTTTGCTATTGTCGCATGCGATCTGACATGGGAATTCGATGAAGACCGTCCGCTTCGCCGTGCTTGCCGCCGCCCTGCCCCTCGCCGCCGCGCTCCAGCCGGCGTCCGCCGAGGAGGTGATGGACCGCCAGTATGTGCTGGACCTCGGCGTCGGCTTGCTTGCCCAGCCGCGCTATCCGGGGTCTGACGAGACGATCTTCGTGCCCTATCCGCTGATCGCGGTGAGCAAGTTCTTCGTGCCCGGCTACGGCTCGGTGGGCGATGAGCGCAAGACGCGCGGTCTTACGGTCTATCCGTCCTTCAATTTCATCGGCAAGCGCGACTCCTCCGATTCGAACGAGCTGGAGGGTCTGGATGACGTGGACTGGGCGCTCGAGGTGGGCCTCGGCGTGTCCTACCGCTATGACTGGATCCGCGGCTTCGCCGAGGTGCGGCAGGGCTTCAACGGCTATTCGGGCCAGGTCGCCCAGTTCGGCATCGATCTCATCGGCAACCCGTCGGAAGACCTCGAAGTGCGCTTCGGTCCGCGTGCCGGCTGGGGTTCGCAGAGCTACATGGAAACCTACTTCGGCATCAACGGCAAGGAAGCGGCCGACAGCCCGCTCTATGACGAGGCCTACAAGGCGGATGCGGGCTTCAACACGGTGGGCCTCGCCGGCAGCGCCACCTATGACCTGAACGAGCGCTGGAAGCTGAGCGCGCTGGCCGGCTGGGACCGGATGATCGGCGACGCCGGCAACAGCCCGATCGTCAAGGAAGGCAGCGAGAACCAGTATTACGCTGGCGCCGGCCTGAGCTACCGTTTCGCCTTCGACCTGTTCTAGCCGCCCCCCTGTACGACCTGCTTGCAAGCCCGTCGAAGCCATGCTATTAATCTCTATCGAATTAGTAGATGAAATAGAGATGAGTGTCAGGCAGGCCCTTCGCAAATCCTACAGCGAACTCCAGAGCAGCTGGACGAAGCTGGCGGATTCGGCCTTCGGCGGTGCCGACCCGCGCCGCGAGGATGAGATGTCGCGGGGCGAGTTCACCTCCGTCTTCATCAGCGAGCGCGACTTGACCTTCCCCGCCTCCCGCAACCGCCGTGACCGCGCGAACGGCTGAGCGCTCTTCTCACCAATTCCTTCAGCACCATAGGCTGTCGCCAACTGATTGCCAGACACGAAGGGCCGGCGTCTTGGCAGCACCCGCTGGGAGATCATGGGCGATGCGACCCAGCGTGCCGATGCGACAAGACTGAACTGGGGATGGCACCACGTCGGGAATGGTGGGCGATGAGAGACTCGAACTCCCGACATCTTCGGTGTAAACGAAGCGCTCTACCAACTGAGCTAATCGCCCGACTGGGCGTGGCTTAGCGCCCCCCGCACCCACAATCAAGCCGACAAAAAACCCCGTGCGAGCTCTGAGGGCGCACGGGGTCGATGTGATTTGAGTGGTTCCAGAAACTAGCTCTGCGCTGGTCCGTCTCCTCGCTCAGTTGCAACGCCCGAAACGCATTACGACTCCATGTGTCGGTGATTCGTAGCCATTTTCAAGTTTTCGCAGCACCTGCGCGGGCGCCTGCCTGAAGTTGCGGCAGCAACGAAATGGGCCGCCCAGAAGGGCGGCCCAGATGTCGTGCGATGGCAAGGATCAGTGGGCGCGCGCCGCGCTCTCATTGGCCTTGTCGGCGGCTGCACGCGCGGCGGCGGCGGCCTCCTCGGCTTCCTCGTCCCAGGTGATGGGCTCCGGCATGCGGGTCAGCGCATGCTTCAGCACGTCGTCCATGCGCGAGACGGGGATGATCTCCAGACCCTTCTTCACGTTCTCCGGGATTTCCGTGAGATCCTTCACGTTCTCCTCGGGGATCATGACCGTCTTGATGCCAGCGCGAAGTGCCGCAAGCAGCTTTTCCTTCAGGCCACCGATCGGCAGCACGCGGCCGCGCAGCGTGATCTCGCCCGTCATCGCCACGTCCTTGCGGACGGGGATTCCGGTCATAACGGAGACGATAGCGGTGACCATCGCGATGCCCGCCGACGGGCCATCCTTCGGCGTCGCACCTTCCGGCACGTGCACGTGGATGTCGCGCTTGTCGAAGACCGGCGGCTTGACGCCGATGGTGGCCGCCCGCGAGCGCACGTAGGAGGAAGCAGCCGAGATCGACTCCTTCATCACGTCGCGCAGATTGCCGGTCACCGTCATCTTGCCCTTGCCCGGCATCATCAGCGCTTCGATCGTCAGGATCTCGCCGCCGACTTCCGTCCAGGCAAGGCCGGTGACGACACCGACCTGGTCCTCGCGCTCGGCCTCGCCATAGCGATACTTCGGCACGCCGAGATACTGGTGCACCACTTCGGGCGTCACCTGGATCTTCTTCTTCTTCGAGGTGATGATCTCCTTCACCGCCTTGCGGGCGAGCGAGTTGACCTCACGCTCGAGGTTGCGCACGCCGGCCTCGCGGGTGTAGCGGCGGACGACCTCGTAGAGGGCCTCCTCCGTCACCTCGAACTCCTTGGCCTGCAGGCCATGGTGCTCGGCCGCCTTGGGCAGCAGGTGGCGCTTGGCGATCTCGAGCTTCTCTTCTTCCGTGTAGCCCGCGATCCGGATGATCTCCATGCGGTCGAGAAGCGCCGGCGGAATGTTGAGCGTGTTCGATGTCGTCACGAACATCACGTTCGAAAGGTCGTATTCGACCTCGAGATAGTGGTCCATGAAGGTCGCGTTCTGCTCCGGATCGAGCACCTCGAGCAAGGCTGCCGAGGGATCGCCGCGGAAATCCATGCCCATCTTGTCGATCTCGTCCAGGAGGAAGAGCGGGTTGGACTTCTTCGCCTTCTTCATCGACTGGATGACCTTGCCGGGCATCGAGCCGATATAGGTGCGGCGGTGACCGCGGATCTCGGCTTCGTCACGCACACCACCCAGCGACATGCGGATGAATTCGCGGCCGGTGGCCTTGGCGATCGACTTGCCGAGCGAGGTCTTGCCCACGCCGGGCGGGCCGACGAGGCACAGGATGGGCCCGCGCAGCTTGTTGGTGCGGCTCTGCACCGCGAGATATTCGAGGATGCGCTCCTTCACCTTGTCGAGGCCGAAGTGATCGGCATCGAGCACGTCCTCGGCGAATTTGAGGTCATGCTTGACCTTGCTCTTCTGGCCCCAGGGAATGCCGAGCAGCCAGTCGAGATAGTTCCTAACGACGGTGGCTTCCGCCGACATCGGGCTCATCTGCCGGAGCTTCTTGATCTCGGCGTCGGCGCGCTCGCGCGCTTCCTTCGAAAGCTTGGTCTTCTTGATGCGGCCTTCGAGCTCGTCGATCTCGTTCTTCTCGTCGCCGTCGCCCAGCTCCTTCTGAATGGCCTTCATCTGCTCATTCAGATAGTATTCGCGCTGGGTCTTCTCCATCTGGCGCTTGACGCGGCTGCGGATGCGCTTCTCCACCTGGAGAACGGAGATCTCGCCTTCCATCAGCGCATAGACCTTCTCCAGCCGCTGCGCGACGGAGGTCATCTCGAGCAGCTCCTGCTTCTCGCCGATCTTGATGGCGAGATGGGCCGCGATGGTGTCGGCAAGCTTCGAGGGGTCGGTGATCTGGCCAACCGAGGCCAGCACTTCCTGCGGCACCTTCTTGTTCAGTTTCACATAGCTGTCGAACTGCGAGACGGCGGTGCGGGCCAGGGCTTCGGTTTCAGCCGTGGTACCGGCGTCGGAGGGCAGCACCTCGACATCCGCCTCGAAGAAATCGGTGCGGGCCGAGAATCCGTGCACGCGCGCACGGTCGGAGCCTTCGACCAGCACCTTCACGGTGCCGTCAGGCAATTTCAGAAGCTGCAGCACCTGCGCCAGGGTACCCACCTCGAACACGGCGTCGGAGGCCGGATCATCGTCAGCGGGGTTCTTCTGGGCGACGAGCAGGATGCGCTTGTCTTCGCGCATCACCTCTTCCAGCGCCTTGATGGACTTCTCGCGCCCCACGAAGAGCGGGACGATCATGTGCGGGAAGACGACGATGTCGCGGAGCGGCAGGACCGGGATCGTCTCGTGGCTTCCGGCGGGGGTCGTGTTGCTCATACTACTTCCTTTCATGGGCCGCCTCGCAGTCTGGCGCGGAAAAGCCGCCAAACAAGGGCGCCCGGGTTCTTGTCTCGTCGAGCCGCAAATCAGTGAGTCTCATGCGTATCTTACGCATAAATCCCCCGGAAGAGCAGCCTCAGCGTCCCGAGAGATGTGGAGAGTGCATGAGGAAATTTCAATGCACTCCAATTCAACACCTTGCGGCCCCTCCCCCTTGTGGGGAGGGGAAAAGCAAATGGCCGGGCATTCACCCGGCCATTCCAATCGCTTATGCGCAAGGCCTCAGGCGGAGACGGTGGCCTTGCCGCCAGCCTTGTCGGCGTAGATCAGGAGCGGCTTGGCCGTTCCGTCCACCACGTCCTTGGAAATCACGACTTCCTCGACTCCCGTCATGGCGGGCAGGTCGAACATGGTTTCGAGCAGGATCGACTCCATGATGGAGCGAAGCCCGCGCGCACCCGTCTTGCGCTCGATGGCGCGCCGCGCGATGGCGCCCAGCGCTTCCTCGGGGAAGTTCAGCTTCACGCCTTCCATCTCGAACAGGCGCTGATACTGCTTCACGAGCGCGTTCTTCGGCTCGACCAGGATCTGCACCAGGGCGGCCTCGTCGAGGTCCTCGAGCGTCGCCACCACGGGCAGACGGCCGACGAATTCGGGGATGAGGCCGAACTTGAGAAGATCTTCCGGCTCCAGCTCGCGCAGCACTGCACCGGTGCGGCGGTCCTCGTTGGAGCGGATCTCGGCGCCGAAGCCGAGGCCCGAACCCTTGGAGCGCTGGTTGATGATGCGCTCGAGGCCGGCGAAGGCGCCGCCGCAGATGAACAGGATGTTGGTGGTGTCCACCTGCAGGAATTCCTGCTGCGGGTGCTTGCGGCCGCCCTGCGGCGGCACGGAGGCAACCGTGCCTTCCATGATCTTCAGCAGCGCCTGTTGCACGCCCTCGCCCGACACGTCGCGCGTGATGGACGGGTTGTCTGACTTGCGGCTGATCTTGTCGACCTCGTCGATGTAGACGATGCCGCGCTGGGCGCGCTCGACGTTGTAGTCGGCGGCCTGGAGCAGCTTCAGGATGATGTTCTCGACGTCCTCGCCCACATAGCCGGCTTCGGTCAGCGTCGTGGCGTCCGCCATGGTGAAGGGCACGTCGAGGATGCGGGCCAGCGTCTGGGCCAGCAGCGTCTTGCCGGAGCCCGTCGGGCCGACCAGCAGGATGTTCGACTTCGCCAGTTCCACGTCGTTGTTCTTCTGGGCGTGGTTCAGGCGCTTGTAATGGTTATGCACCGCGACCGAGAGCACCTTCTTGGCGTGTTCCTGGCCGATGACGTAGTCGTCCAGAACCTTGCGGATCTCGTGCGGGGTCGGCACACCGTCCTTGGATTTCGCCAGCGAGGTCTTGTTCTCCTCGCGGATGATGTCCATGCACAGTTCCACGCATTCATCGCAGATGAACACGGTCGGGCCCGCAATCAGCTTGCGGACCTCATGCTGGCTCTTGCCGCAGAAGGAGCAGTACAAGGTGTTCTTGCTGTCGCTCCCCGTTGCCTTACTCATTCCATCTCCTTGGACATGTGCTGCGAGATACACACGCAGTCTCTAACAAGACTTCACCGCCATTGCGCAGTTCGGTCTGAGGGATCCGGCGAACCGGATCAAATCAGTAATTCAGCATGGGCGGGTCAGGTTAATCAAGAATTGATTACCCACCTGCCCCACCGGGCAATGTCCGGTGGAAAACCTGTTACTTCGCCTCCGCCGGGGCGGCGCGCTTCTCGATGACCTTGTCGATGAGGCCGAAGGCGAGGGCGGCTTCCGCGGTGAAGAAGTTGTCGCGCTCGAGGGCGTCCTCGATGGTCTGGTAGTCGCGCCCGGTGTGGTGGACGTAGATCTCGTTCAGGCGGCGCTTCAGGCTCTCCACTTCCTTGGCATGGATCAGGATGTCGGTGACCTGGCCCTGGTAACCGCCCGAGGGCTGGTGAACCATGATGCGGGAATTGGGGAGCGCGAAGCGCATGCCCTTCTCGCCCGCGGTGAGCAGAAGGGAGCCCATCGACGCCGCTTGCCCCATGACTGTGGTGGAAACGGGGCAGCGGATGAACTGCATGGTGTCGTAGATCGACAGGCCGGAGGTGACGACACCGCCGGGGCTGTTGATATACATGGAGATTTCCTTCTTGGGGTTCTCCGCCTCGAGGAACAAGAGCTGCATGCAGATGGAGGCCGCGACGTTGTCGTCGATCGGGCCGGTGATGAAGATGATGCGCTCACGCAGCAGGCGCGACGGCAGGTCATACACGCGCTCGCCCCGGCTCTCCTGCTGGATGACGGAGGGCCAGAAGGCACCGGTGGTCAGGAATTCGACGGGATCGCGCATGGATGTCCTTCGGATGAATCGGGTTATCTGTTGATCCTTAGATAGGTGAGCCTGCGGGAGGATGGAAGAGGCTTCCCCACCAGCGTTAATCACCGGTTGAGCCGAAGCCCTGCATTTGCAAGGACTTGGCCAGCCATGCGAAAACTGAACCACGGAACACGGAAAGCTGGAACCCATGGAACGTCTCGCCCCCGCCCTGCCCGCCGACCAAGCACCCGGCCATCGCCTGCGCCTCGCGAACGTGCTCCGGGCGGCCAGTCTCATCGACCCGGTGTTCCTGAACTCCCCGCAGTTCAACTGCGAGCCGTTGAGCGCGGAACTGGGCTGCGCGCTGACCCTGAAGCTCGAAACAGCCAACCCGATCCGCTCCTTCAAGGGCCGGGGTGCGGGCTATCTGGTGGCCGCCCGCCTGGCCGACGGCAGCCTGAAGGGCCGCCGCCTCGTGGGTGCCAGCGCGGGCAACTGGGGGCAGGCTCTGGCCTATGCCTGCCGCGCCCACGGCATGCCCCTCACCCTCTTCGCCGCCACCACCGCGAACCCCCTGAAGGTCGCCCGCATGAAGGCGCTCGGCGCCGAGATGGTGCTGACGGGCCACGACTTCGATGCCGCCAAGGAGGCCGGCGAGGCACATGCCAGGGCCACCGGCGGGCTGTGGGTGGCCGACGGCCTCGACCCGGAGGCCGCCGAGGGTGCAGCGACCATTGCCCTCGAACTGCTCGCGGGGGCGGAGAAGCCGGACGTCCTTGCCGTGCCGCTCGGCAACGGGGCACTGCTCACCGGCATCGCCCGTTGGGCCAAGGCTGTCCAGCCGGGGATCGAGGTGATCGGCGTCCAGGCCACGGGCGCCGATGCGATGGAGAAGTCCTGGCGCAGCGGCCAGCTGGTCTTCCCGCCCGCGGTTGCCACCATCGCCGACGGCATCGGCGTCCGGGTGCCGATCAGGGAAGCGGTCGAGGACATGAAGGGCCTCGTCGACGACGTGCTGCTGGTCCGTGACGAAGAGATCATCGCCGCCATGCGTCTCCTCTTCCGCTCCGCGGGGCTGATGGCGGAGCCCTCGGGCGCCGCCGGTGTCGCGGCGATTGCCGCTCACCCCGCGCGCTTCAGGGGCCGGCGCGTCGCCACCGTCATTTGCGGCTCGAACCTCACGGCCGAGCAGGTGAAGGACTGGCTCGGCTGAGGGACGTCTGAAACGAAAGCGGCCGGGCACAGGGCCCGGCCGTCTCAAAATCAGTTAACGGAAAGGGATCAGGCCGAAGCCATCTCGTCCTCGTCCTCGACCATCTTCTGCAGCTCTTCCTTGGTGACGGTCTTCTCGTCCAGCTTGGCGGCGGCGACGATGCCGTCGACCACCTTCTGCTCGAAGATCGGCCCGCGCAGTTCCATCATGGCCTGCGGGTTGCGGCGGTAATAGTCGATCACCATCTTCTCCTGGCCGGGGAACTGGCGCATGCGGTTCATCAGCGCGTTCTGCAGCTCCTGCTCGGAGACGATGACGCCCTGCTTCTCGCCCATGCGGCCGAGAACCAGGCCAAGGCGCACGCGGCGCTCGGCGATGGCGCGATATTCCTTGCGAGCCTCTTCTTCCGTCGTGCCCTCGTCGGCGAAGGACTTGCCGGAGCGGGCCATTTCGCCCGAGAGCGCATTCCAGATGCCGTTGAACTCGGATTCGACGAGCTTCTCAGGCAGTTCGAAGGAGTATTCCTTGTCGAGCGCATCGAGCACGTCGCGCTTCAGCTTCATGGCGCTCATCTGGGCGTATTCGGCGCCCATGCGCTCCATGATCATGTCCTTGAGCTTGGAGAGGTCCTCGAAGCCCATCTTCTTGGCGAACTCGTCGTCGATGGCGGCGTCCTTGGCACCCTCGACCTTGGTCACCTTGGTGGCGAATTCGGCGGGCTTGCCGGCGAGCTCGGCCACGCCGTAGTCGGCCGGGAAGGACACCTTCACGGTCACGTCGTCACCGGCCTTGGCGCCGATCAGCTGGTCCTCGAAGCCGGGGATGAACTGGCCCGAGCCGATCTCGAGGGCCACATCATCGGCCGTGCCGCCCTCGAAGGCGGTGCCGTCGATGGTGCCGACGAAGTTGATGGTCACGCGGTCGCCCTTGGCGGCCTTGCCCTTCTTCTCCTCGAAGTTCTTGGACTGCGAGGCGATGCGCTTCAGCGTCTCCTCGATCTCGGACTCGGCCACCGCGGCGACGTGGCGGGTCAGCGACAGGCCGGCATGGTCCTTGATCTCGAAGTCGGGGATCACTTCCAGCGCCATGGTGAAGGCGAGGTCCTGCTTGCCGTCCATGACGGCGGCAATCTCGGCCTCGTCGGTCGGCAGCTTCACTTCCGGCTGGTAGGCCGGCTTCAGGTTCTTTTCCTCGAGCAGGCGCTTGGAGCGCGAGTCGACGGCGTCCTGCAGCACTTCCGCCATGGCCGAGCGGCCGTAGACGCGCTTCAGGTGGGCCACCGGCACCTTGCCGGGGCGGAAGCCCTTGATGTTGGCGCGCTTCGATATGTCGGCGAGCTTGGCGTTCAGCTCCGTGTCGAGCTCCGCCTGGCCCACCACAACCTTGTATTCGCGCTTGAGGCCGGCGTTGTGCGTCTCGGTAACCTGCATCGTTCTGCTTCCGTCTGTAAACTATGGGCCAGTGGCGCCGGATAGGTTTCGGCTCGTGCTTGGTGCGGGCGGAGGGACTTGAACCCCCACGGGTTTCCCCACAGGAACCTAAATCCTGCGTGTCTGCCAATTTCACCACGCCCGCGCACGAGCTGAACGCCCGGGCCGTTGCAATGGGCGCGGTCTATAGCAGAGGGGTTTTCGGTATGCCAGTGAAGAAAGCGGCAGATTTCCGCTGGTCTCAGGCGCGCCGGGCACCCCGCACCTGCGCCAGCGTGGTGAGGCCGATCCCGACGGCCACCACGGCGATTCCCGCCCATACCGTCGGCGGGTAGCCTTCACCGAGGAACCATACGCCCACGCCGACGCCGACGGCGGCGGCCACATAGCCGATCTGGGAGAGATAGGTCGGTCCGCCGACCGCCTGCAGCCGGAAGAAGGTGAGATACATGATTGTGGAGGCGAGGAGCTGCCCCGCCACGATGGCGGGGATGGCGGCCAGCGGCCTCACCTCAAGCCCGCCCACCGCCCAGGCCAGTGCCAGCAGCGGCAGCACGGCGGCGAGGTTGATGGTGGCGCCCAGCCGCATCGGCCCGGCGCCGCGCGGCCAGGCCATGGTGCGGTAGACGTTGCCCGCCCCCAGGAACACCGGGATCAGTGCGGCCAGCAGCAGCCAGCGCGACTGCCCCGCCTCGAAGCCCGCATTGCGGGCGATGATGATGGTCACCGCCCCGGCGAGGCCCACCGCGATCCCGATGAGGCCCAGCGGGCTCGGCGGCCGGACACGGAGCGCCATGGACAGGATGGCCGTCGTCACCGGCGAAGTCGCCACCAGGATCGCGGCCAGCCCGCTGCCGATGTGCGGAATGGCCGCGAAGGTCAGCACCAGGGGCACGACGTTGGAGATGACAGCCGAGATCGCGGCATAGCGGTAAAGCCCCGGCACCGCCCCATCGGCAGGTTCGAAGAGCCACGCCGCCACCCCCACGGCCACGCCCGCGCCGAGGCAGATCACAACGGCCCACAGCGCCGGGTTCACCCCGGCCGCCACCGCCAGCTTGCCCAGTGGAAAATTGCAGCCGAAAGCCAGTCCGGTGACCAGCAGAAGGACGAGCGGGCGGTTCATAGGCTGGCGAGCAGCGTCTCGGCGGTCAGCCCGCGGGGGCCGTGCCGGTTGGCGGCCTCGGCATGGAGCCACGCCGCCGCACAGGCCGCCTCGAAGCCCGGCATCCCCTGCGCCAGCAGCGCCGTCACGATTCCGGCCAGCACATCGCCCGAGCCTGCGGTGGCGAGCGAGGGCGGCGCATTGACGTTCACCCTTGCCCGGCCGTCCGGCGCGGCGATCACCGTGTCCGCACCCTTCAGCACCACCACCGCACCGGCGCGGCGGGCAGCCTTGCGGGCCAGTTCAATTTTTGAATCACCTTCGGACTCGAGTCCTTTGAAAAGACGTCCGAATTCGCCTGCGTGCGGGGTCATCACCACGGCCCGTCCCTGCCCCATCCCGACCAGCCGGAAAAGGCGCTCATCCTCATCTTCGAAAGAGGTGAGCGCATCGGCATCGAGCACCACGGCCGCCCCGCTCATCAGCACCGTCTCGACGCGGTCTCGGGTCTCGACACCCACCCCCGCCGCCGGGCCGATGCACACGGCGTTCTTGCGCCGGTCGCCGAGCAGATCGGAAAGATCCTTGTCGGACAACATGATGGCCGTCACATGCGCGGCCTGCACCGCCAGTGCCTCGCGGCTGCCTGAGATGGTCACAAGCCCCGCCCCGCTCCGCAGCGCGGCCTCCGCCGCGAGGCGGGAGGCGCCGGTGTGCAAAGGCCCGCCGGACACCACCACGGCATGGCCCCTCCCGTATTTGTGGCCCGCCACGGAGGGCTGCGGAAGCTGGATTCCACAATTGATAGAATCCCTTGGGCGGATGTCCTGCAACACTGATTCAGGTATCCCGATGTCCGCCAGCACCACCTGGCCGCAGCGCTCGCGGCCCGGCAGCAGCACGTGTCCGGGCTTCTTCCGGAAGAAGGTGACGGTCACCTCAGCCCGAACACATGCGCCGCGCGGCTGGCCGGTCAGACCGTCCAGCCCCGATGGCACGTCCACCGCCACCACCGGGCAGCCGGCGCCGTTGATGTCCGTGGCGAGGTCGGCCGGAAAGTCCTTCGAGAGGCCCGCCCCGAACAGCGCATCGACGATCAGCCCGGCACCTGACATCGACCCCACGGGCTCGACCGGGCCGTCCCAGCGCGCCGCCATGGCGGCGGCATCGCCCTTCAGCCGGCTGCGGTCGCCCAGCAGTGCCAGCCGCACCGGCCAGCCCCAACCCTTGAGGATGCGCGCGACGACGAAGCCGTCGCCGCCATTGTTGCCCGGCCCGCACAGCACCAGCACCGGCCGCGCGCCATAGCGCCGCACGATCTCCTCGGCGACGGCGCGACCGGCATTCTCCATCAGGCACAGCGATGGCACGCCCGCCTGAACGGCCAGCGCGTCGGCGCGGTACATCTCCTCGGGGGTAATCAGCTCGTCGGTCATCCCCGGCAGGCTAGAGCCTCGCCGCAATAAGGGGAATGCCTCCCGGGCGGTCAGGACGGGATTCACCTGATGGTGCGCGGATGAAGCAACGCGCGGTTCATCCATGAATTGTATTTACTTCCACTATCGGAAATTGCAATATCTCAAACAGTGATCAATGTTTCTTAGGGTTGTGCGCCCCAATGAAAGATGTTGGGAAGCGATTACGGGATCGGCCGATTGATTGCCTTCGAGCCGCCAGCGCGGGTCCTTGGTCATGCGGCCACCACCTCCCTTCGCCAACGTCACGATCCGCCTTGGGCCGTCGACCGCGGCCAATCGTCTTTTCTGATGGCCAACCCTCCCAGGTCCGAAACCAGGCAGCACAATGACAGCCAACATGCGCAAGATCATCCCAGGGAGAGGTCACCGGCAGCGGGGGGCCGTTGCCGTCGTGATGGCCATCGCAATCATTCCGCTGCTGCTCGCGGTCGGGGTCGGCATCGACTACCTGCGCAGCGTGCTGGCGCGGAGCGAGTTACAGGCGGCGGTCGATGCCGCGGCCCTGACGGCAGCTGCGGCTGGCCAAAGTGCCACCGACGAAGAAATTGAGAAGACGGCACGTGGCCTCCTCGAAAAGGCAAAGGGAACCTTCACGCTGAAGACCGTCACTCCCGTGCGCCGAGACGCTGCGGCCGGCACCCTGAGCTTCGGCGCGACCGCCACGATCAAGACGACCTTCATGCGCATCGTCGGCCTGTCCTCGATCGAGATCAGCGCCAATTCAGTGACACAAGTCCCGCGACCCGGACCGGTCGAGCTTGCTCTGGTACTGGATCTCACGTGGTCGATGGACGAAATTCCAGAGGGTGACGACCGCAAGAAGATCGACAGCCTGAGAGACGCCGCAACTGGCCTCGCCGAGAGCCTGATGGCATCCGACGACGTCGCCATCGGCATCGTGCCCTTCACCACCTGGATCAACATCGGCACGTCCTACAATGGAGAACCCTGGCTGGAGGTGCCTGAAACAAAGATTGTAAAGGCCCCCAAGTTTCTTGGCTGCAGAGAAACCGGGCAGACGTGCATCAGGGACGGGAACGCGGCCCCTTGCAAGGAGTGCAAGTGGGACCGGAGCAAGGAGGAGGAGATCACATACAAGTTCGGAGGCACCGTCGGTCTCCGGGCAACCCCCAACCAGGAAAACATCGACAATCCCACCATGCAGTTCAAGGGATTGATCCAGACAGTGGTCGCACCCCCGATCATGGAACTGACGAAGAGGGGCGCAGAACCCAACCCCGTCGTGAAAAAGATTAGGTCTCTCAAACCAATCAATCATGAATATGTCTGGGATACCTTTATTCCGGGGGGCCTGATCTGGGGCTGGAACATGCTGACCTCCGAAATGCCGCTGACCCTGGCAACGACCAAGGAGAGAATGGACGAAATCGGCCTGCGCAAGGTCCTGCTGCTGATGACGGACGGTCAAAACAATGTGGTGATCGACGAAACCGGCTTGAAATTCACCCTCGACAGCGAGACCCGCACAACCGACCAGATGACGATCAGAATATGCAATAGCATTAAGAAAGCAGGAATCGAGATCTACGCCGTGGGCTTCGCGGTGACCGATGAGAAAACAAAAACGATGCTGAAGGATTGCGCATCACCAGGCCACTACTTTGACACCTCGACGGGCACCGCCCTGCGCGATGCATTCAACGACATCTCCGCCTCGCTGCGCCGGGTCCGTCTGCTCAAGTAACGGCATGCAGGTGTGGGCTCCCGCAGTACGGATGTGCGGAATCAAGGCCGAGTGGGTTGCATGGCTGGACAGCGAAGCCGATCCAGTCGGCACGTTCTGGCGCGATGAGTGCCAACAATTTAAGCATAGCAGCACAATTTTTAATCAATCGTCTCTGCTCAAGTTTCAGGCAATCAGCGCAAGCCATTGATTTAAAAGTCCGCCCGCAACTGGCACAGGTCCTGCAAGAAAGGCTTCAACAACGCGCGAGGCTGTCGAGCACATGAAAAAGATCGAAGCGATCATCAAGCCCTTCAAGCTGGATGAAGTGAAGGAAGCGCTGCAGGAAGTGGGCCTGCAGGGCATCACCGTGACCGAGGCCAAGGGCTTCGGCCGCCAGAAGGGCCACACCGAACTCTATCGCGGCGCCGAATACGTCGTCGACTTCCTGCCCAAGGTGAAGATCGAGGTGGTGCTGGCCGATGAGTTCGTCGAGCGCGCCGTCGAGGCGATCCAGAACGCGGCCCGCACCGGCCGCATCGGCGACGGCAAGATTTTCATTTCCAACATCGAACAAGCCATCCGCATCCGTACCGGCGAGGCCGGCCCGGACGCGCTCTAACCAAACCCCAGAAAAGCCAGCTCAGACCAGAGGAAGATCAACATGAGCAAGCCCATGGACGTTTCCGGCGTCCTCAAGATGATGAAGGAAAAGGACGTCAAGTACGTCGACCTGCGCTTCACCGACCCGCGCGGCAAGATGCAGCACCTCACCATGGACGTCTCCCAGATGCATGAGGACGCCTGGGCCGAGGGCCTGATGTTCGATGGTTCCTCGATCGCCGGCTGGAAGGCCATCAACGAGTCCGACATGGTGCTCATGCCGGATCCCTCCTCCGCTCATCTCGATCCCTTCTATGCCCAGACCACGCTCGCCGTGTTCTGCGACATTCTCGAGCCCGGCACCGGCGAAGGCTATTCGCGTGACCCGCGCATGATCGCCAAGCGCACCGAGGCCTACCTCAAGTCGACCGGCATCGGCGACACCGTCTTCGTCGGCCCAGAGGCCGAGTTCTTCATCTTCGACGACGTGAAGTTCGCCGTCACCCCCTACAACACCGGCTTCAAGCTGGACTCGGTCGAACTGCCGTCGAACTCCGACCGCGACTACGACACCGGCAACATGGGCCACCGCATGCGCACCAAGGGCGGCTACTTCCCGGTGAACCCGATGGACTCGGCCCAGGACATGCGCTCCGAGATGCTGGCCACCATGGGCGACATGGGCCTCGTCGTCGAGAAGCACCACCACGAGGTGGCCTCGGCCCAGCACGAGCTCGGCACCAGGTTCCAGTCGCTGGTCACCGCCGCCGACCACATGCAGATCTACAAGTACGTGATCCACAACGTGGCCCATGCCTATGGCAAGACCGCCACCTTCATGCCGAAGCCGATCTTCGGCGACAACGGCTCGGGCATGCACTGCCACTTCTCGATCTGGAAGGACGGCAAGACCCAGATGGCCGGCAACCAGTATGCCGACCTCTCGGAGACGACGCTCTACTTCATCGGCGGCGTCATCAAGCACGCGAAGGCGCTCAACGCCTTCACCAACCCGTCGACCAACTCCTACAAGCGCCTGGTGCCGGGCTATGAAGCCCCGGTGCTGCTCGCCTATTCCTCGCGCAACCGCTCGGCCTCCTGCCGCATTCCCTTCACGGCGAACCCCAAGGCCAAGCGCGTCGAAGTCCGCTTCCCCGACCCGACCGCCAATCCCTATCTCTGCTTCTCGGCGATCATCATGGCGGGCCTCGATGGCATCGTGAACAAGATCCACCCGGGCCCGGCGATGGACAAGAACCTCTACGACCTGCCCCCGGCAGAGCTCGCCAAGGTTCCGACCGTCTGTGGCTCGCTGCAGGAGGCGATCGACTCGCTCGCCGCCGACCACGAGTTCCTGCTCAAGGGCGGCGTCTTCTCCAAGGACCAGATCGAGAGCTACCTCGAGCTGAAGCAGGAAGAGCAGGACCGCTACCGGATGACCCCGCACCCGGTCGAGTTCGACATGTACTACTCCTGCTGATCCATTTTCTCGGACGGCAACAGCTTGAACCCCGGCCCGAAAGGGCTGGGGTTCTTTCGTTTCAAGCTTGAAGGCGCCAGTCTCTTTCCAGCCTTGGTTGTCTCGCCGCGGCGGGTTTTATCCCTTCCTTAACCGTAACGTAGCTGTTCATCGTCGGTCCACGGGCTAAAGCGTGCTCAATCTGCAACAGGACGACATGAACATGGTCCGGCGCACGACTTTCCCCTGACACGTTCGACAAGCCTTGTAGTAATCGATTTCACACACCGGGATTTACCGGGTCTGTAAGTTTGCACAGGGGATTATCGAGATGAAGACGTTCGCGTACACCGCCTCCACCATGTTCGCCGCGCTGGCGCTGGCCTCCGCCGCCCAGGCCGCCGACATGACCGCTCCGGCGACCTATGACTGGACGGGTTTCTACGTCGGCGCCAACGCCGGCGTGTCGTGGAACAATTCCTCGGTCAACAACGATTTCAACGTGGATGGCTCCCGCCTCGGCGGCGCCGCCAGCACGATCGACGGCGACCAGGCGGCCTTCACCGTCGGCGGCATTCTCGGCTACAACTACCAGATCGACCAGATCGTTCTCGGTGTCGAGGCCGACTTCAACTACCTGGGCTTCGGCGACGACAACAAGCGCAGCGTAGTGTTCGATGATCACCCGCCGCCGTTCGAACTGAACACCAAGGGCTCGTTCCAGGCTGACTGGTTCGGCACCATCCGCGCCCGCCTCGGCTATGCCATCGACAACGTCCTGATCTACGGTACCGGTGGTGCCGCCTACGGCCACATGGAAGCCGACGGCAGGGTCAAGGCGTCGCTTCTCGACGGCACGGAGATCGACAGCTGGAAGGGTTCGACCAGCCAGACCAACTGGGGCTGGACCGTCGGCGGCGGTATGGAATACGGCATGGACAACTGGAGCCTCGGCGTCGAGTACCTCTATGTCGATCTCGGCAGCGGCGAGTGGAAGGACAAATCCCTTGACGACAGCCACAGCTACGATCTCAAGGGCGACGTGGACTATGCCTTCTCGACCGTCCGCGCCACCGTCAAGTATCACTTCAAGTAAGACCGAACCGATTCACGACGTCGAAGCCCCGGCAGCGACGTCGAAGCCCCGGCAGCAATGCCGGGGCTTTTGCTTTGCCCCTCATGCCGGTCATCGGCTTAGGTGAATTCACGCAGTTTCGCCGCGCCGGAACGCCTGCAGTCCCGCCGGAACCTGTGGACGCCACACGCCGCCCCCTGCCATCGGCGCGGCGTCGGTGGTAATCGATTCACTGCTTGGACCGAAAGACCGGCTTTGCCGCGCGGGGAATTGATGATGAAGAAGCTAGCCTATGCCGCATCCGCGGTTTTCACCGCCGCTGCGCTGAGCACCGCCGCACAGGCGGCCGACGTCGCCGCCACCGGCTATGACTGGACCGGCTTCTATCTCGGTGCCAACGCCGGCATCGGCTGGAACAACACGAGCATCGACAGCGACATCTACACCGAAGGCGTCCGCATCGGTCAGCTGGACAACAGCTTCGGCGGCAACCAAACGGCCTTCACCGCCGGCGGCATCCTCGGCTACAATTACCAGGTCGACCGGTTCGTGCTCGGCGCCGAGGTCGATTTCAACTATCTCGGCTTCAGCGACAGCAGCAACCGCGCCTTCCCGCTGGGCTTTAACGACTACACCACCAAGGCCTCCTTCGAAGCCGACTGGTTCGGCACCATCCGCGCCCGCCTCGGCTATGCCATCGACAACGTGCTGATCTATGGCACGGGCGGCGCCGCCTACGGCCACATGAGCGCCGACGGCAAGGTCGTGCAGGATTCGCCCGACGGCATCACCACCTGGAAGGCCTCCACCGACGGCACGAACTGGGGCTGGACCGTGGGCGGCGGCGCCGAATACGGCATGGACAACTGGAGCCTCGGCGTCGAATACCTCTACGTCGACCTCGGCAACCCCGACTGGAACGGCAGCACCATCGATGAAAGCCGCCTCCAGGGCAGCGCCGACTTCGCCTTCTCGACCGTCCGCGCCAGCGTCAGGTACCGCTTCAGGTAGCACCAGCCGGACCGTCCGGGGTTCCGGCCGCCAGGCCGGTCGTCTCTTTGATCCCAAGGCTCTTGCGGTGCTGGTTCTTGCCTCGCCGCGCATCACAGCGTTACGTGGCCGACCATGTCACAGGCTTCCGCGATTCCCCTCCGCTCCCCCGCCGCCGATTTCCGCATGGGCGTGCTGCTGGTGGCGGGCTCCGCCCTCACCTGGAGCTTCGGGGGCACCATTGCGCGCTTCATCGACGTGGCGGACAGCTGGACCGTGGTGTTCTGGCGCGCCCTCTTCGCCTCCACCTTCCTCCTCCTCTTCATGCTCTGGCGCGAGGGGCCGAAGGCCACGGCGGCAATGTTCCGCAACATGGGGCTTCCGGGCCTCGGGGTCGCCGTCTGCTTCGGCGTCGCCTCGTCCTGCTTCGTAGTGGCGCTGCAATACACCACCGTCGCCAACATCCTGCTCACCCAGGCCGCGGCACCCCTCTTCGCCGGGCTGCTGGCCTGGATGGTGTTCGGCGAGCGCATCAATGCCGCCACCTGGGCTGCCATCCTGGCGGTGATCGCGGGTGTGGCCATCATGGTCTCCGCCTCCTTCTCGGGGCAGGTCTCGCCCATCGGCGACGGGCTGGCGCTGGTCATCACCATCATGTTCTCCGCCGCCATCGTCATCACCCGCCACCACCCGGAGGTGCGCATGATGCCGGCCGTGTGCCTCGGCACGGCCATGGCTTGCGTTGCCGCCTTCTTCCTGTCGGGCCCGCTGCCCGTCAGCCTTCCGAACCTGGCCTGGCTGTTCCTCTTCGGTGCGGTCAACCTCGGCGCCGGGCTGGCCATGTTCGTGACCGGCGCGCGGCTCATCCCGGCCGCACTCGCGGCCCTCGTCGGCACGCTGGAGCCGGTGCTGGGCCCGCTCTGGGTGTGGTTGATCCACGGCGAGGTGCCCGTGGCGCGCACCCTCGTGGGCGGCGGCATCGTGTTCCTGGCGCTGTTCCTCCACATCCTCAACGACTGGCGGCGGCAGCGCGGGCAGAAGCGCGCAGCCTGACGCCGGGCTGCCCTGCCAACAATTCGGGTTGCTTTCAATAACGGCTCTGACACTCTAGGCCGGTCAACCGGAGGATCGCCCCATGGATTTCGTCCACTTCCTGTCGAGCCACATGCTGGACCCCACGCTGGGCGGCAAGCGCCTGTACCGGAACGTGGTGGCGCAGGCGGTCCATGCGGATGCGCTGGGCTATCGCGGCGTCGGCATCCCCGAGCACCACCTGCTCAACATCCTGCTGATCCCCGCGCCGCTGCAGATGGCGGTGAAGATCGCGGCGCATACCAAGCACGTGAAGCTCGTCACCTCGGTCTGCCAGCTCCCGATCCGCGACATGCGCATCTTCGCCGGCGAGGTGGTGCAGGCCCAGGCATTGTGCGACGGCCGCCTCATGCTCGGCGTCGGCAAGGGCGCCTTCGGCTTCGAGACGGCGCGCTTCGGCGTTCCCATCGAGAACACCAAGCCGCAGTTCGAGGAAGACCTCAAGCTCTTGGAGGCGCTGCTCACCCAGGAGGAAGTGTCGTGGAACTCGGAGCGCTACAGCTTCGAGCCGCTCACCATCATGCCGCGACCGGAGGATCCGATTCCGCTGATGGTCGCCGTCATGAACCCCGCCGGCATCGAGGCCGCGGCGAAGTCCGGCTATCACGTCCAGACCACGCCCCTGGGCGGCAGCCACCAGCAACTGATCGACCAGGTCACCGCCTTCAGCCGCGGGCGCGCCGCGGCGGGCCGCCCGCTCGACACCAGGCTCTCGCTCCAGCGTGGCATGTTCCTCGTCGAGAACGAGGCCCAGAAGCGCCACATCGCCGAGAAGGCCTGGACCTATTACAAGAGCTTCGACAACGTGTTCGGCGGCGCGGGCATCGTCGACAAGGGCATCATCCGCCCGCTGCCGCGCGCGCAGACGGTGGAGGAACTCGCCGCCAACCTGCTGCTCTGCGGCAAGGGCGAGATGATCGAGCGCATCTCGGTCTATGCCGATCTCGGCATCGACGAAGTGCTCACCACCTCCAACTTCGGCCAGGACGAGCAGATGACCCTCGACATGATGAGCCGCTTCGCCGAGCAGGTGATGCCGCACTTCACCGAACGCAGGAAGGCAGCCTAGACCGGCATGCATTTCCCTCCCCCTTGTGGGGAGGGACCAAGGGTGGGGGTGCCGCGAGTCCGGTCTTCAGCCTGAACCCGCGGAACCGACCCCCACCCCGACCCCTCCCCACAAGGGGGCGGGGCAACAACAAAGGAGAGCAGAAAAAATGCCCATCATCCGGGTCGAAATGTTCAAGGGCCGCACGCCGGCGCAGAAAAAGGCCATAGCCAAGGAACTGGTCGACGGCTTCATCCGCGGAGCCGGCGGCGGCAGCCCCTCCTCCTTCAACGTGGTCTTCGTCGATGTCGAGAAGCATGACTGGGCGGTGGGACACGACATGATGAACGAGAAATATCCGGACAAGTGATGACATGCCGACAGCTGTGAAATCCGCCTTCTCGGTCGAGGGCGAGGGAGAGCCGCTCTTCCTCATCCACGGCATCGGCGCCTCGCGTGCCTCCTTCGCGGGGCTCGTGCCCCATCTGAAGAACGACTACCGCGTCATCTCCTATGACCTGCGCGGCCACGGCGTTTCGCCCAAGCCCCAACCGCCCTACACGCTGGACGACCTCGTCGAGGATCTCGAGGCGCTCCGCAAGGAACTCGGCATCGAGAGGGCGCATTTCGCCGGCCATTCGCTGGGCGGCATGATCGGGCCGGCCTATGCGCTGAAATACCCGCAGCACGTGCTTACGCTGGGCCTGTGGTCCACCGCCGCCTTCCGCACCGAGGACGACAGCGCCAAGGTGAAGGGCGTGGTCGCGGCCATGCGCACGAAGGGCATCCCGCAGGTGCTGGAGACGCTGAAGGACCGCTGGTTCACGCCGGAATTCGGCCAGCGCCGCCCGGACGTGATCGAGCGCCGCATGCAGCAGGTGATCGACACCGACCCGGACGTCTTCCTCTCGGTCTTCGACATCTATGCCGAAACCGAAATGGCGCCCTGGCTTCACCAGGTGAAGCACCCATGCCTGGTGCTCACCGGCGAGAACGACGGCGGCTGCAACCCGCGCCTCAACAAGCTCATCGCCGAGGCCCTGCCCGATTCCGAGCTCGTCATCCTGCCGGTGTTGCGCCACGCCATCCTGCTCGAGGCCGCCGACCAGGTGGCCCCGCCGGTGCTGGACTTCCTGCGCCGTCACCGGGGCCTCTGACCAGCCTGCGTTTCCCTCCCCCCCCTGTGGGGAGGGGAATCCGATTGCCGGCAAGCCCCCGCAAGCAATTTTGCGTGAACTTTTCACCTTTTCGTACCAGCTTGACCAAAGGAAGGATCAAGTTCCGCCCTGCGCCGTCACCGGGGCCTCTGACCAGCCTGCGTTTCCCTCCCCCCTGTGGGGAGGGACCAAGGGTGGGGGTACCGCGAGTCCGGTCTTCAGCCTGAACCCGCGGAACCGCCCCCTGCCCCTCCCCACAAGGGCGAGGGGAATCCGAATGCCCGCAAGCCCCGCGAAAGCAATTTTTGCGTGATCTTTTCACCTTTTCGGATCAATCTGGCCGAAGGGAGGATGACGTTCCACCTTGTGGCGGCACGGCTGCCGCAATGGCGACATGGTTTAATGAATTCTTAAGCGGGAAGGAGGCCGCTCATGACCACCATCACGAAGCTACCCGCCGTCGAGACGCAATCCCTGCTGCTGCGCGAGATCGAACTGCGTGACGCGTCCACCTTCAGCAATTTCATGACGCAGGAAGCCTACCAGCGCCACATTGCCGTGCGGCTGGCGAGCGAGCATGACGTGCGCAGCTTCGTCACCCGTGCCGTGGCCCGGCAGGGCGACGACCGCCGCAACTGCTTTCACCTCGCCGCCGAGGAGAAGCTCTCGGGCGAGGCGATCGGCGACGGCTTCCTCATCCTGCAGCATCCCAACACGGTGGAAATCGGCTGGGGCCTGCACCCGGCCATGTGGGGCATGGGGCTGGGCACCGAGATCGGGCATGCGCTGCTCGGCCTCGCCTTCGAAAGGCTGAAGGCCAATAGTGTCTGGTGCAAGGTAATGGGCGGCAACGCCGCCTCCGCGCGTCTTGCTTCGCGCATCGGGCTCAGGCACCTCAAGTCACATCCGCATTACCCGGCCGCCCCCGGCCGCAGCTGCCGGGTGGACTTCTATGCCATGGACGAGAGCGACTACTTCGATCTCGCCTACTGAGCGTCGGTAAGTCCCGTTGCGCGAAGCCCGCTTGTGCTGCGGCGGGGCGCGAGTCATCATCCCCTCCGATACAGGTGACCGCCCGTCGCCCGGCGACAAGGCCGGCTGCACGGCCAATGGCGCCACCACAACAGGGAGAGAACCATGACCAACGTGCCGCTCCGTGCCCGCCGCGAGGAAGGCGGAACCCCGAAGATGACGGGCCGCTTCCAGATCAAGTCCGAGACCGGCGTGCTGAAGGACGTGCTCCTCGGTCCCGCCGAAAGCTTCCGCTGGATGGGGCTGGAGAATGCCGCCTGGTCCTCGCTGGTGCGCGACACCATGCGCAAGGGCTACAAGTTCGACAAGCAGGTGGCCATGCGCCAGCACCGGGAGATGGTCGATGCCTACACCCAGGCCGGCGTCACCACGCATTTCCTGCCGCTCGACATGACCAACCCCTACCAGGTCTATGCGCGGGACAGTTCCTTCATGTCGCCCTATGGCGCCGTCGTCTGCCAGCTCGCCAATCCGCGCCGGCGCGGTGAATATGCCGCCGTGCTGCGCTTCTATCTCGAGAACAATATCCCGATCTACGACATGATCTCGGCCGGCAATTTCGAGGGCGGCGACTTCAACATCATCCGCGATGGCCTTGCACTCGTCGGCTACACCGACCACCGCTCGGAGGAAGTGGCGGCGCGGCAGGCGGCCGACTGGTTCGTCAAGGAAGGCTGGGAGATCAAGTACGCGCCGATCGACCAGTTCTATGTCCACATCGACCTGATGGTCTGCATGCTCAACGAGCATTGCGCCGCCGTCTGCCTCGAGACGACGGAGGACGACGTCATCGCATGGCTCAAGTCGAAGAAGATCGAGATCATCCCCGCCACCTTCAAGGAAACCATGGCGCTCGGCTGCAACGTGGTGACGCTGGGCGGCGACCGCGTGCTCTCGACCGAGAGTGCGAAGGACCTCAACGCCAAGATGCGCGCTGCGGGCTTCACCGTCTACGACCCGGACATGAGCATGTTCCTCCAGGCCGGCGGCGGCGTGCACTGCATGTGCCAGCCCCTGTCGCGCGAGGCGGCCTAGGCAACACGCTCCTCTTCTTGGGGCCGTCACCCCGGCGCAGGCCGGGGCCCAGCTTTGGTGCAGCATGCACCGAAAGAAAGCTGGATCCCGGCCTGCGCCGGGATGACGGCAAGAGGAGAAGAGAAAGCGCACTGCGCAGCAGACCAGAAGCACCATCTTCGCCCACGCCGCCATATCCCCACCCCCAAACGCAAAAAACCGGCTTTCGCCGGTTGACCACTTCAAGACCCAATTTCCGAGTATGCGCCTTCCTACCACGGCGAGCGCGCGCTGTCAAGGACTATTTTCGTTTTCTAGGAACGCTACACATTCCTTCACCTCCCCCGGGCTTGACCCGGGGGCCCTTTTCGACGGACGCACACAGGATGCGCGGGTCCAGCCCGCGCAAGGTGAAATCGCGGGACGCCCCGCCCCGAATCCCCTTGCATCCCCCTGCCATCCCGGCGAAAGCCGACATGAACCGGGAGTGCAGCAGTGGCAGACGTGAACATCATCGGAGCAGGCCCCGCTGGCCTCATGGCGGCGGAGATCCTTGCCACCGCGGGCCACAAGGTCACCATCCATGACCACATGCCCGCCCCCGCCCGCAAGTTCCTGCTGGCGGGCCGCGGCGGGCTCAACCTCACCCACTCCGAACCGCTCGATGCTTTCCTCGAGCGCTATGGCGAGGCGCAATCCTTCCTCGAGCCCGCCATCCGGGCCTTTCCGCCCGAAGCGCTCATCGGCTGGGCCAATGGGCTGGGCATCGAAACCTTCGTGGGCACCTCAGGCCGCGTCTTCCCGAAGCAGATGAAGGCCTCGCCGCTGCTGCGTGCCTGGCTGCGCCGTCTCGACGGGCTCGGGGTGACGCTCGTCACCCGCTCCAGGTGGCAGGGCTTCGACGGCACGCCGACCATCCTCGCGCTCGGCGGCGCCAGCTGGCCGCAGCTCGGCTCCGACGCTGCTTGGCTGCCGCTCTTTGCCGCGAAGGGCATCACCGTCCACCCGTTCAAGCCCGCCAACAGCCGCTTCCTCGTCCACTGGTCGCCGGTCTTCCGCGCGAAATTCGCCGGCACGCCGGTCAAGAACGTGGCGCTCACCTATGCGGGCAAGCGCGTGCGCGGCGAGCTGATGATCTCGCAGGAGGGGATCGAGGGCGGCGCCATCTATGCGCTGTCCAAAGGCCTGCGCGAGAAGCCGGGCCATCCGGTGATGATCGACTTCCGCCCCGACCTCACCGAGGACGTCCTCGCCCAGCGCTTGCAAAAGCCGCGGGGCAAGGACTCGCTGTCGAACTACCTGCGCAAGGTGGCAGGCCTCTCGCCCGTGGCCATCAACCTGCTGCGCGAGACGGGCACCGCGCCGGACGCGAGGGGCATCAAGGCCATGCCGCTGAAGCTCGAGCGCCCGGCCGGCCTCGCCCGCGCCATCTCGTCGGCGGGGGGCGTGGCGCGCGAGGAGGTTGACGAACACTTCCAGCTCCACAAGGCGCCCCTCACCTATTGCGTGGGCGAGATGCTGGACTGGGAAGCACCCACCGGTGGTTATTTGCTGCAGGCCTGTTTCTCCACCGCCGTCCGCGCGGCGCGCCACCTTGCCAGCCAGCTTGAATCGCGCTGAACTCCGCCCATGGATCTCGATCTCCGCAACAGGACGGCGCTGGTCTGCGGCGCCAGCCAGGGCCTTGGCTTCGCGATTGCCGAAGCCCTCGCCCGTGAAGGCTGCAAGGTGGGCCTCCTCGCCCGCAATGCGGCGAAGCTCGACGCCCATGTGCGCGATCTGGGCGCCCACGGCCTCGACGCGGTGGCGCTGCCCGCCGACATGGCCGACTGGGCATCTGTCGAAGCGGCGCTGACGCGCTTTGGCAGCCCGGACATTCTGGTCAACAATTCCGGCGGGCCGCCGCCCGTCGACGTGACCAAGGTCGACGCCGATCTCTGGCGGGCCCAGTTCGAGGCCATGGTGCTGAACCAGATGCGCCTCACCGAGGCCGTCCTGCCGCACATGCGGGCGAGGCGCTTCGGCCGCATCCTGTCGGTCGCCTCCACCTCGATCGTCGAACCCTTTGCCAGCCTCGCCATCTCGAATTCGCTGCGTGCAGCACTGGCAGGCTGGATGAAGACGCTGGCGGGCCAGGTTGCTTGCGATGGCGTCACCGTCAACATGCTGCTCCCCGGCAGCTTCGCCACCGAGCGCATCGACAGCCTCAACGCGCGCGAGGCCGCGGCGCGCGGCGTGACCATGGCGCAGGTCGTGGCGGAGTCCTCCGCCGAGATTCCGGTCGGCCGCTATGGCGACCCGAAGGAGTTCGGCGCGGTGGCCGCCTTCCTCGCCAGCCCCAAGGCCTCCTACGTCACCGGCCAGATGATCCGCATCGACGGCGGCGCCACGCGCTCGCTATGAGCCTGATCGCCGATCTCCGCGCCGCCCTGGGCGACAGCGCCGTGCTGGAGGGCCCGGCGATGGGTGCCAGGCCCGCCTCCGACATGAGCCTCACCGGCAACACCCCGCCGCGTGCACTCATCCGTCCACGGACGACCGAGGAGGTGGCCACGGCGCTGCGGCTGTGCAACGAGGCGGGTGTGCCCGTCATCGCGCAGGGCGGCATGACCGGCCTTGCCGGCGGCGCCAACCCGAGCGGCACCGAGGTCGCCATCAGCCTCGAACTGATCCGCGGCATCGAGGAGGTGGACACGGCGTCCGCCACCATGGTGGTCAAGGCCGGAACCCCGCTGGAGGAATGCCAGAAGGCCGCCGCCGAGGCCGGCCTGTTCCTCGCGCTCGATCTCGGATCGCGCGGCTCCTGCACCATCGGCGGAAATCTCTCCACCAACGCGGGCGGCATCCGCGTCATCCGCTACGGCATGGCGCGCGAGCAGGTGCTGGGGCTCGAGGCCGTGCTCGCCGACGGCACGGTCATCTCATCGATGAACCGCATGCTCAAGAACAATGCGGGCTATGACCTGAAGCACCTGTTCATCGGGTCGGAGGGAACGCTCGGCCTCATCACCCGCGCCGTGCTGCGCCTGCACCCGCCGCCGGGCGAGATCACCACCATGCTCTGTGCCGTCGAAAGCTACGACGAGGTCGTGGCCCTGCTGCGCCGCGCGCAGGGCGCTCTCGGCGGCGTCGTCGCCTTCGAGGCGATGTGGCGCGAGTATTTCCAGTTCAACGCCGATGCGCTCAAGCTGACGTTCTTCGAAGGCGACCATCCCTTCTGGGTGATCATCGAAAGCACCATGGAACGCGAGGCGATCGAATCCTTCCTCGCCGCCGCGCTGGAAGATGGCCTCATCTCCGACGCCCTCATCGCGCAGTCGCATGCCCAGTCGCGCCAGATCTGGTCGGTGCGCGACGGCCACCCCATCGAGGCGCTGCCCAACCTGCTGAACTTCGACGTGAGCCTGCCCATCGGCCGGATCGGCGATTATGCCGTCGACTGCACATCGGCCCTGAAGCAGCGCTGGCCGGCGGCCCATGTCTCGTTCTACGGCCATGTGGGAGACTCGAATGTCCACATCTGCGTGTCGACGCTCTACGGACCGGGCGAGGACATGCATTGCGTCGACGATATCGTCTATGGCGTCCTCGGCCAGTACGGCGGCTCGATCTCGGCCGAGCATGGGATCGGCACGCTGAAGCGGCCCTATCTGCGGCTCTCCCGCTCGCCCGCCGAGCTCGTTCTGATGAAAAGCCTCAAGCAGGCGCTTGACCCCAAGGGCATCCTGAACCCCGGCAAGGTGATCTGAGATGCTGGCGAAGCTGCTGGACTCGCGCTGGGCCTTCCGGGTGCTCCTCGCCCTTCCGGCAATCGGCATGCTGGTGCAGTTCGCGCGCCTCGGCAGCTGGGGGCTGTTGCTCGACCAGTCGGGCGAATGGGCGGTGCGGCTGCTCATCCTGACGCTCGCCATCTCGCCACTGCGGCTGCTGATGAGGCAGCTGCACTTCGGGCCGCACTGGCCGACCTGGCTGCTGAAGCGCCGCCGCGACCTCGGCATGGCCTGCTTCCTCTATGCGGCCCTGCACCTCACGGCCTATCTCGTGCGCCAGTCCAACCTCCATGTCGTGTTCTTCGACATGCACTACATCGAATTTGCGCTCGGCTGGCTGGCCTTCGCGATGTTGCTGGCCTTGGCCATCACCAGCAACGACGCGAGCGTCCACCGGCTCGGCAGATGGTGGAAGCCGCTGCAGCGCATCGTCTATCTCTCGACCGTCGCCGCCTTTCTGCACTGGTACCTGATCCGGCAGAACCATGACGGCCTGTGGCTGCACCTCGCACCGCTCGTCGTGCTGGAGGGCTATCGCCTGCTCTATAATTTCGCGCGGCCAGCGGGCGTGAAGCACTAGACCCGCGCGCGACGATCGTGCGCCGCACAGCTTTTCCCTCCCCCTTGTGGGGAGGGATCAAG
>CAYYTH010000036.1:0-34674 GCA_964474665.1 uncultured Aestuariivirga sp.
CAACTGTTGCACTTCAAATGTGAATCCACCTCCCGGCCTTCGCCGGGATGACGGGCAGAGGGGGAACCCCATGCGCGTTTCCGACTTCGACTTTGACCTTCCGCCCGAGCGTATCGCGCTCCGTCCGGCTTCCCCTCGCGACTCTTCAAAGCTCCTTGTGGTCCGGCAGGACGCTCTGGAAGACCGCATTTTTCGCGAACTCCCCGAACTCCTCCGCGCCGGCGACGTGCTGGTGTTCAACAATACCCGCGTGATCCCTGCGGCGCTCTCCGGTCACCGGATCGGGCGGCTCGGCACGACGCCCAAGATCGAGGCGCTGCTGCACATGCGACTCGACGGGAGCCGCTGGAAGGCCTTCGTGAAGCCCGCCAAGAAGCTCGAGAAGGGCGATCGTGTCCGCTTTGGTGGGGATGGAAAAGTATGTCTTCTCGGTAGTTTGGATGCAATCGTTGAGGAAAAGGGTGAGGCGGGCGAGGTGACGCTCGACTTCGATTTTCATGGCCCCGCGCTGGACGAGGCCATCGCCGCGGTAGGCGAGATGCCGTTGCCGCCCTACATCGCCGGCAAGCGCGGCACGGATGAACAGGACAGGGCGGACTACCAGACGATCTATGCCGAGAAGGAAGGTGCGGTGGCCGCCCCGACTGCCGGATTGCACTTCACGCCCGACGTGATGAAACGCCTCCAAGATATTGGTATATCGTCTGAATTTGTAACTCTCCATGTTGGTGCGGGCACCTTCCTGCCGGTCAAGGCCGAGGATACGAAGGACCACAAGATGCATGCCGAGTGGGGCGAGGTGACCGCCGCCACCTGTGAGCGCCTCAAGGCCGCCCGCGCGCGGGGCGGCCGGATCGTCGCCGTCGGCACCACCTCGCTGCGACTGCTCGAAAGTTCCGGGCTCGAGCCCTTCTCCGGCACCACGGAGATCTTCATCACGCCGGGCGACAAGTTCCGGGCGACCGACCTGCTGGTCACGAACTTCCACCTGCCGAAGTCCACCCTCTTCATGTTGGTCTCGGCCTTCGCCGGGCTGGAGCGCATGCGCTCCGCCTATGCTCATGCCATCGCAAATCAGTATCGGTTCTATTCCTACGGCGACTCCAGCCTGCTATTCCCCGCATCATGACCACTGAATTCGGCTTCACGCTCCACGGCACCGACGGCATTGCGCGTCTGGGCACGGTCCACACGCTCCACGGCGACATCCGCACGCCCGCCTTCATGCCGGTGGGCACCGTCGGCACGGTGAAGGGTCTCTACCTCGACCAGGTAGAGGGGACGGGGGCCGACATCATCCTCGGCAACACCTATCACCTGATGCTGCGGCCGGGTGCGGAGGAGGTGGCGAAACTCGGTGGCCTCCACCATTTCATCGGCTGGAAGCGCCCGATCCTGACCGATTCCGGCGGCTTCCAGATCATGTCGCTGTCGAAGATCCGCAAGATCACCGAGCAGTCAGCGATGTTCCAGTCGCACATCGACGGGCGGAAGTACGAGCTCTCGCCCGAGCGCGCGATGGAAATCCAGCGGCTGCTCGGCTCCGACATCCAGATGCAGCTCGACCAGTGCATCCAGTATCCCCACACAGAGAAGGAAGCCGAGAAGGCCATGCAGCTGTCGCTGCGCTGGGCCGAACGTTCCCGCAAGGCTTTCGGCCGGCAGCCGGGGCGGGGCAATTTCGGCATCGTGCAGGGGGGTATCAACCCCAGGCTCCGCAAGGAGAGTGCCGAAGGCCTCAAGTCCATCGGCTTCGAGGGCTATGCCATTGGCGGGCTGGCGGTGGGCGAAGGGCATGACCTGATGCTGCAGGCCATCGAGCACACCATCCCCCACCTTCCGGAGGACCGGCCGCGCTACCTGATGGGGGTGGGGACGCCCGAAGACATCCTGGAATCGGTCGCGCGGGGCATCGACATGTTCGACTGCGTGTTGCCGACCCGTTCAGGTCGCCATGGCCAGGCTTTTACCCGCTTCGGCAAGATCAACCTCCGCAATGCCAGGCACGCCGATGACCCGCGGCCGCTGGACCCGGAGCACCCGTGCCCGGCGCTGTCGCAGTATTCCCGCGCCTACCTGCACCACCTGATCCGGTCAGGCGAGCTCCTCGGCATGATGCTGCTGTCCTGGGCCAATATCGCCTATTACCAGTCCCTGATGCAGGGCATCCGCGCGGCCATCGCCGAAAGCCGTTTCGAGGACTTCCGGCTTGCGACGAAGGAACAGTGGAAGCGCGGCGATATCCCGGCATAATCGCCAGAAACTTGGGAGGACGACATGAAGCTTTCGGACGAGGTGATCATCCCCGTGCCGCGCCAGACGGTGTGGCAGGCGCTGAACGATCCCGAGATTCTGCGGCAGGCCATTCCGGGCTGCGAAGAGATCGTGAAGAAATCCGATACCGAGATGGAAGCCAAGGTGACGGTGAAGATGGGCCCGGTGAAGGCCAGCTTCAAAGGCGCCGTCACCCTGTCCGACCTTGATCCGCCCAATGGCTACCGCATTTCGGGCGAGGGCAAGTCGATGATGGGGGGTGCCGTGGGCGGCGCCAATGTTCGCCTCGAGGACGTGCCCGAAGGTACCAAGCTGATCTACGACGTCGACGCCCAGGTGACCGGCAAGATCGCCAGCCTGGCGCAGCGCTTCATCGAGCCGACCGCCAAGCAGCTCTCGGCACAGTTTTTCGAGAGCTTCGCCAAGCTCGCCGTCAGCGAGCGCGGCTAAGTCACTTCCCGGAGCCGCCCGTGTGCTCGCCCTCGCGCGTCAGGTAATAGGCGGCGAGGATCGGCAGGAAGGTGACCGCGACGACGATCAATGCCACCACATTGGTGACGGGCCGCTGGCGCGGCCGGATCAACTCGTTCAGCATCCAGATCGGCAGTGTTGACTGCTGGCCGGCGGTGAAGGTGGTGACGATCACCTCGTCGAAGGACAGCGCGAAGGCCAGCATGCCACCCGCCAGCAGGGCCGATCCGATCTGCGGCAGGATTACGAACCGGAAGGTCTGCGGGCCATTGGCGCCCAGATCCATCGATGCCTCGATCATGCTGCCCGAGAGACGGCGGAAGCGCGCCAGCGCGTTGTTGTAGACCACCACGATACAGAAGGTGGCGTGGCCCAGCACGATGGTCCAGGTCGAGAACGGGACCGACATGATGTCGAAGGCCGAGCGCAGCGAAATGCCGGTGATGATGCCGGGCAGCGCGATCGGCAGGATGAAGAGCAGGGAAATCGAGTCCTTGCCGAAGAAGCGGGCCCGCCACAGGGCGGCGGCCGCCAGCGTGCCGAGCAAGAGGGCGATTAGGGTGGCCAGCGCCGCCACCTTGACCGACAGCCACATCGGACCCCAGATGTCCGGGCGGTCGAACCACGCGACCGAGAACCAGTGCAGCGTCAATCCCGGGGGCGGGAACTGGAAGCTCTTCTCCTCCGTGGTGAAGGCGTAGAGGAAGATCAGCGCCAGCGGCACGTGCAGGAACAAGAGGCCGCCGATGGCGGCGAGCTTGAGCGGCAGGCTTGCACCGGGCTCAGAGCGCATCGAAGGCCCCCATGCGCCGTGCAATCACCAGATAGATGCCCATGATGACGACCGGCACCACGGTAAAGGCGGCGGCCAGCGGAATGTCACCCGCAGTGCCCTGCAGAGCATAGACGGTGGTGCCGATGAAGGGCCGTGAATTGCCGACGATCTGGGGGATGATGTAGTCGCCCAGGGTGAGCGAAAAGGTGAAGATCGAACCAGCGATGACGCCCGGCAGGGCCAGCGGCAGGATGACCGTCCGGAAGGTCTGGCGCGGTGAGGCGCCGAGGTCGGCCGAGGCCTCGATGAAGGTCTTCGGCACGCGCTCGAGCGCCGCCTGCGTGGGCAGGATCATGTAGGGCAGCCAGATATAGACGAAGACGAGGAAGGTGCCGATATAGCTGAAGGACAGCGACGAGCCGCCGATCACCGGCACGGCGAGCAGCCCATCCAGCAGCCAGCCGAGGTACAGCTTGTCGGCCACCCAGGTGATGATGCCTTCCTTGGCGAGGATCAGCTTCCAGGCATAGACCTTGACGAGGTAGCTCGACCACAGCGGCATCATCACCGCCAGATAGAACAGCGCCTTCCAGCCGCCGCGGGCATAGCGAGCCGCATAATAGGCGATCGGGAAGGCGAGGATGGCACTCGCGATGGTCACGATCGCAGCCATGGCGACGGTGCGCAGGATGATGGTCAGGTTGGTCGGGGTGAAGAGGTGGCCGTATGTCGACAGGGTGAATTCATGGATGATCAGTCCGGAGAATTCGTCCAGCGAATAGAAGCTCTGAAGCAGCAGCGCAAAGAGCGAGCCCAGATAGACGATGCCGATCCACAGCAGCGGCGGAAGAAGCAGCGCAAGGGTGAGGAGCCCGGAGTGCCGGTAGAAGAAATCCGACACCCCGCTGTGCCGTGCCGTGGTTGCAGCTGCGCTCATGCTGAATCCATAGCGACCAGGCTGTCCGCGCCCCAGGCGAGGGTTACCATCTCGCCCTCCCGGACTGCGGTGATGCCCGCGGGCAGGGCGGCGGCAATGCGTGTTCGGTCCACATCGACGGCGATCCGCGTGACGGCACCCTGATAGTTCACCGAGGCGACGAGGCCGGTGGCGCTGTACTGGCCACCGGGTAGCGTCTCGCCGGTCCGAACGAGGCGGATCTTCTCCGGGCGCAGGCTGCTCCAGGCCCGGGTTCCGCCATGGGCCGCCGCGAACTCCGGCGGCAGGACATTGGAAGAGCCCACGAAATCCGCCACGAAGCGCGAGCGCGGGCGCTCGTAGACGTCCGACGGTGAGCCGGCCTGCACGATCTTGCCGTCATTGAAGATGGCGACACGATTGGCCATCGACAGGGCTTCGCCCTGGTCATGGGTCACGAAGACGAAGGTGATGCCGAGTTGCCTCTGCAGCGCCTTCAACTCTTCCTGCATCTGCTCGCGCAGCTTCAGGTCGAGCGCGCCGAGGGGCTCGTCGAGGAGCAGCACCTTGGGTTGGTTGACGAGGGCGCGGGCAAGCGCCACGCGCTGGCGCTGGCCACCTGACAATTGCGAGGGGCGGCGCTGGTCGAAGCCCTTGAGCTTGACCATGGTGAGTGCCTCCAGCGCCTTCGCCTCGCGCTCCGCCCGCGCCACGCCCTTGATCATCAGGCCATAGGCCACGTTCTCGCCGACCGTCATGTGCGGGAAGAGGGCATAGTCCTGAAAAACGGTATTGACGTTGCGCTTGTAGGGCGGAAGCCCTTCGGCGGTTTCGCCGAAAATCTTGATGTGGCCCGATGTCGGCTGCTCGAAGCCGGCGATGAGGCGCAGGCAGGTGGTCTTGCCGGAGCCCGAGGGGCCCAGCATGGCGAAGAATTCGCCTTCGGCAATGTCGAGCGACACGTCATCGACCGCCTTTACGGAACCGAAGTGACGCGAGACGTGCTGGAAGCTGACGGCTGCGGGCATGATCTCTGACAGAAGGAGGAGTTGGATGTCCCTCCCCACAAGGGGGAGGGATCAAGGGTGGGGGTCGCGCAGAAGCGTGACCGAGAAGACTCTGAGAGACAGCGGGAAAGAGGTGTTGGCGTCATCCGACCCCCACCCCTACCCCTCCCCACAAGGGGGGAGGGGCTTCCCGAGTGCTTGCTTACTGGCTCATGACCTCGCGGTAGGCCTTGTCCCACTGTGAATACGGCACGCAACCGCCTTCGGCCTCGCACTTGGAGGTCGGCGTGCGCCAGAACCAGATCTTTTCGAAGTTGTCGAAGCCGTTGGTGGCGCAACCGGCATCGGTGAGCAGCGCGTTGCCCTTGCAGGCGGCGGGAACCGACGGAACCGAGCCGAACCAGGCCGCGAGATCACCCTGGACCTTGGGCGAAATCGAATGGTTCATCCACATGTAGGCGCAGTTCGGATGCGGGGCCTCGGCGTGCATCATGGTGGTATCGGCCCAGCCGGTGGCGCCTTCCTCGGGGATGGTGGAGGCGATCGGCTGCTTGTCGGCCTGGAGCAGGTTCACCTGGAAGGGCCAGGAGCCCGACGCCACGACGCCCTCGTTCTTGAAGTCGTCGATCTGCACCATCGCGTCATGCCAGTAGCGGCCGACGAGCTGGCGCTGGTTCTTGAGCAGCGCGATGACGGCGTCGAACTGGGCCTGGTTGAGCTCATAGGGGTTCTTGATGCCGAGCTCGGGCTTGGTCTTCATCAGATACATGGCGGCATCCGCCACGTAGATCGGGCCGTCGAAGGCCTGCACGCGGCCCTTGTTCGACTTGCCGTCGGGCAGGTTCTGCTCCTCGAACACGATGGCCCAGCTCTTCGGTGCTTCCTTGAAGACGTTGGTGTTGTAGGCGAGCACGTTCGGGCCCCACTGATAGGGCACGCCATAATGCACGCCGTCCACAGTGTGCCAGGGTGCTTCCTTCAGGCGGTCATCAACGCTGCCCCAGTCCTTGATCAGCTCGATGTTCACCGGCTGGACCTTCTTGCCCGCGATGAGGCGCAGCGAGGCGTCGCCCGATGCGGTGACGAGGTCGAAGCCGCCCTGGTTCATCAGGGTCACCATCTCGTCCGAGGTGGCGGCCGTCTTGACGTTGACCTTGCAGCCGGTTTCCTTTTCGAAGGAGGTCACCCAGTCATAGTTCTTGTCGGTTTCACCGCGCTCGATGTAGCCCGGCCATGCCACGATATCGACCTGGCCTTCACCCGCGCCGATCTCCTTCTTGGCCTCCTGAGCCATGGCGATACCCGCCACGGCGGCGAGGGCGGCGAGCGATGTGATCGCTGTCTTCATGAACGTCATAATGTCTGCTCCCTGTTGGGCCACGTGTCAGGCGCTTCTTGGCAGCACCGTCGGGCCCGTGCCATGTATTGTGAACCGAAGTGGACCCATAGTTCAACCCCAGCATCAATTCAGGGAACGATATGCGCAGTGTCTGGATCACCTCACCACTGGCCATTCTGGCGGATGCTCCCGGCGGGATTGTTCTGCGCAATGGCCGGGTGGCGGAGCTGCTGGGGCCTGGACAACGGCCTTCCGGCCCTGTGGACGATGTTTTTGATGCATCGCAACACGTTGTGCTGCCGGGTCTCGTCAACACGCATCACCACTTCTACCAGACCCTGACGCGCGCCCATCCCGATGCCATCAACAAGAAGCTCTTCGACTGGCTGAAGGCTTTGTATCCCGTCTGGTCGCGGCTGACGCCGGACTCTATGCGTCTTGCGACCAGGCTGGCGCTGACCGAGCTTCTGATGTCGGGCGTCACCACCACATCGGACCACCATTACCTGTTTCCCGCCCATCTGGATGACGCGATGGACATCCAGGTGGAAGAGGCCCGCAGGCTGGGCATGCGCATGACGGTGACGCGCGGTTCGATGAACCTCTCGGTCAAGGACGGCGGGCTGCCCCCCGACTCCGTGGTGCAGGATGAGGACACGATCCTCGCCGACTGCGAGCGGGTGATCGGCAAGTATCACGAGCGTGGCGATGGCGCGATGGTCCAGATCGCGCTCGCCCCATGCTCGCCCTTCAGTGTCACCAAGTCGCTGATGTGCGCCTGCGGTGAGCTTGCCGAGAAGCACGACTGCCGCCTGCACACCCATCTCGCGGAGACGCATGATGAGGATGCGTTCTGCAAGGCGATGTTCGGCATGAGTCCACTGGACTATCTCGAGGATGTGGGCTGGCTCAATGACCGCACATGGCTGGCGCATGGCATTCATTTTTCCGACCGCGACGTGAAGCGACTGGGCCAGCACGGTGTCGGGGTCTGCCATTGCCCGACATCGAACATGGTGCTCGCCTCAGGCCAGTGCCGCACGCGGGAGCTCGAGGCCGCGGGTGCACCGGTGGGACTGGGAGTCGATGGGTCGGCATCGAATGATTCCTCCAACCTGATGGAGGGCGTGCGCCACGCGCTGATGATCAACCGCCTCACCTATGATGCGTCTGTCACTCATCTCGATGCGCTGCGCTGGGCGACGAAAGGGTCGGCCCGCTGCCTCGGGCGCGATGATATCGGCGAGATTGCCGTCGGCCGGCAGGCGGACCTCGCGCTCTACAGGCTGGATGAGCTTCGCTTCTCCGGCGCCGGCGATCCGCTGGCCGCCCTCGTGCTCTGCGGGGCGCATCGCGCCGACCGCGTGATGGTCGGCGGCGAGTGGCGGGTCATCGATGGCCAGCCGGTCGGCGTCGACATCGCAGAGCTTCGGGCGGCGCATGGCGCTGCCGCGCGGCACTTCCTGTGAGAGGGGCGCAGTGGTGATGGATCTTGCCGCCGAGTACAACAACCGGGCGCTGGTGCCCGCGCATCCGGAGATCATCGCCCGCTGGCGTCAGGACGCCGCGGCCTACCGGGTTGCCCACGGCGGTGAACTGGACATTGCCTATGGTGCCCGGCCGCGCAACCGGCTGGACTGGTTCCCGGCCCAAGGCGGTCCGGGATCGGGGCCGATCATCCTGTTCATTCATGGCGGCTACTGGCGAAGCTTCGACAAATCGAGCTTCAGCCATCTCGCCGGTCCCGCCAATGCGGCGGGCTTCGACGTCGTCGTCCCCGGCTACACGCTGTGTCCGGAGGTAACGCTTCCCGACATCATCGACGAGATCCGCCAGTGCTGCCTGTTCCTCTGGCAGCGCTTCGGACGCCGGCTGGTGGTGACAGGCCATTCGGCAGGGGGGCATCTGGCGGCCGCCATGGCTGCGACGGACTGGTCGCTCTATGGCGCACGGGCCGACCTCATCCAGGCCTGTCTGTCGGTCAGCGGGCTGTTCGACCTCAGGCCGCTGATGGCGACCGCCTACAATGACGATCTGCGGCTTTCGGTGGCCGAGGCGATTGCGGCAAGTCCGCTGTTCTGGCCGGTTCCCGGCCGCATCCCGCTCGACAGCTGGGTGGGGGCCGAGGAAAGCTTCGAATTCCGCCGCCAGGCGCGGTCCCTCCCGGCCGCCTGGTCCGGCCTGGGCCTGCCCTGCCGCTACGAAGAGGCCGCGGGCGAGAACCACTTCAGCATTGGCGACCTGCTGGCCAGGGCCGATCACCCGATGACCTGCCGCCTGCTGGAGCTGGCCAGGGGTTAATCTGGCCCGCACGCTTGCTGCGCCTTCCTGCCCGACAGCGCCGTCGGGAGCGAAACCAAATCAGTCGGCCCAACGTATCTCCCATGACATTAACGCCTGAAATTCGCCGCGAATACCCCTCCACATTCGGGGCGAAGCACCTATATAATCGCTCTCATGCCGAAGCAGCCCAACCATAAAGACGACAATCAGACAGGGGTGATCACCCGAACGGAGGCGAAGACCAAAAAGCCTTCGCTCTACAAGGTGCTGCTGCTCAACGACGACTACACGCCGATGGAATTCGTCGTGCACGTGCTGGAGCGGTTTTTCGGCAAGGGGCGCGAAGAGGCCACCCGCATCATGCTGCACGTCCACCAGAAGGGCGTCGGCGTCTGCGGGGTCTATACGTTTGAGGTGGCGGAGACCAAGGTGACGCAGGTCATGGATTTCGCCCGGAACCACCAGCATCCCCTCCAGTGCACGATGGAAAAGGAATAGGCCAATGCCGACATTCTCCCGCAGTCTCGAAAAGGCGCTGCACCGCGCCCTTGCACTGGCCAACGAACGCCGCCACGAATATGCGACGCTCGAACACCTGTTGCTGTCGCTGACCGACGACAAGGACGCCGCTGCGGTCATGAAGGCCTGCAACGTCGATCTCGACGTGTTGCGCCGCAGCCTGACCAATTACATCGACAACGAACTGGGGCAGATGATTTCCGCCGAGCGCGAGGACTCGAAGCCGACGGCGGGCTTCCAGCGCGTCATCCAGCGTGCGGTCATCCATGTCCAGTCGTCGGGCCGCGAGGAGGTAACCGGCGCCAACGTGCTCGTTGCCATCTTCGCCGAGCGCGAGAGCCATGCCGCCTATTTCCTGCAGGAGCAGGACATGACGCGCTATGACGCCGTCAATTACATCTCGCATGGGATCGCCAAGCGTTCGGGCCTGTCTGAGGCCCGCCCGGTGCGCGGCGTGGACCAGGACCAGCAGGGTGCCGGCAACAATGACGGCGAGGAGGGGGGTGCCAAGAAGAAGGGCGAGGGCGATGCGCTCGATGCCTATTGCATCAATCTCAACAAGAAGGCCGGCGAGGGCAAGATCGACCCGTTGATCGGCCGCGAGGCGGAAGTCCGCCGGACCATCCAGATCCTCTGCCGCCGGCAGAAGAACAACCCGCTTTTCGTGGGCGATCCCGGCGTCGGCAAGACGGCGATTGCCGAAGGCCTCGCCCGCAAGATCATCAATGGCGACGTGCCGGAGGTGCTACTCAACTGCACCGTCTACCAACTCGACATGGGCGCATTGCTGGCGGGCACGCGCTATCGCGGCGATTTCGAGGAACGCCTCAAGGCGGTGGTGAAGGAGATCGAGTCCCGCCCCGGCGCCATCATGTTCATCGACGAAATCCACACGGTGATCGGTGCGGGGGCCACCTCGGGCGGCTCCATGGATGCCTCGAACCTGCTGAAGCCGGCACTGGCCAATGGCTCGCTGCGCTGCATCGGATCGACGACCTACAAGGAATACCGCCAGCACTTCGAAAAGGACCGCGCGCTCGTCCGGCGGTTCCAGAAGATCGACGTGAACGAACCCACGATCCCGGATGCGATCGAGATCCTCAAGGGCCTCAAGCCCTATTACGAGGAGTTCCACAAGGTCCGCTATACCGATGATGCGATCGAGACCGCCGTGCAGCTTTCGGCCCGCTACATGGCTGACCGCAAGTTACCGGACAAGGCGATCGACGTGATCGACGAGACCGGTGCGTCACAGATGCTGGTGGCCGAGGACAAGCGGCTCAAGGTGATCGGTGTCCCGGAGATCGAGGCCACCATCGCCACCATGGCGCGCATTCCGGCCAAGACCGTGACCAAGGACGACGCCACGGTGCTGAAGAACCTCGACGCCGAATTGAAGCGCATGGTCTTCGGTCAGGACAAGGCGATCGAGGCCCTGGCCGCGTCGATCAAGCTGGCCCGCGCCGGGCTGCGCGAGCCCGAAAAGCCCATCGGCTGCTACCTGTTCTCGGGCCCCACCGGCGTGGGCAAGACGGAAGTCGCCAAGCGCCTTGCCGAGGTGATGGGCGTCAACATGCTGCGCTTCGACATGTCGGAATACATGGAGCGGCACTCCGTCTCGCGCCTCATCGGTGCGCCTCCCGGCTATGTCGGCTTCGACCAGGGCGGGTTGTTGACCGACGGCATCGACCAGCATCCCTATTCGGTGCTGCTGCTCGACGAGATCGAGAAGGCGCATCCCGACCTGTTCAACATCCTCCTTCAGGTGATGGATCACGGCAAGCTGACGGACCACAACGGCAAGTCGGTCGACTTCCGCAACGTCATCCTGATCATGACCACCAATGCCGGTGCCCAGGACATGGCGCGCGAGGCGATCGGGTTTGGCAACAGCGTCCGCCAGGGCGATGACATGGAGGCCATCCAGCGGTTGTTCACGCCGGAGTTCCGCAACCGCCTGGACGCGGTGATCCCCTTCGGCCACCTGCCGCCGACGGTCGTTCGCAAGGTTGTCGAGAAGTTCGTGCTGCAGCTCGAAGCCCAGCTGGCCGAGCGCCAGGTCAACATCGAACTCTCCGCCGAGGCTGCCGACTGGCTGGCCAAGAAGGGCTACGACCAGCAGATGGGTGCGCGTCCGCTGGCCCGCATCATCCAGGAGCACGTCAAGAAGCCTTTGGCGGAGGAGGTGCTTTTCGGCAAGCTGTCCAAGGGCGGAACGGTGCGGATACTGCTCAATGGCGACGCGCTGCACTTCGAATATCTCGGCCGGGACGAGGAGAAAGCCTTGCCGGGCCGGCCGGAGCGCAAGGCACTTCCCCGGGCCTCCCGGCAAGCCGATGGCGAGGGCGGTGACAAGTCCGAGAAGAAGGCTCCAAAGCGCAAGCCGAAAGCGAAGTCCGAGTGAGAAAAAGCGGCGAAGCGACGATAAAGTGAGGGAAAACCCGCGTACTGTCCAATTGCAGTCGCCGGTTTTCTTGTTATTGTAAGGCCCAGAATAACAAGGGCCGGATTGGCCCGTCGGGGAGACGCGGCGTGGAGAACGCTACAGCGAAGGTCATGGGCGATCGCCCAGTCGCGGTGCAGGTGACGGACCTTCACAAGAAGTTCGGCGAACTCGAAGTGTTGAAGGGCGTTTCGCTCACCGCGCGGGAAGGTTCCGTCGTCTCGATGATCGGTGCATCCGGTTCAGGAAAGTCCACCTTCCTGCGCTGCATCAACTTCCTCGAAATGCCGACCCAGGGCGAAATCGAAGTCACCGGCGAAAAGGTTTCGCTGGCCCGCCACAAGGACGGTGACCTTCACCCCGCCGACCGCAGGCAGCTGGAGCGCATTCGCACCCGGCTCGGCATGGTGTTCCAGAGCTTCAACCTGTGGCAGCACATGACGGTTCTGCAGAACGTGATCGAGGCTCCGGTGCATGTTCTGGGCGTGCCCAGGGCCGAGGCGATCGACCGCGCCGAGAAGCTGCTGCACAAGGTTGGCCTGTTCGACAAGCGTGACCAGTATCCGGCCTTCCTTTCGGGCGGCCAGCAGCAGCGCGCGGCGATTGCGCGTGCGCTGTGCATGGAGCCGAAGGTCATGCTGTTCGACGAACCCACTTCGGCGCTTGACCCCGAACTCGTCGGGGAGGTGCTGAAGGTTATCCGCGATCTGGCGGACGAAGGCCGCACCATGATTCTGGTCACGCACGAGATGAAGTTCGCGCGCAGCGTCTCGAGCCATGTGATCTATCTCTACAAGGGCGTCATCGAGGAGGAGGGGCCGCCGTCGCAGGTCTTCGGATCCCCGGTGAGTGATCGATGCCGCCAGTTCGTTTCGTCGGCTCATGCATGAGTGAACGGAAGTCTCGTCGTCAACAAACCGGGCTCAGGACGATGCCCGGACAACAGGGAGTAAAGTGAATGAAGATTACACGTCGTTTCGCGGTCGCGGCCGTCGCCACCATCATGATGGCCGGTGCCTCCACCGCTGCTATGGCCGACATCAAGTTCGGCGTGGCCGCCGAGCCCTATCCGCCCTTCTCCTCCAAGGATGCCTCCGGCAAGTGGGTCGGCTGGGAGATCGAGCTGATGGATGCGGTCTGCGCCCAGATGAACGAAAAGTGCGAACTGAAGGAAGTGGCCTGGGACGGCATCATTCCGGCCCTGACCTCGAAGCAGATCGATGTGATCTGGTCCTCCATGTCGATCACCGGCGAGCGCAAGCAGACCATCGACTTCACCAACATGTACTACAACACGCCCACCGTCATCATCGGCGCCAAGACGGGCGACATGGACATCACCCCCGAGCACCTGAAGGGCAAGGTGATCGGCGCCCAGGTGTCGACCATCCATGAAAAATATGTCCAGAAGTACTATGCGCCCGCCGGTGCCGAGGTGAAGACCTATGCCACCCAGGACGAGGCCAACAACGACCTCGCCGCGGGCCGCCTCGACTATGTGCAGGCTGATGCTTCCGCGCTGGATGCCTTCCTCAAGACGGAGCAGGGTGCTGCCTGCTGCGAGCTGAAGGGCCAGGTGAAGGATGATCCCGAGGTCCTCGGCGAGGGCGTGGGCGGCGGCGTGCGCAAGGAAGACACCGCACTGAAGGACAAGCTGAACGCGGCCATCGCCGAGCTCGCGAAGAACGGCAAGTTCGACGAGATCACCAACAAGTATCCGGAACTCGTCGGCAAGATGGTCCTGCCGAAGCAGTAAGCCAACGCGAGGCCTGCGGGGCTCTGTCCCGCAGGCCTCCCTGATTGCGAGACATCATGGCAACGAAACCCGGTTTTCCGGAAATTCTCGCCTTCGGCCCGACCGGCTATGGCGATGAATTGCTCTGGGGCGCTGCGGTCAGCGTTTCCATTGCCTTGCTCGCCTATGCCCTCGGGCTCATGATTGGCATCATCGGCGCGCTGTCGAAGCTCTACGGCAGCACCATGACGCGCTCCATCATGCAGGGTTACACCACGCTCGTCCGGGCGGTTCCAGAACTCATCCTGATCCTGATCCTCTATTATGCCGGCACCGCAACCCTCAACCAGTTGCTGGAAAGCTCCGGGTTTTCGGCCATCGCGATCAATGGTTTTGCGGCCGCCGTGCTGGTTCTCGGCTTCGTGCAGGGGGCCTATTCGACCGAGGTGCTCCGCGCCGCCATCCAGGCCATCCCGGTTGGGCAGATCGAGGCCGCCAAGGCCTATGGCATGTCGCCTTGGCTCATCTTCCGCCGCATCACGCTGCCGTCCATGCTGCCATATGCCATTCCGGGGCTTGCCAATCTCTGGCTGATCGTGACCAAGGACACCGCGCTTATCGCGGTCGTTGGCTACACCGAGCTTGCCCTCGCCACGCGCCAGGCGGCAGGCAACACCAAGATGTACTTCACCTTCTTCATGGTCGCGGGCCTGATCTACCTGATCATCACGCTGGTCTCGCAAAAGCTGTTCGCCCAGCTCGAGGCCCGCGTTCGCCGCGGCCAGAGGAAGCTCGCATGAGCTTCGACATCCTCAAGCTGGTCATCAAGGGTCTGGTGGTACTGGTGCTGGTCGCCATTCTCACCGGTCTCATCTACTGGCTGCTGGCGGTCTCCCAGTGGAGCTGGATGGCGACCTATTACCCGCTCCTGATCAAGGGGCTCTGGCTCACGCTGCTGCTGTGGATCCTGTCCTGCGTCCTGGGCATGATCTTCGCCATTCCCATTGGCCTTGTGCAGGTCACGGGTCCGTCATGGCTCGCGGCGCTTGCCAAGGGCTATTGCACGGTGATCCGCGGCACGCCGCTCCTGCTGCAGGTCTGGTTGATCTACTACGGCCTCGGCTCGCTGTTTCCGAAGATCGCCATGTTCTACCCGGCGTTCCGCGAAGACTTCATGTGGCTCATCCGGCTCGACGCCTTCTGGTACGCGCTGCTTGCCTTCACGATGAGTTTCGCAGGATACGAAGGCGAGATCATGCGCGGCGCCTTCCTCGGCGTCCCGCGCGGCGAGCTCGAGGCCGCACGAGCCTTCGGCATGTCGCCATGGAAGGTGCTGACGCGTGTGTGGTTCCCGCGCGCCGTGCGGCTGGTGTTGCCGACGCTGGCGGGCGAGGTGGTGTTGCAGTTGAAGTCGACACCGCTGGCCATGACGGTTACGGTGATGGACCTCTCGGGCGTTGTCCGCAACCGCATCACCCAGGACACTTATATCGTCTATGAGCCGCTGATGCTGCTGGCGGTGATCTACATGTGCCTGACCTTCCTGACGGTCTGGGCCTTCACCTACATCGAGAAGAAAGTGCCGCAAAAGCGATGATCGAGGATGTCCTCCGGAAGTACCTGTCCGACCTTACCGCGATCCGGCATGACCTGCATGCGCATCCGGAAATGTTGTTCCAGGAGGAGCGCACGGCGGGGATCGTGGCGGACGAGTGCCGTCGCCTCGGCTTCGAGGTGGCAACCGGGATCGCCAAGACCGGGGTTGTCGCCTCCATCAGCAGCGGCACGTCGAAGCGGGTGATCGGCATCCGCGCCGACATGGATGCGCTTCCCATCCAGGAGCAGACGAACCTTCCCTATGCCTCGAAGTTCCCCGGCAAGATGCATGCCTGCGGCCATGACGGCCACACCACCATGCTGCTGGGCCTGGCGCGCTACCTCGCCGAACATCGCAATTTCGACGGAACGGTGCGGCTGATCTTCCAGCCCTCCGAGGAAGACGAGGGTGGTGCCTTCCGGATGATCGAGGATGGACTCTTCACGCGCTTCCCCTGTGACCGCATCTTCGCCCTTCACAACCTTCCGGGTGAGGCCGAGGGCCAGATCGTGGTCCGCCCGGGCCCGATCACGGCGTCCTGCGACGTCTTCACCATTGTCGTGCAGGGGGTCGGCGGCCACGGCGCGCTGCCGCACAAGTCCGTCGATCCTGTGGTTGCCGCATCGAGCATCGTGCTGGCGCTGCAGACGGTGGTCTCCCGCAATCTCGACCCGCATGACCCGGCGGTGGTCACCGTAGGCGCCATCAATGGCGGCTCCATGGCCACGGTAATTCCGGAGGAGGTGCGGTTGCTGGTGGGTGTGCGCACCGTCACCAAGCCGGTGCGCGACCTCGTTCTCAGCCGCATCAAGGACCTCGCCATAGCACATGCAAAATCCTATGGCTGCACCGCAGATGTTCAGATCGGCCTGGACAGCTGGAGTTACCCCGCGGGCTTCAACACGCCGGACGAGGCCGCGCTGGTCCGCGAGGTTGCGCTGGACATGGGCCAGGACCCCGCCCAGGTCGACATGCGCGGGCCCTTCATGTTTTCGGAAGACTTCTCGGCCATGCAGGAGGTCGTTCCATCCTGCTATTTCGGTCTGGGGGCAGGGCCGGGGCCGATGCTTCACGACCCCGGCTATAATTTCAACGACGCGCTTCTGGTGAAGGGCCCCGCCTTCTGGGCGAGGCTCGTCGAGAAGGCGTTGCCTCAGGCATAGGGCCCTTCTAGGCCCAGCTTCCGCATCAACGTGGCGTAGCCGTTGAAGCTCTTCACCAGGGCTGCACCATGGCGCGCGATCAGCGTCTGGCGGGCTTCCTCGGTTGCGGCTGAGGTGAGCGCCGCCCAGATTGCTGCCATGGCCTCGGCTTCAGCGCGCGCAGCCTTTGCATCACCCGCTTCGACCGCCTGCGCGATCGACTGGCCGTTGCACTTGCCCACGCCCGCCACGGTCTTGGAGCCGCCCAGCGAGTAGCCTTCGGGCAGATCGCCCTTGAGGTTCACGACCTCCTTGAAGCGGATGGCGCCGATGATCTGGTCGACGGCCTGCTTGGCACCCTCGACCCGCGAGACATGCTCCGTGTCGGCGGCCGCATGCGGAAGCAGCTCGAGGCGCCCCGGGTATTTCTCGACGAGCGGCAGGTAGGGCACCATCGGCCCGCTTGTGGCGCCGGTCTCGGCATTGACGAAGAGGTCGGCATCGATCGCCGCATAGCGCACCTTGCCGGTTGCCATGGCGCCATCGAGGGCCGTGGCATCAACGCATTCGCCGCGGTCGTAATTCAGCACAATCGCGCCATCATTGAGCTGAGCGAGAACCGAGGCGCTGACCACGTTGGCGTTTGCGAATTTGCCGGTGGCGGCATTCAGCGGCCCGAGGCCGGTGTGCACCGAGATCACGTCGGCGCCCTTCGCCGCGTCTTCCGGCGTCGCGGCATAGATGAAGCCTTCGGACTCGATCCAGTCCTTGTGGCGCGGCCTTGCGTGCACGGCCACCACCATGCCGAAGGCCTGCGCAATCTTCGCCATCTCGCGGCCGATGTTGCCATAGCCGATGATGCCGATGCGCTTGCCCTCGATCTTCTCGGTCGGGAACCGCGCGAGATCGCGGCCCGTGTCGAACTGGCCGGCGGCGGTGAGCTTGTGCATCTCGTCGACGGGCAGGTCCGGCAGCACCTTCAGCAGGGCCTTGAAACCCATCTGCGCCGTGGCGCGGCTGTTGAAGGAGGGCGTGTTCATGAGCGGCGCAACGCCGCCCTCGCCATTGCCACCGCCCCACGAGGCGGAGCCCATGTTGCCGGTGCCGGCGCCGATGCGCACGCCGCCGCAGTTGAACTGGGCCTCCTTGGGCAGGAAGGTCGCGGCCGCGATCACGGCATCATACTGGCCCTTGTCGGTGAGCGGGCGGATCTCGTCCGGCTTGGACAGCTGCGGCTGGTAGAAGAAATGGATGCCAGGCTCGAGCTTGGCCCCATCCGTGAAGGGGGCGTCGTGGAAGAAGCCGCCCTGGGCAGCGACATGCGCCTTTACGGCGGAATGATCGGGCTTGCCGTCCTTGCCGAACTTGAGGCCCACGTGGTCGCAGATCAGCACCTTGTAAGCCCGCTTCGGATCGTCCTTGCGTACGCGGCCAGCGGCTTGTGCCGGCGCCGGGAAGGTGACGCCATGCTTCGCCAGTTCCTCCTCCATCACCACGATGCGGGCCCGGTGATAGGCATATTTGATGTTGTCGAGCAGGGCGTGGATATCTTCGACAGGACGGATGCCGCCAATCCAGGCGCGATAGTCGCCGGGCGTGCCGGGGAAGGCGTTGATGTAGCGCGCCACGTCGAGGCCCTGTTCATGCTCGCCGTTGGGATGCGTGATGCCGTCATAGGCGAGAAGCTGCTTCGAGCGCGCGATGATGCGGGCATGGATCGCCGGATCCGTCACCTGTCTGTCGGCAACCTTCACCAGGGTCACGGCTGCGCCGCGATGCTCGGGGCTCGTGACGCCGAGCTCGAACAGGTCCGAATTGCTCATCCACTCGTTGAGGGCGGCGCGGTTCAGCTCCGAACGGCGGTTCATTTCCTTCACCGGCCCGATCATCTTCTCGACGCGCAGCAGTCCGAAAGTGGTCTCTGCGAAGGCGAGGGTGGAGAAGGTGTTGATGACACCGCCCACCATCTTGTTCTCCTCCGGGTCGTAGAACGGGCCGAGCTTCACCGTGCGTTCGCCCGACAGCGGCATCTTGGCATCGACCGGGGCGGCCAGCTTCAACTGGCGCGGGATGGCCCACGAGGGCTTCTTCTGGTTCTCTTCGACCAGGGCCAGGGCATTGGGCGTGAAGGATACGAGGAAATAGCCCGAAATGCCGCCGATCGCCTTCTGGAACGGCATGAACAGGCAGCACTTGGACATCACCTGCGACACGATTTCCTCGCCCCAGGGCATGGCGCCCAGCATCGAGGTGGCATCGAGCACCGCGTGGTGTTCGGCAGGGTTCCGGTCAACCCAGTCGAGCAGGTTCTCGATGTCGGCGCGGGAATAGGTGGTGGCGCCCGTCGTTTCGTGGCCGACGCCGAAGAACACCTTGATGCCCATGCGCTCCAGCATGTCGGCGGTGGGAATGGCGCCTTCAGCCGTGGCGAAGTGAATGCGCTTCTCGTCGCCATTGCGGGCGTAGCGCATCATCTCGACGATCTGCGCACCCCAGCTCTGGCGGAAGAAGCCGGAGGCCTTTGCGAGGTCAGACTCCGGCGCCGGCGTGTCCACATAGACATGCTGGGCCGGATCATTGACGGTCATGAAGTGCATGGCGCAGACGGTGAAGCCCGAATGGCCGCCGCCCAGCCCGACCGCAAGGCGGTTCGACTTGGGGAACTCGAAGTAGCGGTGGATCTCCCGCATCATGTCGAGCAGGAACTTGTCTGCCGGGTAACCGCGATGCATGGAGCGGCCGATTTCCGCGGCCGTGAAGGGGCCAATGTCGCGGCCGGTGTCGTCGAGCTTGCGGTAGTTCTGTTCCAGCCAGTGCTCGAAGGCAAAGCGCAACATGCGGCTGTCGGCGTCGTCCCGCGCCATGTCGGTGATGGGGCCGACGCCGAAGAACGGGTTCTGGGTCCGGGGCGGGGGACCGCCGGCCGTTGCCCTGAGCGAGTCCTCACGCGCCGCCTTCCACTGATCGATACCCGACATCATAGCCCTCATCCCTTGAATTTCGGCAGAGGCTAGACGAGTTGCAGGACCCGGAGAGTGCCTAAAACGTCATCTTCGGCAAGCTTGCGCCTTGTTCGGCAGGCTTCTCCGCGGGTCGTGTACCCGGGCGTGGTGTAGGTCCTGATGGTGAATCCCTTCGCGAAGCGCGCCGATAGGGGGCGCTGTATCGAGCGGACGGCTGCCGTTGGACCCCGGGGTTTCCGGCAGGATCTGGTTGCGACCCTCAACCCCAAGACCGGAGAACCACCGATGATCGACGACATGATGAACCTGCGCAGCCATCTGGAAAAGACACCTGATGCCGATCTGCTCCACGACATGATCGGCTTTGCTGCCGAGAGGCTGAGAGGCGAGGGCTGGGGGATGAACCCTGAAAAGACCCGGGTGATGATCCTCTGACCGGTGACGGACAAGATATCGGAGTTTTGTAAATTATCGTGCTTTGGCGCGCACAGGGACCGCGTTGGGCGCCATACGAAGACCGGGTCGGCCGGCAAGGCGCCTTTTCCACCAGTGAGTGAGTTCGGGGGTCCGATGCAACGTTTGTTTTCTATCTGGTGAAATCTGGCAACATTTGATTTGGAGCAAGTCTTGCCGATGCGTGAGGTAATACACGGATAGATCTGGCGCCAATGTCAGCAATGCAGTGAGAGGTCCTTCATGAAGAGGCTGAACTTACGTGTTCTGTCCGCTCTGCTTGCCTGCGTGTCTTGCGGGCTCGCGGTTCCCGCCGCCCCGGCGAAGGCCGATCCGGCATTCGTGATCCGAAATAATTCCGGCCTGACCGCTAACAAAGCCAAGTTCTACTATCTTGGATTTGGGCAGATCGGTAATGACTTTGTGGTGCTCATGCCGGATGGTACCTGGGCCACAGCCGGATCTGCGGGCACTGGGTGGAATGCGAATGCCTGGAACCCGACCGCTAACAATGGTGCGGGTGCCTACAGTGGAGCAGGCGTGGTTCCCTGCTATGCCCTGAATGGCGGTGAAACGATCACCATTCCTCAGAACATCTCGGGCTCGCGGATCTACTTCTTCCAGGTGAATAGCAATTCACCGTTCTTCAACACCACGTGCGCGAATTCGGCCGCTGCGAACGCAAGCGTCAATGGTATCTTTGGCAACAACCTCTCAACCACCGGAGGCCAGGCCCCGTTTAGCTATTTCCAGACTACCGCCGGTGGGGCCATGACCGGCGCGAGCCTTGCGATGTTGAGCCAGAAAGTTCTCCCGCTTTGGTCATATAGCGAAATCGGATCGTCGACCACGACGGGAACCATTGATACTTCGCAGGTGGACTTCATTGGCTTTCCTATGAACGTAACGGCGAAGATGATTTCCCCACCCGGCCAGTCATACCCCGTGTGGAACCAGGGCGTCGGTTTCTCTTTCAGTTCCCGGGGCCAAGTCAACATGCAGGCCGTGCGCCAGTCCTATAAGAGCTTCGTTAAGAGCCTACCCGTTAAGACCGTTACGGGGGGTGTCACCATCAACCAGCGAAGTAACTATGCTAAACTCTTGAAAAATGCTGGTTCTAGCCAGATCCTAGTCAACCCCGGGAACTATCTCTCCTTCATTGATAACGCGGCATTCCCGAACTTCTTCCTGAACATCATCAACAACTATATGTGGAAGCCGGGTTGGACCGGCTCGATAGACGATGGCGGGGCATTCGGAAGCCTCCCGCAAACCGTTTTCGAGGGGACAGCGGTTCAGCTGCCCTCCTATCCGGGCTACACAGGAACCACCCCGATCTATGCGATTAAGTTTACTGGGAATGGTGCTTCTGCCTATGTGCTGAGCCCTGTATCCTACCAAGTTCTGTGCAAAGCAGGCGCGATTGCAGGCTGCACCACAATGTCACCCGCCTACCAGATCTTTGCCACCGATGGCGCGCTGAATACGCCGATTGACAACAATCAATTTCAGCTTCTGTCGGCATCTGAGCAGCAGGCCTGGAACGACAACTTCGGGGGCGTGTCAAACTACAATGCCGTTGTGGGTCGTTTGGGCTTCATCATCTCGATGGCGTACAATCACGGCGTGGCCGGAGGCTTAGCGACCAGTGGCGGACTTTGCTACAATAGAATCCTAAGCGCCTGTTGGAGCGACCAGACACTGTGGTATCCCAACCCCGGCAAGAAAATTCCCCTCAGGCAGCTATCTACTATCAAGCAAGTATATTTTGATGGTGATACAACGCAAAATCAGTTCTCCCGCTGGCTTCATACGGCCACGATCGCGAGGATCCCGATGATGACGAGGCCTGTGTCGCCAACTACGTCGCAGAGTGGAGTGATGGGCATGGGATACGGGTTCGCTGCAGACGAAAATCCGACACCGCCGAACGCCACGTACTCTCAGACGCCCTCAAAATATGACAGCAACGTGACCTTGGCTACGTCGACGGGGTGCAACTACATCACCATCATGCCATGGGGCAGGGGTAAGGCAAACTTGACTCCTGTTACCAATCCGAACTGCCAGTAAAGCGATCTCGGGCCCTGCAGGATGTGGGGCCCGAAATCATCTGAAAGTCGGATGAGAAAACTGGTGGGCGCGTCGCCCCTGGGAATGGGCCTGAAGAAGTAGACTGATGCTTGATCAGTTGGGCTGGAGGACGAGTCTTCCTGGCAGGTTTCGGAATTGCATAGGCTTAGGGCTGCAGACGGTGCCGTACACCTGACGTTATCGCACGCAGCGTGACACGATGCCGGTTCTGACATGGCACGAACACCCTCCGTCTCCCCCTAGGTTCCGCCCCCGCCGCCGCACACGACAGGACCCTACTGCGCCCGAGCCGCCCACCCCCACCGGTGGTGCCCTCCGACTCGATGATCCCGCCCACAAAATTTCACGCTTGGCACGGTCCTGAAATGGATTTGTGCCATGTCACGGTTTGCCAGGCCGACACCGAACATCTAACTAATTGGAAAGATTGGTGAGCCCGTCGGGGATCGAACCCGAGACCCTCTGATTAAAAGTCAGATGCTCTACCGCTGAGCTACGGGCCCACAGCCGGGCGAGGCGCCCGGCGAACAGGCGCGGAACATAGTTGGGGGGGTGGGGGCGGTCAACAGAATTGCGGGCTGCCTTGCTCTCGCCTCCGGAGACAGGTCATGCTACCGCAAACACGAGAGAATCCTTTTCGACGAGAGCCGGAATGACGGACACAGCGATCATCGTCCTCGCCGCGGGCAAAGGCACGCGGATGAAATCGAACCTGCCCAAGGTGCTGCATCGCGCCGCGGGACGGAGCCTGCTGGGGCATGTGCTCCATGCCGCCCGTGCGCTTGATCCGCGTGAGGCCGTGATCGTCGTGGGGCCGGACATGGACGCCGTGTCGCAGGAGGCGCGGGAGGTGTTCCCGGCCGCCCGTCAGGCGGTGCAGGTCGACCGGCTCGGCACAGGCCATGCCGTGTCCATGGCGCGCGAGGCCCTGGCGGGTTTTTCCGGCACCGTTCTGGTGCTCTACGGCGACGTGCCGCTGATTTCCGCGGGGAGCCTGCGGCAGCTTGCGGCCCTCGCCGGCGATGGCATGGCCGTGCTGGGCTTCGAGGCAGCGAACCCCCATGGCTATGGCCGCCTGTTACAGGATGATGCCGGACATGTGGTCAGGATCCGCGAGGAGCTGGACGCCACGGCGGCGGAGCGCGCGATCAGGCTCTGCAATTCGGGGATCATCGCGATCGACTCCGCTCTTCTCTGGCGGCTGCTTCCGCAGCTCGGCAATGCCAATGCCAAGGGTGAATACTACCTGACGGACCTGGTTGAGCTTGCAGCGGGGGCAGGGGCGGCTTGCCGGCTCGCCACCTGTCCGGAAGCAGAGGTCGCAGGCGTCAACGACCGGGTCCAGCTTGCCGGGATCGAGTCCACGCTCCAGCAGGCCTACCGCCACCGCCACATGCTGAATGGCGCAACCCTCGTGGCCCCCGAAACGGTGTTCTTCTCGGCCGATACGGTGATCGGCCGGGACGTGGTGATCGGGCCCGATGTGGTGTTCGGACCGGGGGTTGAGATCGGCGACGGCGTCGAGATCCATGCCTTCTCCCATATCGAAGGGGCCCGCGTGGCGGACGGCGCGCGCATCGGGCCCTATGCCCGGCTGCGTCCGGGCGCCGAAATCGGCGAGCAGGCGCATATCGGCAACTTCGTCGAGGTGAAAAAGGCGCTGATCGGCAAGGGAGCCAAGGCCAATCACCTCAGCTACATCGGCGATGCGCGGGTGGGTGCGCGGTCCAACATCGGGGCCGGAACGATCACCTGCAATTACGATGGCTATGACAAGCACCTGACGGACATCGGCGAGAACGTGTTCGTCGGTTCCAACACGGCGCTGGTGGCGCCCGTGGCGGTGGGGGACGGGGCCTCGATCGCGGCGGGCAGCGTCATCACCCGCAAGGTGCCGGCGGATGCGCTGGCGATCAGCCGCGCCGAGCTTGCCTTGCACGACGGCTGGGCAAAGCGCTATCGCGACATGAAGGCGGCCCGCAAGGCCGCGCGCAAGAAAAAGCAGGATTGAAGTGCATGTGCGGAATCGTCGGCATTCTCGGCAAGGAACCCGTGGCGGACAACATCGTCGAGGCGCTGCGTCGGCTGGAGTACCGCGGCTATGACTCCGCCGGTGTCGCGACCCTGACATCGAAGGGCATCGAACGCCGCCGCGCGGTGGGCAAGCTCAAGAACCTTGCCGGCCTGCTGGCGCGCGAGCCGCTCGAAGGCACGTCAGGCATCGGCCACACCCGTTGGGCGACGCATGGCGGCGTCACCGAGACGAATGCGCATCCGCATGCGGTGGGCAACGTCGTGGTGGTTCACAACGGCATCATCGAGAATTTCCGCAGCCTGAAGGACGAGCTCGTCGCCGGTGGTACGGTGTTCACCACCCAGACCGACACGGAGGTCGTGGCGCAGCTGCTGTCACGTGAGTTGAAGCAGGGGAGGCCCCCGCGTGAGGCGGTGAAGGCCGTGCTCTCCCGTCTCCATGGCGCCTTTGCACTGGCAATCCTCTTCAAGGGCGAGAACGACCTGCTGATCGCCGCCCGCAATGGCCCGCCGCTGGCCGTCGGCCACGGCAACGGCGAGATGTTCGTCGGCAGCGATGCCATTGCGCTGTCGCCCTTCACCAACCGCATCACCTATCTCGAGGATGGTGACTGGGCCGTCCTGACCCACAATTCGGTCGAGATTCTCGATGCCGATGGCAGGCCGGTCGACCGGCCGATGAGCTTCAGCCAGGCCTCGACCATGCTGGTCGACAAGGGCAACCATCGCCACTTCATGGCCAAGGAGATCGAGGAGCAGCCGGAAGTCATCGGCCATACGCTGGCGGAATATGTCGACTTCGCAGACGGCACCGTCAGGGTCCCGGAGAAGCTGCCCTTCGATTTCGCAGGGCTTGACCGCATCACCATCACGGCCTGCGGAACGGCGTCCTATGCGGGTCTCACGGCGAAATACTGGTTCGAGCGCATCGCGCGGCTGCCGACCGAGGTCGACATCGCCTCCGAGTTCCGTTACCGCGAGGCGCCGCTGCCGCGGAACGGCCTCGCCATCGTCGTGTCGCAGTCGGGCGAGACGGCGGATACGCTGGCCGCGCTGCGTTACTGCAAGCAGCAGGGCCAGCACACGCTGGCGATCGTCAATGTTCCGGAATCGACCATCGCGCGCGAAAGCGAGATGGTGTTCCGCACCTACGCAGGGCCCGAGATCGGTGTTGCCTCAACCAAGGCCTTCACCTGCCAGCTCACGGCACTGGCCTGCCTCGCCATCCTGGCGGGCAAACTGCGCGGCACGATCACCCCGGAGCAGGAGCGGGAGCTGGTGGGAGCCCTCGTCATGGCGCCGCGCCAGATGACCGAGATCCTGAAGGAGGAGAAGCATATCGCCGACGTGGCACGCGAGATCGCTGGTGCGCGGGATGTGCTGTTCCTTGGCCGCGGCATCAACTACCCGATTGCGCTCGAGGGCGCCCTCAAGCTCAAGGAGATTTCCTACATCCACGCCGAGGGCTATGCGGCGGGCGAGCTGAAGCACGGGCCGATCGCACTCATCGACGAGAACGTGCCGGTGATCGTCATCGCGCCGCATGACGAGCTCTACGACAAGACCATCTCCAACATGGAGGAAGTGGCGGCCCGCGGTGGCAAGATCGTGTTGCTCACCGATGATCACGGCATGAAGGACAACGAGCACAAGGCCTTCCGGTCGATCCGGGTGCCGAAGGCCCATCCCTTCATCAGCCCGCTGCTCTATGCGGTGCCGGTGCAGCTGCTGGCCTATCACGCCGCGGTCTTCATCGGCACGGACGTGGACCAGCCGCGCAACCTTGCGAAATCCGTTACGGTCGAGTGACGGGCTTCACCTCGCGCAGGGTGAGGAAGTAGGCGAGCGTTGCGCCCAGCATGACGGCGGCGAGCAGGAAGGCGTAGCCTGCGGCCGCCGGAGGCGCGCCCGGCACGGTGAACCAGCCGAAGACCTGGGTGAATAGCACGGTGCCGAGCACCATGCCGATGCTCTGCAGGCTGGCGATGCCGCCCTGGATCTCGCCCTGCGCATCTTCAGGGGCCTCGTGCGACATCATGGCGGTCAGGGCAGGGTGCACGAAGCCCTCCGGCGCATGGATGACGAGCAGCACCAGAACCACGAGGAGGCCGGGCGCCAGCCCATAACCGATGAGCGCGACCACGGCCATGACGAGGCCGAAAATCGCGGCATTGCGCTCGCCGAGCCACGTAACCACGGGTCCGGTGAGTCCGCCCTGCACGAGGGCCGTGATGAGCCCGAAGGCGGCGAGGGTGAGGCCCACGGTCGCCTCGCTCCAGCCGAAGGCGGCAATGCCCCAGAAGGCCCAGATGGCGGGATAGACGGCGGTGGCGAGGAAGTAGAAGAACATGACGGCGCTCAGGGGCACCACGCCGCGATATTGCGCGAAGACCTTCAGCGCGCCGATGGGGTTGGACCGGGCGAGGGAGAAGGGGCGTCGGTTCTCGGGCGCCAGCGTCTCGGGCAGCACGAACCAGCCATAGGCGAAGTTGAGGATGGCGAGGCCCGCGGCCACGAAGAAGGGCACGCGCGGACCGAATTCACCCAGCAGGCCGCCGATGGCGGGGCCGATGACGAAGCCCAGTCCGAAGGCCGCGCCCATCATGCCGAAGGCCTTGGCGCGTTCCTCCGGCCGGGTGATGTCGGCGAGATAGGCGTTGGCGGTGGTGTAGGACGCGCCGCAGATCCCCGCGAAGATGCGGCCAACGAAGAGCCAGAACAGGTTGGGCGCGAAGCCCGTCAGCAGGTAGTCGACCGCGAGGCCGAAGACCGAGAGCAGAAGCACCGGGCGGCGGCCCACCGCGTCCGACAGGTTGCCGATGGCGGGGCCGAAGAGGAACTGCATGCCGCCATAGGCGAAGAACAGCCAGCCGCCCCAGATCGAGGCGCCCGCGAGGTCGGCCCCGCTCACCTCCTCGATCAGCCGGGGCAGCACCGGCATGACCAGGCCGAAGCCCACCATGTCGAGGAACACGGTGATGAAGACGAAGATGACGGCGAACTTGCCGGGCCGGTGCGACATGTTTTTCTCCACCAGGGCCGAGCCTCATAACCGATGGCTGCGGTTGAAGCCAGAGCCCGGATGGTGAACGCCGGCTGTCAGTGCGGCGCGGCCTCCGTCTTTTCAGCGCCTGTGCCGTGCACCTTCTCGCGCGCCCACTGGAAGGTGACGTAGAGCAGCGGGATGAGGAAGATGCCGAGCACCGAGGCGCCGATCATGCCGCCGAACACGGTAGTGCCCACGCCGCGGCGGCTGAGCATGCCTGCCCCCTCGGCGAAGACCAGCGGCACGAGGCCGGCGATGAAGGCGAAGCTCGTCATCATCACGGCGCGGAAGCGCTCCTTGGCACCGGTCGTCGCTGCCTCGAGGATCGACTGTCCCTTGCGCCGCGCCTCCATGGCGAACTCGACGATGAGGATGCCGTTCTTGGCCGCAAGCGCGATCAGCACCACGAGGCCGATCTGGGCATAGAGGTTGTTGGAGAGGCCCGAGACCTTGAGGGCCAGCAGCGAACCCAGCACACCCGCCGATACCGAGAGCAGCACGGCGATCGGAATGGTCCAGCTTTCATAGAGGCCCACGAGGAAGAGATAGGCGAAGAGCACGGCGAGGCCCAGGATCATGGTCGTCTTGCCGCTCGCCTCCTTCTCCTGCAGCGCGGTGCCGGTCCATTCATAGCCGAAACCCTTGGGCAGCGAGGTGGCGGCCACCTGCTCCATGGCGGCGATGGCCTGGCCGGAGCTGAAGCCGGGGGCAGGGCTGCCGTTGATGGTGGCGCTGCGCACGTTGTTGAAGCGGGTGATCGACTGCGGGGCCAGGATCAGGCGGGCCTCGGTGAAGGCGCGCATGGAGACCATCTCGCCCTTCTTGTTGCGCACCGAGATGCGGTAGATGTCGTCGATCTTGGCGCGGTCGGCGGCCTCGCCCTGGACCGTGACCTGCCAGGTGCGGCCGAACAGGTTGAAGTCGTTGACATAGGATCCGCCCAGCACCGCCTGCAGCGTGGCGAAGACATCGGAGAGGTCGATGCCCAGCGTCTGCACCTTGTCGCGGTCGATGTCGAGGAAGAGCTGTGGTGTGTTGGCGGCAAAGGTTGTGAAGACGCGGCCCAGCTCGGGGTTCTGGTTCGCCGCGAAGACGAGGCCGCGGGCGACGGCGGCGAGCTCGCGCGGCGGCGCGCCGGAGAAATCCTGCAGCTGGAATTCGAAGCCGGAGCCGGTGCCCAGGCCGATGATCGGCGGCAGGTTGTAGAAGATGACATTGGCCTGGCGGATCTGCTGGCCCTTGGCGAGCAGCCTGCCGATGATGGCATTGACGTTGAGCGAGCGCTCGGTGCGCTTGGCGAAGGGATCGAGCGTCAGCACGAGGAGTGCGGAGTTCGACTTCACCTGGCCGTCGAGCATCGAATAGCCGACGACGGTCATGACGCTGGCGACGCCGGGCTCCTGGCCCGCCATGTCGGAGACCTGCTTGGCCACCGCTTCCGTCACGTTGACGGAGGACCCTTCGGGCAGCACCACTTCGCCGAAGATGGCGCCCTGGTCTTCTGCGGGGAGGAAGCCCGAGGGGGTTGTCTTGAACAGGTAACCGGTGACGGGGAAAATCACCGCCAGGGCGATGATCCCGATGATGGAGAGCCGGACAAGCCGCTTGACGATCGCCGCATAGCCGTCGCGCGCCATGTTGATGCCGCCGAGGATCTGGCGGATCGGGAAGCGCTTCGGCCCGTGGCTGTGCTTCAGCAGAACGCCGCAGAGGGCGGGCGACAGGGTGAGCGCGTTCAGCGCCGAGATCATCATCGAGACGGTGACGACCACCGCGAACTGCTTGAACAGCTGGCCGGAAATGCCGGGGATGAAGGCCACCGGAACGAAGACCGACATGAGCACCAGGGTGATGGCGATGATGGGCGCCGTGATTTCGCCCATCGCCTTGCGGGCAGCCTCCTTGGGGCTGAGGCTCGGGTCCTCCTCCATCTTGGCCTCGACGGCCTCGACCACCACGATGGCGTCGTCGACCACGATGCCGATGGCCAGCACGAGGGCCAGCAGCGACACGGTGTTGGCGGAGAAGCCAAGCGCCATCATGACGGCGAAGGTCCCGATGAGCGAGACCGGCACCGCGATGAGCGGGATGATGGTGGCACGCACCGAGCCGAGGAACAGGAAGACCACGATGACGACGAGCACGAAGGCTTCGAGAAGGGTCTTCACCACCTCGTGGATGCTCTCTTCCACGAACTGCGTGGTGTCGTAGGTGATCTTGTAGCCCATGCCCTCGGGGAAATTGGCCTTGGCCTCCTCGAGGATGTGCTTCACCTGCTCGGCGCTGGCGATCGCATTGCCGCCGGGCGCCTGGTAGATGCCGATGACGGCGGCCGGAAGCCCGTCCTGCCGGCCCATGGTTTCCATCAGCCTGGCGCCGAGCTCGACGCGGGCCACGTCCTTGAGCCGGACGAAGGAGCCGCCCTCGGTGGCGCGAATGACGACGTTGCCGAATTCCTCCGGCGAGGTGAGGCGCCCCTGCGCCTGGATCGACAGCTGGAAGGCCTGGTCGGGCAGCGAGGGGGAGGAGCCGATGCGGCCGATGGCGGCCTGCACGTTCTGCTTCTTCAGCGCATTGATGATGTCGGTCGGCACCATCTCGTAGTCGATCAGCCGCTGCGGGTCGATCCAGATGCGCATGGAATAGTCGGTGGGGGTGAGCAGGCTTACGTCACCCACGCCGCGCACGCGCTTCAGCCGGTCGAGCAGGTTGATGGTGACGTAGTTCGACAGGAACAGCTGGTCCTGCTTCGGGTCGGTCGAGGTGAAGGCCACCATCTGCAGGATGGCGGAGGACTTCTTCATCACGCTCACGCCCTGGGCGCGGACCTCCTGCGGGAGCTGCGCCTCGGCGAGCTTCACCCGGTTCTGGACGTTGACCGTGTTGAGGTCGGGGTCGGTGCCGACGGCGAAGGTGATCGTCAGAGTGTAGCTGCCGTCATTGCCGCTCGTCGACTTCATGTAGAGCATGTTGTCGACGCCCACGACGCGGGACTCGATGGGCTGGCCCACGGTGCTTTCCACCACCTCCGCACCGGCACCGGCATAATTCGCCGTGACCTGCACCTGCGGGGGCACGATGTTCGGGAACTGGGCGATGGGGATCTGCTTCATCGCCACGAAGCCGGCGATGGTGATGACGAGGGAGATGACGACCGCGAGGCGCGGGCGGTCGATGAAGATGGAGGAGAACATGCGCCTCAGGCCTCCGGCTTGACTTCGGTCGGGTCAACGACCTGCCCGGGCCGCACTTTCTGAACGCCTTCGGTGACGACGAGGTCACCCGCCGAGAGCCCCTTGGCGATGGCGACGAAATTATTGTCCTGCCGCAGCAGCTCGACCCGGCGCACCTCGATCTTCTTCTCGGAATTCACGACCAGCACGAAGGGGCCGGACTGGTCGATCTGGATCGCATTGACGGGAACAACCAGGGTGGGCTCGGCCGAGGTCGCCTCGACGATCGCCGTCACCAGCTGGCCGTCGACCAGGAGCCCGGTCGGGTTGGGGAAGGTGGCGCGGACGTTCACCGCGTCGGTGCCGGTGTTGACGCCCACGTCGAGGAAGTCGACCTTGCCCGGATACTGGTAGCGCTTGCCCTTGCCGATCTCGACATAGACGGTCTGGTCATTGAGCTTCACGCTGTCGCCCAGCTTCTCGCGCACCGCCAGCAGGTCGCGCTGGCTCACCGGGAAGGTGACGCCGATGGGGTCCTGCTCCACGATGGTGGCCAGCGTTCCGCTCTGCGGGCTGACGAAGCTGCCGACCGACAGCAGGGACTTGCCGATGCGGCCGTTAATCGGGGCGCGGATCTCGGTGTAAGAGAGCAGCAGCTTGGCCTGGTCCAGTTCCGCGAGCAGCTTGTCGAGCTGACCCTTGGCCTCGTTGCGCGCCGTGCGGGCATCATCGAGCTTGGTCTGGGCGGAGGCTTCCTTGCTGACGAGCGTCGTCTGGCGCTTCAGCTCGATCTCGGTACGATCGAAGCGGGCCTGGGCGACGGCGACGGCGGCCTCGGCGGCGGCGACCTTGGCCTCGTAAGGCGCCTTCTCGATCACGTAGAGCAGGTCGCCGGTCTTGACGCTGGCGCCTTCGGTGAACTCCTGCTTGTCGAGATAGCCCTCGATGCGGGCGCGGAGGTCCACCTTGTGCAGCGCCTCGACGCGGGCCGAGAAGCTGACCGAGGGACGCAGGTCCCGCGCCTCGACCTTGACCACGGTGACGGCCGGGATGGTGGCGGGCGCGGCAGCCTGCTGCTGCTTGGCCGCATCCTCGCAGCCCGCGACGAGCCCGGAGAGAAGAAGCATGGCGATGAATCCTGCGCCGCGAGCCGAAATTGCCATGTCACCCTCCGTCGAGAATCCCTGTCCCACCTGAATAAGACAGCCCGCAGGTGATTGAAAGCACGCGATTGCGACGGGGAGGTCAGCAGTCGAGCGATCGCTGCCTCAGGGATCAATTCGTAACGATTGTTTTTCGGCATGATTGGGGCGTGTATCCCCCTACGTGGGACAGGCAGAAACCCGTCCCAGACGCGTCAAACCGGCCTGGAACGCGGTCTGTGGTGCCCTCCCGAGGGAAGTGGGTTGCCGGCCTTGCCCGTGATGGCGCTGACCCGGATGGAGCCTACCGCCGCCGGCCCCTCGAGGGCTTGCTGCCGCGGAAGGGCCGGGCGGCGGTGCGCATGGCCCGACGACTGGCGGGTTTGCCCTCCTTGCCTTCGGAGACCACCTCGAAGCGCATGCCGCCGGAGACGGGTGTGGCCTCGACGAGCTTCACCTCCAGCCGGTCGCCCAGCTGGTAGGTGTCGCCGGAGCGTTCACCGATGAGGGCGTGGCGGGCCTTGTCGAAGACGAAATATTCCCGGCCGAGCGTGGTGACGGGGACGAAGCCGTCGGCGCCATTGTCATCGAGCTTCACGAAGAGGCCGACGCTGACCACGCCGCCGATGCGGCCGCGGAAGGTGGCGCCGGTATGGCCCGCGAGGTGGGCGGCGATCAGGCGGTCGATGGTTTCGCGCTCGGCCGCCATGGCCCGGCGTTCGGCGTCGGAGATCATCTCGGCGGTCTCCGGCAGCTTTGCGATGTCGTCCGGCGAGAGGCCGTCCGGGCCGAGGCCCAGCGCGCTGATCAGTGCGCGGTGCACGATGAGGTCGGCATAGCGGCGGATCGGCGAGGTGAAATGGGCGTAGCGGCGCAGCGCCAGGCCGAAATGGCCCTTGTTCTCCGGGCTGTAAATGGCCTGGGCCTGCGTTCGCAGCACCACTTCGTTGACCACGTGCTGATAATCCTTGCCCTCAACATCTTTCAGTAACTTGTTAAAATGCTTGGGGCGCATCACCTGGCCGAGGGGCAGGTTCATGTTCACGGTGCGGAGGAATTCGGCGAGGGCGCGGACCTTTTCCTCGGACGGCTGGTCGTGAATGCGGAAGAGCAGCGGGGTGCGGCGGTTTTCGAGCTCCTCGGCCGCGGCGACGTTGGCCTGGATCATGAATTCCTCGATCAGCTTGTGGGCTTCAAGGCGCTCGGGCGTCACCACGCGCTCGATCAGCCCATGGGCGTCGAGCACGAGGCGGCGCTCGGGCAGGTCCAGTTCGAGCGGCTCGCGGGCGTTGCGGCCCTTGAGGAGGATCGCATAGGCTGCCCACAGGGGCTTCAGCACGCGCGCGAGCAGGGGCTCCGTCCGGTCATTGGGGCGGCCGTCGATGGCGGACTGCGCCTCCTCATAGGCGAGCTTGGCGGCGGAGCGCATGATGACGCGCTCGAAGCGGTGCTTCGTCTTGCGGCCCGACTTGTCGAAGGACATGAAGCACGCAAGCCCCGGGCGCTCCTCCTTCTCGCGCAGCGAGCAGAGGTCGTTGGAGATGCGCTCGGGCAGCATGGGCACCACCCGGTCGGGGAAATAGACCGAGTTGCCGCGAATGCGGGCCTCGCGGTCGAGCGCCGTGCCGGAGCGGACGTAGGCCGCCACGTCGGCGATGACGACGATGACATTGGCGCCCCCGGTCGCCTCGTCGAGCTCGGCCCAGACGGCGTCGTCGTGGTCGCGCGCATCCTTCGGGTCGATGGTGAGGAGGGGAACGGAGCGCAGGTCGGTGCGGTTCTCGCGCGAGAAGGGCTTGAGGCTCTCGGCCTCGCGCAGCACCCGCTCAGGGAATTCATTGGGGATGCCATGGTGGTTGATGGCGATCAGCGAGATGTTGCGCTGGTCGTTCATGTTGCCCAGCCGCTCGCGCACGCGGGCCATGGGCAGGCCGTGGCCGCGCTCCTTGACGATCTCGGCCTCGACCAGCTCGCCGTTCACCGCACCGTTCTCGTCGCCCTTGCGGACCTGCAGCTCGTGCCGGGCCTTCTTGTCGACGGGGATGATGCGGGCGCCAAGGCCGGGGATGACGCGGTAGACGCCCAGCACCTTGGTGGAGCGGTCCGACAGCGTCTTGATCACCCGGCCGCGGTATTTGTAGCGGCCGTCCTTGGAGGGCTGGATTTTGGCCAGCACCCGGTCGCCTTTGCGCGGCGCCTTCTCCGCCCCCTCGATCACCACATGCGGCGGCTTGCCCGCCTGGCGCTCGTCCCATTCCACCGGCTCGGCATAGGCCTCGCCGTCGCGATCGGTGCCGATGACTTCGAGCACGGTGACGGGGGGCAGCGAGGACCGGTCGATCAGCTTGCGCGAGCGCCTGGCGAGAAGGCCCTTGTCCTCCATGTCGCGCAGCAGGGCCTTCAGCCCGATCTTGTCGCCGCCCTTGATGTCGAAATGGCGCGAGATCTCGCGCTTGCCCACGATTCCGGGCGAGGACTGGATGAAGTCCAGGACATCCGCCTCGGTGGGCAGCAGGGGCCTGGCGGCCGGTTTGGCGGCCTTGGTGGATTTCGACTTCGGAGCGGGGCGTTTTGCCATGGATCAAGGTCTAGCCGGGTTTCAGGGCCGAAATCCAGCGGATTGCCTGAGGCGTAGACGCGGAGGCCTGCGGCAATGCGGCTGGACAAATGCCTTGAATATGGCAACAGGAACGCAATCTTAAGAAGATGGTTGTTGAATCTGCCCTTCCGGTACAACTTTATTCGGATGCGCGATTCCATGCTCTGGACGGGTGCTGTGAAGAAGCCGGTCACGAAAAAGCAATATGCCGCCCTGCCGTGGCGGCTCAGCGGCGGAACGCGCGAGATTTGCCTGATCTCGTCGCGCGAGACCGGGCGCTGGGTGATTCCCAAGGGCTGGCCGATCAAGGGGCTGACGCCCGCCGAGACGGCGGCGCGGGAAGCCTATGAAGAGGCGGGCCTCGGCGGCCAGGTGAGCAAGAAGCCCATCGGCGAATTCGAATATGGCAAGCGGCTCAACAGCGGCAAGGTGCAGCCCACCCGCGTCGAGGTCTTCGCGCTCGAGCAGATGGTCCAGCACCCCGACTGGCCGGAACAGGGGCAGCGGCGACTGCAGTGGTTCTCGGTGCCGGAGGCGGCGGAGGCGGTCGACGAGCCGGAGCTCAAGGACATCATCCGCAAGCTGAAGTAGGCAAGGAGCCTGTTTCACGTCGCGCCGTCATCCCGGCGAAGGCCGGGAGGTGGATTCACATTTGAAGTGCAACAGTTG
>CAYYTH010000037.1:0-34168 GCA_964474665.1 uncultured Aestuariivirga sp.
GTGCCGCCCTTCCCGGTGGAGCAGCGCTACGTCGCCGAATGCGACGGCGTGACGCTGGAGACCTATGTCGACTGGCTGATGATCGTCCATGCCGTCACCCTCACTGCCAGCACGGCCATCTCGATTCCCTGCGGCTTCACGCAGGACCATCTGCCGGTCGGGCTGCAGGTCGTGGCGCCCTGCCGCGGCGAGGCGCGGTTGCTGGCGGGCGCGCGCTTCATCGAACAGGTGCTGGGCCTCGGCGCCATCACGCCGATCGATCCGCGAACTTGACGTGGGCCTTGCCGAACGTCATCTGGCGGCCCGTCTGCAACCTCGGTACAGTTTCAACCGGGAGGACGCCACGCCATGCACGGCCTGATGCAGGAGTTTCCGCTGCTCGTTCACCGCGTGCTCGACCACGCGGCGCGCTGGCATGGCACGCGGCCGATTCTCTCGCGCTCCGTCGAAGGCCCGCTGCACCGCACCGACTATGCCACGGTCAACCGCCGCGCTCGCGCGCTGGCCTCCGCCTGCGAGCGCCAGCTCGGCCTGTCGCTGGGTTCCGTCATCGCCACCATGGCGTGGAACACCTGGCGCCACCTCGAGATCTGGTATGGCGTGATGGGCATGGGCGGCATCGTGCACACGCTGAACCCGCGGCTCTTTACCGACCAGCTCGGCTATATCGTCAACCACGCCGAGGATCAGTGGATCTTCACCGACCTCACCTTCGTGCCGCTGCTCGAAAAGCTGCAGGACCAGTGCCCGAAGGTGAAGGGCTTCGTCATCCTCACCGATGAAGCCCACATGCCGGAGACCACGTTGCGCAACGTCGTCTGCTACGAAACGCTGATCGCGGCAGGTGATGCGGCCTATGAATGGCCGGAGTTCGACGAGAACACCGCCTGCGGCATGTGCTACACCAGCGGCACCACGGGCCACCCCAAGGGCGTGCTCTATTCGCACCGCTCCAACGTGCTGCACGGCCTGATGTGCGCGCTGGGCGATGCCATGGCGATCAAGAGCACTGACGTCGCCATGCCTGTCGTGCCGATGTTCCATGCCAATGCCTGGTCGCTCGCCTTCTCCGCGCCCATCGGCGGAGCAGCGCTGGTGATGCCCGGTCCGAAGCTTGACGGGGCCTCGATCTACGAGATGCTCACCGAAGGCAAGGTTACCATCACCGCCGCCGTGCCCACCGTGTGGCTGATGCTGCTCACCTATCTCGAACAGAACCCGGAGCTGCGCCTGCCGCATCTCGACCGCGTGGTCATCGGTGGCTCGGCCTGCCCTGAATCGATCATGAAGGCCTTCGTCGAGACCTATGGCGCCGACGTCATACACGCCTGGGGCATGACGGAGATGAGCCCCATCGGCTCGCTCGCCGTGGCGACTGGCGATACGCGCAAACTGTCATCGGATGCGTGGTGGACGGTGAAGCTGAAGCAGGGGCGCCCGCCCTTCATGGTCGACATGAAGATCACCGATGACGAAGGAAACGCCCTGCCGCATGACGGCAAGACCTTCGGTCGCCTCAAGGTGAAGGGACCTGCCATCGCGCGGAGCTATTACAAGGGCGAGGGCAACAATGCCTTCGACGCGCAGGGCTGGTTCGACACCGGCGACGTCGCCACCATCGACCCCTATGGCTTCATGCAGATCACCGATCGCGCCAAGGACGTGATCAAGTCCGGCGGCGAGTGGATCTCGTCGATCGAGCTCGAGAACCTGGCACTCGGCTGTGCCGGCGTGCACGAGGCCGCCGCCATCGGCCTGCCGCACCCACGCTGGGATGAGCGCCCGCTGCTGGTGATCGTGAAGAAGAAGGATGCCGACGTGACGGGCGCCGACGTGCTGGCACACCTCGACGGCAAGGTGGCGAAGTGGTGGATGCCGGACGACGTGGCCTTCGTCGACGAGATTCCACATACCGCGACGGGCAAGATTTCCAAGATGGAGCTCCGCGCCCGCTTCAAGGCCTATCGCTTCCCGGGGGGTTAGCGGCGCCTCGTATTCACAAGCTTTCCCTCCCCCTTGTGGGGAGGGGCAGGGGTGGGGGTGATGCCGAGACAGGATTTCGCGCAGCGTTCACCCGGCGCTACCCCCACCCTTGATCCCTCCCCATAAGGGGGAGGGAAATCAATCTGGCCTCGACTGGGAGTCGCGCTTTAGGTCGTCTCGTAGACTCCCTCCACCTTGCGGAGCTTTCCCTGCGCGACCAGGTGGTCGAGATGGGCGGTGGTTGAGAGTGCGGCCGCGCCATGCAGCTTCGGGTCGACATCGGCATAGATCGCGGCCACGATCTCGTCCACGCTGCGCGCGCCCTGTTCGACGCGGGTGCGGATCGCCTCCTCGCGCATGCGGCGGTGCGCGAGGTAGCCGCGTACCAGCGGCAGCGGGTCGCGCTTCGAAGGTCCGTGTCCGGGGTGATAGACCTGGTCGTCGCGGTCGAGCAGCCTTCGCAACGAGGCGAAATACTGCCCCATGTCGCCGTCGGGTGGTGCGATCACGCTGGTGGCCCAGGCCATCACATGGTCGCCCGCGAAGAGCGCCCGCTCTTCCTTCAGAGCGAAGCACATGTGGTTCGACATGTGGCCGGGCGTGAACAGCGCCTCCAGCGTCCAGCCGGGGCCGCTCACCACGTCGCCATCGGCGAGGCATTCATCGGGCACGAAGGCATGGTCGATCGAGGCATCGAGGCGGAGGCCCGCTGCCGGCGGCGCCGCGACGGCGCCATAGCCCAAAGTCACCGCCCCTGTCGCCTGCTTCAGGCGCCTCGCCAGCGGCGAATGGTCGGCATGGGAATGGGTCACCAGAATGTGGGTCACCGTCTCGCCCCGCACCGCCTCCAGCAGGGCCGCCAGCTGCGCGTCGTCATCCGGCCCGGGGTCGATGATCGCCACCTGCCCGGTGCCGACGATGAAGCTGTTGGTGCCCTTGAAGGTGTAGGGGCTCGGGTTGTCCACCAGCACACGGCGAATGCGTGGCGAAAGCGGCACGGCTTTGCCGGGCGTCACGTCGAAGTTGCGGTCGAAAGTCAAGTCCGTCATGCGGGTGTGTTGCGGCGCGGTGGCGCCGACTCTATAAGCTTTGCCAGTCTTTTCCGCGAACAGGGTAGGGGTGAACCACCATGAATGCCAGCCTTCTTTCCAGCCGCCTGTGGCCCGACACCGGCTTTGCGCGCAATGCCGTGCTCGCCGTCTTGGGCTCGCTCGCCGTCGCCGCCGCGGCGCAGGTCAACGTGCCGATGATCCCGGTGCCCATGACGCTGCAGACCTTGGCCGTTCTGGTGATCGGCGCGGCCTATGGCGCGCGTCTCGGCGCCGCCACGCTGGCGCTCTATGCGCTGGAAGGCGCCATCGGCCTTCCGGTTTTCGCCGAATTCAAGTCCGGCGTCATGCTGGCGAGCTTCGGCTATGTGCTGGGCTTCATCGCCGCGGCCTGGGTTGTTGGCACCCTCGCCGAACGCGGCTGGGACCGCTCCGTGCCGAAGATGTTCGCCGCCATGCTGCTGGGTGCGGCCGTCGTCTATGTGCCGGGCCTCGTCTGGCTCTCGGGCTTCATCGGCTTCGAGAAGGCCGTGCAGTACGGCCTCGTGCCCTTCCTCGTGGGTGACGTCGTGAAAGCTGCCGTCGCCGCCCTGGGCTTCCCCGCCGCCTGGGCGCTGCTCGGCCGCCGCTGAGGCCCTGCCGAACGAAATAACGGCGCGGAACCGATCGGTTCCGCGCCGTTTTCATTGGTCGGAGTGAGAGGATTCGAACCTCCGACCCCCTGCTCCCGAAGCAGGTGCGCTACCAGACTGCGCTACACTCCGTCCTAGGCTCGGGGCGGCTTATAGACATGCTTTTCAGGCTAGGCAAGCACTGTTCGGCTGGCTATACGGACGCCTCCTGCTGGGGCGTCGCCAAGCGGTAAGGCAGCGGATTTTGATTCCGCCATTCGGAGGTTCGATCCCTCCCGCCCCAGCCAATCCGTTCCTGAGCAAGGCTCGCGCCGTGACAGTCAACCCGGCCCTCATCGATGATCTGTCGAAGCCGTTTCCCGAAACGGCCCTGGGCACCCGCTGGCAGCTGATGTCGGACGCTGTCATGGGCGGCGTGTCGGCCGGGCGCATGACAGCGGGCATCGTCGAGGGCCGTCCGGCCATCCGGATGCAGGGGTCCGTCAGCCTCGAGAACAATGGTGGCTTCCTGCAGATCGCCGTCGACCTCGCGCCCGGCGGCGGCACGCTGGATGCCTCAGGCTTCAGCGGCATCGCCCTCGATGTTCTGGGCGATGGCGAGGCCTATGGCCTGCATCTGCGCACGCCCGACCTGGCGCGTCCCTGGCAGTCCTACCGGGCGCCCTTCGTGGCAAGTGGCACGTGGCAGACACGCCATCTCGCCTTTGCAGATTTCGTGCCGCATCGCACCGAGGCACCGCTCGACACATCCCGCTTGCGTCGCCTGGGCCTCGTGGCGATCGGCCGGAACTTTCGGCCGGACCTCTCTGTCGGGGGTCTGCGCTTCTATTGAGGCGCCGGGCTGGAGGACGGTGACGGGCCCCGGTTGATCCAAGCCGCCCCCGGCATTGTTGAATTTAGTGACGAGACCACAAACGTCAGAGCAACGCCGGCGTCCAACTTGGCGTCTGCCCTCATCGATCGCGCCGTGCCGTCCCCATGCCACCTGCGTTCCGTGCCGCCACAGCTCCCCCAAACCGAAAGGGAAAGATCGATGAGTTCCAGCCTCATTCGCATGGCCAATGACATCGCTGTCTTCCACACGTCCTTTCCGCAGGACGAGGCAGCGCAGATGGTGTCAGAGCATATCAACAAGTTCTGGGCGCCATCGCTGCGGCGCCAGCTGTTCGAGCTGGTCCAGACCGACCCCGGTGCCTTCAGCGCCCTGGTGGTCGAGAGCCTGAAGCGGGTCAACTGCGACAAGCACAACCCGGTCAGGCACGCGTGGCGTGAAACCTTCGGAACGGGCTGAGAGATGCCGGGCTGGGCGGTCGGGACCGGTTGGTCCTCCGCCCAAACCCCGCATGCTGTGGTGGCCGGGCGGCCTCCACAGCTTTCACACGCCTATGCGAGGCGGATACGCAGGCCGCTGAGGTCGATGGAGAACATGAAGCCCACCTGCTTGCCGGAGACTTCAAGCTCCACCCCGCGCGAATTGACGAGCCGCGCAACCGAGCCACCGCCTGCTGCCGCAAGACCCGCACCCACGGCCGAATAGGTGCCGGCAATGTCGCTGGCGCGGCGCAGGTGGCGCACCCGCCCGACGAAATCGGCCGACGCGATGCCGATGGTGGCGCCGAGGCTGATGCCGCCGATGCTGAGCGGGTATTTCCGGCCGTTGAAGGTCAGCGTTCCGCTGCCGCCGCCGACGCCGACGATGAGGCCGGCCCGGGTGATGCGGAAGGAGATACGGCCGGAGCTGCCGGCTGCTGCCGATGCTTCGGCCATGCCAATGGCGAGCGGCGCGGCAATCAGCGCGGCCGCGCCACCGAGCAGCTGCCGCCGTGACATGCGCTCCGGCATGTCCATGCCTGGTTCGTCGTGAAGATCCTTCGTCGCCATCGGTTGTCCCTCCATGCTGGCTAAAGACAACCGGATGTTGCCCCAAGTTTCAGCTTCGGGCAATTGTCTTGGCGTTCTTCCGCGTCAGTGCCTGAAAAGGTTGTAGCTGGTGGGATCGTCGGGCAGTACCCAGGCAAAGCCCTCGAGAAAGACGATCATCACCGCGTTGACGGCCACCATCGCGAGGAAGGCGAGCCCGATGGCGGAGGACAGCCGTGACGCGGGGCTGTTCTGCTTCGGCGCCTCCGGCAGCCCGGCGGGCGCGAGGATGCCGATGATGGCGCTGAACACGATCACCACCGCGAAGGTGATGAAGGCCCAGCTGTAGAGGTGCAGGCCCAGAAACGGCGCGCCATAGCCCGCGTCACCCGGCAGGATGTGCAGCATCACCTGACGGCCGCTAAATACTGCGCCCGTGAAGGCACCCAGCGTGCCGAGGCCCAGGCCCTGCATGTAGCTGGCAGCTGTCAGCGTGCCCGCCTGGGCCTGCCGCACGATCCACAGGGCGCCCAGCGTGCTCAGGATCATGCCATAGCGCTGCAGCATGCAGAGCGGGCAGGGCAGCTCTCCCAGCCAGAACTGCAGCAGCAGGGCAAGGCCCAGCACCAGCGTGTAGCCGAGGATCCACAGGTTGAGGCTCCAGAAGACGAGGCGCGGCAGGAGCGTGTTCATCAGAAGCTCAGCCCCAGCGAGGAGGTGACGTGATAGCGGAAGAGCCCGACCATCAGCACCAGCGCCACCACCCAGCAGCCCAGCACCAGGCGGCGCGGGGCCCCGCGCCAGATGGCGAGCGCGGTGAAGAGAAGAAGAAAGAGGATGATGATGTCCATGTCCGCCTCGCAATACGCGTGTCCGTATGCCCCTGCAAAAAGACTTATCCCGATTCTGCCGCTGAGGACAGAACCGGGATGACAGGATCGTCAGGATGAGGCGGAGCCTATTCCGCCGCTTCGATCACCGTGCCGCGCTTCTGGCCGGCGAGCGGTATGCCGAAGGCCTTGGAACTCGCCAGGGTGATGGCGCGCAGGTCCTCGGGCTCGATGTTGCGCACGTCCGTCTTGCCGGTGCAGCGCGCCATGATGGAGGCTTCCGCCGACATGGCGTTGATGATCGAGGCCGCACCATCGGCGCGCTCGGCGTCCGTGCGGTCGCCGAAGAAGGCGATGCCGCCCGGCACCATCTCGCCGCCCAGCGCCATGCCGAGCGTCAGGCCGATGGCGCCGGCCTTGGCGCCAAGACCGATGAGCTTCGCCACATCGGTGCCGGAGCGCACGCCGCCGAAATAGACGAAGTCGATGTCTTCTTCGCGGTTCATCTTGCGCACGATGCGCATCGCGTCGCGCAGCACGCCGAAGTCGGGGTAGCTCTTCAGCTCCGGCCACTCGCCGGCGATCCCCGACGAGCCGTCGAGCACCATCATCTCGAGGTCATGCTCGAGGGCGAAGGGAATGGCCTTCTCGAGGTCTTCCGAGCGCGCCACGATGCCGGTGATCATGCCGGGCTGCTTCACGATCTTGAAGGCGTGGAAGCCCTTGGGCTGGACATAGACGTGGCCCACCGCACCCGGGTTGGGCGTGTCGCCCGGTTCCAGCAGCTGCAGCCACGGCGCCTTCGAATGCGGCAGCGGCTCGCGCGTCAGGTAGGCGGAGCCAACCGTCGACAGCGCCTGTCCGAGGCCATTCTTGGCTTCGGCGGGAAGCGCATCGATGCCGGCGGCGATGACCGGAATCTCCAGCTTCACCTTGCCGGCGATGTCGGTCGCCGTGTTGCAGGCATCGCGATAGGGGTCGATCACCAGGCGCGAAAGGTTCGCCGGCAGCAGCACCAGGTCGTCGAAGGACGCATGGTGGTTCTCGGGGAAGGGATTGGCCTTGGGCTTCAGCCGCTTCTCGAGGATCGCGGTCTGCGTCCTGATGTCGGTCACCGGCGTGCGGGCCATCACGAAGATGTCCTCGCGCGTCTTCACTGAATAGTCCGACGAGCCGGTCTCGGCATCGCAGCGATAGCAGCGCGCCGCCTCTTCCTTCGCCGTCACGTCATTGTAGGTGGTCTCGATCTCGGGGAAGGCGGAGGGGTTCTCGCCCAGGCCGTTGAACTTCTGCTCGCGGCGCGGGAAGACTTCCCAGTTGATGTCCTGTGCCGCCGGAACGCGCCTGGTGCGATAGGGCGTGCGATAGGGCAGCGGCTCGGCGATGCCGTCGAGGAACGACTTCACGTAATGCGCCGCGCGGTGGCCGTGCATCATCGCCATGACGATGGTGGAGCCGCCGAAGGCGCCGTCACCCGCGGCGAAGACCTTCGGGTCCTCGGTGCGCATGGAGTTCCAGTCCGTCTTCACGCGGTCACCGGCCATCAGGCCCTTGGCATCGAGTTCGGCCGACTCGGCCTTCTGGCCCACGGCCATGATCACCATGCCGCAGTCAATGTCGCGCTCGGAGCCGGGAACCGTCTCGGGCTTCCTCCGGCCATCGGGGCCGGGCTGGCCCATGCGGGTCTCGACGCAGCGCAGCGCGATCGCGCCGTTCTTGTCGATCACTTCCACGGGCTGGGTGTTGTAGATCACCTCGATGTTCTCGAGGATGGCCTGGTGCAGTTCTTCCTTGCGGGCCGGAATTTCCTTCGGCCCGCGGCGGTAGACGACCTTCACTTCCTTGACGCCCGGCATGCGGAGTGCTGCACGGCAGGCGTCCATGGCGACGTCGCCGCCGCCCACGACCACCACCTTCTCCGGCAGCGTCGGGCGCTCGCCCGCATTGATGCGGCGCAGGAAGCCCACGCCGTCGATCACTTGTCTGTGGGTCTCGCCGGGAATGCCCATGGGCTTGCCCCACCACGAGCCGATGGTCATCAGCACCGCGCCGTGGCGCTGCTTCAGCTCGTCCAGCGTCACGTCCTTGCCCAGCGTCACGCCGCAATGCAGGTGAATGCCCGGGCAGTGCTTGAACAGGCGCTTCATGTCCTCGGCGATGATGCCGGGCGGAAGGCGGAAGCCGGGAATGCCCCACACCATCATGCCGCCGGGCTTGTCCATCATCTCGTAGACATGGACCTCGAAGCCCGCTTCGGCGAGGTCCTGCGCGGCGGTAAGGCCCGCGGGGCCGGCGCCGACGATGCCCACCGTTTCCTTGCGGGTGACCTTCACCGGCGGCAGGTGGTGATCGTTGCCCAGCTTGTCCATCACGTAGCGCTTGAGGTTCCTGATGGCGATAGGGCCATCCGAATCCGCACGGCGGCAGGCCGGCTCGCAGGGCGCGTCGCAGACGCGGCCGCAGATCGAGGAGAAGGGGTTGGTCGCGGTGATGGCCTCGAAGGCCTCCGCATATTTCTCTTCCCAGATGAAGCCGATGTAGGAGGGCGCATCGGTGCCCACCGGGCACGCCACCTGGCAGGGGGCGGGCACGAAATGCGGGTCTTGCACATCATCGCGTGCCGGCGCCTTGGGCGGGCGCACACGGTTGATGTCGTACACGGTGATGACGTTCGTGCTCATCGTCTTGGTCCTGTCGTGTGTGCCGTCTCAGGAAGCCCTGCGAAGGTCCTGGTCGCGATCGCGGTATTCGGGGTGATAGGGAAGCCTCGTGATGGCGGCCGCCTCCGGCGTCAGCGCGACGAGGTCGTCACGGCTCACCTGGTGCGGGTCGCTGTAGCCCAGTGCGTGGGTGATGGCGGCAATCTGCCAGCGCACGCTTTCGAGGTAGTGGTGGATGTTCTGGGCCTCGACGGGGATGTTGTAGCGCTTCTCGTGTTCCGGGTCCTGCGTGGCAATGCCGGTGACGCAGGTGCCGGCATGGCACTGCAGGCAGGCGATGCAGCCGCCGGCGATGATCGCCGAGGTGCCCACTGCGACTGCGTGTGCGCCGAGCGCCAGCGCCTTGATCGTATCGATGCCATCCTTGATGCCGCCCATCAGCACGATGGGCATGTCGAGGCCGCCCACTTCCGAGAGCGCGTCGCGCGCTTCCTGGATGGCGGAGAGCGTCGGGATGCCGACGAATTCCAGCACCTCGTTGCCCGCGGCACCGGTCGAGCCCTGCATGCCGTCGAGCTCGACGAAGTCGAAGCCGTCCTTCCAGGCGATCTTGATGTCGTCGCGCACGCGGCCGGCACCGAGCTTCACCGAAACGGGCACGCGATAGCCGGTGGCCTCGCGGAATTCCTCGACCTTGATGACGAGGTCGTCGGCGCCGAGAACGTCCGGGTGGCGCGAGGGCGAGCGCAGGTCGATGCCCGCCGGAATGCCGCGGATGCGGGCGATTTCCGGCGTGACCTTCTTGGCCATCAGCTGGCCGCCCAGGCCCGGCTTCGCACCCTGGCTGATGTAGATCTCGAGGCCATTGGCCTTCTGCATGTCATGGATGTTCCAGCCCAGGCGTCCGGCGAGGCACTGGTAGATCAGCTGCGAGGCTTCCTCGCGCTGCTCCTTCGACATGCCGCCTTCGCCGGTGTTTTCCGAAATGCCGGAAAGCCTGGAGGCGATGGCGAGTGCCAGCTTCGCCGACTTCGACAGCGCGCCATAGGACATGGGCGCGATCATCACCGGCATGGAGAGCTTCAGCGGATTGGCGCCCGAACGGCCGCCCACTTCCGTCTTCATGTTGACCTTGGACAGCACGTCTGGATCGGTCATGGCGCCGATCTTGATGTCCTTCTTGAAGGCGATGTCGGAGATATGCGGCATGGGCCGCGCCGCGCCATAGCCGCGGATGCGGTAGCGGCCGATCTGCGACTTGATGTGGATGTCTTCCTGGACCTTGGCGTTCCAGTAGGAATTATCGGCAAAGCTCTCGAAGAAGGGAATGGCGCGGCGGCGCGGCTCGGTCTTCGGGTAGCGCAGCTTCTTGCCGGCGTTGACGATCTTCTGGAACGTGCCGGTGAAGGGGATCTTGTACTTGTCGAGGAAGGCGAGGATCTCGTCGCGTTCCTTCTGGGGAAGGTCGGTGAGCATCGCGTCGGTGCCCATCTCGCCGATCTTGCCGGCGACATAGATATCGCCGCCGGTCATGTCCTGGCCCACCTTCTCGCCGGAATTGCCGAGGATGATCAGGCGGCCGCCATACATCATGTAGCCCGCCATGAAGCTGGCGTTGCCGCAGGCGAGCAGCGTTCCGGCCTTCATCACCTGGCCGGCGCGCGAGCCGATGTTGCCCTTGACCACGATCTCGGCGCCGCGGATCGCCACGCCCGGAATGGCGGAGGCGTTGCCGTTCACCACGATCGAGCCGTTCAGCATGTTGTCGCCGACGCCCCAGCCGACATTGTTGTCGACGAGGAAGCGCGGGCCATCGGTCAGGCCGCCGCAGAAATAGCCGGCGGAGCCGCGGATATGCACGTTGATCGGCGACGTGAGGCCGACGCCGATGTGGTGCTTCGCATCGGGGTTCAGAACCTCGACGTCGACGCCGTCAGCGCCATACTTGCGAATAAGCTCGTTGCCCTCGCGGACGGAGATTACGCTGAGATCGATCGTTGCCATGTGTCGTAGGTTCCGGGAGCGGGTTCAGAGGTGTTGAGGGCACGGCCGGGGAAGAGGCGGTTGAGCGACACTTCCTCCGAGGCGATGGCGATGATCTTGTCGTCCTCGTACTTGACCATCGGCTTGGCCGCGAGCTTGTCCTTGGCATAGCCGATCTCGTCCTTGGTCGAGACGAGGAAGGAGAAGGTGCCGTCGAGGTCCTCGATCGAGGTCTTCAGCGCCTCCTTCAGGCTGAAGCCGTGCTTCAGCTTGTCGGCGAGGTAGACGGCGATCAGCTCCGAGTCATTGTCGGTGTTGAAGAAGTAGCCCTGCTTTTCCAGCCGGCGGCGCATCTTGTAATAGTTGGTGATCTGGCCGTTGTGGACGATCGAGATGTCGGAGAAGCCGGTGGCCCAGAAGGGATGCGTGGCTTCCGGGGCAACGTCCGATTCCGTGGCGAGGCGCACATGGCCGATGCCGTGGGTGCCCTTGAAGTTCTCGATCTTGTAGACATTGTCGACGTCGAAGGCGCCGCCCAGGTCCTTGATGATGTCGAGGCTCTCGCCGATGGAGGAGAGCTTGGCGGCATGTTCCATTTCGAAGGCGAACTTCTGCAGGTCGCCGTCGAACTTGACGAGCACCGCGAAGGACGAGCCCTTGTGCTCCTCCTCCACGATCTTGGCCTGGAACTCGGTCAGCTTCTGCTTGACGCGCTCGATCGCCGCCTTCGCATCGTCACCCTCGCCAACGATGAAGCGCAGCCGCAGGTGGCCCGGCACCGGGTCACGGTAGAGCGAGAAGCCGGTGGAATCCGGTCCGCGGTGCTGGCAGGCATCCAGCATATCAATGAGCGCCTTGCCGACCTTGGAGTCGGCCGAAGCGCTGCCCTTGTAGAGAATTCCAGCGATTCCGCACATGGATGGGGCCTCCGTCCTCGATGAAGAACACAGTTGAAGGGGCACCCTAGGGCAACCGGCTGCGACTCCGCAATAGCGGAGGCAACTTTATTTCCCCGGATGAATCAGTTTTCCGGTCACATTTTCGCCAGCGGCCCTCCCCTGCCAGGGGGGAGCCGCGGCGACTTGGCTACTTCTCGGGGAACAGGAATGTCATTCCGGCGCGCGCACCCCAGCCGGTGGGGCCTTCGCCCTCGGGCGTGTGCGCCCAGTAGCGCGCGGCGACGAACAGGCTCACCGGCTGCTTGTCGAACTTGACGAGCTTCGACACCTGCGCGTTGAACGGCACCGACCATTCGCCCGTCTCCCAGTAATAGGTCGACTCGGAATTCAGGTTGAAGGTCACGCCGTTCTTGGTGGTGTAGGCGATGAAGGGCTGGAAATAGGCCTGGTTGATGTCGGGCTCTTCGGGGTCGCCCGCGATGGACCAGACCTGATTGGCGAGGATGCCGACGGTCCATGGCCCCTGCATCGTCAGGACGACGGCGGTCGGACCGAGGCCCCACTTCTCCGGCCCCAGCAGCGGGTCGGAGGCGGTGTTGAGATAGGCGATGGGGCCGACGCCCCAGATGATGCCGTGGGCGGGCTTGGAGGGAGAGAAGAAAGTCTCCAGCTGGGTGTTGCCAATGCCCCACTGGTTGCCCGACGGACCGGCAACGTCACTCTGCGAGATGATCGGCAGGATGGGGCGGGCGATCAGGTTCCAGTCCTCGTTCAGCTTGATCGGGATCACCGGCTGGACATTGACATAATACTGGTCGCCGTCATCGGGCCCGATGCCGTGGTTCCAGTTGCCCTGGAAGGGCACGCTGATCAGGTCGGCAACCGGGTTGGTGAGCTGCTTGGCGAGGTCCTGCGTGTCATCGGCAAAGGCCGGTGTCGTCAGCGCAAGTCCCAGCACCACCGCAGCAAACAATGTCCTGTTGATCATCCTGTCTCATCCCTCGTTGATGCTCAGCCGAACTTCTTGTTGCCCGCCACCCAGGTCTCGCTGACCTTGATCGTGTCGATCTTGGTGGGATCGACGGTGAAGGGGTTGTCCTCGAGGATGGTGAAGTCGGCCTCCTTGCCGGCCTCGAGCGAGCCCAGCCGGTCGGGCTGGCCCACCTGGCGTGCGGCATCGATGGTCACGGCCTCCAGCGCGCGCTGCACGCTCACCGCCTGGTCGGCCCCGATCACCGAATTGTCGATCTGGCAGAGGCGGGTCACCGCGGTCCTGACCAGGCGCAGCGGCCCGACGGGCGAGCAGGGCGAGTCGGTGTGCAGCGTGAAGCGCAGGCCCGCCTTGTCGCAGGCACCCGCCGGGTCCATGAAGTTCGCCCGTTCCGGGCCGAAGATCTGGTCGCGGTAGGCTGCACCGTAAAGCGTCACGTGGTTCATCAGGAAGCTCGGTTCCACGTTGAGCTTCTTCATGCGCTCGATCTGGTCCTGCCGCGCCATGGTGGCATGCTCGATGCGGTTGATGCCGAGTTCGGTCGAGCCCGCATAGGCCGCCTCCATGGCATCGAGCGCGATGTCGATCGCGAGGTCGCCGTTGCAGTGGATCAGGCTGGGCAGGCCCGCCGCCTTTACATTGGCCACCATCTCCTTCATCTGCGCCGCATCGAAGTTCGGCTTTCCGGAGGATGTGCTGTTCAGATAGGGCTTGGTCTGGGCGCCGGTCTCGGTCTGGTTCGAACCGTCGCCGATCAGCTTCACGCCATAGAGCGTGAACAGCGTGTCGGGGAACAGCGTGGCCTTGGGTCCGATCCCGAGCTTGCGATAGGGCTCATAGCCCTTCATGTCCTCGTACATCAGGCTCGCCGAGGTGCGCAGCGGCGCCTGCGCGGCCAGCTTGGTGAAGGGCTCGATCCACTCGGAGCGCAGCGTGCCGGGCTCGTGCAGCAGGGTGTTGCCGGCGGCGGCGCAGGCAGCCACGAACTTGTTCACCGCGCCGATGGCGATGGCCGGCGTGATCGTCGGCAGGCCGGGCTTGATCACCTTCAGGATGGCGAATTCCTCATAGACGAGGCCGTTCAGCTTGCCGTCCGGCCCGCGTCCGAAATGGCCGCCGCCCGGCAACTCGCCAATGTCCTCGGGGATGCCCGCGGCCGTCAGAGCGGCGCTGTTCACGCAGGCGTCATGGCCATTGGTGTACCAGACGAAGATCGGCTTCGTGCTCGAGATCTTGTCCAGCTCATCGCGCGACAGGTTGCCGCCCTGCAGCAGGTTGTCGAAGTTCGAGGCCAGCACCCAGGAGCCCTCCGGGGTGACCTCGACGAGCATCTTGAGGTTGGCGATCAGCTCGTCGCGGGTCTTGTTCTTCAGGTAGCCGACATCGGTGAGGAGTTCGAGATAGATCGCCGACAGGACCGTGTGGTTGTGGGGGTCGATGAGGCCGGGCAACAGCGTGCGGCCCTGTAGGTCGATCACCTTGGTATTGGCCGTGGCCATCGCCATGATGTCGGCCGCCGCACCGAGCTTGACGATCTTGCCGCCGCTCACGGCGATGGCTTCAGCCGTAGCCGGCCCGACGATCGGGATGATGGTGCCGCCCTTGAAGATGGTGTCGATGGTGCCGTCCGTCGTGGCGGCACGCGCCGCACCGCCGCCGATGGCGGGCAGCCCGGCACCCAGGAGTGCCGCGGTCGACAGGGCCATGAAGCCACGCCGGTTGGGCGTGACGGAACCCATCGGTGTAAAGGCAACAGGGCTCTCGAACAGCGAGGGATGGTTCAGGACAGGGCTGACACAGGCGCGGCACATGGGACGGATCTCCTGGTTGTTCGTGGTCTCTTGCCTGCTCGTGCAGGTGCAAGTCAATTGTTACAAAATTCAATAGCGCAGTGATCTGTGCTTCGAATACGTAAAACTACAGCCGTCAGCAAGAGTGATGCGGCGCCTGCACCCGCCTTCAATTCAAGGGTGCGCCACCTTCAGCCTTGCGGCGCGCGATGAAGGCGTCGATCGCCTCCATTGCGCCGGCGTCGATTTCCGGCTGCTGGTAGTCGCGCAACAGCTGCTTCCAGATCGCATTGGCCCGGGTGCGCGCGTCCACCGATCCGCGCTCCAGCCAGCTGGGGTGGTTGTCCCAGTTGGACAGCAGCGGCTCATAGAAGGCCGTCTGGTAACGTTCCATGGTGTGCGGCGTGCCGAAGAAGTGCCCGCCCGGCCCCACCTCGCGAATCGCCTCCAGCGCCAGGCTGTCGGTGTCGACGACCACCGGGTCGCAATAGGCTGCCATCATCTGAAGGAGTTCCGCATCGAGGATCAGCTTCTCGAAGCTCGCGGTCAGCCCGCCATGCATCCAGCCCGCCGCATGCTCGATCAAATGCGCGCCGCCCATGATGGAGCCCCACAGCGACATTTGGCTCTCATAGGCCGCCTGCGCATCGACCTCGTTTGCGGCATTCACGTTGGAAGATCGGAAGGGTACCCCGATGTGCCGCGCCAGCTGGCCTGACGCCTGCGCCGCCTTGGCATATTCGGGCGTGCCGAAGGCCGGGGCGCCGGAGCGCATGTCGACGTTGGAGGTGAAGCCGCCATACATCACGGGAACACCGGGCCTGACGATCTGGGTCAGCACGATGCCCAGCATCGCCTCCGCATGCTGCTGGACGAGCGCGCCAGCGAGCGTCACCGGGCTCATGGCGCCTGCCAGCGTGAAGGGCGTGATCACGTTCACCTGGCCGTGCTCCGCCATGGTGATCAGGCCCTCGCCCATGGGAATGTCGAGCTGCAGCGGCGAATTGGTGTTGATGATGCCGAGCAGTGCGGGCGTGTGGGTCAGCTCCTCCATCGAGAGGCCGAGCGACAGTGCGCCCAGCACGAGTCCATCCATGGTGCGCGCGCGGCCCAGTGTCTGCGTCTGCCAGCTCTTGTCGAGCATGGTGATCTGTGCGCGATAGAGGTCGAGGTGGCGGGTGCTGGCGGGCAGGTCCATCGGCTCGAAGGGGCCGCCCCCTTCCTGGTGGATAATGTCGAGCGACTGGATCACCCGCAGGTAATCGCACATCTCGGCATAGGTGCCGTCGCGCCGGCCGCGATCATTGTCCATCACATAGGCCGGCCCGCCGACAGATGTGAAGACCACGTCGTCACCGCCGATGTAAAGCGATCTCGCAGGGTTGCGCGCCATGAGCGTGAACTGCTTCGGCACGGTGGCGAGGTGCGCGGCCACCAGTGCCGGGTCGAGCCGCACATTGTCGCCGTCGATCCGCGCACCGGCCGCACGAAATCTGTCCCGTGCGCTGTCTTCCAGTACGCGCATGCCGATATCGCGCAGCACCTTCAGCGCCGTCTCGTGGAGTGCGGCCACATGGTCGGCACTCAGCACCTCGATCGGCCTGTAGGGCCGCGTCACGCGCCCGAAGGGCCGCTGGTGCAGCTCGCCGCTGATGCGCGCGCCGCGGGCGGGCCTGCGGCGCTGGCGGGTGTCGCCCGTCTCCATGCTGCTCATGCGATGTCCTTTACGGGCGGGCGTTCACGGCGCGGCACGGCAACGGCTTCTTCGCCGAATTCGCGGGCGAAGCGGTGGGCGGAATAAACGGCGTCGGCAATCGAGGAAGGCTGCAGGCAGTCGCCCACGCGGCTCACGGTGAAGGGCTGCGGCTGCAGGGTCAGTTGGCGGAACAGGCGATCATCGGGGATGCGCCCCGTCACCGCGATCAGCGTGTCGCAGGCCAGTTCGCCCGCCTTGCCGGAGGCCGTGCAGGCGAGGCGCAGCCTGCCCTTGTCCTGGGCCAGCAGCAGCCTGCCCGTCTGCATGGCAAGCCCCAGCTCATGCAGCCTTGCATGCAGGAAGCCGATCTCGTCGGTCATCGCCGTCCAGCTCGACACGGACGCATGGGGTGTCACCAGCGTCACCCTGCGACCGGCGCGTGCCAGCTTCTCCGCCAGCGCGCCGCCCATGAAATAATGCTCGTCGTCATAGATCACGATCTCACCGGCCAGCGCCGCCCCGGCGAACACGTCGTCGGGCGTCAGCGCCCGGGGCAGGTCCAGCACGTCCATGCCATTGACGCCCACGCCATCGCGCCGCCACTTTGCGCCTGTTGCCAGCACCACGTGGTCGGCGCCGAAGCCGGCGATGTCCTCCGCCGTCATCTCGCTGCCGGGAAAGACCGCGACATTCGGCAGCTTCGCGATCACCTGCTGCCGCCAGTCGCGCACCCGGATCCAGGTCGAAAGGCCCGGCAAGGTGCTCTCGTTGAGGAGGCGTCCGCCCAGCTTGCCGTTGCGGTCGGCGAGCGTCACCTCCAGCCCGCGGCGGCCCAGGCTGAGAGCCGCCTCGAGGCCCGCGGGCCCGGCGCCCACCACCAGCACCTTCTCGCGCTTCGGATAGGTGGCGATCTTCTCCGGGTGCCAGCCGCGCCGCCATTCTTCCGAAATCGTCGGGTTCTGCGTGCAGCGCAGGTGAACGCCCTCATTGTTCGCCGCGCGGCAGATGTTGCAGCCGATGCATTCGCGGATCTCGTCCAGCCGCCCGTCGCGGATCTTGCTGGGCAGGAAGGGGTCGGCGATCGAGGGCCGCGCCGCGCCGATGAAATCCTGGATGCCGCGCCGGATCTGGCTCACCATCACGTCGGGCGAGGTGAAGCGGCCGACCGAGACCACGGGCTTGGTCGTCAGCTTCTTGACGAAGGCCACCTGCGGCTCCTGGTAGCCTTCGCCGCTGAAGCGCGCCGACTTCGAGTCATTGCCGAGCGAGCCCGCCACGTTCACGTCCCACAGGTCGGGAAGTTCGGCGAGCATCGCCACGATCTCGCGGCCCTCGCCGTCGGACGTGATGCCGCCGGGCCCATGCAATTCATCGACGGCAAGGCGTACGGCGACGGCGCAGGTATCGCCCACGGCCTCCTTGGTGTCCTCGATCATCTCGCGCAGCAGCCGCACGCGGTTCTCGAGGCGGCCGCCATATTCGTCCGTTCGGCGGTTGTGGCGCGGCGACAGGAACTGGAAGGGCAGGTAGTCATGCCCGGCATAGACATAGACGATGTCGAAGCCCGCCCGCTTCGCCCGCTTTGCCGCATCGCGCTGCCAGCCGCGGAAGGCGCGGATGTCGGACAGGTCCATGGCGCGTGCCGTGGTCGGCAGGTGATACATCGCCGGGATCGTCGAGGGCGCCACGCCTGCCAGGCGCGTCAAGCGGTTCGAGGCATGCGAGCCGCCGTGCCAGAGTTCGACGCCGGCCAGGCTGCCATGCGCGTGGATGGCATCGGCGGTCAGCGCCAGCGTCTCGATGTCGTCGTCATCCCACAGGGTGAGGAAGCCATAGGGCGAATCGTCAGACGTCGGATGAATGGAGCAATATTCGGTGCAGACCACGCCCCAGCCGCCCTCGGCCTTGATGCCGCGGAGTGCGGCCCCCGCTTTCGGCCGCTGCCACCCCATGCCGATGGCGTGCGGCGTCTGGTAGAAACGGTTTGGCGCGGTCACGGGGCCGATCTTCACGGGCTCGAAGAGAATGTCGTAGCGGCAGTCACGCAGCATCGGCTCGCCCCTGTTGAACGTTTGTATAGTAAAACGATGTCTCCGGCCGGGTCAAGCCGCCGCTCCGGTACGGCGGACCCTGGCCTTCCTCCGGCATGGACGCAAACGCAGCAAAACAGGCGCCGCTGATGCCGCACCTGCGAAATTCAACACCCAATTCGGAAGTATGCGCCCTTGTAACACAGGCAGTGCGCGCTGTCAAGGATTTTTTTCTGATTGTAGGAATGGCTTGTGAAGATCGGTGTTGACCGCTTTCCTCGACCAATTATACATGTGTACAACAACAGAGGTCATCGATGGTCGCTCTGCGGTCCGATTTTCCCTTTGCCGTCCGGGTGGTGGAGAATCTCTTCATCCCGCTTCCCGATGGCACGCGGCTCGCCGCGCGCGGCTGGTTCCCGGAGGGTGCGGGCCCGGTGCCCGCCATCCTCGAATATCTGCCCTACCGCAAGCGTGACGGCACGAGGCCGCGCGATCAGGGCCTTCACCACTATCTCGCCGGCCACGGCTATGCCTGCCTGCGCCTCGACATTCGTGGCACCGGTGACAGCGAGGGCCTGATCGACGACGAATACACGGTGCAGGAACAGCTCGACGGCTGCGACGCCATCGCCTGGATCGCGGCGCAAGACTGGTGCGACGGACAGGTCGCCATGATCGGCATCTCCTGGGGCGGCTTCAACGGCCTGCAGATCGCGGCGCGCCAGCCACCCGCGCTGAAAACCATCATCACGGTCGGCTCCACCGACGATCGTTACGCCACCGACATCCACTGGGTGGGCGGCTGCCTGTCCAAGGATAACTTCGACTGGTCGGCCACCATGTTCGCCCACAATGACCTGCCCCCCGACCCGGACGTCGTCGGCGCAGCCTGGCGTACCATGTGGCAGCAGCGCATGGACCACAACACGCCGTGGATCCTCACCTGGCTGCAGCACCAGCGCCGCGACGCCTACTGGAAGCAGGGCTCGGTCTGCGAGGATTTCGCCAGGATCAGGATTCCGGTCTATGCGGTCTCCGGCTGGGCCGACAATTATTCGGAATCGATCCCCCGCCTGCTTGCCGGCCTCGACGTGCCGCGGCGCGGGCTCATCGGTCCCTGGGCGCACTCCTATCCGCATGACGTCACCGTGGCGCCAGCCATCGGCTGGCTGCAGGAAGTGCTGCGCTGGTGCGATCACTGGCTGAAGGGCCGCAACACCGGTATCATGGACGAGCCCATGCTGCGCGCCTGGATGCAGGAGAGCGTTCCGCCCCAGACCTGCTACGATGCGCGCCCGGGCCGCTGGGTCGGCGAGGCGCAGTGGCCCAGCCCGCGCATCCGCCAGCATAAGCTGTTCCTCAACGCCGACGGCAGCCTCTCGGCCACGTCGTCCGTCCACGGATCAAAGGCGATCTGCTCACCGCTCTGGGTGGGCATCGCGGCAGGCGAGGTCGGGCGCTATGGTGGCGACGCCGAATGGCCACCCGACCAGCGCGAGGATGACGGCGGCTCGCTCGTCTTCATCTCGGAGCCCCTTACAGAGCGGCTCGAGTTCCTCGGCGCTCCCAGTCTTACGCTCATCTTCGCCAGCGACAAGCCGCAGGCCCTCGTCTGCGCGAGGCTCAACGACGTCGCCCCCGACGGCCGCTCGACCCGCGTCACCTATGGCCTCCTCAACCTCACCCACCGCAACAGCCACGAATTCCCGGAACCGCTGGTGCCGGGCCAGCAGGCCAGCGCGGTGATCGAGATGGAGGACAATGCCCATGCCTTCCCGGCGGGCCACCGCATCGCGGTCTCGATCTCGACAACCTACTGGCCGGTGGCCTGGCCGTCGCCGGAATTCGCCACGCTGACGATCCAGCTCGGCGATTCCGCCTTGATTCTCCCTGTTCGCCCGCCGCGACCCGAGGACGAGGCACTTCGGGCCTTCGATGCGCCGGAAATGGCGCCGCCGCCCCCGGTGACGCGCGAACCGGTGGAGCAGACCCACCCGCGCCGTGTGGTGCGCGACCTGCTGTCCGGCAAGATGACTGTGGACTTCCCGCGCTGGACCTATGCGAAGCACATGCACGACATCAACCAGACCCAGCGCTCCTCCGCCTTTGCGCGCTACGAGATCATCGACGGTGACCCGCTCTCGGCGACCCTCGTCACCGCGTATGACGTGGAGATGGTCAGGCCCGACGCAACCATCAGCCATCGCAGCACGGGCAGGATGACCTGCGACGCGACGCATTTCATCATCGAGGTGGATCTCACCATCGGCGAGAACGGCACGACGGTCTTCGAACGGAAGTGGCATGAGCGAATCGCGCGTGACATGGTCTGACCCGCGAAGTCCGGGGCAGGGAGGCTGAGGGAAAGCCGTGCTGAGCTATGCCATCAAGCGCATCGGCCTTGCTGTCCTGATCATCTTCGTGGTCATGCTGGCGATGTATGCGATGGTCTTTCTGGTGCCGGGTGATCCGGCCTCGCTCGCCCTCGGCCCCCGGGCCACGCCGGAACTGAAGCGCGCCCTCATGGAGCGCATGGGCCTCGACCAGCCGATCTATGTCCAGGTCTGGAACTTCTTCCGCAACGCGCTGACGGGCGACCTCGGCTATGACGTGTGGTCGAAGCGCCCGGTGTCGGAGATGATCGCCGAGGTCTTCCCCAATACGCTCTTCCTCGGGGCGGTCGCCATGTCGATCGCGCTTGTCGCGGGCATCGGCCTCGGCTGCCTCGCCGTGGTCTGGCAGGGCCGCACCATCGACCGGGTGCTGGCCGTGCTCTCGGTATCGATGATCTCGATCCCCTCCTTCGTGGTGGCGATCTACCTTCTGCTCGTCTTCGCCGTCTGGCTCGGTTGGTTTCCCGCCATCGGTGCGGGCGAGCCCGGCGACTGGGGTAGCCAGCTCCGCGCCGTGGTGCTTCCCGCCGCCGCCATCGCCATCACCTGGATCGGCTATCTCGCGCGCCTGGTGCGGGCCTCGATGCTGGAGGTGATGTCGGCGAACCACGTGCGCACGGCCCGCGCCTTCGGGCTCAGTGACGCGAAGATCGTGCTCCGCTATGCTCTGCGCGTTGCCATCGTGCCGGTCATCGCCATCGTCGCGGTGGGCTTCGGGTCAATCCTGTCGAGTGCCGTCTTCGTGGAGACGGTGTTCTCGCGCCCCGGCATCGGCACGCTCATCACTTCCGCGGTGCAGAAGCGGAACTTCCCCGTGGTGATGGGCTCGGTCCTGTTCATGACCGCCTTCTACCTCGCCGTGGTCACCCTCGCCGACCTGCTGATGGCGCAGCTCGACCCCCGCGTCCGGGACACGCTTCGTGGCTAGGGCGCGGCGAAACCCCTGGCGCGCCCTCCTGGCGGAGCCGCTGGGCGTCATGGGCGGCGTCATCGTGCTGGCCTTCGTGCTCATGGCCCTCTTCGCGCCGTGGCTCGCGCCCTACGATCCGCTCAAGATCAACGTCATGCACAAGTTCGAGGGGCCCAGCCTCGCACATTGGGCGGGCACGGACCAGCTCGGCCGCGACCTGCTCTCGCGCATCATCTATGGCGCAAGGACGGCATTGGGTGTTGCCATTACAGCCACGGGCATCGCAGGCCTGGTCGGAATCCTGCTCGGCCTCATCGCGGGCTATGGCCCGCGCTGGCTCGACGCGGTCCTGATCCTCTGCTTCGATTCCATGACCTCGCTGCCGATGATCATGTTCGCCCTCGCCGTCATCACCGTGCTGGGCCCGTCCACCGGCACGCTGATTCTGGTCATCGTCCTGGTTTCGATCCCCGGCTACGCCCGTTTCATCCGCGCCCAGACGCTGAGCCTCGTCCGCAGCGACTTCATCATGGCGGAGCAGGCGATGAATGCCTCGAACGCCCGCATCATCCTTGTTCACCTGTTGCCCAATGTGGCGGGCCAGCTGCTCGTCGTCCTCTCCATGGACATTCCGGTCGTCATCATGCTCGAGGCCGGGCTCAGCTATCTCAGCCTCGGCGTGAAGCCGCCCACGCCATCCTGGGGCAACATCCTCTATGACGGCTATGTCTCGCTGCGCCAGTCGCCCGGCATGGTGGTCATCGCCGGCATTCCGCTGATCCTTGCCACGCTGGGCTTCACCTTCCTCGGCGAGGCGTTGCGCGACGCGCTGGACCCGCGTCTGCAATTGAGGACGCTGGCATGAGCGCGCCGCTCCTCAAGGTCGACGATCTCTCCATCGCCTATGCCAGCGAGGAGGGCGCGCTGCAGGCATTGCGCCATGCCACGCTCGAGGCCCGTGCGGGCGAGGCGATCGGCATCGTGGGCGAGTCGGGCTGCGGAAAGTCGACGCTGGCTTCGGCCCTCATCACGCTGCTCGCCCCCAATGCGCGGGTCACCTCGGGCGGCGTGATGTTCGGCGGGCGAAACATTCTCGCGGCATCCGACGCGGAGAAGCGAAAGCTCCGTGGACGGAGCATCGCCATGATCTTCCAGGACCCGATGACCTCCTTCAACCCGGTGCTGACGATCGGCGAACAGCTCGTCGACTTCCAGGACCAGCGCGAAGCCCTGTCGACGTCCGACAAGCGCGCCCAGGCCGCCGCCATGCTGAAGCGCGTCGGCATCCCCGATCCCGAAGGCTGCCTTGGGCGCTACGTTCACGAGCTTTCCGGGGGCATGCGCCAGCGCGCCGCCATCGCCGCGGCCCTGCTGATGGCGCCGCAGGTGCTGGTGGCGGACGAACCGACAACGGCGCTCGACGTCACCATGGAGGCCCAGATCATCCACCTGCTGCGCGCGCTGCGGCAGGACTACAATGGCGCCATCGTGATCATCACCCATCACCTCGGGCTGGTGGGCGAGCTCTGCGACCGGGTCTATGTGATGTATGCCGGCGAAGTGGTGGAGGAGGGCTCCACCGACGAGGTCTATCATAACCCCCGCCACCCCTATACCCAGGCGCTGATCGCCTGTGACCCCGCGAACCTCCACGAGCACACGCCGGAGCTGCCCACGATCCCCGGCCGCCTGCCCGATCTGGTGAACCCGCCGCTGGGCTGCAGCTTCGCCGCCCGCTGCCCGCGCGTCACCGGGCACTGCCGCAGCGTGGCGCCGTCTCATGTCGAGGTCGGCGACCGACACTTCGCGCGTTGCCACGAGGCGCTGTCATGAGCGCGCTTTACACGGTCGACAACGTGTCGCTCGACCTCGCTGCCCCCGCGGCCGGGCTGCAGCGCCTGCTGCCGGGCGTCGCCCCGCGCCTGACCATTCTCAGCAACCTGTCGCTGGCGGTGGGACGGGGCGAGATGCTGGGCCTCGTTGGCGAATCCGGCTCCGGCAAGTCGACGCTGGCCCGCGCCATGATGGGACTCGTCGACATCACTTCGGGCGATTTGTGCTTCGAGGGCCAGCCGGTGAAGGCGCGCGCCGATTTCGTGAAGGTGCGGCAGGGCACGGCGCTGATGTTCCAGGATGCGGTGGCCTCCCTCAGTCCGCGCCGCAAGGTGTCCGGACAACTCGTCGAACCTTTCCAGATCAACGGCGTGCCGCTGCCCGAGGGCGAAAGGACCCCGGCTGCGATGCTGGAGCGCGTCGGCCTGCCGCCGGCGCTTGGGCAGCGCTACCCGCATGAGCTTTCGGGCGGCCAGGCTCGTCGTGTCTCGGTGGCGCGCGCGCTTGCGCTGAACCCGAAGCTGGTGATCGCCGACGAGCCGACGGCAGGGCTCGATGTTTCCGTGCAGGCCGAGATCCTGAACTTGATGACGGGGCTGCGCCGTGACCTCGGCCTCAGCTTCCTCATCATCACCCACAATCTTGCCGTTGTGCGGCATGTGACCGACCGCGTGGCGGTGCTGTATCTCGGCCGCATGGCGGAGTGGGGGCCGACGCGCGAGGTCTTCAGCCGCCCCTCTCATCCTTATACGCGGAGCCTCATTGCGGCGGAACCGCAGGCGGACCCGCGCAAGCGCCGCGCCGACCTGGCGCTGAAGGGCGAAATCCCCAGCGTGCTGGCGCGGCCCACGGGCTGCGAGTTCCACACCCGCTGTCCGCTCGCCCGACCGCGCTGTGCGGCGGAGGAGCCCCAGCCCCACATGATCACACCAGACCGCATGGTGCGATGCCATTTTGCCGAAGACACACAACAATGAAACGAGGAGGAAACCATGGGACTGAACTGGAGCACCGACCGCCGCGGCCTGCTGAAGGCAGGTGGCGCCTTGTTTGCAGGCCTTGCCGCCCGCCCGCATTTCGCCTGGGCGGCCGACGGCGATACGCTGCGGCTGCGCGCCACGGCGGACCTGCAGGTGCTGGACCCCAAGGGAATCATCGGCGAGCTTGACGACATCATCCCGCGCTGCACGCAGGTGACGCTCGTGCGGCTGGGTGACATGCGCGACGGCAATCAGGTCACGCCCTATGCCGCCAAGGTCTTCGAATGGAAGGACCCGAAGACCATCGCCTTCACGCTTCACGACTACCTGACCTGGAGCAACGGCTTCGGCCCGGTGACGGCGGAGGACGTGAAATTCTCCTTCGAACGCATCAAGGGGTCGGATTCCGCCTGGGCCTACCAGTTCGAGAAGCTCGACAGGGTGGAGGTCATCGACCAGCACTCCGGCCTCATCCACCTCACCGAACCCTTCAAACCCTTCGTCTATATCTCTCTGCCCTATTATGGCGGCCACATCGTGTGTAAGGCGGCGGTGGAGAAGGCGGGCGGCAGCTACACCACCGAGATCCCCGCCCAGTGCGGCCCCTTCCTGCTCGACAAATGGGAGCAGAACCAGAAGGTGACGCTGGTGGCGAACCCGGACTGGAAGGGCGAGAAGCCTGCCTTCAGCAAGGTCGAATACTTCATCGTGACGGACGACCAGGCGGCGCTGCTGGCCTATGAGGCGAAGTCCTTCGACTACACCCGCGTCGCCATGGCTGCGGCAAAGCAATTGAAGGCCAACCTGCCGGCGGACTCGAAGCTCATCGAGGCGCAGTCGACGCGCTATGTCTGGCTCACCATCAACATGAATGCCGAGCAGCTGAAGGACCCGCGTGTCCGCCAGGCGATCCAGTATGCCTATGACGGCGACGCCGTGCTGCAGGGCTCTTATGACGGGCTCACCACCCGTTCCGCGGGTGTCGTCCAGCCGGGCAGCAAGTTCGCGCGGGCGGCGAACAAGATCGCCACGCGCGACATCGAGAAGGCCAAGGCGCTGCTCGCCGAAGCCGGAGTTTCGGCGGTCGAATTGAATCTCTACTGCCTCACCGACTCGGTGTCGCAGTCGACTGCACAGATCATCCAGTCGAGCCTCGCGGAAGCCGGCATCACGGTGAACATCCAGCCCACGGAAGACGCTGCCTACTGGGCCCTCGGCGACAAGACCCAGGGTGACGGCTACAAGAACATCGAGCTGGTGCTGATGAACTTTGCCGGCGGCATCGACCCGACCGAGAACCTCGTGTGGTTCCGTCCGGACCAGATCGGCGTCTACAACTGGTCCTTCTTCGACTCGAAAGAGTTCGAGGACCTCTACCAGAAGGGCCTCGTCGAGCAGGACGATGGCAAGCGCAAGGAGATCTTCAACAGGATGGAAGACCTGATGGAGGACTCTGGCGGCTTCATCTTCGTGTGCTTCGAGCCCTTCCTCGCGATCTACCGTTCGGATATCAAGCCGGTGATCCTCGCCGACGGCCATCCGGACCCGACGCAGTTCACCAAGGCCTGACCCAAACCGGGGGCGTGAGTGGCTCACGCCCCCATTTCTGCTGCATGAGATGACCAGGAAAGCAACATCGCCCAAGTTCGAACGCATCGCACCGGACGAGCGCCGGGCGCGGCTCATCGAGGCGTCGATCGCCTGCCTCGCCAAGGGTGGCATCCAGGGCTTCACGGTGGACAATATCTGCCATGAGGCGGGCACGTCGCGGGGCCTGATCACCCATCACTTCGGATCCAAGAATGCGCTGCTCGCTGCAGCCTATGCCGCGATCTACCGCAAGGTGCTCGAGAACCTCGACCGTGCGGAGACGAGCCCGCAAAGCGTCGACCAGCTGGTCGACATGATCTTTGCCGACAGCTTCCTCAGCCGGGACTATCTCAATGTCTGGCTCGCCCTGTGGGGGGAGATCGCGGTCAATCCGGCATTGCAGGCGGAGCACCGCAAGAACTATGCGCTGTATCGCGAGCGCATCGCCCGGGCCATCTCCGCCTTCGCGCGTGGCAAGGGGGTGAAGGTCGACAGCTATGACGTCGCCACCATCCTGATCTCGCTGGTCGACGGGTTGTGGCTCGAGCAGTGCATCGACCAGAGCCTGCTGTCGCTGGAGCGCGCCAAGGACCTGTGCCGCCGCACGCTCTCCGCCGTGCTCAACGCAGACCGCTAGGCGAAACGGCGGAGATAGTCCTCGCACAGCGGCAGGCTGCCCTCCGTGAAACCTGCGCCCAGCGAGCGTGGGAATTCGGCCTCGATGTGGGACGCGACCCACGCCACCAACAGGAGGCGGCGCAGCATCACGAAGGTCGGGATTTCCGCCGCGTCCTCGCGTGACAGCGGCAGCACCTTGCGATAGCCGGCCTTCCAGCTCTCGATGAGGTCCGGCACCTGCGGCTCGTGCTCGTGGAAGGACACGGGCGTTGCGGCGTCATACATGTACCAGCTGAAGCCGCAGTCGTCGAAGTCGATCACCTTGACGGTGTCGCCGTCGATCAGCAGGTTGGCGAGGCGCAGGTCGGAATGGATCAGGCCGAAGCGATCCGGCGTCATGCCATAGGCTGCGAGGCGCCGGCCGATGACGTCCACCGTCCGCTGGAAGATCCGTTCCGTCTCGCGGTCCATGCCGATGCCGTCCCGCCAGCGGCCCCAGTGCGGGCGGTCTTCGCCCAGGGCCGTGTCGAAGTTCCATGTGTGGCGGGTGAACCAGGCTGGCCGCTGCCACTGCCTGGCATGGACATGCATGCGCGCGGCGATCGCGCCGAGGGTTTCAAAGGACGCGGACAGGTCTTGCGTGATGGCCGGCTCCGTGCCCGCCTCCCAGTCGAACAGCACGGCGCGTCGCGGCCGGGCGAGGTGCGGATGCGCGAGGTGCTGGATCAGTTCGCCGTCATCTCCAGGCAGGGGATTGGGTGTCACCGCGATCCCTGCGCGGCGGAGGTCCATGGCCCAGGCGAGTTCCGACGCGATCGCCGGATCCGACTGGTAGCCATCGCGGTGAATGCGCAGGGCCCAGCTCCGCCCATCGGGCGCGGTGATGCGGAAGGTGGCGTTTTCGGACAGGTTGACGAGTGCGGCAGTGCTGCCGGTCGGCAGGGAATAGGTTGCCACTGCGCGGTTCGCCAGTTCCTGCAGCATTTGCAGCAGCTGGTCATGAGCAGTGGCGTCGAAGCTGGTCATTCAAGGTCCGGATGGTGGTTGCGTCGAGCACCTCCTGCCAGAAACGCTGTTCGATCCGCAAGGCCTGCGCTGGCGGCATGTGCGGTTGCGGGCCGTCGCGCAAGCTTTCGGCAGTCAAGGCGCTGGGTCGCGCCGTGTTCTCGCGCAGTCTCGCGGAGAAGGGCAGGTGCTGCTTGACATCACGCCGCCATGCCAGGCCTGCATGTGCCGCCAGTCTGCCGGGGCGGGATCGTCCCCGTGCAGGGTGTCGGGCTTCGCATTGAGGCCCACGGCCACCCGATGGCGACCCATCTCTCCGTGCGGGTCCGCCTGAAAGGCCTCGCTTCTCACCACGATGCGCGCCGTGCGCGCCATGACCATGCCGGCATGGCACCACTTCGCCTCGGTGCTGATCTCGTCGAGCAGCATGTTCGGGTCGAGCTTGCCATAGGAGAGGTTCGAGGCGCGCGGGTCGCGGCGTCATATTTCCAGATGTGCAGAGCCGGGTCCTTGAACTGGTCGGCCAGCAGGCCGAAGCCTGGGGTATTGGCGGTCCAGCCCCAACCCGAGGGGGTAAAGTCGAGCAGCGTCACCTCGATGGCATCGCCCGGCTGCGCACCCTCGATGTGATCGGGGCCGACCAGCGGGTTGACCTTGCCGAAGTCGAGCGCCGCCAGGTCGGCGAGTGTTGAGGTTGCGTTCAGCTGCCCACCCGATGAATCGACCGGATGGAACTCCACCGTCTCGCCCGGTGCGATGCGCAGCACCGGCGGGGTGTCGCGGTTCCAGCCGAAGTGACACTGGTGGTCATGGATGGTGTGGTTGCAGACGTGCTTCGTCATGGTGCCCCTCGCCCCGACGGGCGGAGCGATTTGTATCCGTCAAGTCCGGGGCGAAGTACGGCTTGCCGCTCAGGTCTTGAAGAACGTGGGGTGCGTGGTCAGGGCGGCCTGGTGCGGAATGCCTTCCAACAGGCGCGATATCCTGCGTTGTCACCGCATCCTGCATCTCCTAAACGGGCGGAGCCCTCACAGTATGGCACGTCCGGATGGCAGGTGGCTGAGAATGGAACCGAACATGAGCAACATCGACGATGAGGCCGACGTCGAGGCCCGCGACGACCGCGACGCAGGAAGCCTTTTCATCCTTGCGGCCCTGACGCTGCTGGTGGGCGCTGCGACAGGGCTGGTGGCCACGGCATTCCGCGTCCTGCTCCAGCATGCCGAACATCTGCGCGACGTGCTGATCGGGCAGGCGCATGGCTTGGCGATGGTGGGCTTCGTGATCGTGGTCGGCGTGACGGCCTTGATGGCCATGGTCGCGGCGTGGCTGGTGCGAAGGTTTTCACCGCAGGCGACGGGAAGCGGCATCCCGCATGTGGAGGCCGTTCTGCATGGCCGGATTTCACCGGCGGGCGCCGGGCTGGGCCTCGTCAAGTTCGCAGGTGGTCTGCTGGCGATCGGGAGTGGCCTGCTGCTGGGGCGCGAAGGCCCGAGTGTGCAGATGGGCGCAGCGGTATCCTTTGAAATCGGACGGTTTTTCCGGCGCAAATGGTCCGACTGCCGGGTGCTGCTGGCGGCGGGCGCGGGGGCCGGTCTCGCCACCGCCTTCAACGCGCCCATCGCCGGGGCGGTGTTCGTTCTCGAGGAACTGGTGCAGCGTTTCGAGCACCGCATCGCCATCGCGGCGCTCGGTGCTGCGGCGAGTGCCGTGACGATCGCTCACGCGCTGACGGGCAACCAGCCGGATTTCCAGGTCGCGGCATTCGTCGAGCCTGGCGTTGAGAGCTGGCCATTGTTCCTCGTTCTGGGCGGAATCGCAGGCGGCTTCGCGGTCGCCTATAACCGCACGATCCTCGGTGCGCTGGCCCTGGCCGATGCGGCGAAGGGGCTTCCGGTGGAGGCGCGGGCCGGGCTGATCGGGGGGCTGGTGGGCATGGTCGCGTGGTTCGCGCCGGGCCTGGTGGGGGGCGGGGACAACATCACGCAGTCGGTGCTTTCGGGTGGTGCGGTGTTGGCGCTGATGCCCGCCATCTTCGTGCTTCGCTTCCTCCTGGGGGCGGCGTCCTATGCGGCGGGAACGCCCGGCGGACTGTTTGCGCCACTGCTGGTGCTGGGGGCGCAGATCGGCTTTCTGTTTGGTGCGGTTTGTGGAATGATTTCAATTACGTCGTTGCCGCCTGAGGGCTTCGCGGTGATCGGCATGGCGGCGTTCTTCGCGGGTGTGGTGCGCGCGCCGCTGACCGGGATCGTGCTGGTGGGCGAGATGACCTCCAACTCGACGCTGCTGCTGCCGGCGGTTTTCGCGAGTTTCGCTGCGATGATGGTGGCGACGGCACTGCGCGATCGGCCGATCTACGACGCCCTGCGAGAGCGCACGATCCGGCAGGATGCGTCGCTGCGGAAAAATGACGCAGCGCAGCATTTTTTGCGATAGCTCAATTTTCTCGCAGCTGCAGCATGGCTAGAATGCGCCCGTCTCTTCTCATTCGGGACATTGATCATGATGCTTTTTGCCAGCCTTGCCGTTCTCACCGCCGCCGGAATGGCGCTCATCCTGTCCGCCTGGAAGAGTGGGCTGGTGGACTGAGGAAGGCGCCCGACAAGCGCTTTTCCCCTGGTTTTCCAGGTGCTTGGAAAGGCTGAGAAGCCAAGGATGCTCAGCCGAGCTGGCTCGCCGTGTAGTAGGGCAGCCGCTCGACGCGCGGGGAATAGCTGCCGTCGGCCGTGACCTTCGCCACATGGGCGATGATGTCCTCCAGCGGGGCGAACCACACTTTCTTGGTCTTCAATGTCTGCTCAAGCCATTGATCCACAAGGCGCCAGCGGGCCAGCCTTCCGGTGAGGAAGGGGTGCCAGATGCCGATCCAGAATCCGCCCGCCTCATATTGCGCGTCGAACTCCTCCCAGAAGGCCTTGAGGCCCTCGGAGGGGGCTTTGACCGGCATCATGTAGTCGATCTCGGCGTAGTGGGCGAAGGGCGGCCAGTCGTCGGTGCCCCAATGGACGGGGGCTTCCCAGAGCGCGCCTGAGGGCGTTTTCATCAGGTAGGGAATGTCGTCCGCCATCAGCGACGAGTCATATTGGAAGCCGTGCTCGACGAGCAGGTCGATGACCTGCTGGGTGACGTTGTAGACGGGTGCCCTGTAGCCGCGCGGCTTGCGACCGATGCGTTTTTGATGGATTTCGGTTGCCGTTTCGAATGCTTTTCGTTGCATTTCGCCACGCGTCTCGACGGGATCTTCGTGCAACAATCCGTGATGCCCGATCTCATGCCCGTCGCGCAAAATGGAATCGATCGCAGCGGGGTACTGCTCGATGCACCAGGCGGGAATGAAGAAGGACTGCTTCAGGCCATACTTGGCGTAGGTATGGAGGATGCGCGGTATGGCCACGGTCGGACCGTAGCGCCCCATGGTGACCGGGTAGAGCCGGTCATACCCGTCCTGCGGGCGGGAGATGTGGATGAGCGAGTCGGCGTCCATGTCGAAGGTGATGGCGCAGGCGCAGCGCGCGCCATTGGGCCAGGGGATGGGATTGGCGATCATCGGTGTCACCCCTTGAGGACGTGGGCATGGGACGGGTCGAAGGAGAGCCAGAGGGTTTCGCCCGGCTCGCGCGGGATGCCCTCGAGCAGGCGTTCCTGCACCTGGACCTTCACCTCGGTGCCGCCCGGCGCCTCGAAGAAGAGGGTGACCATGGAGCCGACGAATTCCTCCGAGATGAGCTGGGCGGTGAAGCTGTTCTGCGCGGCGGGTTTCGCGGCCGACAGCGTGACCACGTCGGCGGCGACGACAAAGCTGACCTTTTCGCCCGGCTTCGCCTTGCCGTCGAGGGTGAAGGTGCCGGCCGCCGTCTCGACCTGACCGGCGGCATTCACGGAGCCCGAGAAGATGTTGTTGCGGCCGACGAACTCGGCGACGAAGCGCGAGGCCGGCGTGCGGTAGATGTCGCGCGCCGAGCCGATCTGCGCGATCTCGCCCTTGGACATGATGACCACCCGGTCGGCCATGGCGAAGGCCTCGGACTGGGAATGCGTGACATAGACGAAGGTGATGCCGAGCTCGCGCTGGAGCTTGGTCAGCACGCCCTGCATGCGAATGACGAGATGGGCGTCCAGCGCCGAGAGCGGTTCATCAAGCAGAAGAATTTTCGGCTCGGTGACGAGGGCGCGGGCCAAGGCCACGCGCTGGCGCTGGCCGCCCGACAGGGCGTTCACGTCACGCTCGGCGAATTCGCCGATGCCGAGGCGCTCCAGCCAGTCCAGCGCCTTCTTCCGCCGCGTGGCCTTGTCGAGCCTGCGCATCTTGAGGCCGAATTCGACATTCTCGCGCGCATTGAGGAAGGGAAAGAGCGCGAGCGACTGCCAGACCATCGGCGTGTCGCGCTCATGCGGCTTGACGTCGACGAGGGATTTTCCGGCCAGCCGGATGTCGCCCTCGGTGGGCTGCTCGAGGCCCGCCAGCATGCGCAGCGTCGTCGTCTTGCCGCAGCCCGAAGGGCCCATGAAGGCGAGGAACTCGCCCTCGCGGATCTCGAAATTCATGCGCTTCACGGCTTCGAAGGTGCCGAAGCGCTTCACGACATTGTCGAAGACGACGAGGGGTTCGGCCATCAGGCGGATTCCGGCTTTCTGGCAGGCCTCAGGGCGAGCACCTGCGCAATGACGACGAGGGTGATGGAGACGAGGAACACGGCCGTGCCGATGGCATTGACCTGCGGATCGATGTTGCCGGTGAGGATTTCGAGGATGACGACGGGCACCGTCTTGTTGAGGCCCGAGACGAACCAGGCCACGGCGAATTCGTCGAAGGAGACGGCCGCGGTGAGGCAGAGGCTGGCGATGATGGAGGGCATCGCGAAGGGGATGACCACCGACTTCATGGTCACCCATTCCGAGGCGCCGAGGTTCCAGGCGGCGGGCTCGAGGTTGGGGTCCATCTGGCTGAGCCTGAGCCTGATAACCGCCATGGCGAAGGGCGCGCAGAGCACGGTGTGGGCGATGATGATGGAGAGGGTGAGCCCCGAGGCGTTGAACATCGACAGCCAGCCGAGCATGGCGAGGGCCAGGATGATGAGCGGGATCGTGGGCGGCAGCAGGGCCAGCACGAGAAAGGCCTTCTTGCCGAAGAAGTCGTAGCGGTAGTCGGTATAGGCGGCCGAGAAGCCGATGGCGGTGGAGAGGACCGCCGTGACGGCAGCGACGATGAGGCTTCTCAGCGCTGCGTCCCAGACCTCCGGGTTGCTGAAGGCCTTGACGTACCATTCGGTGGTGAAGGAGCCGAGCGGGATCGTGGGGAAGCGGTCGGAGTTGAAGGAGAAGACGAGGCTCGCCGCGATGGGCGCGAAGACGAAGAGGAAGATGAGTGCGGTATAAAGCGCCAGCACCCAGCGGAGGAGGCGGTCGTCCTTCATGTGCGGCGCTTCCGGTAGGCGAAGCCGATGGCGGTGAAGGCCACGACCAGCAGGGTGACGATCATCATGATGGCGACGACGGCGGCGCGCGGCCATTGCTGGCCCGACTTCGAGGTGTCGACGATCATGATCGATAGTGTGGGCGGCTTCGAGCCGCCGAGATAATAGGGCGACACGAAGTCGCCGAAGGACAGGATGAAGCAGAAGACGGCGGCAACGATGAGGCCGGTCTTGGCCAGCGGCACGATGACGGTGAAGACGGTGCGCAGCCGCCCGCAGCCCAGATTATGCGCGGCCTCGACCAGGCGCTTGTCGATATTGGCGAGCGAGAAGGTCTGCAGGATCACGGCGAGCGGCAGGCAGAGCACGAGATAGCCCACCATGGTGCCGAACTGGGTGTTGAGCATCTGCCACGGGCCGAGGCCGAGGAAGGACAGGCCGGCATTGATGACGCCCTGCTGCGCGAGGATCACCTGCCAGGCGAAGATGCGCACGAGATAGCTGGTGAAGAAGGGAATGATGAGGAAGAAGACGGCCCAGCGCCGCGCGGTATCGCTGGCCTTGAAGGCGAGGAAATAGCTGGCGGGAAAGGCAACGAGGCTGGTGACGACGGTGGCGAGGAAGGCCAGCCAGAGCGTGAAGAAATAGGCATCCCAGAAGAAGCCCTTCGACAGCATGCGCGTCCAGTTGGAGAACTGGAAGGCGGCCTCCATGCGGTAGTTCTTCACCAGGAAGAAGGACATCGCCACCATGAAGAGCAGCGGGCCCACGAAGAACAGCCCCTGCCAGACGATGAGCGGCAGGCGCCAGGCGATGGCGTAACGGTCGGGGCGTGTGGCGGGCCGGGTGGTCATGATCGGATGGTTGATCCAGTGAAGGTCCTCTCCCGCGAGGCGGGAGAGGAAGGGGACCCGGCGCAGCCGGGGGAGGTGAGGGGAAGCCGCTGGCCGCAATTATGCTGGCGTCCCCTCATCTCCCCGTTGCGTGCCGCAACGGGTCCCTTCTTCTCCCGCTGAAGG
>CAYYTH010000038.1:0-32459 GCA_964474665.1 uncultured Aestuariivirga sp.
ATCGTGCCAATGTTGCAGTGCGGCTTGTCGCGGTTGAACTTCTCTTTGGCCATCGGATGTCTCCGTTCTCAAACGTGAATTAGGCGTATTTCTTCTTGATCTCTTCGGCCACCTGGCCCGGAACCTGGGCGTAGTGGTCGAACTGCATGGTGTAAGACGCGCGGCCCTGGCTCATCGAACGAAGGTTGTTGATGTAGCCGAACATGTTGGCGAGCGGCACCAGTGCGTTGATGATGTTGGCGTTGCCACGCATCGAGGTGCCGACGATCTGGCCGCGGCGGGAGTTGAGGTCGCCGATCACCGAACCGACGAATTCTTCCGGCGAGGTAACCTCGACCTTCATCATCGGCTCGAGCAGCACCGCACCGGCGTTCTCGAAGGCTTCGCGCATTGCGGCGCGGGTGGCGATTTCGAAGGCGATCGCGGAGGAGTCGACCTCGTGGTAGGCGCCGTCGATCAGCGCGACCTTAAGGTCGACGACCGGGAAGCCGATGAGCGGACCGGAGGTCAGCACCGAGTTCAGGCCCTTTTCGACGCCGGGGATGTATTCCTTCGGCACCGAGCCGCCGACGATGCGGGACTCGAAGGCGTTGCCGGCACCGGCCTCGTTCGGCTCGATCTCGAGGATGACGCGGGCGAACTGGCCCGTACCACCGGTCTGCTTCTTGTGGGTGTAGTCCTTGGTCACCTTGCGGGTGATCGCCTCACGATAGGCGACCTGCGGAGCGCCGACCTGGACTTCGACCTTGTGGGTGCGCTTCAGGATGTCGACCTTGATGTCGAGGTGAAGTTCGCCCATGCCCTTGATGATGGTCTCGCCGGACTCGCTGTCGGTCGACACGCGGAAGGACGGATCCTCGGCGGCGAGCTTGTGCAGCGCCACGGCCATCTTTTCCTGGTCGCCCTTGGTCTTGGGCTCGACCTTCATCTCGATGACGGGATCCGGGAATTCCATCTTTTCGAGAATGACGGGCTTGTTGGGGTCGCACAACGTGTCGCCGGTGCGGCTGTCCTTGAGGCCCACGAGGGCGACGATGTCGCCGGCATAGGCTTCCGAGATTTCCTCGCGGTTGTTGGCGTGCATGAGAACCATGCGGCCGACGCGCTCGGACTTCTCGCGGGTCGAATTGAGGAGCGACATGCCCTTGGTGAGCACGCCGGAATAGATGCGGCAGAAGGTCAGAATGCCGTACTGGTCATCCATGAGCTTGAAGGCCAGCAGCGACAGCGGCGCATCGTCAGACGACGGACGGGTCACTTCCTCGCCGTTCTTCGGATCGATGCCCTTGATGGCCGGGCGGTCGAGCGGCGACGGGAGGTAGTCGACGACGGCGTCGAGCAGCGGCTGGACGCCCTTGTTCTTGAAGGCCGAACCGCAGAGGACCGGGAAGAAGGCGCCGGTCAGAACGGCCTTGCGCAGCAGCTTCTTGATGGTCGGGATGTCGAGTTCCTTGCCATTCAGGTAGTCGTCCATGGCCTGGTCGTCGAGTTCGGCGCAGGCTTCGACCATGTCGGCGCGGGCCTGGACGGCGGCGTCCATCAGGTCGGCCGGAATGTCTTCATCGTGGAACTTGGCGCCGAGGGCTTCGTCTTCCCAGACGACGGCCTTCATGCGGACGAGGTCGATGATGCCCTTGAAGTTGTTCTCAGCGCCGATCGGCAGCTGGATCGGGACCGGGCGGGCGCCGAGGCGCTCCTTGATGTCCTTGATGCACTGCTCGAAGGAAGCACCCGTCTTGTCCATCTTGTTGCAGAACACGATGCGCGGAACGGAGTACTTGTCGCCCTGGCGCCACACGGTCTCGGTCTGGGGCTCAACGCCCTGGTTCGAGTCGAGCACGCAAACGGCACCGTCGAGCACGCGCAGCGAACGCTCGACTTCGATGGTGAAGTCGACGTGCCCGGGGGTGTCGATGATGTTCATCCGCTTGCCGTTCCAGAAGGCGGTGGTGGCGGCGGAGGTGATGGTGATGCCGCGCTCCTGCTCCTGCTCCATGAAGTCCATGGTGGCGGCGCCGTCGTGGACTTCGCCGATCTTGTGGGACTTTCCGGTGTAATAGAGGATGCGCTCGGTGGTCGTCGTCTTGCCGGCATCGATGTGGGCCATGATGCCGAAGTTACGATAGTCCTCGAGTTGGTGGGCGCGGGCCATAATCTTCGTGTCCTGTAGCTCTTACCAGCGGTAGTGCGAGAAGGCGCGGTTCGCTTCCGCCATCTTGTGGGTGTCTTCACGCTTCTTCACGGCGGTGCCGCGGTTCTGCGAGGCGTCGAGCAGCTCGCCCGACAGACGGTCGACCATGGTGGTCTCGTTGCGGTTGCGGGCCGCGGTGATGATCCAGCGGATGGCGAGTGCCTGGCGGCGCTCGGCGCGGACTTCGACGGGCACCTGGTAGGTCGCACCGCCGACGCGGCGGGAACGAACCTCGATGGCCGGAGCCACGTTGTTGAGGGCCTCGTGGAACACCTGAACCGGGTCAGCCTTGGCCTTGGCCTGGATCTTGTCGAAGGCGCCGTAGACGATGCCTTCGGCAACCGACTTCTTGCCCTCATACATGAGGTTGTTCATGAACTTCGAGACCACGAGGTCGCCGAACTTCGGATCCGGGTTGATTTCACGCTTCTCGGCGCGATGACGACGCGACATATCTAATTCTCCCCGATCTTACTTCGGACGCTTCGCGCCGTACTTCGAACGGCGCTGACGACGCTTGACGATGCCCTGGGTGTCGAGCACGCCGCGGATGATGTGGTAGCGAACGCCCGGAAGGTCCTTCACGCGGCCGCCGCGGATCATCACCACCGAGTGTTCCTGAAGGTTATGACCTTCACCCGGAATGTAGCTCACGACTTCGAAGCCGTTGGTGAGGCGAACCTTGGCCACCTTGCGGAGAGCCGAGTTCGGCTTCTTCGGCGTGGTGGTGTAGACGCGCGTGCAAACGCCGCGCTTCTGCGGGCAGGCCTGCATCGCCGGGACCTTGTTACGATAGGTCGGCGCCTGGCGCGGCTTGCGAATGAGCTGGTTGATCGTCGGCATTGTGGCCTTGTCTCTACCTTCGAACCCGATTGCACATAACAAAAACACCGACGCGGTCCGGGCTCTTGGATCGCGCAGTGCTCAAAACCAGAGGACCATGGAGCCGGCAGGGCCCACAGGGTCGTGACCTTGAATGTTCTTCTTCGCTGCCCTCGAAAGCGTTTCGGTGCGCGGAGCACCGACGGGCCTGCCGTTGGGAAGCGTGCCGGGTTCTACGGGGGGGAGCGCGCGCTGTCAACCCTAAAAAGCGGCCATTTTGCCGGTCGAAACGGCCTTTTTCGGCACTTTGCCGGGCCCTGTTGTGCGCTGCATATACAATTCTACGCCTCCCGGCACCGCGTTGCCACAATGAATCGTCGTCCGGCCACATGGACGCCCGGTTCGGACCTGATTCTTGGCCCCGACGGCGACATCGACCCCGGAAACAGCCAGAAAGGAAGAATCACATGGCGTCCTCGCCCCTGAAGGTCTGGTGGCATGAGCTGAACACCTGGGAACCCGACCAGGCACGACACTTCTATAGCGTCATCCTGGGCTGGGACTTCCAGCCGACCACCCTGCCAGACGGCACCCGCTACTGGGTGGCCCACAGGGACGACCGCGCCGTGGGTGGCATCTTCCAGCTGACGGAACCCGAGTTCGAGGGGATCCCCGCCCACTGGATGACCTATCTCGCCGTGGACGACATTGCGGCCGCACAGACCCGGGCGGAGCAGGCCGGCGGCGAGATCCTTCGTCCGGCCTTCCGGCTGCCGGGTGTCGGTCGCCTTGCGGTTGCAGCCGACGCCTCGGGGGCGATGATCGGCCTGATCGAGCCCGAGGGCCACGGGTCCGGGCTCAGGCAACCTGTCCACTAGGTTCGTCGCCACTGGCGCTACCCGCCAGCGGCGAGGGGAGGTTTTCTCGCGCCAAACGAGGATCCCTTCCCCGCCGTGCCTGACATCCTGCCCATCGCCCTCGCCTCCGGGCTCATCTTCCTCGCGGCCATCGTGCGCGGATATTCGGGCTTCGGCTTCTCGCTGCTGGCCATCACCTCCCTGTCCCTGATCTTTCCTCCGGCGCAGATCATCCCGGCAATCTTCCTCCTCGAGATCGCGGCCAGCCTGCATATGCTGCCCGCGATCTGGCGCGACGTGCACTGGCGGTCCCTGGCCTTCCTGATGGCCGGAACGGTGGCCGGCACGCCCTTGGGCGTTCATGCCCTGGCCAACGTGCCCCAGGCCCCGATGACGCTGGCCCTCGCAATCTTCGTCCTGGTCGCGACCTTCCTGCTGTGGCGGGGTCTCTCGCTCAAGACCATGCCCTCCGGCCCCGCGACACTGGCCGTGGGCGCGGCGACGGGCATCGCCAACGGGGCCTTCGGCATCGGCGGCCCACCCGTCATCCTGTTCTATTTCGCCAGCCCGGCCGGACACGCCGCCGGCCGCGCCTCGCTGGTGGCCTTCTTCATCCTGACCGACGCGACGGGGCTCCTGTTCATGTCCCGGGAAGGATTGGTCACCCGCGAGGCGGGCCTCATGGCACTCGCCTTCCTGCCCGCGCTGGTCGCGGGGGTGTGGCTCGGCGCGCGCAGCTTCCGCACGGCAGATCCGGCCCGGTTCCGGCAGATCGTGCTGATCATCCTTGCCTGCCTGGCACTGATGACGGCGGCCAAGGCCGTGCTGGCCTTGCCGGGCTGACGGCGCCTCATCGGGCGCCGCGCACATCCTGCGGCCGCAGACCTCGCTAGATATCGAGCCCCTCTTCGCTGACGAATTCGGCGCGCTCGGAGATGAAATTGAAGCGCTCCTCGGGCTTGTTGCCCATCAGCTGCTCAACCGTCCTGGCTGTGGCGGCGCGGGCGGCGTCTTCAAGGGTGACGCGGAGGAGATGGCGCTTCTTCGGGTCCATCGTCGTCTCCTTGAGCTGGCTGGGCAGCATTTCGCCGAGGCCCTTGAAGCGGCTGACCTCGACCTTGCCGCGGCCTGACATTTCCGTCTTCATCAGCTCCTGGCGGTGCTTCTCGTCGCGGGCGTAGGCGACCTTGGGGCCCTGGGCCAGCTTGTAGAGCGGCGGCACGGCCAGATAGAGATGGCCCTCGTCGATCAGCGCCGGCATCTGGCGATAGAAGAAGGTCATCAGCAGGGATGCGATGTGAGCGCCGTCGACGTCGGCGTCGGTCATGATGATGATCTTGTCATAGCGCAGGTCCTCTTCGCGGTAGGAGGAACCTGTGCCGCAGCCCAGCGCCTGGATGAGGTCGGCGAGCTGCTGGTTCTGGCTGAGCTTGTCCTTCGTCGCGGAGGCGACGTTGAGGATCTTGCCGCGCAAGGGCAGCACCGCCTGGGTCTCGCGGTTTCGCGCCTGCTTGGCGGAGCCGCCGGCCGAGTCACCCTCGACGATGAAGAGTTCGGAGCCGTCCTTCTGCGTGGCGGAACAATCCGCGAGCTTGCCGGGAAGGCGGAGCTTGCGCACCGCGGTCTTGCGCGAGACATCCTTCTCCTGCCTGCGCTTGATGCGTTCCTCGGCACGATCGATGATGAAGTTGAGAAGACGGTCGGCCTGTGCCGGATGTCCGGTGAGCCAGTGATCGAAATGGTCACGCACGGCATTCTCGACGATGCGCATGGCCTCCACCGTGGCCAGCTTGTCCTTGGTCTGGCCCTGGAACTCCGGCTCGCGGATGAAGACCGAGAGGAGCGCACCCGACGAGGTCATCACGTCGTCCGCCGTGATGATGGCGGCGCGCTTGTTCTGGGTGAGGTCGGCGTAGTTGCGGATGGACTTGGTCAACGCCGTGCGCAGGCCCTGCTCATGCGTGCCGCCCTCGGGCGTCGGGATGGTGTTGCAGTATGAGGACGAGAAGCCATCGTCGCCGCCGAACCAGGCCACCGCCCATTCGACCGTGCCGTGGCTGCCTTCCTTCTCAACGCGGCCGGCGAAGATCTCGTCGGCCACGCGGTGCTTGCCCTCGATCCGCTCGGCGAGGAAGTCCTTCAACCCGCCGGGGAAGTGGAGCACCGCCTTCTCCGGTGTCTCCTTGTCCTTGATGAGTGAGGCATCGCAGGACCAGCGGATCTCGACGCCGCCGAAGAGGTAGGATTTGGACCGCGACATGCGATAGAGCCGCGATGCCTGGAAGGCCGTATTGCCCTTGCCGAAGATCTGCTCGTCCGGATGGAATGACACCTTCGTGCCGCGCCGTCCCGAGACCTTGCCGAGGTTCTCGATCGGCCCCACCGGCTTGCCGCGGCGAAATTCCTGGCGATAGAGCTGCTGGCCGCGGGCCACCTCGACGATCACATGATCGGAGAGCGCATTCACCACGGAGACGCCGACGCCATGGAGACCACCCGAGGTTTCATAGGCACCGGAGTCGAACTTGCCGCCCGCGTGCAGCGTGGTCATGATCACTTCGAGGGCCGACTTGTCCTTGAACTTCGGGTGCGGGTCGACAGGGATGCCGCGGCCGTTGTCGGTGACGGAGAGGTAGCCGTCCTCGGTATAGGAGACGTCGATGAAGGTGGCGTGGCCGGCCACGGCCTCGTCCATGGCGTTGTCCAGAACCTCGGCGAAGAGGTGATGCAGCGCCTTCTCGTCGGTGCCGCCGATATACATGCCGGGTCGGCGGCGGACGGGCTCCAGCCCTTCCAGCACCTCGATGTCGGCGGCCGTGTAGCTCTCCTCGCCGCGCGACTTCGCCGGGCCCTTGGACGCCTGGGGCTTCGGCGTGGTGGGCAGCTCATCGAAAAGGGACGCGGGTGACTTGGCGGGCGTGCTGGCAGGCTTGGCCATTCTTGTTCCTGAATCGTTTCGGGCGGTGAGTATCCCCTCATGGGGGTGGCTGGCAACACTTGACTTCCGGGGCCGGTCCCGGGCCTTCTTCCGCGTCATGCCCGCGCCCGTGCTCATCCCCAACCGTCCGTTGCTCCCCCGCCTGCTACTGCTGTTCTGGGTGGCGGAAATCGGCGTGGGGATTCTGTTCGCCGTTGCGGGCTATGGCCTGCTGCGGCCGGGCGAGAACGGCGGCGCGTTGGTGCTGATGCTCATGGGGCTCGTGCTGGTCGCGGCTGGCATCGTGATGGCGGGACATTGCTGGCGCATCGCGCGGCTCACGGGCAACGCCATCGAAATGACCGAGGCCGGGCTGCTGGACCGGCGGCTCTCCGACAAGGCCATTCCGTGGCAGGCGATCTCATGGAAGGTGATCTTCAACGGCCGATCCTACAGCCTGCAGATGAATATTGCCGAACCTGCGCGCAGCGCGGCGCGCATTGCCTGGACAGCGCGCGCACTCGGCTTGCTCAGCCGCGGACTGCGCCAGCCCGAATTCACGGTGGCGGCACTCGGCACGGGCCTTTCGGCCCATGAGCTGGGCCAGCGCATGTCCACCTTCCTGCCGGCTACGGCCTGAAACCGACCACCTGCTGACATTGAGCGGCAGGATTGCTTGACATCGACAGCGTTGCGGCGTTTCCTCTCAGACAACAAAATTGCCTCGCAGCAAAAACGACTCACATAGGGGATTGGCCCAGCCCGCTGCGGGGATAACGGCTGGACAATGGGAGAAACGCATGTCTGACCTCAAGCAACGTATTGAGGCGATGTATCGACGCGATGTGCTCGTCGCATGGGCGTTCGTCATCGGCCTCTGGTTCGCGATCATCTTCGTGATGATCGGAACCTGGAACCTCGCGCCCGAAGGGCCGTGGCGCACCATCCTCATGATCGGCGGCGCGGCCGTCCTTCTCTTCAACACCGCATCGATGGGCGCGATGGTGAAGCACTACAAGGAGGACAAGGACTTCATCTACGGCCTCGACATCAAGCATCTCGACGAGATGCGCGGTCGCCGGCAGTGAAAGGAGAGAGGAAAATGGCAAAGTACCGTCCTCCCCACCAGAGCAAGATCGGACAGATCTTCGACGTGATCGTGCTTCTGGTGCTGATCATCGGCGCGCTGCGCATGCCGCTGTGGCTGGGCCTCGCGGGTGGCGCCAAGACGCCGGCCCCCTTCAACCCCGCCGCCACCTGGGCCGACCTGGGCCAGGACACGCCCGAAAAAATCGCCGCCTGGAACGCGCTCGGCTACGCAAGCCCCGACAACGAGGCCCTGCAGAGCCTGATCACGGCCCGCTTCGATTACACCATCAACCCGATCGAACTGCTCATCATGATCGTGGTGGTGGTCGGCTACTTCTTCCTGGTCGTGAAGTTCTCCGGCCATGAATACAAAGAAGTGATCGCCGAAAAGTTCGGCGACAGGAAATAGGAGCGGACCCATGAGCTTCTGGAATTACATGGAATACGCTGCCTGGATCCTGTCGGGGATCTTTGGCCTCTACATCCTCATCGACTGGTTCAGGATCGATTCCACCTATTCGGAAGAGACCCTCACCTCGTCGCGCGAGGGCGAGATCGAAGCAATGGCCGAAAAGCATCAGATCTGAGGACCGGACAATGGCAAATGCACATCAAGCTGCCGGTGCGCCGGTGGAAAAGATCAGCCTGCTGCGCGTCCTCGGCCCGGCCCATGTGTGGGCGCTGGGCGTTGGCATCGTGCTCGTCGGCGAATACATGGGCTGGAACTTCGCAGTCGGCAAGGGCGGCGCCTATGCCGCGCTGATCGCCTGTTGGTTCGCCGGCCTCCTCTACACCTGCGTGGCCATGATCGACTCCGAGGTGACGTCCACCGTCGCCGCGGCGGGCGGCCAGTACACCCAGGCCAAGCACATCGTAGGGCCGCTCATGGCCTTCAACGTCGGTCTCTACCTGGTGTTCGCCTACACCATGCTGGAGGCCGCCAACGCCATCACGCTCGGCTACCTCGTTTCCCAGGTTGCCGCGCTGTCGGGCTACACGGGCGAACTCAATCAGACGCCGTTCATCGTGCTGACGATCCTGTTCCTCGCCTGGCTCAACTATCGCGGCGTGCTCGCCACGCTGAACTTCAACCTGGTGATCACGGCCGTGGCCTTCATCGCCATCATCGTGCTGTTCCTGTCCACCCTGACGGGAACAACGCAGATGAACCACGCCGGCCTGATGTCGGGCCCCGCGTCGCTGCCCTATGGGGCGATCGGCGTCGTCGCGGCCATGCATTTCGGCCTGTGGTACTACCTCGGCATCGAAGGCACGACGCAGGCGGCCGAGGAAGTGCGCTCGCCACCGCGCGCCCTGCCCTTCGGCACCATGGCGGGCATCATCACGCTGCTCATCGCGGCAACCCTCACCTGGTATGTCTGCACCGGCATCCTGCCGTGGGAGTTCCTGGGCGACGGCGTGAGCGGGTCGGTGGCGCCGCTGTTCGACTCTGCACGCCTCTCGGGCTCCACCTTCCTCATGGTGCTGCTCGGCATCGGCACGATGTTCTCGACCATGGCCTCGGCCAACGGCTGCATCAACGATGCGTCGCGGGCCTGGTTCTCCATGGGCCGCGACCATTACCTGCCGCAGTGGTTCGGCGCCGTGCACCCGAAGTTCAGGACGCCCTACCGGTCGATCATCTTCCTCGTGCCCATCGCGCTCATCTTCGCGCTCGGTGCGCCGCTGGACCAGGTGATCACCTTCTCGATCCTGTCGGGACTGCTCGGCTACACCTTCATGCCGATCAACGTGATCATGTTCCGGCGCAAGTGGCCGCTCGACACCATCAAGCGCGGCTACGTGCACCCGTTCCACCCCATCCCGGCGCTGGTGCTGCTCTGCCTTTGCGCGGTCACCTACTTTGCCGTGTTCCTGGGCTATGGCACGCAGCTGATCGCCATGGTGGGCTTCTACATCGTCGTCTCGCTGTGGTTCCACTTCTGGCGCTACCGCTTCGTGAAGCGCGGCGACCAGTTCACCATGCCGTGGCCGCGCCCGCGCGGTTATTGACGGACTGCGCCTGACACGCGAACAACGCTGGCCCGCCTCCCCCGAGGCGGGCCAGTTCCATGACAGGGGCCTCGCTTGAACACCACCAATCTCTTCCTGGCACTGCTGGCCGCAATCGCCGGAACCGGCTTCCTGTTCGCGCTCACGCGGACGATCCGGGACACGCGCCAGCGTGCGGCACGGCGGGCAGCCTTTCTCGACGACGTGCAAACGCTGTTCTCGGGCGGGCTGAAGAAACTGAACCCGGACGGGTTTCCGCGCATTTCGGGAACCTATCGCGGCCTGACCTTGGACATCCAGGCCGTGCCCGACACGCTCAACGTCCGCAAACTGCCGAGCCTCTGGCTCCTCGTGAGCCTGCCGGGGCCCTTGCCGGTGCGCGCCACCTTCGACCTGATGATGCGTCCCCGTGGCGTAGAACTGTTTTCGAAGCACGCCGAGCTTCCGGTGCAGATGGCGCCCGACCCCGCGTTTCCCACGGACTGCAGCGTGCGCACCGATGCGCCCGATCTGCTTCCACCCCGCCAGCTGCTGCTGAAGCACAGCGCGATCCTCGAAGACCCGCTGGCGAAGGAGCTCGTCATCTCGCCACGTGGCCTGCGCATCGTCTGGCTGACCGAGGAGGCGAGCCGCGGGCGCTACCTCTTGTTCCGGGACAGCGAGATGGGCCTCGAGCCCTTTCCCGCGGCACACGTGAAGCCGCTCCTTGATTACCTCATCGCGCTCAGGGAAGATCTGCTCGCCCATCCGGAGACGACGCCATGACGAGCACCAACGCCGCACCGCCACCGCGCCCCATGCATCCGCTCGCCGTGCTGGCGCTCGCCATCGTGTTGCCGGGTTCGGGGCAGGTGTTCAACCGCGAGCCGTTCCGCGGGCTCATCTTCCTGTTCTTCATGCTGCTGCTGGGCGCCTTCACCGTGCTGACGGCTGCGCCCGATGTCTCGATCGTGGGAAAGCTGGCGGGCGGGCTCTTCGTCTATGCCATTTCGATCTACGACGCCTACAAGAAGGCCCGCATTCGCTACGAGGTCTGGCGATATGCGGCCGGATCGCCCTGAACGGCGGCACTTTCGCGTCTGCAGATTCTCCTTTTGAATGACAGTCCCACCCGCTATAGGCGCAGGACTATCCCGCAAACACAGGAGTTCCGATGAAATGAAAAACTGGCCCGTGCACGCCGCGTGGAATGGTCCCATCGTGATGATCGGCTTCGGCTCGATCGGACGGGGCACACTGCCGTTGATCCTTCGCCACATCAAATGCGATCCGAAGCTGATCACGGTCATCGACCCAGACGCAACGCACAGCCAGCTGGCCGAGAAGCAGGGCGTCGCCTTCATGAAGTCGGCGATCACCCGCAAGAACTACCGTCAGGTGCTCAAGCCCCTCCTGACGGCTGGTCCCGGCCCCGCATTCATCGTGAACCTCTCCGTCGATGTCGACAGCCTCGACATCATGCGCCTCGCCCGTGAGACGCACGCGCTCTACATCGACACCGTGATCGAGCCGTGGCCCGGCTTCTATTACAACACCAAGATGTCCCAGGGCGATCGCACCAACTATGCGATGCGCGAGAAGATGCTGGACCTGAAGCGCGCGCTGGGCGCGGGCCCCACGGCCGTCTCCTGCTGCGGGGCCAACCCCGGCATGGTGTCCTGGTTCGTCAAGCAGGCGCTGATGGACATCGCCAAGGCGACCAAGACCAAGGTGGCGGAACCCACCACGCGTGACGGCTGGGCCAAGCTGATGAAGAAGCTGGGCGTCAAGGGCATCCATGTCGCCGAGCGCGACACCCAGCGCACCAAGCAGCCGAAGCCCTTCGGCACCTTCGTCAACACCTGGTCGGTCGAGGGCTTCATCTCGGAGGGCCTGCAGCCCGCCGAGCTCGGCTGGGGCACCCATGAGAAGAAGCTTCCGCCCAAGGGCAAGCGCCACAAGAAGGGCTGCGGTGCGGCGATCTACATCGAAACACCTGGTGCCGATACCCGTGTGCGCACCTGGACTCCGACGGAAGGCCCGCATTTTGGGTTCCTCGTCACCCACAACGAGGCGATCTCGATCTCGGACTATTTCACCGTGCGCTCCGGCCGGAAGGTGACCTATCGCCCGACCTGCCACTATGCCTATCATCCGTCGAACGACGCCGTGCTGTCATGGGTCGAGATGCTCGGCAATGGCGGCAAGCACCCCAAGAACGCCTATGTCCTCGACGAGACGCAGATTGCCGACGGTCGCGATGAGCTCGGCGTTCTGCTCTACGGTCACAAGAAGAATGCCTACTGGTATGGTTCGCAGCTCTCGATCGAGGAGGCGCGCAAGCTCGCCCCTTACCAGAGCGCCACGGGACTGCAGGTCACCTCCGCCGTGCTGACCGGCATGATCTGGGCGATCGAGAACCCCATGGCTGGCATCGTCGAGACCGACGAGATGGACTACAAGCGCTGCCTCGAGATCCAGACCCCCTATCTGGGCCCGGTACGGGGCGTCTACACCAGCTGGACGCCGCTGGACTCGGTGGTGGAGCTTTTCGCCACCGATCTCGATCGCAAGGATCCCTGGCAGTTCCAGAACATCCTGGTCCGCTGAACCAGCACTTTCATGGCCGGGCTCGCCCGGCCATGATGTTTCCCGATTCGCATAGCAATCGAGGGACCATGTCCAAGCTTCGTCGCACCGCCCTCCTCGCCACGGCCTTCCTGGCCTTTACCGCGCTCGCCCAGGCCGCCCCCAAGCACGGCATCGCCATGCTGGGCGACCCGGCCCTGCCGCCCGACTTCACGCATTTGCCCTACGCCAACCCCGACGCCCCGCAGGGCGGCGAGTTGCGCCAGGCCATCACCGGGTCCTTCGACAGCGTGAACCCCTTCATCGTGAAGGGCCAGCCGGTGACGGGCACACGCACCTATGTGTTCGAGAGCCTGCTGGGCCGGAACTGGAACGAGCCCTTCTCGCTCTATGGACTTGTGGCCGAGACGATCGACGTTTCCGATGACCGGCAAACCTTCACATTCAAGATTCGCCCGGAAGCCAAGTTCTCCGACGGCACGCCCGTCACCGCCGCGGACGTCGTCTTCTCCATGGAGACGCTGCGCGACAAGGGGCGCCCGAACTTCAAGAACTCCTATTCCAAGATCACGAAGGTCGAGACGCCGGACGACCGCACCATCACCTTCCACCAGGAGTCCGGCGACCGCGAATTGCCGCTGATCGTCGGGCTGATGCCCATCCTTCCCAAGGCGCAGTGGCAGGGCAAGGACTTCTCCCAGACGACGCTCGACCCGATGGTGGGTTCCGGACCCTATGTGATGGAGAAGATCAAGCCGGGCGAGACCATCACCTTCGCCAGGAACCCCGACTACTGGGGCAAGGACCTGCCCCTCGGAAAGGGCCTGTGGAACTTCGACACCGTTCGCTTCGACTACTACCGCGATGCCAATGCCGCCTTCGAGGCCTTCAAATCCGGTCTCGCCGACGTCCGCATCGAGACGGACCCCGGGCGGTGGAACACGGGATACGACTTCCCCGCAGTGAAGGATGGCAAGATCACCCTCGAGAAGGTGGAGCAGCGCACGCCCGCGCCGGCATCGGGCTTCATCTTCAACACACGCCGCCCGATCTTCGAGGACCCGCGCGTGCGCGAGGCCCTGGTCATGGCCTTCGATTTCGAATGGGCCAATGCCAACCTGTTCAACAATGCCTACCGCCGCACCTATGGCTATTTCAGTGGCTCGGAACTCTCCTCCCAGGGCAAGCCCGTGGATGAGGCCGAGAAGGCCGTGCTGGGCGATGCCTTGGCCAAGCTCCGCCCGGATTTCGTCGACGGCAGCTACCAGCTGCCCGTGAGCGATGGATCGGGGCGTGACCGCAAGCTGCTGCGCAAAGCGGTAGGGCTGCTCGCCGAAGCCGGCTGGACCATGTCCGACAAGGGCCTCGTGAATGCCAAGGGCGAACCCTTCACCTTCACCATCCTCGTCAAGGACCGCGACCAGGAGAAGATCGCGCTGCACTACCAGCGCACGCTGCAGGTCATCGGCATCACGGCGAACGTCCGCATCATCGACGCGGCACAGTTCACCTCGCTGCAGAACAGCTATGACTATGACATGATCCCGGCGACCTGGTTCAACTCGCTGTCACCCGGCAACGAGCAGGTGCTCTACTACGGGTCCGACGGCCGCACGGTGCAGGGCACGCGCAACTATCCGGGCATTGCCGATCCGGCCGTCGACCATGCCATCCAGTCGATGCTCGACGCGAAGACGCGGGAAGAGTTCGTGGCCACCGTTCACGCCGAGGACAGGCTCCTCACCTCCGGCTTCTACATGGTGCCCTTCTTCGATGCCGGTGGCCAGTGGGTGGCACGCTGGAACACCATCGGACGTCCCGAGGCACAGCCCCTCCCCGGCTTCGAGGCGACGACCCTCTGGCGCGAGAAGTGATCTTCACCGGCGCAGCACCTCCGCAGCGCCTGAACCTCGCGCGCCATTGCCTGGCAGGCAAGCCGGCGGAGAAGACGGCGCTCATCGTCGCCGGGCCGGAAACGCGGAACTGGCGCTATGGTGTGCTCGAGGACACCGTGCTGCGCTTGTCGGCCGGCCTCCGCAAGCGCGGGCTCGAGGCCGGCGACCGGCTGTTCATCCGCATGGGGAACTCGCTGGACTACGCGCTGGTTTTCCTTGCGGCAAATGCCGCTGGTGCAGTGCCGATCGCGGCCTCTCCGGTGCTCACCCCACCCGAGGTCGGTTCACTCGTCCGGTTCAGCGGCGCACGTTTCCTCGCCTGGGATGGCGTGCTTCGCCTTCCCGCACTGGACGGCGTGAGCATCCTTGCTCCTCACGATATCGCCAGCCTCAAACTGTCGGCGCCAGGCTCCTATGCCGACACCGCCGCGGATGATCCCGGCTACATGATCTTCACCTCCGGCACCTCGGGCACACCCAAAGGCGTTCTCCATGCCCAGCGTGCGATCTGGGGGCGGCGGCCAATGTATGAGGGCTGGTATGGCATCACCGCATCCGACGTGATGCTGCACACCGGCGCCTTCAACTGGACCTACACGCTGGGCACCGGGCTGTTCGATCCTTTCGTAAATGGCTGCACTTCGGTCCTCTACACCGGCGCGAAGGATGACACGGTGTGGGAGCGGCTCATCAGCGAACACGGCGTCACCATCATGGCATCGGTGCCGGGCATCTATCGCCACCTGCTGCGAGCGGGCTTCCGCCCCGCCGCGACGCTGCGCCATGGACTGACCGCGGGTGAGGCATTGGCGCGTCCGATCCTTGACGGCTGGCGCGAGCAGACCGGCACGGAACTCTACGAGGCGCTGGGGATGAGCGAAATCTCAACCTATATCTCCTCCTCGCCCTCCGTGCCGGTGAAGCCCGGCTCACCAGGCAGGCCGCAGCGCGGGCGCGCAGTCAAGATCCTGGCGGATGGCCAGCTGGCCGTCCACCGCAGCGACCCCGGCCTGTTCCTCGGCTACTGGGGCGAGGAGCCTTTCGCAGATGACTGGTTCGCCACGGGGGATACGGCGGAGTTCGACGTAGACGGCTATGTGTGGTGCCATGGCCGTATCGACGACATGATGAATGCCGGCGGCTTTCGTGTTTCCCCCCTGGAAGTGGAGAAGGTGCTTCTCCACCATCCGGACCTCGCCGATGCGGGGGTGCGCGAGTGGCGGGTCTCCGATACCGCATCGATCATCGCAGCCTTCGTCGTACCGCGCGACGCTGCGAGCGTTAACGAAGAGGCTGTGATGGCCTTTGTCAGGGACCGGCTGGCAGCCTATAAGTGCCCGAAACAGATCTGGTTCGTGCCCGCGCTCCCACGAACCGCCAATGGCAAGCTCAACCGGAAAGCGCTGGAGAAGCCCTGAGCCATGGCTGACCGTTTCACCATCGACGTCGTGTCGGACGTCATCTGCCCCTGGTGCTTCCTCGGCAAGCGCCGGCTGGATGCCGCACTCGCGGCGCTGGACATGGACGTCTTCATCCGCTGGCGGCCCTACATGCTGGACCCGACGATCCCGCCTGAAGGACTCGACCGGCACACCTATCTGCTCAACAAGTTCGGCGCGGAAAAAGTGAAGACCATCCATGACCCGCTGATCGAGGCGGGCAAGGAACTGGATGTGCCCTACCACTTCGATCTCATCACGCGCACGCCCAATACGCTGGACGCCCATCGCCTCATCCGCTGGGCCCACACGGTGGACCGCCAGAACGAAATGGTGGAGCGCCTGTTCATGGCCTACTGGAGCGAGGGCAAGGATGTGGGCGACCGCGACGTGCTGGCCCATTGCGCCGGCGAAGCGGGCATCAATGCCCAGCAGATCCGGGAACTCCTCGACGCCGAACAGGACGTGGCGGAAACGAAGGCGGAGATCCAGCATGCCACCAACATCGGCGTGACGGGTGTTCCCACCTTCATCCTGGCACAGAGCTATGCCCTGGTCGGTGCACAGTCACCGGCGGTGCTCATCGACGCGATCTCGCGCGTCGCCAAGGAAGTGGACGAGGCCTAAGCCGCCAGCTTCACCAGGGTCTGCATCAGCTGGCGCGTGCCTTTCAGGCGCTCCTCCGGTGTATCCCACTCGCGCATGACCACCAGCTTCATGTCCGGGCGGAGCTTGGTCTTGGCGCCCTGCCCGGTGATCCACTGCACCAGTGCCCCCGGGTTGGCGAAGGCATCGCCACGGAAAGCCATGACGGCACCCTTCGGCCCTGCATCGACGCTCTGCACATTGGCGGTGCGGCACAAGAGCTTGATCGAGACCACGGCCAGCAGATGATTGACCTCCTCCGGCAGCGGACCGAAGCGGTCGCGCAGCTCTGCACCGAAGGCATCGACAGCCTGCTGGTTGTGCAGGTCCGCAAGCCGCCGGTAGAGACCGAGGCGCACCTGCAGGTCCTCAACATAGGTCTCGGGGATCAGGACGGAGGTGCCGATGTTGATCTGCGGCGACCATTGGCCATCGGACTCCAGCGAGTCCTCACCGGTGCGGAGCTTGGCCACCGCCTCCTCGATCATCTGCTGATAGAGCTCGTAGCCCACTTCCTTGATGTGTCCGGACTGCTCATCACCGAGCAGGTTGCCGGCGCCGCGCAGGTCGAGGTCGTGGCTCGCAAGGGTGAAGCCTGCGCCCAGTGAATCGAGGGACTGCAGCACTTTCAGGCGCTTGTCAGCAGCCTGGGTCAGCGTCTTGTTGGCTGGCGTCGTGAAGATCGCATAGGCACGCTGCTTGGAGCGCCCCACGCGGCCGCGCAATTGGTAGAGCTGGGCCAGACCGAACATGTCTGCACGGTGGATGATCAGCGTGTTGGCCGTTGAGATGTCGAGGCCGGACTCCACGATGGTGGTCGAGAGCAGCACGTCGAATTTCCGGTCATAGAAACCGGTCATGATGTCCTCGAGCTCGGTCGGCGCCATGCGGCCATGGGCCATGCGGAACTTCACCTCCGGCACCGTCTCCTTCAGGAAGGCGGCGATCTCGTCGAGGTCGGTGACGCGCGGCACCACGTAGAAGCTCTGTCCGCCGCGGAAATGCTCGCGCAGAAGGCTCTCGCGGATGATGACAGGGTCGAAGGGCGTGATGTAGGTGCGCACGGCGAGGCGGTCGAGCGGCGGCGTAGTGATGAGCGACAGCTCGCGCACGCCCGAGAGCGCCAGCTGCAGGGTGCGCGGGATGGGCGTGGCGGTGAGCGTGAGGACATGCACGTTGGTGCGCATCTCCTTCAGCCGCTCCTTGTGCTTCACCCCGAAGTGCTGTTCCTCGTCGATGATCATCAGCCCCAGGTCGCGGAACTTGATCGAGTCCGCCAGCAGCGCATGGGTACCGACCACGATGTCGACATCACCCGAAGCGATCCCGGCCTTGACCTGGTCGAGCTCTTTCTTCGGGACCATGCGCGAAGCCTGGGCGATGTTGATCGGCAGGCCCTTGAAGCGGTTCTGGAAGGTGGCGAAGTGCTGGCGCGCCAGCAGCGTCGTCGGCACCACCACCGCCACTTGCTTGCCATTCATGGCCGCGACGAAGGCCGACCGGAGCGCCACCTCCGTCTTGCCGAAGCCGACGTCGCCGCAGACCAGTCGGTCCATCGGCCGGCCCTTCTGGAAGTCCTCGATGACGGCCTCGATGGCCGTGAGCTGGTCTTCCGTTTCCTCATAGGGGAAGCGGGCTGCGAACTCCTCGTAGGCGCCCTCGGGCGGCGGCAGCACGTCTCCGGGCTTCAGCTCACGGGCGGCGGCCGTGCGGATCAGGCCTTCGGCGATCTTGAGGATGCGCTCCTTGAGCTTGGCCTTCCTGGCCTGCCAGGCGCCGCCACCGAGCTTGTCCAGCTGCACGCCCTGTTCTTCCGAGCCGTAGCGGGAGAGCAGTTCGATGTTCTCGACCGGCAGGAACAGACGGTCGCCACCGGCATAGGACAGGAAAAGGCAGTCATGCGGTGCCCCCTGCACCTCGATGGTCTTCAGCCCCTCGAAGCGGCCGATGCCATGGTCGACATGCACCACCAAGTCGCCGGGCGAAAGCGCCGAGAGCTCGCTGATGAAGTCGGACGCCTTCTTGTTGCGACGGCCACGGCGCACCAGCCGGTCACCCAGAATGTCCTGCTCGGAGATGATGGCGAAATCATCCGTCTCGAAGCCCTCCTCCAGACCCATCACCAGAAGGCCGGCGATGGCCTTGTCCCAGGTGAGGAATTCGGGCCAGTCCCTGGCCGCGGCAAGCGGTGCCACGTCATGGTCCTTGAGGATGGTCTCCATGCGCTCGCGTGAACCCTCGGTCCAGGACGCGATCGCGACGCGACGTCCGCCGCGGCGGATCTCGTCGGCATGGACCTTCACGGCCTCATAGACATTTCCGCCCGCCTGCGCGCGTTCGGCCGCGAAACTGCGGCCGCGGCGGCCGCCGAAGGAGATGGCATTCGGGCTCTCGAAGGGCGAGAAGGCGAGAACGGTGTAGTTGGTCTGCGCCTCAGCCCATTGCGCCTCGGTGACATAGAGGCTGGCAGGCTTCACCGGCTTGTAGGGAGCCGCGCCATAGGTCTCCTTCTTGTCGAGGGCCTCGCGGCGGGCGTTGTAGAATTCCGCCACCTGCTCCTGCCGGGCTGTCGCGGCTTCATCCACCGCGTGATCGAGCGTGAGGACCGGATCGTCGAGGTAGTCGAACAGCGTCGAGAGCTTGTCGTGGAACAGCGGAAGCCAATGCTCCATGCCCTGATATTTGCGGCCGGCGGTGATGCTCTCGTAGAGCGGATCGTTGATGTCAATGCCGCCGAAGGCCTCGGCGTAGTTGACACGGAACTTGCCGATCGAAACCTCGTTCAGCAGCACCTCGTTCGCGGGGTTCAAATTGAAGCGCTTCAACGTCGACGTGGTGCGCTGCGACTCCGGATCGAAACTGCGGATCGATTCCAGCGTGTCGCCGAAGAAGTCCAACCGAACCGGTGTGTCGGAGCCCGGCGGGAAGATGTCGAGGATGCCGCCACGCACCGCGAAATCACCCGGATCGACGACGGTGCCGGTACGCGAGAAGCCATTCGCCGCAAGAAATGAGATGAGCTGGTCGGAGTTGACCCGGTTGCCCGGTGCGGCAGAGAAGCTCTGCCCCTCGATGAGCGCCCGCGGCACCACCCGCTGGAGGATGGCCGGAACCGTGGTGATGAGCAGCGTCGGCTTCGTCGCTGGCTCGAGCAGCCTTGCGAGGGTGGCAAGCCTGCGTGCGATGATGTCGGCCACCGGCGACACGCGATCATACGGCAGGCAATCCCAGGCGGGGAAGCGCAGCACCTCGAGCTTCGGCGCGAAATAGGCGATCTGGTCGGCCAGCACCGCAGCGCGCTGATCATCGACCGCGACGTGGACGACGACACGCTTGCCGGCGGCCGCGGCGATCTGCGGCAGCAGCATGGCGTCGAGGCCCTGCGGAACGCCCGAGATGGCGGTGCGCCCGGGCTGGGAGAGCCGTGGCGTCAGTTTCGAAAGATCGATCATGGCGTATAGGCGAGGATGCGGGTCAGCAGCGGCGACAGGTGTTCGGGCGGCACGTCCGCCTGCTTCGTCGCCCAGGACAGCATGTCCTGGTCGGGGATATCCATGATGCGCTCAAGATCCGCGATTTCGGCATCGGAGAAGGTGTCGATATGGCGGACCACGAAGCCACCGAGGATCAGGTCCATTTCCTTGATGCCACGGTGCGTGGCGCGCCACAGGAGGCGCTTGCGGCGGGTTTCTGTCTCGGAGCTTGCAGTCATGAGAAGGGTCTCATGCCCGAAGCGCCCTTGCGCCGCAACCGGTTCCCGGTGAAATAGGCCCATGCGTCCACCGCTCCTCAATCCACTGTTCGCCGGGGCCGCCGGCCTGAAGGGCATCGGCGCCAAGCTGGACAGGCTGCTGGCCTCCTTCCTGCGCCCGGCGTACGGAGCACCCGGCGACACGACGCGCATCGTTGACCTGCTGTTTCACCTGCCCTCCGGTATCGTGGACCGGCGCTTCCGCCCGAAGATCGGCAATCTGCCGCCCGAAGGCGTGGTGACGGTGGAAGCCACCGTCATGCGCCACCGCCCGCCGCCACCCGGCAACAGGAAAGTCCCCTACAGGGTCGATGTCTCCGACGGCACCGGCCCCCTCACGCTGGTGTTTTTCCACGCCTATGCGGACTCGATCCGGCGCATGCTGCCCGAGGGCGAAACACGCTTCATCTCGGGCAAGATCGACTGGTTCAACGACGAACCGCAGATGGCCCACCCGGACCACATCGTGCCGGCCGCCGCGTTCGACCGCATGCCGCTCATCGAGCCGGTCTATCCGCTCACAGAGGGCCTTTCGCCCAAGCTTCTCACCAAGGCCATCGGCCAGGCACTGGAGAAACTGCCGGAGCTTCCGGAGTGGCAGGACATGCCATTCCTGCAACGCCACGGCTGGCCTTCCTTCAATCAGGCACTGCGGGCGCTCCATCATCCGGAGGCCCCGACGGCCATTGGACTGGAAAGCCCGGACCGGCGGCGCCTCGCCTATGACGAGTTGCTCGCGAACCAGCTCGCACTTTCCCTCGTCCGGGCCAACATGAAGCGTGCGCAAGGGCGGAAGCTGCCGGGCACGGGCGACCTGCGGGCGAGGCTCGTCAAGTCCCTGCCCTACAGCCTCACCAGGGCCCAGGCCGAGGCGGTCGAGGACATTCTGCGCGACATGGCCTCGGGCGACCGCATGCTGCGTCTGCTGCAGGGCGACGTCGGCTCCGGCAAGACGGTCGTCGCCCTGCTGGCGCTGGCCACCGCCATCGAGAGCGGCGCCCAGGGCGCCCTCATGGTTCCGACCGAAATCCTCGCCCGCCAGCACCACGCCACGCTTTCGAAGCTGTGCGACACGGCGGGCATCACCGTCACGCTGTTGACGGGACGCGAGAAGGGCAAGCTGCGGGATGACATCCTTGCCCGCATCGCTGCCGGTGAAACACAGCTCGTCGTCGGAACCCATGCCCTGTTTCAGGAGCATGTTGTGTTCAAGGACCTGGGCCTCGTGGTGATCGACGAGCAGCATCGCTTCGGCGTCCACCAGCGCCTGGCCTTGCAGGCAAAGGCTGGCGGCGCAACCGATCTCCTGGTGATGACCGCAACGCCCATTCCGCGCACCCTGGCGCTCACGGTCTATGGCGACATGGACGTCTCCCGGATTACCGAGAAGCCGGCGGGCCGCCAGCCCATCGACACACGCGTCATCCCCATGGCGCGCATGGACGACGTGATCGACGGCCTTGCCCGCTCCATGACACAGGGCAACCGCGCCTATTGGGTCTGCCCCCTCGTCGAGGAGAGCGAGCAGGTCGACCTCGCCGCTGCCGAGGAGCGCTTCCTGCAGCTGGCATCCCGCTTCAAGGGCGATGTCGGGCTGGTTCACGGCCGCATGAAGGGACCGGACAAGGACCGGGTGATGCAGGAATTCAAGGACGGCACGCTGAAGCTGCTCGTCTCCACCACTGTCATCGAGGTCGGGGTCGATGTACCGGAGGCGACCGCCATCGTGATCGAGAACGCCGAGCGCTTTGGCCTTGCACAGTTGCACCAGCTGCGCGGGCGCGTGGGCCGCGGCAGCGGAAAGTCGTCCTGCCTGCTGCTCTACCAGGAGCCACTGGGCGAAACCGCCAAGGCCCGCCTCTCCATCATGCGCGAGACAGAGGATGGTTTCCGCATCGCCGAGGAGGACCTCCGGCTGCGCGGTGCCGGCGAAATGCTGGGCACGCGGCAATCCGGCCTGCCCCTGTTCCGCATGGCCGACCTTTCAATCGATGGCGACCTGCTGCAGGCGGCGCGTGATGATGCCCAGCTGGTGCTCAACAAGGACCCGAAGCTGACAGGCCCGCGCGGGGATGCGCTGCGGGTGCTGCTCTACCTCTTCGAGCGCGACGAGGCGATCAGGCTCCTGTCGGCAGGGTAACTCCGGCTGCAGTTTCCTTCTCGGGGGGCAGCGGCCTGTCGGGGAACACGAGGCCCATGGAAATGACCAGCTTCAGCCCGTCCTCGACACTCATGTCGATGATCCGGACATCCGCCGCATCGACAAAAAAGACATAGCCCGACGTCGGATTTGGTGTCGTCGACATGTAGACGGCATACATCGCGCGGCCGTGCTCGAGGCCGATCTGCGCGCCGTCAACCTCGCGCGATACGAAAGCGATCGACCACGCGCCGCGCCGCGGCCACTCGACCAGGCAGACATTGCGGAACGACGCGCCCTTCTGCGAAAACAGCGTCTCGAAGATCTGCTTCGACCCCTTGTAGATTGACCTCACCACGGGGGTCGAATTGAGGATCTTGTCCCATATGGCGATCATGGTGCGGCCGGCGAGGTTGGCCGCCATGAAGCCGATCAACGTGATGGCGATGAGCGCGAAAATCAGCCCGAAGCCCGGCACCCGGATGGGCAGATAGGTATCCGGGTTATAGGCGGCCGGCAGGAACGGCTTCACCCAGGCGTCGAACATCGTCACGAACCAGTAGGTCGCCCAGACCGTAATGGCGATGGGCGCGGTGATGACGAGTCCGGTGAAGAAATAGGCGCGCAATTTCCCGAAAACGGAGCTGTGCGCCTTGATTTCGACGTCAACCGCCTTCACTTGAGAGCGTTGTTCAACAGGATCGGCCATGGGCCCAGCAGATGACATGAATCGGGGCGCGTTCACAAGCCCGGCGGGGGGCACATGGTGAAGGCGCTTCGTCGGCCGTTGCTGCTTGGAATCGGCTGGTTCAGCGTGGCGCTCGGCATCGTCGGCATCGTCTTGCCGCTGTTCCCGACCACGCCCTTCCTGCTTGTGGCGCTGTGGGCCTTTTCCCGCTCCTCGCCGGAGATGGCCGAACGCATCCGCAGCCATCGCCTTGCCGGCCCCTATGTGCGCGACTGGGAGGAAGAGGGCGTCATTCCGACCGGTGCCAAGATCCTCGCGGTCGTGATGATGACGACCATGTTCGGCTATCTCCATTTCGGAACGGATGCACCCACCTGGGCGAAGATCGCGGCAGCGCTCACCATGGGCTGTGCGGCCGCTTTCGTGTTGTCGCGGCCGGGGCGCCGTTCCAGCTAATCCGCCGATCCGCCGCTTTGTACCAGTCCCGGTTGCTACGCGCCGTGGTGCATCTGCGCTAGACAGTCGGTCATCACCATGTCGGAGGGCCCTCGATGAAGACGATGATCCTGGCAGCGGCCAGCCTTGCGTTTGCACTCGCCGCAGTTCCTGACGCATCAGCAGCCACGGTGCGCGACTGGCGCTGGCTCGAGGGCACCACATGGTATGTTCCGACGACGGGCCTTCCGGCCTACGTCTACATGCCCGAGCAGAACCAATTGGTCCCGGTGCAGGACCAGACCGTCTACACAATCACCGGCTATCGCAACGGCTACTTCTGGGGCCGCACTGCCGCGAAGCTGGGCGGCGGCGACATCACCTGCAAATCACTTGTCGGCTCGGTGACGCCGGAGGGCAATATCTACCTCACCTTCACCGACTATCCCTATGTCGACGGCTCCGTTACCACCATCGGCGTCGGAAAGATGGTGGTGAAGGCGCGGCAGTGGACGATGGCCAACCAGATGTCGACGGGATCCTCCTCGGCCCAGGTCGGCCACTGGGCCTATATGGTGCAGACCAAGCCGAACAAGGCATCCTGGCATTCTTTGCCGGGCGTGGACATGTCGGTCGAGGCGTTCATGCAGCCCTGCTTGGCGGCAGCGCCGAACACACCCGGTTAATCCCCCGCCGCCTTCACCTTTCCCGCCGGATAGCGTTCTTCCCAGACCTTGGCTCGGGCTTCGGCCTCGATGCGTTCGTCGGGGCCGACGCTGGCTTCGATCTGCTCGGCGCGGGCGAAGATCTCCGGATTTTCGTCGGGCCGCGTGGACTCCCGCGCGAGGATGTACCACATGACCGCGCGGGTGCGGTCTGCGTTCACGATCTTTCCTGACCAGTAGAGATCGCCCAGATAGGCCTCGGCCGGCGCATAACGTTTGCGAGCGGCGGCCATCAGCCACTTCAGGCCCTGGCTGGGGTTCTTCTTCACGCCCTCGCCCTTGATGGTCATAACCCCCAGCGCATATTGCGCGGCGGGGTGGCCGTAGGCGGTGGCGATCTTGAGGTAGCTCTGCGCGGCGGCCTTGGGGTCAGGCTGGATGCCGGCATTCACGGCACCGGTGCGCTGGTAGTCGGCAAGCCTCACCATGGCGTCGACGGTGATCCTCACGCGGTTGGGATCGCTCTCCTCGGGATCATAGTGCTCGGCAACCCGCGAATAATAGCTGTAGGCCATGGCGTCGTTGCGCGGCACGCCCACGCCCTGGCTGTACATGTGGCCGAGGTACCAGTCCGCCACGATGTTGCCTTCGTCCGAGGCACGGCGGAACAGCTTGAGGGCACGATTATAGTCACCGTTCTTGTAGGCCCGCTTGGCCTTCTTGAGGTCGTCGGTCCAGAACGGGATGGAGAATTCGGGGAGGCGGATGTCGGGTGCGGCCGGAAGGTAGGAGTAGAACTCGGCCAGGGGGCCCTTCTCGTCATCGTCCGCAGCCGTGGCCGGCACCAGCATCAAGAGCAGGGCGCAGGCGGCAAAGGCAGCATGCCGGATGCCGAACGGCATGCGCCAACACCCTGCGATGACCGCCGGCAACATCACGATTCCCTAGGCCTCCCAGCCATGCTTCGCCGGTCCGAAGCTCGAGGTTTGAAGGGGATGGCCCATGTCCAAAGACGTCGCTTTCTCTTCACCGTTACGCGGACTCGCCAGACGAGGCCACACACGCACTTCACACCACCACCCGGCACTTGCCCGCGTGGTTGTGAAGCGTCGCTCCTGCCCTGAGCCCCTTCTGACCGCTCAGCGGAATCTCTTCCCCTGAACGCTGGTCACGCTAGGCGGCAATTTGGGCGGATAAAAGGTTGAGATTCTGGCGGAATTGGACAGCAATCACAAATCGATCGGCTGTTGCATCCGCGCCACAGAGGAGACCCTTAAACCGCCATCCCGGCGCGCATTCCCTCGTAAACCGCTTCCTCCGCGGTGCGCGGGCTCAAGGCGTCGCCGGCGAGTTCATAGGGTATTCCCAGCTCCTCGAGGACGGGCACCAGGCCGTCCTCCTGCAGGTTGGGCGTGTTGAGCACGATGGTATCGACGTCCTCCATCACCACCGCCTCCCGCGACGGCGTGTGGATGAAATAGGCAGTGCGGCCATCGCCGCCATAGAGCCGCAGCCAGGGGTGAACCTCCACGCCAAGCTTGTGAAGCCGCGCGATCTGCTCGAAGCGAACATAGGTCTGGATCGATGCCGACGCGCAATGGTGGTTGACGGCCAGACGCACGTGGGCACCCTCCGACGCCAGTTTCTCGGCGATCCCCGATCCACCCCAGTCGCCCATCCAGTCATAGACGACGACCTTCTGGCCGGTGGTGGCGCGCCCCGCCAGGATATCGGCGACATGCACCACCTGTCCGATCTCGCCCTCGAGGGGCGGTGCATGGGGCCTCGATCCCGTGGCGAGGATGACTGCATCCGGCCTTTCGGCCAGAAGCAGATCCCGCGTCACCTCGCTGCGGCGGTGGATCATCGCGCCGTGGCGCTCGGCTTCGGCGGTCAGGTTGGTGGCGATGCCGCCGAATTCGGCACGCTTGGGCAGCAGCTGGGCCAGCAGGGCCTGCCCTCCCGTCTGTGCCGCCCGTTCATGGAGGTGAACCTCGTGGCCGCGCTCGGCGGCAACCGCGGCAGCCTTCAGCCCCGCCGGGCCGCCGCCCACCACGATCACCTTCTTGCGCAGCAGCGCAGGGGCTTTTTCGGCATAGTCCAGTTCACGTCCGGTTTCGGGATGCTGGATGCAGGAAATCGACAGGCCGAGCTGGAAGTGCCCGATGCAAGCCTGATTGCAGCCGATGCAGGCGCGGATATCATCCGGCCTGCCCGCCCGCGCCTTGTTGGCCATGTCCGGATCGGCAATCATCGCGCGGGTCATGCCGCACATGTCCGCGGACCCGGAGGCCAGCACCTGCTCGGCGATCTGCGGCTGGTTGATACGGCCCGCGACGAACACCGCCTTGCCAGTGACCTGCTTCACCTTTTGCGCGAAGGGCGCCACGTAAGCTGTTGAATTTGCCATGGATGGCACGATGTGCGTTGCGCCGGACGCGGTTGCGGAGGTGCCCGCGATGACATTCAGATAGTCGAGATCGGGGCTGAGGGCGCGGGCGATGGCCACCGAGTCGTCTTCAACCAATCCGTCCTCGTCATGCTCGTCGCCCGACATGCGCATGCCGACGATGAACTCTCCCGGAACCTGCTGGCGGATGGCCGAAATGGCCTCCCGCGTGAAGCGCAGCCGATTGTCGAGGGCGCCGCCATACTGATCCTCGCGGCGATTGACCCTCGGGTTCATGAACTGCGCCGGCAGGTAGCCGTGGCTGGCGACGATCTCGACGCCGTCGGCGCCCGCCTCCGCCATGCGCCGGGCTGCCTGGGCAAAACCGTCGACGATCTCGCCGATCATCGACTGCGACATCTCGCGCGGGATGACCTTGAAGCGCTCGGACGGCGAATGGGATGGCGCGAAGGCCGGCTGGATGACGCCGAAGGGCCGCCCGAGCAGTTCGCGTCCGGGATGGAAGAGCTGGATGAAGACCTTGCTGCCTTCCTTGTGGATGGCATCCACCAGCCGGGAGAACGGCTTGATGCAGTCGTCTGACGTGCCCATCAGCAGGGCCTCGGTATAGCGCGAGGTTTCGTGCACGCCGACCACCTGGATGACGATCAGCCCCGCCCCGCCCCTGGCCCGCGCCCGCTGGTAGGCAATCAGCGCGTCGGACGGCAGACCACCTTCCGGCAGGTAGGTGTCATGCCCTGTCGAGAAGATGCGGTTGCGGATCTCGGTGGACTTGAGGGTGAAGGGCGAGAAGAGGTGGGGGAACATCATGGTGACGGCATTCTAGCCAGCCGCCGCCCCCGGCGTCGACTCTCAGATGGAACGTTCCTCGTATGCGATGAACCACTCGACCATCTCGGTCCACATGGTCTCCACCAGCGCCGGGTCGACGTTGTGGGCGCGGGCGAGCACACGCACATGGTCGATGACCTGCCGCACCCGGGCATCGTCCCGCGCCGGAAGGCCGTCGCGCTTCTTGACGACGATGGCTTTTTCCACCCAGCGCTGGCGCTCGGCCAGCGTCTTGATGAGGCTCTCGTCGATGCGATCGATCTCCTTGCGGATCTCGCTCATGGTCAGGCGCGGTGTGTTGCTCATGGGCTGCCTCTTGCTCTCAACCGGAGCGCCAGTCAATCAGACGCGCGACGGCGTTCCGGCACGACGACCCAGGGCCGCCGCCCCTGCTCGCCACGCGCCGTCACGACCAGGGCTTCGGGCGCGTTCAGGTAGACGGCATGCGCCCCCCACCGCCACAGGTCGAAACGGTCGATCCGGAGCGCCACGTGGCGGCAAGCGCCGCGCAGCGGGAAGTCGGCAATCAAGACATCGACGCCGTTGCAATCGATCTTCCGCTCCTCGTTACCCGTCAGGTAGACAACCCGCCTGCCGCGCAGCTTGGCGATGCAGCGGCCGTCGGCACAGATCCAGCCCTCCCGGCGCACCGCCTCGGCCGGCGTCGCTTCCTCGCCGTTCGCCTGCAGCCATTTCTCGACGGCGAAGCGGGCACGGCGGGGCTGGGCCGGCACGAGGCGGCCGGAGGCATCGAGCAGCGCGACATTGGCGCCGGTCGCCTCGACCAGAAGGTCGGGTGGCGCAGAGGCGGCGGACACCAGCAGCGTGCCTGCCGCCATCACCGCGAGCCCGGCAAGCCGCACCGGCCCGGCAAGAAGGCACAGCAGCATCATGCCGACACTGACCACGACCATGGCGGCCAGCGGAGGCCGGGGAACCACCTCATTCGCGCCGGGAAGGCTCGCCACCCAGTTGGAGATCGCGATCACCAGTTCCAGCCCCCATCCCATCACCACGAGCGGCAGGTGTTCGAGGCCGAAGGGCATGAGCACCACCGCCATCATCGCGAAGGGCATGACGAGGAGGCCGACGACCGGAATGGCAAGGCCATTGGCGATCACGCCATAGGGTGAAATCCGGCCGAAGTGATAGGCCGCGGGCAGCGATGAGGCAGCGCCGGCCGGTCGACGATGACCGCGAAGAACACGATGGCCACCATGATGAAGGAGCGCGCGGTGGCGACACCGCCTTCCGCCAGCAGCAAGTAGAACAGGCCCATCAGCAGCGCCGCGGCGGCGGCCCATTTCCGGATCGGGACGCGCAGCGCAAGCGGCGGTGCCAGCGCCAGCACCGCCCGCACCGCCCAGAACACCCCGCCGGCCACCAGCCACATGTGGAGCCCGGAGATGGAGAGGATGTGGAAAAGGCCCGAAACAAGAAGGCTCTTGTTGATCTCCGGCGGGATGGTGCTGCGCTCGCCGGTGATCAGGGCCTCGGCGAAGGAGGCGTAAGGCTCGTCCATTGCCGCGTGGATGCGCTGGCCCATGGCGGCACGCAGCGACGCCAGCCATGCGCCGGGGGCGAGCACCGACGGCGGCTGTTCCAGCACGGTCATGGCCTCGGAGGTCACCCGCCCCGTGCCCCCGATGCCGTCGAGCCAGAGGCTGCGCCCGTAGTCGAATGCGCCGGGCGCCACGGGGCTGGGCAACGGCGCGAGGCGCGCCTTGAAAGTGACGCGCGCGCCCGCTGGCGTGGTTCCCATCTTCTCCGGCAGCGTGAGGCGCAGACGCTTGGGCAGGCGCTCGGGCGCGATGCCCTCGATCTGCTCCGGCGCGAGGATCATCACCAGCCGGGCCCGGGCACTGCGGTTGACCGAGATGGCCTGGCCGGTGACGGTCACCTCGCCGGTGGCGGCCGCGAGCAACGGCGTGGCGGCGCGCCACGACTGGGCTCCGGCGAGGACGAAGCCCATGATTGCCACGCCGGCCAGCAGCACCGGACCGCGGGCGCGGCCCAGCCACATGAGCGAGACGGCGAGGAGGCCCAGGACCACGAGCAGCACCGCGGCCGGTTCGTCAGGCAGAAGGAAATAGGTTGCGATTCCAATGGATAAGGCGGGTGCACTCCAGAGGAATCTGCGCCCCTGCTGGGCCGCGACGGCGCTCCTGCAAACGTCTGCAAGCCGGGCCCTGCGGGGTGCCACATCGGCTCCCGCATGGTCCATCACGGCCAGCGACATCGCACTCCCCTTACAGGCCGCCCGGCGGTGTGCTAAGCGGCGGCTCGCACTACGCAATCACCTTCCCTTACGTCAGTCAATACGGAGAACGGCGCCCATGTCATCGCCAGTCGTCACCCGCTTCGCCCCCTCGCCCACGGGTTTTCTGCACATCGGCGGCGGACGCACGGCGCTGTTCAACTGGGCCTATGCCCGGCACACGGGCGGAAAAATGCTGCTGCGGATTGAAGATACGGACCGTGAGCGCTCGACCGCCGAGGCCATCGACGCCATCATCGAGGGGCTGACCTGGCTCGGCCTCGACTGGGCCGGGGAGCCCGTTTCGCAGTACGGGCGGGCCGAGCGCCACCGGCAGGTGGCGGAGGAACTGCTAGCCCAGGGAAAGGCTTACCGCTGCTACTGCACCCCGCAGGACCTGGAGGAGATGCGGGCCAGGGCCGAGGCCGAGAAGCGGCCGATCCGGTATGACGGAACCTGGCGCGACCGCGACCCGTCGGAGGCGCCGGCGGGCGTGAAACCGGCCATACGCTTCAAAGCCCCGCAGGAGGGCGAGACCGTGATCGAGGATGCCGTCCAGGGCAGAGTCGTCATTCCGAACAAGGACTTGGACGATCTGATCATCCTGCGTTCGGATGGCAATCCGACCTATAACCTGTCGGTGGTGGTGGACGACCACGACATGGGCGTGACCCACATCATCCGCGGCGTCGACCACCTGACCAATGCCGCCCGGCAGACCCAGATTTACAAGGCGATGGGCTGGCGGGTGCCGCACATGAGCCATATCCCGCTGATCCATGGGCCGGACGGCGCAAAGCTGTCCAAGCGCCACGGCGCGCTCGGCGTCGAGGCCTATCGCGCCATGGGCTATCTCCCTGAAGCAATGAGGAATTATCTCGCGCGCCTGAGCTGGAGCCATGGCGATGACGAGATCTTTTCGACCGAGCAGCTGGTGGAGTGGTTCGACCTCGACGCCATCGGCAAGTCGGCGGCGCGCTTCGACTTCGCCAAGCTGGAGAACCTGAACGGGCACTACATCCGCCACATGCCGGATGACAAGCTGTTGATGTCGTTCATTGATTTCCTGCCGCATGCCGAGGGCGGCAAGGCCATGGCGGCCCAGATCGACGAGGCCATGATGGCCAAGCTGCTGCGCGCACTTCCGGGTTTAAAGGAGCGCGCCAAGACATTGGTGGAATTGAAGAATGGCGCCCAGTTCCTGTTCGCCAAGCGGCCCCTGCCGATGGACGACAAGGCGCAGCAGATCATCAAGGACGGCGGCGCACCCGTGCTGGCGAGCGTCATCCCCGTCCTCGAGCAGATTAAGAACTGGCAGGCGCAAGATATTGAAACAGCTGTAAAAACGCATGCTGAAGCACAAGGCCTGAAGCTCGGCAAGGTGGCACAGCCGCTGCGCGCCGCGCTGACCGGCACCTCGACCTCGCCCGGCATCTTCGACGTGCTCGAGGTGCTGGGACGCGAGGAGTCGCTTGCACGGCTGCGTGACCAGGCGGTGTGAAGGACCTCCCTCCCCCTTGCGGGGAGGGATCGAGGGTGGGGGTGCCGGGGCTCCGAAGGTGGAGCCTGGACTCGCGGAACCTCCCCCCACCCCTCCCCCTCCCCACAAGGGGGAGGGAAGCTGCTCATCGCCCTCACGCAACTTTGCGGGGGCAAAATGGTTGTCGGCAGGATGCAAAACCGTTGCGTTTCGGTCGCAGAATGTTGCGATCTGGATGCACAGCAGTTGCTGACATGCCAGCAACGTGATGCGCAGGAGCATGGCAGCCGGCGTCTGCCTGCCATGCGGCTCGACCAAAGCATCAGGTCAGTGACGTTGACCTTTCTATGCTGCGGTGCAATAGTTCGTGACGAGAAAAAGGCAGATACAGAGATGGGAGCCCACAATGGCTGACGATCCGAAGAAGGCAGTTCTCGAGCTCGCAGGAAAGTCGGTCGAGATGCCGGTCAAGTCCGGCACCATCGGCCCGGACGTCGTCGACATCACCAAGCTCTATGCCCAGACGGGGGCCTTCACCTTCGACCCGGGCTTCACCTCCACCGCCTCCTGCGAGTCGAAGATCACCTACATCGACGGCGACGAGGGCGTGCTCCTGTACCGCGGCTACCCGATCGAGCAGCTGGCCGAGCACGGCGACTTCCTGGAGACCTGCTACCTGCTCTATTACGGCGAGCTTCCGACCCCTTCCCAGCGCAAGGAGTTCGAGAAGAACATCACCTACCACACCATGGTGCACGAGCAGATGACCCGGTTCTTCCAGGGCTTCCGCCGCGACGCGCACCCGATGGCGGTGATGGTGGCGGTGGTGGGCGCCATGTCGGCCTTCTACCACGACTCGACCGACATCAACGACGCCCGCCAGCGCGAGATCGCCTCGCACCGGATGATCGCCAAGCTGCCGACGATCGCCGCCATGGCCTACAAGTACCACATCGGCCAGCCCTTCGTTTACCCGCAGAACAACCTGAGCTACGCCGCGAACTTCCTGCGCATGTGCTTTGCCGTGCCCTGCGAGGACTATGTGGTGAACCCGATCCTGGCGCGCGCCATGGACCGGATCTTCATCCTGCACGCCGACCATGAGCAGAATGCCTCGACCTCGACGGTGCGCCTTGCGGGCTCGTCGGGCGCCAACCCCTTCGCCTGCATCGCAGCGGGCATCGCCTGCCTGTGGGGCCCCGCCCATGGAGGCGCCAACGAGGCGGCGCTCGAGATGCTGCAGCAGATCGGAGACCCGGCCAAGGTTCCGGACTTCATCGCCAAGGTGAAGGACAAGACCTCCAACTTCCGCCTGATGGGCTTCGGCCACCGCGTCTACAAGAACTACGACCCGCGCGCCAAGCTC
>CAYYTH010000039.1:0-31751 GCA_964474665.1 uncultured Aestuariivirga sp.
TCCGAGGCTCGATTCCAGAGTGCGGCCGACCTGGATGGACCAGACGTAGAAGCCCCAGTTGAAGACGATGAGGCCCGCGGTGAGGGTGAGGATGGCGAGGTGCTTCGGGTTCTTCACCGCGCGCCACACGTCGCGCCACTGGCCCATGTACCAGACCACGGCCGCTGCGATCGGCAGCGCCCAGACACCGCGGTTCACCGCGATCTCCATGGGCGAGATGTAGCGGATCTGGCCGAAATAGACGGCCATGCCGCCCCAGACGAGATGCGCGCCGATGGCCAGCAGCACGCCGATCTCGGCGCTGCTCAGGGCGCGCGCGGCGGGCTTGGGCTCGGCATTCTCGTGGGCGACGGTCATCCGGGCCGTTTAGACCCGAGGGGGTGGCGGGGCAAACCCCACAGGGGCCTTGCCCGCATGTGCCCGGCGCATGACTCTCAGTCGGCCGACACCCCTTCGCGCACCAGCTTATAGACCAGCGCGTCGGAGAGGGCCTGGAAGGAGGCGTCCACGATATTGGGCGACACGCCGACGGTGAACCAGCGGTTGCCCTTGCCGTCGCGGCTCTCGATCAGAACGCGGGTGGTGGCCCCGGTGCCGCCATTGAGGATGCGCACCTTGAAGTCCGAGAGCTCCATGTCGTCGATGAAGCGCTGGTACTTGCCGAGGTCCTTGCGCAAGGCCACGTCGAGGGCGTTGACGGGGCCGTTGCCCTCGCCGGCGTTGAGATAGACCTGGTCGTCCACCTTCACCTTGACCACGGCCTCGGAGATCATCTCCTTGTCGCGCTCCTCGACGATGACGCGGAAGGAGATGACGTCGAAATACTTCGGAACCGTGCCCAGCGCGCGGCGGGCGAGGAGTTCGAAGGAGGCGTCCGCGCCGTCATAGGCATAGCCCATGGCCTCGCGCTCCTTCACGTCGCGCAGCAACCCGTCGAGGCGCGGGTCGTCCTTCGAGACCTCGAGGCCGGTGCGCTGCAGGGCCGCGACGAGGTTCGACTTGCCGGCCTGGTCGGAGACGAGAACCTGGCGGCGGTTGCCGATCGAGTCCGGCGGCACGTGTTCATATGTCTCCGGCTCCTTCATGAGCGCCGAGGCATGGATGCCGGCCTTGGTGGCAAAGGCGCTCTTGCCCACATAGGGCGCCTGCTTGTTGGGCGAGCGGTTCAGGAGCTCATCGAAGCCGCGCGAAATGTGGGTGAGGCGCGTGAGGCGCTCGGCGTCGATGCCGGTTTCGAAGCGTTCGGCGAAATGCGGCTTCAGCACCAGCGTGGGGATGATCGACACGAGGTTGGCATTGCCGCAGCGCTCGCCGATGCCGTTGAGCGTGCCCTGGATGTGGCGCACCCCGGCATCGACGGCGGCCAGCGAATTGGCCACCGCATGCTCGGTGTCATTGTGCGCATGGATGCCAAGGTGGCTGCCCGGCACGTGGTTCGTGACATGGCGCACGATGGCGCCGACTTCGGAGGGCAGCGTGCCGCCATTGGTGTCGCACAGCACGACCCAGCGCGCGCCGGACTTGTAGGCGGCTTCCGCGCAGGCGATGGCATAGGCCGGGTTGGCCTTGAAGCCGTCGAAGAAATGCTCACAGTCGATGAGGACTTCCTTGCCTGCCGCTTTCGCGGCCTCGACCGTCTGGCGGATCGACTCGAGGTTCTCCTCATTGCTGCAGCCCAGCGCCACGCGGACATGATAATCCCAGGACTTGGCGACGAAGCAGGCGGCCTTCGACTTGGCCTGCAGGAGCTGCTGGAGGCCTGCATCGTTGGAGACGGAGCGCCCTGCCCGCTTGGTCATGCCGAAGGCGGTGAAGGTGGCGCGCGTCTTGCGCTCGGTGGCAAACAGCGCGGTGTCGGTCGGGTTGCCGCCCGGATAGCCGCCCTCGATGTAATCGACTCCCAGCTCGTCCAGCAGGTCCATGACGACGAGCTTGTCCTCGAGCGAGAAGTCGACGCCCGGCGTCTGCTGGCCGTCGCGCAGCGTGGTGTCAAACAGGTAGATGCGTTCGCGGGCCATTACAGCAGGCCTTTCCAGTGAAGTGCGAGATAGACGGCGAGCGCCAGCACCACGAGCTTGAGCGCGATGTAGAGAAGCCAGCGCTTCGGGAACGGCAGATTGTCGTGCCAGGGCTTGTTTTCAGGGGTCATGATGCGAGACCCATCATGGAGCCTTCGCCGGGATGACGACATTTGGGGGTGAATGAGGAGATCACCGCTTCACCTCCCAGCTCGTGGTGCCGTCCTTGTTGTCCTTGATGGCGATGCCCATGGAGGCGAGCTGGTCGCGGATGCGGTCGCTCTCGGCCCAGTTCCTGGCCTTGCGGGCATCGAGGCGGGCGGTGATGAGGGCGTTGACGGCGGCTTCGTCCACGGAAGCCTCGGCCTTGGGCGAGGCGAGATTGCCGGTGAAGCCCAGCGCCTTCAGCGTTTCGCCGAGTTCGGTCTGGCGGCCCGGCTTGTCCAGCGCGTGGAGTTCGGCGATGGCCTTGGGCGTGTTGAGGTCGTCCATCAGGGCATCGCGCACCGAAGCACCGATCCTTGCCTGCTCCGCATGAACCGCGCCGGCGTTGTTGAAGAAGCTCTCCAGCGTACGCCAGCTTTCCTCGAGGCTCTTGATCGTCCAGTCGATGGGCTGGCGATAGTGGGTGCGCAGCATGTTGAAGCGCAGCACGTCGCCCGGCCAGTCGGCCAGGAGCTCGTTGATGGTGAAGAAGTTGCCGAGGCTCTTCGACATCTTCTGGCCCTCGACCTGCAGGAAGCCGTTGTGCATCCAGATGTTCGCCATCACGGCCGTGCCGAAGGCGCAGCGCGTCTGGGCGATCTCGTTTTCGTGGTGCGGGAAGATCAGGTCCAGCCCGCCGCCATGGATGTCGAAGACCTCGCCGAGGTAGCGGTTACTCATGGCGGAGCACTCGATGTGCCAGCCGGGGCGGCCGCGGCCCCACGGGCTGGCCCAGCCGGGCTCGTCGTCAGACGAAAGCTTCCACAGCACGAAGTCGGCCGGGTTCTTCTTGTGGGCGTCAACCGCGATGCGGGCACCGGCCTGCTGGTCCTCGAGATTGCGCTGCGAGAGGCGGCCATAATCCGGCATGGAGTCGACGCTGAACAGCACCTCGCCCGCCGCCTGATAGGCATGGCCGCGCCTGATGAGCATCTCGATCAGCGTGATCATCTGCGGGATATTGTCGGTGGCGCGCGGCTGCACGGTGGGCTGGAGGCAGCCCAGCTTCTCCACATCGGCGAAGAACTGGTTGGCCGTCTTTTCGGTGACGTTGCGGATCGCCTCGTTCAGCGGCAGGTTCGGGAAGTCGCGGAGTGCCCGCGCGTTGATCTTGTCGTCGACGTCGGTGATGTTGCGGACATAGGTGACGTGATCCGCGCCATAGATCTGGCGCAGCAGGCGGAAGAGCAGATCGAAGACGATCACCGGCCGCGCATTGCCGATATGGGCGAAGTCATAGACCGTGGGCCCGCAGACATACATGCGCACGTTCTTGGGATCGAGCGGGACGAGCTCTTCCTTGGTGCGGGTCAGCGTGTTGTAGAGGCGCAAAGACATGTCGATCCTCAGGCTTGCCGGCCCGGGTACGCTTTGTCTTGGATTTAGGTCAAAGGGCGCCCTGCCAGCGGTTTTCGGCTAGCTGCAAATAATCAGGCCGCAAATGGCGGCGATGGCGGGGCGGCGGGTCATTTCGGCGCGCACCATGCGTCAGGAGGCCCAAAAGGTCAAGTGTTTGGGCAATTTGCGGGCGTGCCATGCCGTTTCGCCCCTACCGGCGCAGGGCGCTGATGGTTAATGCTTTCCCGGGATTTCGGGGAATCGGGCGTGACGCAATCGGAACACCGCCAGCACCAGACCGGCCTGCTGCTCGTCGCGGCGGCGGCCCTGTGCTGGTCCAGCTCGGGCCTCTTCGTGCGCGGCATCAGCGCCGACCTCACGACCATGCTGTTCTGGCGTGGGCTGTTCTCGGGCTCGGCCGTCTTCGCGCTGTTCCTGCTGATGGAGCGGGGAAAGAGCCTCGCCATCCTGCGCTCATTGCGCTGGCCCGCACTCGGCGTGGCGCTGCTGTCGGCCGCCGGAATGATCACGGGGATCGGCTCGCTGCGCTACACGAGCGTCGCGGACGCCATGGTGATCTATGCGACCGTGCCCTTCATGACGGCGGCGCTGGCCTACATGGTGATCGGCGAGAAGCCGTCGCGCTCCACCCTCATCGGCAGCACGGTGGCGCTCTTGGGCGTGGGCGTGATGCTGTGGGGCGCCAAGATGGGCGGCAGCCTGTTCGGCCAGTTCCTCGCCGTGCTGATGACGCTGTCGATGGCGGGCTTCACCACCATCATGCGCAAGTACCGCGACGTGCCGATGCTGCCGGCCATGGCGGCATCGGCCTGGATCTGCTCGCTGGCCTGCTGGTGGTTCGCAGACCCGATGTCGATCACCACGCATGATTTCCTGCTCTGCGCGGCCTTCGGCATCGTGCAAAATGCGGCGGGCCTCGCGCTCTATACCTTCGGATCGAAGCGCGTGCCGGCGGCAGAGGCGACGCTGCTGGCCGCGCTCGAAGTGCCCTTCACGCCGCTCTGGGTCTTCGTGTTCCTGGGCGAGACGCCGTCGGTGCAGACGCTGGTGGGCGGCGGCATCGTGCTCGCCGCCCTGTTCCTGCACATCCTGTCCGAGTTCCGCCGCAGGCCAGCGGCAATGGCGATGCCGGTCTAGGGGCGCGCCGTCTGGCCGAAGAGGATCTTCTTCGCCTCGTCCGTCATGGGCTTCTGGTAGGACGGGTCCACCGCGGCATAGACCTTGGCCACGGCAGGGCGCGCCTTGATGGCCTCGAACCAGCGCTTGAGGTGCGGGAAGTCGTTGAGGTCCTGGCTGTAGCGCTCATGGGGAACGACCCAGGGATAGGACGCCATGTCGGCGATCGAATAGTCGCCGGCGAGATAGGGCCGATCGGCGAGGCGCTTGTTCATGACGCCATAGAGGCGGTTCACTTCCTTGGTGTAGCGCTCGATGCCGTAGGGGATCTTCTCGGGTGCATAGATGGCGAAGTGCCCCGCCTGGCCGGACATGGGTCCAAGCCCGCCCATCTGCCAGAACAGCCACTGCAGCACTTCCACCCGCCCGCGCAGGTCCTTGGGGATGAAGAGTCCCGTCTTTTCCGCAAGATAGAGCAGGATGGCGCCGGATTCGAACACCGACACCGGCTTGCCGCCATCGGCCGGGGCCGTGTCGATGATCGCGGGCATCCGGTTGTTGGGCGCGATCTTCAGGAAGTCCGGCTTGAACTGGTCGCCCTTGCCGATATCGACCGGGTGGATGGTGTAGGGAAGACCCGCTTCTTCGAGGAAAATCGTGATCTTGTGCCCGTTGGGGGTGGGCCAGTGGTAAAGCTCGATCATGTCCGCTCCGCTCATTCCGTAACCTGAGACGTCACAGTTAGGGCCGGGTCACGGTGCTTTCAACCCCCGGAAAATGCGGGGGTCCAAAAAGAGTGGTCATCCTCCGTTATCCGGACCATCCCAACACTCACCTTTCCCCGGCTCGACCGGCGCATCCTTTTCTCGGCGCACCAAAGAGGATCGCCCGGTCAAGCCGGGCGAAGGTGGAGTCGTGATGAGATACGGTCCGCGATGGCCGAATGCTTACTCGGCGGCTTCGACGATGTCGTCGTCGTCAGTCTTGGGGCGCGAGGCCATTTCCTTCTTGATTTCCTCGGCGACGAGGAAGGCGAGTTCCAGCGCCTGGGCGGCGTTGAGGCGCGGGTCGCAGAAGGTGTGGTAGCGGTCGTTCAGGTCCTCGTCGCGGAGCGCGCGCAAGCCGCCGGTGCATTCGGTCACGTCCTTGCCGGTCATCTCGACATGGATGCCGCCGGCATGGGTGCCTTCCGCCTGGTGCACGGCCATGAAGCGGCGCACTTCGCCAAGCACGGACTCGAAGGGGCGGGTCTTGTAACCGCTCGTCGACTTCACCGTGTTACCGTGCATCGGGTCGCAGGACCAGACGACGACCTTGCCCTCGCGCTTCACCGCGCGAATGAGATCCGGCAGGTGCTTCTCAACCTTGTCCGCGCCGAAGCGCGCGATGAGGGTGAGGCGGCCCGGCTCGTTCTCCGGGTTCAGCGCATCGATGAGGCGGATCAATTCGTCCGGCTTCAGCGACGGGCCGCACTTGAGGCCGATCGGGTTCTTCACGCCCCGCATGAACTCGACATGCGCATGGTCCGGCTGGCGGGTGCGGTCGCCGATCCACAGCATGTGGCCGGAGGTGGCATACCAGTCGCCGGAGGTGGAATCGACGCGGGTCAGCGCCTGCTCGTAACCGAGCAGAAGCGCCTCGTGGCTGGTGAAGAAATCCGTGGTGCGCAGCTGCGGCGCGGTGTCGGCGTTGATGCCGCAGGCGCGCATGAAGCCCACCGTCTCGGTGATGCGATCCGAGATTTCCTGGTAGCGCTCATAGGCGGGCGAATCCTTCAGGAAGTCGAGCGTCCACTTGTGGACGTGCTCGAGGTTCGCATAGCCGCCCTGGGCGAAGGCGCGCAGCAGGTTCAGCGTGGCGGCAGACTGGCGATAGGCCATGATCTGGCGCTCCGGGTCCGGACGGCGGGCCTCGAGGGTCGCTTCCGCACCGTTGACGATGTCACCGCGATAGATCGGCAGCTCGACGCCATCCACCACCTCGGTGGGCGAGGAGCGCGGCTTGGCGAACTGGCCGGCGATGCGGCCGACCTTCACCACCGGCTGGCCGCCGGCGAAGGTGAGGACGACGGACATCTGCAGGAAGACGCGGAAGAAGTCGCGGATATTGTCAGCCGAATGCTCGGCGAAGCTCTCGGCGCAGTCGCCGCCCTGGAGCAGAAAACCTTTTCCCTCGGCAACGCGGGCCAGCTTGCGCTTCAGCTTGCGGGCCTCGCCCGCAAAAACCAGCGGCGGGTAGCCGGCGAGCTGTTCCTCGACCGACTTCAGCTTGGCCTGGTCCTGGTAATCCGGCACCTGCACGACCGGGAAGTTCCGCCAGCTGTCAGGTGTCCAGTTCGTCGTCATTTCGCTTACTCCAGAGGGGAGGAACCCCTTACCTACGGTGAAATCGGCTTGGCCTATACACGGCTTGGCGGTAGGATTCCAGCCCGCGCAACGGACGGGAGCGGGATGCTGGATTACCTTCACCTTGCGAAATGGGACCAGTCCTTTGCCTTCCTGGCAGCCGGGAACCCGCCCATGTATGTGCGCCTCCTGGCCCTCAATGCCTTTTTCCTCGCGCTTTACGCCATTCGGAAGGCCGCCGGAGCGGCGCCCATGGGAGCAGGCCTGACGTTGTTCGCGCAGCTGGCCGTGTTGGGCGCCAACCTGCTGGTGCTGTACCAGTCCGAGGTCGAGGCTTACCTGAAGACCCTCACGCCCGGTCTGTGAGGCGCTGGCCGAACGCCGCCTCGGCCGAGCCATAGGGCTGCTGGCGCGGAACATTCCAGTAGCGCAGGTCCGCCAGGGCAATCGCCGCGCCGGTGGCGGCGCAGAGCACGAAGTCGCCCTCGCGCAGCACCTGGAACTCGGCATCGAGATAGCGCACCACCGCCTCACGCCGCGCCGGCTTCGGATCGAGGTAATTCATGGGTCCACGATAGCGGCAACTTGCAGCATTTTGAAGACGCCGAAAACTTGGACAAGCCGGAGCGGTTGCGTATAAATTTGCCTCCATGACCCATGACGTGCTTCTCGACAGCTATGCCAGGCTCGCCGTCCGCACCGGCCTGAACCTCCAGAAGGGCCAGCAGCTGGTGATCACCGCGCCGCTCGACGCCGTGCCGCTGGTGCGGCGCATCACCGAACACGCCTATCGGGCCGGGGCCAACCTCGTCACCACCGTCTATGCCGACGACGAGACGACGCTGGCGCGCTACCGCTTCGCGCCGGAGGACAGCTTCGACGCGGCGCCCGGCTGGCTGTTCAACGGCATGGCCGAGGCCTTCCGCGGCGGTGCGGCGCGCCTGGCCATCGCAGGCGAGAACCCTGCCCTGCTGGCGGGCCAGGATCCGGCGAAGCTGGCGCGCGCCAACAAGGCGCGGTCCATGGCCTATCGTCCGGCGCTCGAACTCATCACCGGCTTCGCCATCAACTGGTGCGTGATCGCGGCCGCGACGCCCGCCTGGGCAAAGTCCGTGTTCCCCGGCCTGCCCGAAGAACAGGCGGTGGCGCAGCTGTGGCAAGCGATCTTCGCCTGCACCAAGGTCGACCAGCCGGACCCGATCGCCGCGTGGGAACAGCACAACGCCGATCTTCGCCGGCGCACCGACTTCCTCAACGACCGCCGCTACAGGGCGCTGAAATACAAGGGGCCCGGAACCGACCTCATGCTCGGCCTGGCGGATGAGCACCTGTGGAAGGGCGGCGGCGGCAAGGCGCTGAACGGGGTGTTCTGCAATGCCAACATTCCCACCGAGGAAGTGTTCACCGCCCCCCACAAGGACATGGTGGACGGCACCGTCTGTTCCTCGAAGCCCCTCTCCTACCAGGGCTCGCTGATCGAGGGGATCCGCGTGCGCTTCCACCGCGGGCGCATCGTGGAGATGACGGCGGAAAAGGGCCAGGACGCCTTCCGCAACCTCATCGACACCGACGAGGGCGCCGCCCGCCTCGGCGAGGTGGCGCTGGTGCCGCATTCCTCGCCGATCTCGAAGAGCGGCATCATCTTCAACAACACGCTGTTCGACGAGAATGCCGCGAGCCACATCGCGGTGGGCCAGTCCTACACCGAGAACATCCGTGACGGCGCACGCCGCTCCAAGGAAGAACTCTCGGCGCTGGGCGCCAATGCCAGCCTCGTGCATGTCGACTGGATGATCGGCTCGGGCGAACTCGACGTCGACGGCATCCGGGCGGACGGCTCCGCCGAAGCGCTGATGCGCAAGGGCGAGTGGGCGATCTGACAAGACGGCGGCACTCGCACGCCCAGGCCAGTTTCCCTAGAGCAGCCGCCCCTGCTTCGGGCTGTCTTCGCGCACCTGCACTTCGCCATCGGCGAATTCGAGGCGCAGCGCCGCCCATTGCTTCACATCGCCGGCGTAATGCACCGGCTTGCCCTTGTCGTCACGCACCAATGCAAATCCGCGCCGCAGCACGGATTTGTAGGACAGGCTGTCGGCCAGTTTCGCGACGCCGTCGAAACGTTGACGCTGGAAGGCGACGAGGCGTGCCAGCGCCTGCGCGGCCCGCCGGCCGGAAAGGCCGAGCGAGCGGCGCTCACTGGCGATCAGCGTGCGCATCGGCGCCAGCGTCAGGCGCGGCGCCACACGGCTCAAGCGCGTCGCCTGCTCGCGCGTGTTGGCCTTCAGCGCTTGCACCAGGCGGCCCGCCGCGGAATCGAAGCGCTGGCGCACCAGGGCGAGGATTTCATCGGGACGCGGCAGGGCACGCGCCGCCGAACGAACGCGCGTCTGGCGCTCGTCCATGTAGCGGCGCAGGCCGCCCTGCATGCGGGCATCGAGCCGCGCCACCTCGGCCACCAGATCGGCCCGCACCGGAACGGCCTTTTCGGCCGCGGCGGTGGGCGTGGGCGCGCGCAGGTCGGCGGCATGGTCGATGAGTGTGGTGTCGGTCTCGTGGCCGACGGCGGAGATCACCGGAATGGTGCTCGCCGCAGCGGCGCGCACCACGATCTCCTCGTTGAATCCCCACAGATCCTCGAGCGAGCCGCCGCCGCGCGCCACGATGATGACGTCGGGCTTCTTCGCCATGTCGTTGAAGCCGGCGATGGCGGCAGCCACCTCCGCCGCGCATGTCTCGCCCTGCACGCGCACCGGCCAGACGATCACATGGCGGGGAAACCGGTCGTTGAGGCGGTGGAGGATGTCGCGGATTACCGCGCCGGTGGGCGAGGTGACCACGCCGATCACCTTCGGCAGATAGGGGATCGGTCGCTTGCGCGCGGCGTCGAACATGCCTTCGGCGGTGAGCTTGCGCTTGCGCTCCTCCAGCAGCGCCATCAGCGCGCCGACGCCGGCGGGCTCGATTGATTCGATGACGATCTGGTAGGCCGACTTCAGCGGATAGGACGTGATCTTGCCGGTGGCGATGACCTCCAGCCCCTCCTGCATTTTCGAGCGCAGCCTCCCGAAGCTGCCGCGCCAGATCACCGCGTCGAGCTTGGCCCCCTCGTCCTTGATCGAGAAATAGCAGTGGCCGGAGGAATGCGGACCGCGATAGCCGGAAATCTCGCCGCGCACCCGCACATGGCCGAATGTGTCCTCCAGCGTGCGCTTCAGCGCGTTGGCGATCTCGGAGACCGAGTATTCCCCGGCATTGGAGCCGCCGCCCTCGATGATCTCGCCGGTTTCCGGGTCATGGCCCCAGATGCTGGACATGGCAAATTCCGCACTTTGAATCAGCTGCATCAAATGCAAAAAGGCGGGCGAAAGCAAGAACGGGTGTGGCCATGAACATTCTCCTCATCGGATCGGGCGGCCGGGAACACGCGCTGGCCTGGGCCATCTCCGCGAGCCCGCTCTGCGACAGGCTGTTCGTGGCGCCGGGCAACCCCGGAACGGTCCAGATCGCCCGCAACCTGGACCTGAAGGTGACCGACCATGCGGCGGTGATCGCCTTCTGCCGCGCCGAGAACATCGGCCTCGTGGTAGTGGGCCCGGAAGCGCCGCTGGTGGCAGGGCTGGCGGATGATCTCGCCGCCGCCGGCATCAAGTGTTTCGGGCCGAAGAAGTTTCCCGCCCAGCTGGAAGGCTCCAAGGGCTTCACCAAGGACATCTGCGCCAAGTACAATATTCCGACCGCCGCCTATGGCCGGTTCCGCGACAAGGCGGCGGCGCTTGCCTATCTCGACCGGCATGGCGCGCCCATCGTCATCAAGGCCGACGGCCTTGCGGCCGGCAAGGGCGTGACGGTGGCGATGGCGATGCCGGAAGCCCGCGCGGCGGTGGAAGACATCTTCTCCGGCAAGTTCGGCGGTGCGGAGTGCGTGATCGAGGAATTCCTCGAGGGCGAGGAGGCCAGCTTCTTCGTGCTGACCGACGGGGCGAATGCCCTGCCCCTTGCCACTGCGCAGGACCACAAGCGCGTGGGCGACGGCGATACCGGACCCAATACCGGCGGCATGGGGGCCTATTCGCCTGCCCCCTGCATGACGCCGGCCCTGTGCGAGGAAGCGCTGGAGAAGATCGTGAAGCCCACGATCCGCGCCTTGCAGGACATGGGGCATCCTTATGTGGGCGTGCTCTATGCCGGGCTGATCCTGACGAAGGACGGCCCCAAGCTCATCGAATACAATTGCCGCTTCGGCGACCCGGAATGCCAGGTCCTGATGATGCGGCTGAAGGACGATCTCGTCACCCTGCTGCTCGCCTGCTGCGACGGCACGCTGGACAAGGTTTCGGCGCGCTGGTTCGACGACGTGGCGCTGACGGTGGTGATGTGCGCCCAGGGCTATCCGGGGGACGTGGTGAAGGGCAGCGAGATCCGCGGCCTCGAGGGTGCCTCCGCCATGGAAGGTGTCGAGATCTTCCATGCCGGCACGGCGGCGAAGGACGGCCGGATCATCGCTACTGGCGGGCGCGTGCTGAACGTGACGGCGCGCGGCGCGACGGTGCGCGAGGCGCGCGACCGGGCCTATGCCGCCATCGACCGCATCGACTGGCCGGAGGGCTTCTGCCGCCGCGACATCGCCTGGCGGGCACTCGCACGCGAGGAGCAGCACTGATCTTTGCGCACGCTGGCCAAGCGGTGTAACCTGGCGGGATGAGCAGACTCTTCCCCGGCACGCAGGAACACCGGCACCTCCATGACGGTGTCGAGATCTTCGCCCGCGTCGGCGGTTCCGGCCCGCCGCTGCTGCTGGTGCATGGCTTTCCGCAGACCCATGCCATGTGGCACAAGGTGGCGCCAGCCCTGATGCAGCGCTTCACCTGCGTGATGCCGGACCTGCGTGGCTATGGCTATTCCGCCTGTCCCGCGAACGACGCCAAGAACGAAGCCTATTCCAAGCGCGCCATGGCGCAGGACCTGATCGCACTGATGAAGGGGCTCGGCCACGAGCGCTTCGCCGTGGTCGGCCATGACCGCGGCGCGCGCGTCGGCTATCGCATGGCGCTGGATCACGCCGACGCCGTCTCCTGCCTCACCGTGCTCGACATCGTGCCGACCCATGCGATGTGGCACAACTTCACCGTCCGCCTCGCCATGAAGACCTATCACTGGCTGTTCCTCGCCCAGCCCCACCCGCTGCCCGAGATGCTGATCGAGCCGAACCCCGTGGGCTACCTCGACTACACCATCGCCAGCTGGACCCAGAGCAAGGACCTGTCCGCCTTCAGCGAGGAGGCGCTGTCCGAATACCGCCTGCACTACGCAACGCCCGAGCACATCCACGCCACCTGCAACGACTATCGCGCCGGGGCCACCTATGACCTCGCCGCCGACGTGGTGGACCATGCGGCGGAGCGCAAGATCGCCTGCCCGACGCTGGTGCTCTGGGGCACGTCAGGCATTCCCAGCGAGACCGACGGGCCACTCGAGACATGGCACGCGTGGTGCGAGAGCGCCGAGGGCCACGGCATCGATTCCGGCCACTTCGTCGCCGAAGAGAACCCGCAGGCAACGCTCGACGCGTTGCTGCCCTTCCTGGAACGCCATGCGCATTGACCGTCAGCAGGCCTTCTCCGGCACCACCGCCTCCGACATCGATGCCGCAAGGCTGGCGGATTATCTCGCCACCGCGCTTGACGGCTTTGTCGGCCCGCTGGAACTGGCGCGCTTCAAGGGCGGACAGTCGAACCCGACATACAGGCTGACGACACCCGCAGGTTCATACGTGCTGCGCCGCAAGCCCTTCGGCAAGCTTCTGCCCTCTGCCCACGCCATCGAGCGCGAATTCCGCGTGACGGAGGCGCTGGCGCGCGCCGGCTTCCCGGTGGCACGTCCGCTCCATCTTTGCACCGATGAGGGCGTCATCGGCGCTGCCTTCTACGTGATGGAACATGCCGAGGGCCGGGTGTTCTGGGAACCGCAGGCGCCGGGCCTGTCCGCCGCCGACCGCGCGGCGCTGTTCGGCTCGCTCAATGCCACCATCGCGCAGCTGCACATGCTCGATCCGGCTTCGCTGGGCCTCGGCGATTTCGGCAAGCCGCAAGGCTATGTGGCCCGCCAGATCAAGCGCTGGAGCGAGCAGTATCGCGCGTCGGAGACCGAAAGCATCACCGAGATGGACAGGCTGATCGCATGGCTGCCCGGCGCATGCCCGGCGGATTCGGGTGCTGCCATCGTGCATGGCGACTTCCGCCTCGACAATTGCATCATCCACCCGACGGAGCCGCGCGTGATCGCGGTGCTGGACTGGGAACTCTCGACCCTGGGCGACCCGCTGGCGGACTTCACCTACCACCTGATGCAGTGGTTCATGCCGGTGTCGGACACGGGTGCGGGCGTCGGCTCCCTGCTGGGGCACGAGGGCGACCCAGGCCTGCCGCGGATTGAAGACTACATCGCGGATTACTGCCAGCGCACCGGGCGGCGCGGGATTCCCGATCTCGATACCTACATGGCCTACAACTTCTTCCGGCTCGCCGCGATCCTGCAGGGCATACTGGGGCGGGTGCGGGATGGCACGGCGGCCAATGCGGAAGCGGCAGCGATGGCGCGGCAGGTGCGGCCGCTGGCCGAAACCGCATGGTCCTTCGCACGAAAGGCAGGGGCATGAGCGAACCCACGATCGGCCTCGCGCTGGGCGGCGGCAGTGCGCGCGGGCTGGCGCATATTCCGGTGCTGGAAGTCTTCGATGAGCTTGGCATCAAGCCGAAGGTGATCGCCGGCTGTTCCATCGGTTCGCTGCTGGGGGCTGGATATGCGGGCGGCTTGAGCGCGAAGGACATCCGCGAGCGCGCCGAGTTGCTGCTGTCCGACCGGATGGGTGCGCTGAAATTCGCCTTCGGGCAGAAGCGCGTCAATCCCTTCGACCTTCTCGCACTCCGCGGCCTCGCCTCGCTGCATGTGCATGGCGAGAAGCTCGCCGGGCTGGTGCTGCCGGAGACGCTTCCCGAGCTGATCGAGGAGCTCACCATTCCCTTCAAGGTCATCGCGACGGATTTCGATGCGATGGAAGAGCGGGTGATCGAGCGCGGGCCGCTGGTCAAGGCGGTGGGCGCGTCGATCGCCATTCCCGGCGTCATCCTCGGCACGCAATATGACGGGCACAGCTATGTCGATGGCTGCGTCACCAACCCGGTGCCCTTCAACCATGTGCGCGACGGCGTCGACATCGTGGTGGCGGTGGATGTCTCCGGCCGCCCGCGCGAGGCCAATGGCAAGCACCGCTCCAACATGGAGGTGGCGGTGGGCTCGCTCCTCATCCTGTTCAACCAGGTGGCCAGCCTGCGGCGGCAGATCAGCCCGCCGGACATCTATGTGCGCCCGGCGATCGACTCCTTCTCCGGCGGCGACTTCTTCCGCATCAGGGAGGTGCTGGAGCAGGCGCAGCCGGCGAAGGACGCGTTGAAGCGGGATCTGGAAAAGCGGCTCAGGATCGCCGCGCCCTGAAGAAGTCTTTCAGCAGCGCCTTGGCCCGGTCTTCGCCCAGGCCGCTGTAAACATCGGGCGCGTGGTGGCAGGTGGGCTGGCCGTAAAAGCGGGTCCCATGTTCAACCGCGCCCATCTTCTCGTCGCCGGCGGAGAAATAGAGCCTGCGGATGCGGGCGAAGGATATGGCGGCGGCACACATGGCGCAGGGTTCGAGGGTGACGTGCAGGTCACAGTCCACCAAACGCTCGGAACCGAGGATTTCTGCCGCGGCGCGGATCGCCAGCATCTCGGCATGGGCCGTCGGGTCCTTCAGTTCCAGCGTGCGGTTTCCGGCCCGGGCAATGACGTTGCCCGCCTTATCGGCCACCACCGCCCCCACCGGCACCTCGCCGCGGGCAGCGGCGGCTTCGGCCTCGGCAAAGGCGACTTCAAGGGGGGCTGGCAGATTCAGTCGCATCGTGCCAATTGAGGCATTCGAGGGTCACGGGTCAAGATGAGCGAATTCGAAGGTGAACGCATCGCCAAGGTGATCGCCCGGGCAGGCATCTGCTCCAGGCGCGATGCCGAACGGCTGATCGGCGAAGGCCGGGTGAAGATGAACGGCAAGGTGCTGACCTCGGCCGCCACCAACGTGACGGCCAAGGACGTGATCCTGGTCGACGGCCAGCCGCTGCCGCAGAAGGAGGCGACCAAGCTGTGGCGCTATCACAAGCCGGGCGGCCTCGTCGTTTCGAATCACGACCCGCAGGGCCGGCCCACGGTGTTCGAGAAGCTGCGCGAGCAATTGCCGCGCGTCGTGTCGATCGGGCGGCTCGACATCAATACCGAGGGGCTGCTGCTGCTGACCAATGACGGTGAACTCGCCCGCTTCCTCGAACTGCCCGCCACCGGCTGGACGCGGAAGTATCGCGTGCGCGCCTTCGGTCATATCGACGAGGCGTCGCTCAAGAAGCTGGAAAAGGGCGTCGAGGTGGAGGGCGTGCGCTACGGCCCCATCGAGGCGCAGATCGAACGCGTGCAGGGTGACAATACCTGGCTGACCATCGCCATCAAGGAAGGCAAGAACCGCGAGGTGAAGCGCATCTGCGAGCACTTGGGCCTGCAGGTGAACCGGCTGATCCGCACGGCCTTCGGGCCGTTCCAGCTGGGCGAGCTGCCGCGCGGCGGCATCGAGGAGGTGCCGACGCGGGCGATGAAGTCCTCGATCGGGGAAAAATTCTTCAAGAAGGAAGATGATGCGCATCGTCGGTGGAAAGTTCAAAGGCCATAGCATTGCCCCGCCCTCGGGCTCGGCGACCAGGCCGACCACCGACCGGGTGCGGGAATCGGTGTTCAACATCCTGGCGCATGGCATTGCCGACTTCGAGCTTGAAGGCGTGCGCGTGCTGGACCTGTTCGCAGGCACGGGCGCCATGGGGCTCGAGGCGGTATCGCGCGGGGCGCGCTTCTGCCAGTTCGTGGAAGACAGCGCAGAAGCCCGCGGGCTGATCCGCAAGAATGCCGATGCGCTGGGCGTCATCGGGCTCGTCAAGATCTGGCGGCGCGATGCCACCGATCTCGGTCCCTGCTCGCCCCAGCCACGCTTCGACCTCGTCTTCGCCGATCCGCCCTATGGCAAGGGGCTGGGCGAGGAGGCGCTGCAATCGCTGATCGCCGGAGGCTGGCTGAACCCAGGCGGCATCGTCGTCCTGGAGGAGTCGCAGAAGGCCGCGATCAAGGATATTGCCGGTCTCGCGCTGATCGACGCGCGCGACTATGGCGACACGACAATCAGGTTCTACCGGGGAGAATGACGTGAAGATCAGAAAGCTTGAAACCTTCTGCAACGAGTTCGTGGGATTCGTTCGCGCGACGAGCGACACGGGCGCCCAGGGCTGGGGCCAGGTCTCGACCTACAATGCCGACATCACCTGCGAGGTCTTCCACCGCCAGGTGGCGCGGCATGCGCTGGGCACCGATGCGCTGGACTTCGCGGATACGCTGGAACTGATCAGCGAGCGCGAGCACAAATATCCCGGCTCCTACCTGCGCCGCGCCATGACGGGGCTGGACACCGCACTTCTCGACCTGCGCGGCAAGCTGGAGGGCAAGCCGGTGACCGCGCTGCTGGGCGGCACGCCCGGCAAGCTGCGCGCCTATGCCTCCTCGATGAAGCGCGACATCACCCCGGACGACGAGGCGGCGCGGCTCTGCGCTTTGCGCGACGAATTCGGCTTCGACGCCTTCAAGTGGCGTGTCGGCTCCGAGTGCGGGCGCGACCGTGACGAATGGCCGGGCCGCACCGAGGCGATCGTGCCGACCGTGTCGCGCGCCCTGGGCGACGGCGTGGCGAAGCTCGTCGATGCCAATTCCTGCTATTCGCCCAACCGCGCCATCGAGGTAGGCCGGCTGCTCGAGGCCGAGGGGATCGGGCACTTCGAGGAGCCCTGCCCCTATTGGGAATTCGCCTGGACCAAGCAGGTCACCGATGCCCTCTCGATCGACGTGACAGGCGGCGAGCAGGACTGCGAGTTCACGGCATGGGAGACCATGATCGGCATGCGTGCGGTGGACGTGGTGCAGCCGGACGTGATGTACATGGGCGGCATGCTGCGCACCCTGCGGGTGTGCCGGATGGCGGAGGAAGCGGGGCTGCCGGTGACGCCGCATGCGGCCAACCTGTCGCTCGTCACCATGTGCACCATGCACCTGCTGCGCGCCATTCCCAATGCCGGCAAGTATCTCGAATTCTCGATCGAGGGCGCGGACTACTATCCCTGGCAGTATGACCTGTTCCTCGGCGAGCCCTACCGGATCGAGGACGGCAAGGCCACGGTGACGGATGCGCCGGGCTGGGGCGTGGAGATCAACCCGGCCTGGCTGGAGAAGGCCCAGTACAAGGTGAGCGAGGTCTGATCCCTTTCCTTCATGCCCGCGCGTGAAGGCCCGCTCTTGTGGACGCGCATTCACTCCCATGTTTTCACCTTGCGCGGACTTGATCCGCGCATCCTTTTCTGGCGGAGGTGGCAAAGCCCCCCGGGTGAGGCCCGGGGGAGGTGACTCACTGGACCGACGTCGGTGCCGCAAGAAAGTTGGATCCACCTCCCGGCCTTCGCCGGGATGACGGCATGAGGGGGAAGGCGAGCGCCTAGCGCCGCCCGAACAGCTTTTCGATGTCGGCGAGCTTCAGTTCGATGAAGGTCGGGCGGCCATGGTTGCACTGGCCTGAGTTGGGCGTTGCCTCCATCTCGCGCAGGAGCGCGTTCATTTCCTCCGGCCGCAGCTTGCGGCCCGAGCGGACGGAGTTGTGGCAGGCCATGGTGGCCAGCACGTGGTTGATGCGCTCCTCGACGCGGGTGGTGACGCCGAGTTCGGCCAGTTCATCCGCCACGTCGCGCACGATCCCTGCGATGTCCGCCTTGCCGATGGCGGCGGGCACCTCGCGGATGATGACCGCGCCATCGCCGAAGCCTTCCAGCACGAGGCCGCCCTGCGCCAGCATCTCGGCGGCACCGGCAAGGCGCTCCACCTGCACCGGGTCGAGGTCGACGACCTCCGGCACCAGCAGCGGCTGGGTTTCGATGCCGCGCTCCGCCCGCTCGCGCTTCAGGCGCTCATAGACGAGACGCTCATGTGCGGCGTGCTGGTCGACCAGCACGAAGCCGTCCTTCGTCTGGGCCACGATGTAGTTGTCATGGATCTGGGCGCGGGCATTGCCCAGCGGATAGTCGGGCTGCGGCACCTGCGGTTCGGCCACCGGGGCCGAGGCCGGCGGCATGTTCATTGCCAGCGCCGCCTGCTTCTCCGCCTCGTCGAAGCCCCTGTGGTTGAAGGGGCGCGGCATCACCGGCCGGAAGGACGAGGCCGTCTGGCGCGACAGGCCGGTGTCGGGAGCGCGCTTTCCTGCCAGCGCCTCGCGGATGGCGCTGACGATGAGGCCACGCACCAAGCCGCCATCGCGGAAGCGCACCTCGGCCTTGGCGGGATGGACGTTCACGTCCACCCGCTCCGGCGGGCAATCGAGGAAGAGCACGAGTGCCGGGAAGCGGCCCGCGGGCAGCACGTCGGCATAGGCGCCGCGGATGGCGCCTGAGATCAGCTTGTCCTTCACGCTGCGGCCGTTGACGAACATGTATTGCTGGGCGGAATTGGCCCGCGCCGCAGTGGGCAGCCCGGCAAAACCCCGCACCCGGACGCTCTCGCGTTCCAGTTCGAAGGGCACGGCGTTTTCCATGAACTCGGAGCCGAGGATGCGGCGGATGCGCGCCTCCTCGCCCTCCTCCTTCGGCGCGTCGACGAGGCGGCGTTCCTCGGTGACGAAGGAGAAGCCGACCATCGGGTGCGCCAGCGCCATGCGGCGCACCACCTCGGCGGCCTCGACCGTCTCGGTGCGGTCGGCCTTGAGGAACTTGAGGCGGGCCGGCGTTGCGAAGAACAGGTCCTTGACGTCGATCTCGGTGCCGAGGTTGAGCGCCGCCGGGCGGGGCGGCGTGAGGTGGCCGCCCTCCACCGTGATGACGTGGGCATCGCCGCCACTGCGCGGACGGGAAGAAATGGCGAGCCTGCTGACCGCACCGATCGAGGGCAGCGCTTCGCCGCGAAAGCCGAGAAAGCGGATGTCGATCAGGTCGTCATCGGCGAGCTTCGAGGTGGCATGGCGCTCGACCGCGAGGGCGAGGTCCTCCGGCCCCATGCCGATGCCGTCATCCGAGACGCGGATCAGGCTCTTGCCGCCGCCGCGGAAGGCGACGTCGACCTGGCCCGCGCCGGCATCGATGGCGTTCTCGACGAGTTCCTTCACCACGCTCGCGGGGCGCTCGATCACCTCGCCCGCCGCGATGCGGTTCACCGTTCCTTCGGATAGACGCCGGATTCGCATGGATGGAGCTTAGCAAGGCTGGCAAGGATGCTGCCACAAGTCCTTCTCCCGGGCAAAGCGCGGGCCAAGGGCTCGCTGCGCCGGGCCTACTTCACGCCCTCGGGCCTGCCGACCACCGTAACGATCAGCCGGTCCGGGTGCAGCAGGCGCTTGGCCTGGGCCTTGACCTGGTCCAGCGTCACGGCCTCCACCAGGGAGTTCCGCTTCTGGACATAGTCGATCCCCAGATTCTGCTGCTGCAGGGCAAGGAGCTGGCTGGCGATGGCCGCGTTGGAGGAAAAGCGCAGGGCGTAGGAACCGGTGAGGAAGGTCTTGGCCTCGTCGAGCTCTTCCTGCGTGGGGCCCTGCTCGGCATAGGTGGCGATGACCTGGCGGGCTGCATCGAGCGCCTCGCCGGCGGACTCGTTCTTGGTCTGCAGCGATCCGGCATAGAGGCCGACGCGGGCCATGGGCGAGAGGCCATAGCTGACGCCATAGGTGAGGCCGCGCTTCTCGCGGATCTCTTCCGAAAGGCGCGAGGTGAGGCCGCCCGAGCCGAGGATCTCCGACATCACGAAGGCCGGGATGAAGTCCGGGTCGTCACGCTTGATGCCCTCGGTGCCAAAGGCGATGACGCTCTGCGGCATGTCGCGCTCGATGACCTTCAGCTTCGGCCCCATGGCGGGCTTCGCCTCGGGGAGCGGCGGCAGCTCCGGCCCCTTCTCCGGCAGGTCGCCGAAGACCTTGTCGAGCAGCGGCCCGAGCTCCGCGGCAGTGATGTCGCCCACCACCCCCACCTGCAGCGTGTCGCGGTTGAAGATGCGGCGGTGCGCGTCGCGCAGGTCGTCGGCGGTGATGCCGGTCAAGCTGGCCTCGGTGCCCTGGTCACGGCGCGAATAGGGATCGCCGGGCAGGATCTCCTCCATCCAGGCTTGCCAGCCGATTGACGAGGGATCCTGCTCCTGTTCCTTCACGTTCAGCAGGAACTGCTGGCGCACGCGCTCCAGCGGCTCGGCGTCGAAGCGCGGCGCGGTGATGGCGAGCTTCAGGAGATCGGTCGATGCATCGCGGTTCTTCGTCAGGGTCTGGAAGCCGCCCTCGAAGAAGTCACTGCCGGCATCGAAGCGCATGCGGAAGGCGAGCTCGTTGCGCTTCTTCTGGAATTCGGCGGAAGCCAAGTCGCCCGCGCCCTCGTCCATCATCCCGGTGAGGAATTCGGAGACGCCTTCCTTGCCGGCGGGGTCGCGCTCGGTGCCGCCCTTGAAGGAATAGTTCATCGCCATCAGCGGAATGGCGTGCTCTTCCACCAGCCAGGCCTTGATGCCACCGGGGCTCGTCACCTCCTGGATGGTGAAGGCCTGGGCGCCGGTGATCGAGGCCAGGAACAGGCCGGCGAAAACGAAGATGCCGCGAACGGCGTTGCGCATCTGGGTCATCTTTCCGCTCACTGGCTCTTCTCCTCGGGCAGCAGGAGGCCGGTGACGGAGGCGCGGCGGTCCAGCACGCTGCGCGCCGCCTTGTTGACGTCCTCGACGGTGACGGTGGCGAGATCATTGTCCCAGTTCAGCACGTCGTCGGTGGTCTGGCCGGTGGCGAGCGCCACGCCGAAGAGCCGCGCCAGCTTGTCCTGCGAGTCGAGAAGATAGACGGAGCTGGCGATCATGGCGTTGCGGCTGCGGTCGAGTTCCTCCTGCGTCACGCCGCGGGCCGCGACATCGGCGAGGATCGCGTCGATTTCCGCTTCCAGCGCCTCGACGCTGACGCCGGGGTTGGGCGCGGCATAAACGCCGAAGCCACCATGATCGAGCTGATCGGCGTCGAACCAGGCGCCGGAATAGGCGGCGAGCTTCTTGTCGAGATTGAGCGTCTGGTAGAAGCGGCTCTGACTGCTGCCGCCGATGATTTCGGCCAGCAACGACAGGGCAAGCTCCTCGCGCTGCGGAAGGTGGCGCGCGGCGGGGGTGAGATATTCGCGCTGCCAGCTGGGCGCGCTGGCACGCGCATCCTGCATGGTGACGCGGCGCTCGGCATTGGCCGGCGGCTCCTCGGCGCGCTGGCGCTCGGCCGGCGGCCGCCGGTTCTTAAGCGGACCGTAGTAGCGCTCGGCCAGGGTCTTCACCTCGTCCGGCGTCACGTCGCCCGCGACGATGAGGATGGCGTTGGCCGGCTCATAATGCTGGGCATAGAAGTCCATCGCATCCTGCCGGGTGAGCTTCGAGACCTGGTTCATCCAGCCGATGACCGGCTTGCCATAGGGGTGGGCCGCGTACATGGCGGCGTCGAGCTGCTCATTCAGAAGGCCCGCGGGCTCGTTGTCGGTGCGCTGGCGGCGCTCCTCGAGGACCACGGCGCGCTCCGGCAGCACGGTTTCGTCGGTGAGCTCGAGGTTCTGCATTCGGTCGGCCTCGAGTTCCATGACCAGCGGCAGGCGGTCCTTCATCACCTTCTGGAAATAGGCGGTGTAGTCCTGGGTGGTGAAGGCATTGTCGTTTCCGCCATTGGCGCGCACGATGCGGCTGAAGGCGCCGCCCGGATATTTCGGCGTGCCCTTGAACATCAGGTGTTCGAGCAGATGCGCGATGCCGGCCTTGCCCTGTGCCTCATCCGCCGCCCCGGCCTTGTACCAGACCATGTGGGTGACCACCGGCGCGCGATGATCGGGGATCACCACCACCTCCATGCCGTTGTCGAGCTTGAAGGTCGTGACGTCGATGTCGAGGGCGCGCGCCGGGCCGGCGGCGGCCAGCATGGCGATGACGACAGGCACCAGTCGCTTGAGCAGGGTCATGGATTTCCTCGGACGGGTTGCGGCGGGCATCAGATGCGCTGCCGGAGGACGGCTATTCGTCCTTGAAGATGTTGCCGATGTTCATGAAGGTCCCGTAACTCGGGTTCTTCGCCTTCTTCTGGGCGATGTAATAGGCCTGAAGCTCCTCGCGCAGCTGCTGGTCCGTCTTGCGCGTGCCATCCGGGTTGAACACGGAGATGCCGGCATTGGTGTAGATCGCATCAGGCCCGCTGGCAGGCGCGGTCGTGGTGGCGGCCGTGGTCACGGCGGGCGCCGCGGCCTTCGGTGCAGAGGCGACGGGGATGCTGGGCGCCGCGGTCAGCGCTGCGGTCTGCGCCGCTGCTGCAGCAGCGCCGGGATCGGGCGCCGCAGTGGTGGTGCCCGGCGGCGGCAGGCGCAGATCCGGCGGCATGGCAAGGTCCTGCCTGGCGTTGAGCGTCTGCGTCGGGGTTTCCTTCTCGAGGTAGTTCCGCATCGTGTTGGAGCAGCCCGCGAGGCTGAGCCCCGCGAGGCAGAGCAGCACAGTCACAGCGGCACGATTCATTCAGACACCCTTGTCAGTCCGGCCATCCAATGCCGCCGGATTCAGGCTTTTCCACGGCGGCTGTCATCAGCGCCCGAAAACACCGACTCATACATCAGCAGCGCCACGCCAGCAACGATCGCGACATCCGCAATGTTAAAGACATACCAACTAAATGATTGATAATGAAAGTGAAAGAAGTCTGCAACCGCACCGCGCCAGAAGCGGTCGAAGGCATTGCCGAGGGCGCCGCCGATGACGAGGCCCAGGGCCGCCGCCGACAGGGCGCGGCCAGCCCCGCAGGCCCAGACCCAGAGCAGCAGGGCAATGCCCAGCGACAGACCAATCAACCACTCCTGCGTGTGGGTGGTGAAGAGGCCGTAGGAGACACCCTTGTTCCACACCATCACCAGGTCGAAGAAGGGCGTGATGCGGACGGGCGACTTCTCGATGATGCCATAGACACCCAGCATCCAGAACTTGTGCAGCTGGTCGATGCCGAAGGTGACGAGGGCCAGCGCCAGAGTCAGCGGTGCGAGCGGCCCCCAGAACCTGAGCTTCATCAGACGGTCTTTTCGAAACGGACCTGCCACTCGCGCACCGCCTCGGCATCACGCGGCGTGATGTCGGGGAACTGCGGATCGCTGCCGACCTCGGGCGTGATCTTCCAGGAGCGCGCGCAGCGCTGGCCCTCGGCGGGCTTGAACACCACGGCGACCCCCTTCACCGCATCGAGCCGGAAGGCATCGGCCGGGCCTTCGCCTGCGATCAGCTTCGCGCCCGAGGTGATGGAGATCTCGGCGAGGTCCACCCCGTCGAGCGCTGCCAGCAGCTCGGGGTTCGAGACATAGACGTCGGGTGCGGCTTCCAGCGCCGAGCCGATGGTCTTCTTCACTTGGCGCTCGATCTCGAGTGCGCCGGTGACGACCGAGCGGACTTCGCGGATCTTGTCCCACTTGGCGGCGAGATCGGGGTCTGCCCAGTCATCCGGGCAGCGCGCGAACTGCATCAGGTGAACCGAGGAGCCCTCTCCCGGGAAGCGCGACAGCCACACTTCGTCCATGGTGAAGGCCAGCACCGGCGCCCACCAGGTGACGAGGCAGTGGAACAGCTGGTCCATCACCGTGCGGCAGGCGCGGCGGCGGGTCGAGGACCAGGCGTCGCAATAGAGCGAGTCCTTGCGGATGTCGAAATAGAAGGCCGAAAGATCGACCGTCATGAAGTTGGTGAGGAGCGCGAAGAGGCGCTTGTAGTCGAACACCTCATAGGCCTGGCGCACCTGGCCCTCGAGCTCGTGCAGGCGGTGGAGGATGTAGCGCTCGAGCTCCGGCATGTCCTTGGCCGGCACGAGCTCCCAGTCCTGGAGGTCGTCCACGGCGCCGAGGATGTAGCGCATGGTGTTGCGGAGCTTGCGGTAGGCCTCGATGTTGGTCTTGAGGATTTCCGGCCCGAGGCGCAGGTCCTCGGCATAATCCGCCGAGGCCACCCACAGGCGCAGGATGTCGGCGCCCGACTGCTTGATGACCTCCTGCGGGGTGACGATGTTGCCCAGCGATTTCGACATCTTGCGGCCGTCCTCGGCGACGACGAAGCCGTGGGTGAGGACCGCGTCATAGGGCGCCCTGCCCCGCGTGCCGCAGGCCTCGAGCAGCGAGGAATGGAACCAGCCGCGATGCTGGTCGGAGCCTTCGAGATAGAGGTCGGCCGGCCACTTGAGGTCAGGCCGCTGCTCCAGCACGAAGGCATGGGTGGAGCCGGAATCGAACCAGACGTCGAGGATGTCGCGCACCTGCTCCCACTCGAGGATCGAGCGGTCATTGCCGAGGAAGCGCTGGGCCGCCCCTTCGGCGAACCAAGCGTCGGCCCCCTCTTCCGAGAAGGCATCGACGATGCGCTGGTTGACCTTCGGGTCGTTGAGGATCTCGCCCGTCTCGCGGTTGACGAAGACGGCGATGGGAACGCCCCAGGCGCGCTGGCGCGAAATCACCCAGTCCGGCCGCTGCTCGATCATAGCGCGCAAGCGGTTCTGGCCTCCCGGCGGGAAGAACTTCGTCTCGTCGATGGCCTTCAGCGCGATGTCGCGCAGGCCATGGCTCGACATGGAGATGAACCACTGCGGCGTGTTGCGGAAGATGATGGGCTTCTTGGAGCGCCAGCTATGCGGATACTGGTGCTTCAGGCGGCCGCGCGAGATGAGGGCGCCCGCATCCGTCAGTGCACGGATGACCGCGTCATTGGCATCGCCCTTCTCGCCCTTGTCGGTGATCACGCGCTTGCCCGTGAAGCCCGGCGCATCCTTTGTGAAGAAGCCGTCGGCATCGACCGTGAAGGGGATGGTCGTGTCCACGCCCTTCAAATGGGCCTGCTGCATCCAGATGACATAGTCGTCGGCACCATGGCCCGGCGCGGTATGCACAAAACCTGTACCCGTATCGTCGGTGACATGGTCGCCGTCGAGGAGGGGCACAGCGAAGCTGTAGCCTAGATGGGCGAGCGGATGACTGCATACTAGATTAGCCGGATTCACTTCGGCAACGCGCTCGAAGGATTCAACCTTCGCTGCCTTCATCACCTCTTCGGCCAGACGATCCGCCAAAATGTACTTGTCACCGACCTTCGCCCAGTTACCTTCAGGCGCCGCCGTGACACAATAGAGTCCGTAGGAAATCTTGGATGAGAAGCTGATCGCTCGGTTGCCGGGAATCGTCCACGGCGTGGTCGTCCAGATGATAACACTCGCATCGTCCAGACCGCTCATTTGAGCGCCGTCTCGAGCAGCAGCGCGCACCGGGAACTTCACGAAGATCGTGTCCGACTGGTAGTCCTGGTATTCGACCTCGGCCTCAGCGAGTGCGGTCTTCTCGACCACCGACCACATGACGGGCTTGGAGCCGCGATAGAGCTGGCCGGAGGAGGCGAACTTCAAGAGCTCGTTGGCGATCAGCGCCTCGGCCCGGAAGTTCATGGTCAGGTAGGGATTGTCCCAGTCGCCGGTGACGCCCAGCCGCTTGAACTCCTCGCGCTGGACGTTGATCCAGTGCTCGGCGAAGGCGCGGCACTCCTTGCGGAAGTCGTTGACCGGGACCTCGTCCTTGTTCTTGCCCTTCTCGCGATACTGTTCCTCGATCTTCCACTCGATGGGCAGGCCGTGGCAGTCCCAGCCGGGCACGTAGTTGGAATCGAAGCCCTGCATCTGGCGCGAGCGGGTGACGATGTCCTTGAGGATCTTGTTGAGGGCGTGGCCGATGTGCAGGTGGCCGTTGGCATAGGGCGGGCCGTCATGCAGCACGTATTTCGGCCGACCGGCCGACTGTTCGCGGAGCGTCCGGTAGAGGTCGATCGATTCCCAGCGCTTCAGCAGCTCCGGCTCCCGCTGCGGCAGGCCCGCCTTCATGGCGAAGGAGGTCTTGGGCAGGAACACGGTGTCGCGGTAGCGGTCGTTCTTCTGCGGCTTGTCGTCGGACATGTCGGCTCGGTCCAAATCAAGGGTTTGGGCGGGCTTCTAGCAGGTTTTGGGCGTCAATAAAGCCTGCCATTCCGGCCTCGCAGGGGGCCTCGGCGCGGCGCCGGGGTGGCGGTGGCGCCCGGTGCTGCTCTAGGATGGGGCAAATCAGAACAATCGAGGAGGATTCCCGTGACGCTTCAACTCATTCCCGCCCGCCGCGGCAAGGCTGTCCGGCTCAGCAAGGGCCAGTCGGTGAAGGTGATCAACACCCATGGCAACCAGGTGGTCGACTTCTGGGCCTTCAACGCGGGAGACCTGCGCGAATACATGGGAATGGAGCATTGCCGGGCCTTCTGGACCAGGCTGTTCCCGGCCGAAGGCGACAAGATGATCACCAACCGCCGCCGCCCGATTCTGACCATGACGAAGGACGCCAGCCCCGGCCGCCACGACACGCTGATCGCGCCCTGCGACAACGAGCGCTACGGGCTTCTCGGCTGCACCCACTACCACGATAATTGCCGCGACAACATGCATGCGGGCCTGGCCGAACTCGGCCTCTACATTCCCTACACGCCCGACTCGCTCAACCTGTTCATGAACATTCCGTGGAAGGAGAACGGCGACCTCGAATGGGGTAACTGCCTGTGCAAGCCCGGCGACTACGTGGTCTTCCGGGCCGAAATGGATGCCATCGTGGTGTTCTCCGCCTGCCCGCAGGACATGCTGCCGATCAACAACGGCGTCACCGTCGAAGCGCATTTCGAGGTGCTGGACCAGTAAGGCGCAGGCCCGGCGCGGCGGGGTGAGCGGCGGCAGGGCTGCGCGGGAAGCGGCCCTCCTCCACCCTGTCGGCCACCCTCTCCCAGTGGCTTCGCCCGTCCCGAAGGGGTGGGAGAAGATGGCCAAAGGCGCGATGGGGGCTCTTCAGCCCGTCCACTTTTCCCGCATGGTGACCAGCTCTTCCGCCGCCGTGGGGTGCACGGCCATGGTGGCGTCGAAGTCGGACTTCTTCGCACCCAACCGCACCGAGATTCCCAGCAGTTGCGCCATTTCTCCGGCGTCGGAGCCGCAGATGTGGCAGCCGAGCACGCGGTCGCTCTCGCCGTCGACGACGAGCTTCATCAGCATGCGCTCGTCACGGCCCGACAGCGTGTTCTTCATCGGGCGGAAGGAGGTCTTGTAGATGTCGACGGACTTGAAGGTGTCGCGCGCCTGCGCCTCGGTGAGGCCCACCGTGCCGATCTCGGGTTGCGAGAAGACCGCGGTGGGAATGAGGCTGTGGTCGACCTTCGCCGGCTTGCCGCCGAACACCGTGTCGGCGAAGGCATGGCCCTCGCGGATGGCAACGGGCGTCAGATTGGCGCGGTTGGTGACATCGCCCACGGCATAGATCGAGGGCAGGCTGGTCTGCGAATAATCATCGACCTTCACCGCATAATGCGGGGTGAGCTCGACACCTGCCTTGTCCAGCCCGAGGTCCATGACATTCGGGATCCGGCCGGTGGCGAACATGATCTGGCCGGCACCGAAACCCGTGCCGTCGTTCAGGCTGACGCGCACGCCGTCGCCTGAGCGTTCGATCGCGGCGACATCCGCCCTGGTGCGGAGCTCGATGCCCTTCTTCTTCATTTCGGCGGCAAGGTGGTTGCGCAGGTCATCGTCGAAGCCACGCAGGATCTGCTCGCCGCGGCAGACCAGCACCGTCTCGACACCGAGGCCGGAGAAGATGCCGGCGAATTCGACCGCAATGTAGCCGCCCCCGACGATCACGATGCGTGACGGCAGGCTTTCCAGGTTGAAGGCCTCGTTGGAGGTGATGGCGAGTTCATGGCCGGGCAGGTGCCGCGGCACGAAGGGCGTGGCACCCGTGGCGACGAGGATGTAGCGGGCGGTGACCTTGCGTCCGGAGGCCAGGCGCACCGTGTGCGCGTCCTCCACCGTGGCGCGCTCGAGGATCAGTTCCGCGCCGGCCGCCTCGAGGTTGCGGATATAGGCCTTGTTGAGGCGGTCGATCTCCTTGTTCTTGTTCTCGACCAGCGTCCACCAGTCGAAGGAGACCTTGCTGGTGGTCCAGCCGAAGCCCACCGCATCCTCGAATTCCTCGGCGAACTTCGAGGCATAGACGAAGAGCTTCTTCGGCACGCAGCCCCTGATCACGCAGGTGCCGCCGACACGATACTCCTCCGCCACCGCGACGCGGGCGCCGTAACGCGCCGCGATGCGGCCGGCACGGACCCCGCCGGAGCCCGCGCCGATCACGAAGAGATCATAGTCGAAGCCGCTCATTTCTTGCTGAGGATCTGCACCCCGGCATCACTGCCCATCATGACGATGCCGCAGATGTCGATGAACAGGCCGTGGTCGACCACGCCGGGGATCGACTTCAGCATGCCGTCGAGGCGGCGCGGATCGGGGATGTAGCCGATCGACACGTCGATGATGGCATTGCCGCTGTCGGTCACGAAGGGCTTGCCATCCTTCAGGCGCAGCACCTGCTTACCCTTGAGTTCGCAGAGGCGCAGCGCGCGGTCGATCTTCCACGAGGTGGCGTTGACGCCGAAGGGAACGACCTCGACGGGCAGCGGGAACTTGCCCAGCGCGTTGACCTTCTTCGACTGGTCGGCGATCACCACCATCATGCGCGACGAGGTGGCGACGATCTTCTCGACGAGAAGCGCACCGCCGCCGCCCTTGATGAGCTGGAAGTTGGCGTCGAACTCATCCGCGCCGTCCACCGTCACGTCGAGGTGCGGCTGCTTCTCCAGCGTGGTCATCTTGAGGCCGAGGCCCTGCGCCAGCTGGAAGCTGGCACGCGAGGTGGCCACGCACTCGACGTCGAAGCCGCCGCGCGCCTTCTCGGCCAGCGCCTCGATGAAGTGGTTGGCGGTCGAGCCGGTGCCGAGGCCGACCTTGCTGCCGGGCTTGACATATTCGAGAGCGGCAATGGCCGCAGCCTTCTTCTGTTCGTCTGCGGTCACTTGTTGAGCCCACCCATCAGCATGTATTTCATTTCCAGATATTCCTCGACGCCGTGGTGCGATCCCTCGCGGCCCAGGCCCGATTCCTTGACGCCACCGAATGGCGCCTCGGCCGTCGAGATGATGCCCTCGTTGATGCCCACCATGCCGTATTCCAGGCCCTCGGCGACGCGCCAGACGCGGCCGATGTCACGCGAATAGAAATAGCAGGCGAGGCCGAACTCGGTGGCATTCGCCATCTCGATCGCCTCTTCCTCGGTCTTGAAGCGGAACAGCGGCGCCACCGGGCCGAAGGTTTCCTCGCGGGCCACCGCCATGTCGGTGGTGACGTCGCGCAGCAGCGTGGGCTCGAAGAAGTTGCCGCCCAGCGACTTGCCGCCGAGGATGACCTTGGCACCCTTCTTCACCGCATCGTCGATGTGCTCCTGCACCTTGGCAATGGCCGCCTTGTTGATGAGCGGGCCCGTGGTGATGCCGGCTTCCGTGCCGTCACCCACCTTGAGGTTCTTCACCGCGGCGGCGAGCTTCTCGGCGAAGGCATCATAGACGCCTTCCTGGACGAGGATGCGGTTGGCGCAGACGCAGGTCTGGCCGGCATTGCGATACTTCGACAGCATGGCGCCCTGCACCGCGGCATCGAGGTCGGCATCGTCAAAGACGATGAAGGGCGCGTTGCCGCCGAGCTCGAGGCCCACCTTCTTGATGGTCGGCGCGCACTGCGCCATGAGCAGGCGGCCCACTTCCGTCGAACCGGTGAAGGTCAGCGCACGGACGATGGGGTTTCCGGTCATCTCGGCGCCGATCTCGCGCGACTTGCCGGTCACGACCGAGAACACGCCCGCCGGAATGCCCGCGCGCTCGGCGAGCTCGCAGAGGGCGAGTGCCGAGAACGGCGTTTCATTGGCGGGCTTGCAGACGAAGGCGCAGCCGGCGGCCAGCGCCGGGCCGGCCTTGCGGGTGATCATGGCATTGGGGAAGTTCCACGGCGTGATGGCCGCGACGACGCCGACGGGCTGCTTGATCACGACGAGGCGGGCGGCGGGCCAGGGCGACGGGATCGTCTCGCCATAGATGCGCTTGGCTTCCTCGGCGAAGAATTCGATGAAGGAGGCGCCATAGGCGACCTCGCCGCGGGCCTCGGCCAGCGGCTTGCCCTGCTCTGCCGTCATGATCTGGGCCAGGTCTTCCTGGTTCTCCATCATGAGGTTGAACCACTTGCGCAGGATGGCGGCGCGCTCCTTGGCGGTCTTCTTGGCCCAATCCTTCTGGGCGCGCTGGGCGGCCTCGATGGCCTGGCGGGCTTCCCCGCCCCCAAGCTCCGGCACGGTGCCGATCACGCTCTCGTCAACCGGGTTGGTGACGTTGATGGTGGCGGAGCCGCCCACCCACTTGCCGTCAATGTAGCATTTGTCCTTGAGGAGGGACTTGTCCTTCAGTATGTCGCGCAACGCCTGGGTCTTGCGGATGTCCATGGGGAACTCCTGTCATTCGGGTGGCGGCCTCTTAGCACGGGGTCCGGCCCGAAACCAAATGCCAGTTTAGGGAGGCAGTCTTGCCTGATCGTGCGGTGATTTTCGACCTCGACGGCACGCTGGTGGACACCGCGCCCGACCTGATGCGGGCCACCAATTTCGTGCTCGGCGAGATGGGACGGCGCCCCCTGGAGATGGCGGAAGTGCGCGCCTTTGTGGGCCACGGTGCGCGCGCCCTGCTCACCCGCGGCCTGGCCGCCACCGGCGGCCTGCCCGAGGGCTATGACGTCGAGCCGGATTACAAGCGCTTCGTCGACTTCTATGCCGCCAACATCGCCCATTCCAGCGCCCCCTTCCCCGGCCTCGTGGCCCTTCTCGACCGGCTGAGGGACGAGGGCTATGGGCTGGGCGTGTGCACCAACAAACTCGAGGGCCTCTCCGTGCTGCTGCTGGACGCGCTCGACCTGTCGAAATACTTCGGCGCGGTGGTGGGGCCGGACACGCTGGGCATCGCCAAGCCGGATCCCAAGCCCTTCTACGAGGCGGTGAACCGCCTCGACCTCGACAGCCCGCGCGCCGTCATGGTGGGCGACAGCGAGACCGACATCCTCACCGCCCGCAATGCCGGCGTGCCGGTGCTGGCCGTGCCTTTCGGCTATACCCCGCGGCCCGTGGCGGAGTTCGGGCCGGACCGTCTCATCGGCCACTTCGACGAGGCCTATGACGCCCTCCAGGAGCTTTTCGCCGAGGCCTGACGGCCGTGACGAAGTATCAGGGGGGCCCTGCCAGACCGAACGCCCTGCGGTGGGTCAGGATATAGGCGAGGAGCAGCATGAACATCGCTGCAATTCCAAGCGGGAGGGACCGGGGTCCGTAAAGGTCGAAGAGCAGCCCCATCGGAACGGTTCCGATGATCGACCCCAACGAATAGGCCATGGCCAGCATGGTGCCCGCGATGGCGAGGTTGTTGCCGGACAGTTCCTTGCCGGCAAGGACGACGGCAAGCGCATAAAGCCCCGATACGGTTCCGCCGGCAACGAACAGCAATCCCCAGCCGGAAACCCCGTTCGCAGCCGTGACCGGCAGGGCAAGAAGCACCATGATCGCGATCACTGTCGTCAAGGTGATCGTGCGGCCTCGTCCGAAGCTGTCGGACAGCCAGCCCAGAACGAACACGAGGACAGCCTCTC
>CAYYTH010000040.1:0-31717 GCA_964474665.1 uncultured Aestuariivirga sp.
TCGCTGAGGGCAGCACCTGACCCAGTTAATACAAGCACTGCCACGGAGCCTACGCCTGATCCGCGACGAGGCCTCGCACGCCTGATCGTCAGCGTTGCTGCGACGGCGGAAGCTTGTCGAGGGCGGCGCCGACGAAGGGTGCAAAGGCCTTCCAGGCTTCCGAACTGCCACGGTAGATTGGCTTTCGCACTTGCTGGGCGGAGGCCGTGCGCACCAGCCTGCCGTTCTTCTCCGGCGCCAGGTAGTCGTCATGCCACGCCAGCCCGAGGCTTGCGATGATGCGCCGGGTTTCGTCATCGGGCTGCGCCGTCAGGCTCTCATAGTCGACATCCAGCACCCTGCCGGCACACAGCACATGCCACTGCCTCATCATTTCGGCGTAGAGGTCATAGTAGCGGGCGAGGTCTGAGAGGTCGTAGGCGAAGCCAAGGCTGCGCGATGCGAAGTAGTGCTTGAAGTTGGACCAGCACACCGCGCGTGCATCGCGATGGATGTGCAGGATCCGCGCCTGCGGTAACGCAGCGCAAATCAGCGGCACGAATTGGAAATTGGAGGGCATCTTGTCAACCACCCACGGCCGCCCGGCGGCCAGCGGCGCGACTGCGGCAAGATAGCGAGATGCAAACTCCTGCAAGGCCTGGGGTGATGCGGGCCGCTGGCCGGTTGCCAGTTCGAGCCCGTACTGCCGGACGAAGTTGAGCTCGCCCAGCCCCTGCACGTCAGGCCCGGCCGAGACGATCTGTTCGAGCAATGTTGTTCCCGAGCGGGGCATGCCCACGATGAACAGCGGAACGGGGCCTGCAAGCGGCGTGACGTCAGCACCTGCCGCCATCAGGCGGGGCGCTGCTGCCAGAAGCGATGCGAACAGTGCCTCGTCCTGCGCGATCGTGTAGCCCAAATCCTTCTTGCGCAGCGCGTTGGCTTCCTGCAGGGCGGCAAAACTGGCGGCGGGATCGCCCGTGTCCTCGCAGGCCTTGGCCATGGCGAAACACAACTCGCAGCGCTCGGCTTCGCTCAGCCGCGCATGGGCATAGGCCTCGCGCAGCTGCGCGAGAAGCGGGTCACCTGGCGACATGCGGCGGCGGAGGCCAAGCCCGTAGAGTGCCGACGCATGATGGGGCCGGCGCGCCAGCGCGGCCTCGTAACTCGCGGCGGCCTCATCATCGCGGCCGAGATCGCTCAACAGGTGACCACGCGCGCTGTGAACATGCGGCGCTTCGGGTGCCAGCCGCACCGCATCGTCATAGCTGGCGAGCGCCATGGCCAGAAGGCCCTGTTCCCTGAGAAGATCGCCGCGCAGGCCATGCGCCTGGGCGAGGCCGGGATCGCGCGCGATCGCCCGTTCCACGGCGGTCCTGGCATGGTCGATCTGCCCGATGTCGCGCAGCGCAAGAGCCAGCTCGAAGGCCGTGGCAGCGCTGTTCGGATCAAGCTGGAGGGCGCGGCCCAGCGCCTCCACCGCCTTGCGGGGGGTCTTCTCGCGGCGCAGGACCCGGCCCAGCTCAAGCAGCACCTGCGGCCAGGCCGGCCGTTTCGCCAGAAGGCTGAGGAAGACCTGCCGCGCTTCGGGGAGACGGTCCTCGGCTGAAAGACTCATGCCCAGCAGGACCACGGCCTCGGCATAGCCCGGCTTCAGCCTGAGCGCGGCCTCGGCATCCTGACGCGCCGCCTGCGGATTGCCCAGTTCGAGTTCGGCCACACCGCGACCGTAATGGGCCTCGGCATAGCCGGGCTTCAGGGCCAGCGCGCGCGAAAAGCCTGCACGCGCCTCGGCAAAGGCACGCCGGTCGACAAGCACATTGGCACGGTTCAGTTGGGCGGCGGCACTTTCGGGGCGCATCGCGACGGCACGGTCCAGCAACGACAGGCTTTCGGCAGGCTTACCGGTCCGCCGCAGCAGGGTTCCCAGCAGGTGCACAACGTCGAAATGATCCGGGGCGATGCCCAGCAGCTGGCGATAGATCGGCTCTGCCTCGGCCAAATGGTCTTGCTGGTGAAGCGCGATGGCCTTGTTGAGTTCCGCAAGGAACCGGTACGGTGGGTTTTTTTGCTTCATCGCCATTCGTCAGCTCATCCTAGCGGCGAGGACTAGCGCATGGGGCTGGCCGCTGGAAGAGCCCAGGCGGAGCGGCCGCAGCGGGATCAGGTCCCGCCCCTCACCCCTCTCCCCCAGCGGGGTTTTTTGCTGCCCATGCACAGGCGCACTCCCTTTAAAGCAAAATTTACATCCAAAGATTGACATTTAAGCAATTTTAAGTAGATGACTGCGCAATTTATGTCACCTGCGGCGCAGGCGACCCGCGGTGGCACAGGCAACTTGATCGGCGGCGACAGGAAGAAGGTTTGATCACGACAACAGGGGCGGGTCGCGGTGCTGATGCCTGACCAACACGAAGAGACCTACGAGGCCATCATCATCGGCGCCGGACCGGCGGGCCTGACCTGCGGCCTCGGCCTCGCCCGGGCCGGACGCAGCGTTGCCGTTCTGGAACAGGACCCGGATTATGTGGGCGGCATCAGCCGCACCGTGAATTACAAAGGCTTCCTTTTCGACATCGGCGGCCATCGCTTCTTCTCGAAGTCGGCGGAGATCAACAAGCTCTGGCAGGACCTGCTGCCCGATGATTTCCTCGACCGGCCGCGCCTCTCGCGCATCTATTACAAGGGCACGTTCTTTTCCTATCCGCTGGATGCGCTGGAGGCGGTGCGCAAGCTTGGCGTGATCGAAAGCACGCTGTGCCTGCTCTCGTTCCTGAAGGCAAAGCTCGCGCCCGTGAAGGCCCCGAAGTCTTTCCACGAATGGGTGAGCAACGCCTTCGGCGAGCGGCTGTTCAACATCTTCTTCAAGACCTACACCGAAAAGGTGTGGGGCATGTCCTGCGACGAGATCTCCGCCGACTGGGCCTCACAGCGCATCCGCGGCCTCAACCTGTGGGCCGCGATGCGCGACGGTGTGCAGCGCAGCCTCGGCCTCGCCGGCAGCGGCAACGCGCCGGGTGCCAAGACCTTGATCAGTTCGTTCCGCTATCCGCGCCGCGGGCCGGGCATGATGTGGGATGCGGCCGCCCGCGCCATGACGGCCGCCGGCGGCAGGCTGGTGATGGGCCGGAAGGTCGTCGGCGTCAGCCGCGATGCGGCGAGCGGCCTGTGGCAGGTGACCAGCCTCGCCGCAGACGGCACGCGGCAGGTGCTGCGGGGGCGCAATGTCGTCTCATCCATGCCGATGCGCGAACTGGCGGCCATGCTCACCTCGGCGCTGGCGACCGCGCCCATCGCCCAAGGCCTCCGATATCGCGATTTCCTGACGGTGGTCCTGATCGGCACGAGCGCGCGCGAACTTCCCGACAACTGGATCTACATCCATGACCCGTCGGTCCGCGTCGGCCGCGTACAGAACTTCCGCTCCTGGTCGCCGGAGATGATTCCCGACGCAACATCCACCTGTCTCGGGCTCGAATATTTCTGCTTCGAGGGCGATGGCCTGTGGACGATGCCCGACCGGGGCCTGATCGCCCTCGCCAAGGCGGAAATCGGCAGGATCGGCCTGATGGACCCTGCCGACGTGACCGACGGCTGCGTGGTGCGCCAGAGCAAGGCCTATCCGGTCTATGACGAGGGCTACCGTGAGCGCGTCGCGGCCATGCGGGATGAGATCGCGAAGCGCCTGCCCGGCCTTCACCTGATCGGCCGCAACGGCATGCACAAGTACAACAACCAGGACCATGCGATGATGACCGGGCTGCTCACCGCCCTCAACATCGACGCCGGCAAGCCGCTCTACGACACATGGCAAGTCAACGAGGATGCCGAGTATGGCGAGCAGGGCACGGCCGGCGCCAAGGCCGCTCTCGCCAGCGAAAGGCTGGTGCCGCGGCGCCGTGTCGACGGGCACTGACCCGCTTGACGCCCCCGCCGCGCGAAGGGCATCCTCGCGCCGATGCGGGACCGCCTGACAATCCTGGCACTGCTCTTTCCGGCCCTGCTCGTGATGTTCGTGAGCGGGGTGATCCCGGCGAGCTTCATCGCCTTCTATTCGGTGCATGACACCTTCGCCGGCAACAGCTTCGTCTGGGTGGGTCCGCAATGGTACCTGAGCGTCCTGTCCTCGCCCGAGTTCTGGTGGGCCCTGGCGCGGAGCCTCGGCTTCTCCGCCCTTGTGCTGCTCATCGAAGTGCCGCTCGGCATCTACATCGCACTCCGCATGCCGGCCTCGGGGCCCTGGGCGGCGGTGCTGATCGTGCTGCTGGCGATCCCGCTGCTCGCCCCGCAGATCGTCGTCGGCTACCTCTTCAAGGTGCTCACAACCCCGGGGATCGGCCTTCTCCATGCCCTGTTCGATGCGCTCGGCACGGGCTGGGACATGAACAACCGCGCCGTGGTCTGGGCCACGCTGCTGCTGATGGACGCCTGGCACTGGACCAGCCTCGTCGTTCTGCTCTGCTATGCGGGCCTGCGCGCCATCCCGCAGGCCTATTACCAGGCCGCGAAGATCGACGGCGCGGGGCCCTGGGCGGTGTTCCGGCACATCCAGCTGCCAAGGCTGCGCCTCGTGCTGCTCATCGCCATCCTGCTCCGGCTGATGGACAGCTTCATGATCTATGCCGAGGCCTATGTGGTGACGCGTGGCGGGCCCGGCGTGTCGACGACCTTCCTCTCGCATGAACTGATCCAGACGGCGACGATCCAGTTCGACCTCGGCGAGGGCGGCGCCATGTCGATCCTCTATCTGCTCATCGTGGTGGCGATCTCATGGCTGTTCTTCAGCCTCATCGTGCCGCGGCGGGAGCGCACGGCATGAAGCCCCGCCTGTCCATCGCGCCGCTCGTCTACGTGGTGCTGCTCATGACGCCAGTCTACTGGCTCGTCGCCATGAGCTTCAAGACCAATGCCGAAATCGGCGGCGGGCTGACCTTCTATCCGCACAACCTCAGCCTCGAGAACTACACGCTGATCCTGACGGATCCCGACTGGTACATGGGCTACGTCAATGCGGTGATCTACGTGCTGATCAATGTAGTCATCTCGGTGAGCGTGGCGCTACCCGCGGCCTATGCCTTCTCACGTCACGATTTTTTCGGCCATCGCGGCCTGTTCTTCGGGCTGCTCATGTTCCGCATGATGGCGCCGGCCATCCTGCTCGCACCCTTCGTGCAGATCTTCTCCGACTTCGGGCTGATCGACACCCACATCGCGGTGGCGATCGCACACTGCTTCTTCAACGTGCCGCTGGCGATCTGGATCCTCGAGGGCTTCATCTCGGCCATCCCGCGCGAGATGGACGAGAGCGCACGGATCGACGGCCACGGCCTCGTCTCCTTCATGCGCCGCATCCTCATTCCGCAGATTGCGCCGGGCATCGCGGTGGCCGCCTTCTTCTGCTTCATGTTCTCGTGGATCGAGTACATGCTCGCCAATGCGCTGACCACCATCGACGCCAAGCCCATCGCCGGCATCATGACACGTGCCGCCGGCGTGATGACGGGCGACATTGCGCTGCTCTCGGCGGCCAGCGTCCTGGGGCTGCTGCCGGGGCTCCTGCTCATCATCTTCGTGCGGCGGCACCTCGCCACCGGCTTCTCGATGGGACGGGTGCTCTAACGGGCAATCATGGCAACGCCATCGCCGCGGGCTAGGCAGCGCTGGTATAGCCGACCGATCCCATCATGCCGGAATACATGTGATAGGAATGGTGGCAGTGGAACGGCCATGAGCCCGGGTTGTCGGCATCGAACACGATGGTGACGGTCTCCAGTGGCGGCACCAGCACGACATCGCGCAGCGCGCCGTCGATCACCGTCTTGCCGATCGCCATGACCTTGAAGTAGTGCCCGTGGAGATGCATCGGGTGCGCCATGCCCGTCATGTTGTGCATCATCACCGCAATGCGCTCGCCCTGACGCATGGTGAACAGCGGCTGCACCGGGTTTGCCTCGCCATTGAGTCCCCAGAGATAATTCGTCTCGCCGCCCGTCAGCATCAGCATCTCGGTGCGGTTGACGGGCTCCTGCGGCAACTTCGCGACGGGGCGGTAGAGCAGTTCCTGCGTGAGGTCCAGCGCCGGCGCCATGTCGCCTTCATGCGTCAGCTTCGGGATGCTGGCGCCCTTGGTCGCGACGATGATGCCGGTACGCTCCTTGATGCCCTCCGGCCGGAACAGCACGGGGAACGCGCCGCCGCCCGCCGGAATCCGGAGGCGGATGTCGGCACGCTGCGCAATGGCAATTGGGAACAGGCTGCCCTTCATCGGATAGATGGCATTTCCATCGACCGCGATCAGCTCTCCTTCCAGGCCGCCAAGATCGATCCACATGTTCGAGGCCGCGGCACCGTTGATGATGCGCAGCCTGAGCGTGCTGTTCTTCTCGACGGGGACGACCTCCGGGTCATCCAGCGTGCGGTCGTTGGCGAGATAGGCGTCGAACACGATGTCGTTCATCATGCCGCCGCCGGCCGTCATGCCGGCCATGCCCTGTCCCGTACCGTCCGTGGCAACCGAGCCTGAATGACCCATCTGCGAATGGTCCATTCCGTGCATCAGGTGCCCGGCATGGGCGCCGCCACCGCCGGTGAGTTCCGCCAGGATGTCCAGCGGATTGCGGAAGGTGAAGTCATGCAGCATCACCACATGCTCCTGGTCGTCGAAGACGGGCTCCTTCACCTCGTTGACGATGAGGGGGGCCGCCAGCAGCTGCTGCTCCTGCAGGCCCATGTGCGAATGCATCCAATGGGTGCCGGAGCGGTTATTGGCGAAATCATAGTCCAGCGTCCCGCCGGGCGGGATCGCCGGCTGGCCATACATCGCAACACCGTCCTGCCCGAAGGGCGGCGTCAGGCCGTGCCAGTGGACGATGGTGTCGCTGTCGGTGTCGTTCTTCACCCGCACCCGGAAATGCTCGCCCAGCATCAGGGACAGGCCCGGCTTCCCGTCTGGCCCGGTGAGGCCGTAGACGGTGGCAGGCTTGCCCTTCACGTCGAGCACGCGCTTCGACACGGTGAGGAGCCGGGGCTCCGTCTCAGCCCGCGCACGGTGTGGGAAACCCATCAGTGAGGTGCCGGCAAGGCCGGCCAGCAGAAGTTCGCGGCGGTTCATCATCCGTCCCTGTACGTTCATCGCACCTGTGTGGATGCGCTTTGCGGCAGGAAGCGGGCAGACCCGGGGCGCTACAGGTTGCGGCCGATCCCGAGGAACTTCTCGCGCCGCTGGGTGCGCAGCGCCTCAGGCGAAAGGCCCTTCAGGCTCTTCAGCGCGCGCCCGATGGCATCGCCCGTGGCGGTGATGGCCTCGCTTGCGGCGCGGTGCGCGCCCCCCTTGGGCTCCGGAATGATCTCGTCGATGACGCCGAGCTTCTTCAGGTCCTGCGCGGTGATCTTCATGGCCGCTGCTGCGTCCTTGGCACGGGCCGCATCGCGCCACAGGATCGAAGCGGCACCCTCGGGCGAGATCACGCTGTAGATGGCATGCTCCAGCATCATCACCACGTTGGCCGTGGCAATGGCGATGGCGCCGCCCGAGCCGCCCTCGCCGATCACAACGGAGACGGTGGGAACGCCGAGCGACAGGCAGCAGTCGGTCGACCGCGCGATGGCCTCCGCCTGGCCACGCTCCTCGGCATCGATGCCGGGATAGGCGCCCGCTGTGTCCACGAAGGAGATGACGGGAAGGCCGAAGCGGTCGGCCATTTCCATGAGGCGTACGGCCTTGCGATAGCCCTCGGGCCTGGCCATGCCGAAATTGCGCTTGAGGCGGGACGCGGTGTCATTGCCCTTTTCCTGGCCCAGCACCATCACGGCCTGGCCCTGGAAGCGGCCAAGGCCGCCCACCACGGCGAAATCCTCGGCGAACTTGCGGTCGCCGGCCATGGGGGTGAATTCGGTGATCAACTGGCCGATGTAGTCCACCGCATGCGGGCGCTCGGGGTGGCGGGCGACCTGCGCCTTCTGCCAGGGCTCGAGATTGGCATAGAGATCAGTCAGCTGCTTCGCCGCCTTCTTCTCCAGGCCCTTCACCTCATCGGAAATCGACACGGTCTTGTCACCGGTTGGCAGGGTGCGCAGTTCCGCGATCTTGCCTTCCAGTTCGGCGAGCGGGGCTTCGAAATCGAGATAGGTGGGCATTGGGCCTCGAAACGGGTCAGGGTTGGCGCGGAAACTGGCCGCGTGGCGTCCGGAAGTCAACTTTTCTTGGCAAGGGGATGGTGGGTCTCCACCACTTCACGGAGGCGCTCGGCCTGCACGTGGGTATAGATCTGGGTGGTGGAAATGTCAGCATGACCAAGCATTTGCTGGACGGCGCGGAGGTCGGCGCCGCCTTCCAGCAGATGGCTGGCGAAGCCATGGCGCAACACGTGGGGCGAGAGCTTTGCAGCATCGAGCCCCGCTTCCCGGGCAAGGGCCTTGAGTTCCAGCGCGAAATGCTGCCGCGTCAGGTGGCCGGCGGCGCCCGAGGACGGGAACAGCCACTTCGACCCTGCCCGGCCGGATTTCCGGAGGGCGTCGAGATAGCCGCCGAGGGCGTCGCGCGCCGTCCGGGACACCGGCACCAGCCGCTCCCGGCCGCCCTTGCCCTTGACCAGGATGAAGTCCTTCTCGGCACCGGCCGCCTGGGCGGTGAGGCCGACCAGCTCCGAAACGCGCAGGCCCGTGGCGTAAAGCAGCTCGATCAGGCAGAGGAGGCGCAGCGCCTTGAGGCATTGCTTGCCCTCCGCCGCCTTCACCCGCTCGCGGGCGGCCGCGGCCAGCGCCTCGACATCGGCCTGCGAAATCATCTTCGGCAGCGGGCGTGCCGCGCGCGGGCTGTCGATTGCGGTGGCCGGATTGTCCTTCGCCAGCCCGTCGCCGTGCAGGAAGCGGTGAAACTGGCGGATGGCGGACAGCTTGCGCGCCGCCGAGGAACGGGCGAGGCCGAGGCTGTCCAGCCTCGCGAGGTGGCGGCGGATGTCGTCCGGGCCCGCAGCCTTGAGGTCAGGCACGTCCCCGGCATAGGCCTCGAGGTCGCGGCGATAGGCGGCAAGGGTGTTTCTGGACGCCCCGCGCTCGGCCGCCATCATCTCGAGGAAGCGGTCGATCAGGCGCTGGGAGAGGCTATTTGGCACGCAGCTTCTCGCTCGGCAGCGATTTGACGATTTCGGTCTGCTCCGGCGGGAAGTGCGCCAGCGCCCAGGCGCTGCCATAGATGGCGCCCACGAGAAACCCCACGACCAGAACGAATTTCACCGTATCGGGCATCGATCACCACCAAACGTCGCCAGTGTAGCGGTTCGCATCCGCTTCGGAAAGGCTTTGCGGCGGAACACCTTGCACGATAGAACCGGCCGGAATTGAGGAGACCGGATGGCACGCCGTTCGATTGCAAAGGAGGCCGAATTGGTCCGGCAGCGGCTGGGGCAACGCCCCATCGTGCTCGTCGGGTTGATGGGCGCCGGCAAGACGAGCGTGGGCCGCAGGCTGGCCGAGAAGCTCTCCATTCCCTTCGTCGATGCCGACCACGAAATCGAGGCAGCCGCCGGCAAGTCCATCAAGGAAATCTTCGCCGACCATGGCGAGCCCTACTTCCGCGAGGGCGAGCGCCGGGTGATCCAGCGCCTGATCGGCAATGGCGCGCAGGTGCTGGCCACCGGCGGCGGCGCCTACATGAACGACGAAACCCGCCAGCGCATTCAGGAGAGCGGGATTTCCGTCTGGCTCCGGGCCACCCTGCCGATCCTGATGAAGCGCGTGATGAAGCGGCAGGACCGGCCGCTGCTCCAGAACGAGGACCCCGAGGCGGTGATGCGCGGGCTGATCGACAAGCGCTATCCGGTCTATGCGCTGGCGGATGTCACGGTGGAAAGCCGCGACGTGCAGCACGGCCAGATGGTGAACGACGTGATCCGTGCCCTCGCGCAGTGGCACGGCTGGGACAAGAAGAAGACGATCGATGAGTGACATCAACGCTGCCGAACGCCGCGAAACCGTGCCCGTCTCGCTGGGCGACCGCAGCTACGACATCCACATCGGCGAGGGCCTGCTGGCCCGCGCCGGCGAGGTCGTGGCGCCCTTCCTGAAACGCCCGCTCACCGCCATCGTCACGGACGAGAACGTCGCCGCCGCACATCTCGCGACGCTTGAACGCGCGCTGGCGGCCAAGGGCATCCGCTCCACGGCAATCGTCATGCCGCCGGGCGAAAAGACCAAGAGCTACCAGCACCTCGCCGAACTCTGCGACAAGCTGCTGGCGGCGGGGATCGAGCGGCGCGACCGCATCATCGCCTTCGGCGGCGGCGTCATCGGCGACCTTGCGGGCTTCGCTGCTGCGATCCTGCGGCGCGGGGTGGACTTCATCCAGATCCCCACGACGCTCCTGTCACAGGTCGACTCCTCCGTCGGCGGCAAGACCGGCATCAACTCGCCCCATGGCAAGAACCTGATCGGCGCCTTCCACCAGCCGCTCGCCGTCATCACCGACATCGCACTGCTCGACACGCTGCCCAAGCGCGAACTGGCGGCAGGCTACGCCGAGGTCGCGAAATACGGCTTGCTGGGCGATGCCGACTTCTTCGAGTGGCTCGAAAACGCCGCCCCCGCCATCATGCGCGGCGATTCACAGGCCCGCGTCCACGCCATCCGCAAGTCCTGCGAAGCCAAGGCCCAGATCGTGGCGGAAGACGAGCACGAGACCGGCGTGCGTGCCCTCCTCAACCTCGGCCACACCTTCGGCCATGCCCTCGAATCCGCCACCGGCTATTCGCAGCGGCTGCTTCACGGCGAAGGCGTGTCGATCGGCATGGTGCAGGCCTTCCGCTTCTCCGAGCGCCAGCAACTCTGCGCGCCCGGCACGGCGGAGCGCGTGGCGAAGCACCTGAAGAGCGTCGGTCTGCCCATCCACGCCTCGCAGATCCCGGGCGAGCTGCCGCCGCCGGCGACACTGGTCGAGATCATGCGCCAGGACAAGAAGGCCCAGGGCGGCAAGCTCACCTTCATTCTTGCCCGTGGCATCGGCGAAGCCTTCATCGCGAAGGACGTCAACGAGCATGAGGTGCTGAACTTCCTGACGGAGGACCTCCGCCAGCGATGAGACCCGACCCTGGATTGACCAGCGCCGCGATCCTCGCCCTGCTCGTCCTCTCCGGCTTCGCAGCCGCCGTGCGCGCAAGCCTGTGGAATGCCTCCCGCACCCGCCTGGGCGAACTCCAGAAGCGCGGCATCCACGGCGCCGCGACGGCCCTGAAGCTGCTCGCGGACGAAGACCGCACCATGGGGGCGCTGGCGCTCGCCAAGCTGCTGTCTGCCATGCTTGCCGCCGGGCTCGCGGCCTTGCTGTTGTTCCACCTCCTGCCACCGCTGCAGGCGGGCCTCGCCGCCGCCGCCTTGATCGCGCTCTTCGCCTTCTTCGGGCTGGTGCTGCCCGATGCCTTTGCGGCGCGCCGGGCCGACCGCGCGGCGGTGATGCTCGCCGGCCCGGCATCCCTTCTGGTTAGCCTGCTCGGACCGCCCGCCTCCGCACTTGAAGCCGCATCGCGCGGCCTCCTCACGCTGACCGGCTCGGGCGCTCCGGACGAGACCCACACCATGCACGAGGAACTGCGTGAGGCGATCGACCTTCACGCCAAGGACGGCACGGTGGTGAAGAACGACCGCGACATGCTCTCCGGCATCCTCGCCATGCAGGACCTGGAAGTCGCCGACATCATGGTCCACCGCACCAAGATGACGATGCTCGACATCGAGGAAGACCCGAAAGAGATCGTCAACACGGTGCTGAAGAGCGGCCACACGCGCATCCCCGTGTGGAAGGACACGCCCGACAACATCATCGGCGTGCTGCATGCGAAGAACCTTTTCGCCGCACTCCAGAAGCACAATGGCGATGCCACGAAGGTCGACATCGAGGACATCCTGCTGCCGCCTTGGTTCGTGCCGGATACGCGTGCGATCCCCGACCAGCTCAACGCCTTCCTGAAGCGCAAGAGCCACTTCGCCATCGCAGTCGATGAATATGGCGAGGTGCAGGGACTGGTGACCCTCGAGGACATCATCGAGGAGATCGTCGGCGACATCAAGGACGAGCACGATGCGGTGGCTTCCGGCGTACGCCCCAAGCCCGACGGCTCCTATCTCGTCGATGGCGCGGTTCCCATCCGCGACCTGAACCGCGCCTTCGACTGGACACTCCCCGATGACGAGGCCAACACCATCGCCGGCCTGGTCATCCACGAGGCGCGCACCATCCCGGAAGTGGGCCAGGCCTTCGTCTTCCACGGCTTCCGCTTCGAAATCCTGAAAAAGCGCAGGCATCAGATCACCGCACTGCGCATGAGCCCGGTGAAGCGGGAGGGTGAGGCAGCGGAAGCGGACGTGCAAGCCTAGAGGCGGCAGCCGCGCAATCCTTACCGGCGTCATCCCGGCGAAGGCCGGGATTCAGCTGTCCACAATCTCCAGCGCCCCAAGCTGGACCCCGGCCTTCGCCGGGGTGACAGCATGGGTGGGTTGTGTTGATGAGCGAGGAGGGCCCTAAGGTGCCGAGGCCTGGATCGCCAGCGCGTGCACGCGCTCCTGCAACTCGTCGGCCAGCGCGGCATTGATCATGCGGTGCTGATCGACGCGGGACTTTCCACGGAAGGCCTCGGCCACGATCACCACGCGGAAGTGGCTCTCGCCATCAGCCCGTGAGCCGGAGTGCCCCGCATGGTGGTGGGACTCGTCGATGACCTGAAGCGACGCCGGCGCGAAACTTTCGCTCAGCTTCTTGGTGATTCTTTGTCCGACGGGGCCGAGATCATGGGATGGCGTCATTTGGTCTCTCATGCGCACGAGGCTTGCTTGGGCGGGGCTCTATCACCATAATCGGCAGCGATGAAGCTCGATTCAAAATACTTCGACAAGATCCGCGTGAAGCCCTCGACCGACAAGAAGAAGGCGGCGGAGACGATTCCCCAGTGCGACTGGCCGGATTGCCCGCGTCCGGGCCGACACAAGGCGCCCATGGGCCGCGGCCACGAGGGCAAGTTCTACAACTACTGCACCGAGCACGTGCAGGAGTATAACAAGTCCTACAACTACTTCCAGGGCATGAAGGACGACGAGATGCAGGAGTTCCAGAAGAACGCCCGCCTCGGCGAGCGTCCGACCTGGAAACTGGGCCAGAATGCCACGCCCAACGCCTCCGCCGTGCGCCGCCGCGGCGCCCAGCTGCGCGATGACCCCTTCGGGCTTGCCGCCAAGGCGGCCAAGGCGCCGGGCCGCCACCCGTCGGGCCGGGCACTCCGCTCGACCGAGCTCAAAGCCCTGCAAACACTGAACCTTGACGACACGGCGACCCCGGACCAGGTCAAGACCCAGTACAAGACGCTGGTCAAGCGGCTGCACCCCGACGCCAACAACGGCAGCCGGGCCAACGAGGATACGCTGAAAGCGGTGATCCAGGCCTATGACCACCTGCGTTCAAGTGGGTTCTGCTAGCACATGTCCCGCTGAGGTGCGATCACCTCAGCGATAGGGACATGGGCCCCATCATGCTCTCGGCGGCGCAAAGCCTTGCCCGGCAGGGCCTGACCGTCTAAAACCCGCCCGCTCAACCCCGGAACATGAAGATCCCCTGACATGAATGCGAAGGCCACTGCAGAGGCGAACGGCATGCCCGACACCAAGGCGTCGGTGAAGCAGCTCTTCGGCTTCGACTCGAACATGGAAGTTCCCGCCTACTCCAAGGGCTCGGAACATGTTCCGGACCTCGATCCGGATTATCTCTTCAACCGCGAGACCACCCTCGCCATCCTTGCGGGCTTCGCCTTCAACCGTCGCGTCATGGTGACCGGCTATCACGGCACCGGCAAGTCGACCCACATTGAGCAGGTCGCGGCCCGCCTCAACTGGCCCTGCATCCGCGTCAACCTCGACAGCCACATCTCGCGCATCGACTTGATCGGCAAGGACGCGATCGTGCTGCAGGAGGGCAAGCAGGTCACCGAGTTCCGCGAAGGCATCCTGCCCTGGGCCTACCAGCACAACGTGGCCCTCGTGTTCGACGAATATGACGCTGGCCGCCCGGACGTGATGTTCGTCATCCAGCGCATACTCGAAAGCTCCGGCAAGTTGACGCTGCTCGACCAGTCGCGCGTCATCCGCCCGCATGCCGCCTTCCGGCTCTTTGCCACCGCCAACACCATCGGCCTCGGCGACACCACCGGCCTCTATCACGGCACGCAGCAGATCAACCAGGCGCAGATGGACCGCTGGTCGATCATCACCGCGCTCAACTACCTGCCGCATGCGCAGGAAGTGGGCATCGTTGCGGCGAAGTCGAAGCACTTCGACAACGAGAAGGGCCGCAAGATCATCTCCAACATGGTGCGCGTGGCGGATCTGACCCGCAATGCCTTCATGCAGGGCGATCTCTCCACCGTCATGAGCCCGCGTACCGTCATCACCTGGGCGCAGAATGCGGAGATCTTCGCCGACGTGGGCTTCGCCTTCCGCGTCACCTTCCTCAACAAGTGCGACGAGCTGGAGCGCAGCGTGGTGGCTGAGTTCTACCAGCGCTGCTTCGGCGAGGAGCTGCCGGAATCCTCCGCCCACATCGCCATCGCCTGAGTGATCGAAGGTGGCGAAGGAGAAGGATACACCTTCGAACGAGTTCAAGCGCGTCCTCACCGTCGCGATGAAGACCATTGCCGAGGACCCGGAACTTTCCGTGGCCTTCGGCAACGAGGCTCCATCGCTCGCCGGCAATCGCGCCAAGCTCCCACAGGTCGGAAATGAGCTGAAGGCCTCCGACATTGCCGTCGTGCGCGGGCTCTCCGACAGTTTCGCGCTCCGCCTCGCCAACCACAACGACAAGGTCCACGCGCGCTACCAGCCGCAGGGCAAGAATGCCCGCGCCGTCTTCGAGGCCGTCGAACAGGCCCGCATCGAGGCGCTGGGCGCCAATGCCATGCAGGGCATGAAGACCAATCTCGCGGCCATGCTGGACGACCGCTACCGCAAGAAGGACGTTGCCCGCTACACCGACCGCAAGGACGCGCCGTTGGACGAGGCCGTGGCCCTGATGGTGCGCGAGGCATTGACGGGCGAGAAGCCGCCCGAGGGTGCCCGCACCATGGTCGACCTGTGGCGCCCCTGGATCGAGGACAAGGCGCACGACCAGCTCGCCCATCTCATGGACAACATCCATGATCAGGCGGCCTTCGCCCGCATGTCGCGCGACATCATCGCCGCCCTCGACATGGCCGAGGAGCTCGGCGAGGACCCGGACCAGTCGGACGAGAACGACGAGTCGAACGAACCGGAAGAGGATTCCGGCGAGCGCCAGGAGACACCTGACAGCGAGGAGCAGGAAAGCTCCCAGCAGTCCATGGAAGAGATGCAGGACGCCGAAGGCGAATCCGAAGCCGCCGAGATGGACGCCCAGCAGATGGACGTCGAGGACCAAGCCGAGGACCAGGACGGCGAAGAGGAACAGGACGGCGAGGAGCCGTGGAAGCCGCAGCTCCCCTTCTCGTCGCTTTCCAACGAGGATTTCTACAAGGTCTTCTCCAACCAGTTCGACGAGGTGATCTCGGCCGAGGACCTGTGCGACGCCGAGGAGTTGACCAGGCTTCGCAACTACCTCGACAAGCAGCTCTCGAACCTGCAGGGCGTCGTCGCGAGGCTGGCCAACCGCCTGCAGCGCCGCCTGATGGCGCAGCAGAACCGCAGCTGGGACTTCGACCTCGAGGAGGGCGTTCTCGATGCCGCGCGCCTGACCCGCGTGGTCATCGACCCGATGCACCCGCTCTCCTTCAAGGAAGAGCAGGACACCGAGTTCCGCGACACGGTGGTGAGCCTGCTGCTCGACAATTCGGGCTCGATGCGCGGACGCCCCATCACGGTTGCCGCCACCTGCGCCGACATTCTCGCCCGTACGCTGGAGCGCTGCGGCGTGAAGGTGGAGATCCTCGGCTTCACCACGCGGGCGTGGAAGGGTGGTCAGGCGCGCGAGAAATGGCTGGCCGCCAACAAACCGTCGAACCCCGGCCGCCTCAACGACCTGCGCCACATCATCTACAAGTCCGCCGACACGCCGTGGCGCCGCGCGCGCCGCAACCTCGGCCTCATGATGCGCGAGGGGCTGCTCAAGGAAAACATCGACGGCGAGGCGCTGATCTGGGCCCACAACCGCCTGCTGGCGCGGCGCGAGCAGCGCCGCATCCTGATGGTGATCTCGGATGGCGCGCCGGTCGATGACTCGACGCTCTCGGTCAATTCCGGCAACTACCTCGAGAAGCACCTGCGCCAGGTCATCCACGACATCGAGCAGCGCTCGCCCGTCGAACTGATCGCCATCGGCATCGGCCATGACGTCACGCGCTACTACAAACGCGCCGTGACCATCGTCGATGCGGAAGAGCTCGGCGGCGCGATGACCGAGAAGCTGGCCGAACTGTTCTCCGAGAAGGCCACGCCGAAGGTGGTGGCCAAGCCGCCCAAGAAGCGCGCGCGGGCGTAAGGGCCCTCATCCGGCATTCATTCCGCGATGTTCACTTTACCCGGGCTTGACCCGGGCATCCTGTCCTCGTCCGTCAGAAGAGGATACGCGGGGTCAAGCCCGCGTAAGGTGTGGGATGGGCGACACGGCATGTGACGCGATGGAGGGCAGGCCCGCCCTACTCATACTTCCCGAGAAACGCCTCCGCCGACATCACCCGCATGTCGTCCACCGCCTGCGCCAGCCGGCCATGCTCCCAGTCCCACCAGGCGAGCCGCTGGATGCGCCCGGCCACATCCGGGGTGAACCGCCACTTCAAGAACTTCGCCGGCACGCCCGCCACGATGGCATAGGGGGCGACGTCCTTCGTCACCACCGCGCCTGCCGCCACAACGGCACCATGGCCGATGGTGATGCCCGGCAGGATGATGGCGCCATGGCCGATCCACACGTCATGGCCGATCACCACCTTGTCGGCGATGCGCTGCTCCCGGAACGCCTTGTCGAGCTTGGCGCCGACGAAATACTCGTTGGGCCGGTAGGTCATCTTGTGCTGGCTGATGCGCTCCACCGGGTGGTTCAGCGCATTGATCCGGCACTGTGCGGCAATCGCCGTGAACTTGCCGATGTGCGCATAGATCGCCTCGGACTCCCGCTCGATGTAGGAATAGTCGCCGAGGCTTGAATCGAGGAACTGCACGCGCTCCTTCAATTCGGTGAAGCGGCCCAGCGTGGCGTTGCGCGTCACCGCGGAACCGTGAATGCGCGGATTGCCGTCACGCGGGCCGTTGCCCCGCCTCGTTCTCTCGTCTTCGCTCATGGCATGACCCATAAAGCAAAAGCCGCCCCGGTTGGAGCGGCTTTCGAATTCGACCCTGTCGGGAAGATCAGGCGGCCTTGGCGGCTTCCAGCTTCTTGGCGATCGAGCGCTTGAGGCGCGCGGCCTTGTCCGAGAGCTTCGCGGCGTCAGCCTTCATCAGGAAGGCGTCGAGGCCACCCACGTGCTCGACCGACTTCAGCGCGATGGCCGAGATACGCAGGCGATAGGTCAGGCCCATCGCATCGCTCATCAGGCTCACGTCGCACAGGTTCGGCATGAAGCGGGTCTTGGTCTTGTTGTTGGCATGGCTGACCTTGTTGCCAACCAGAGCGTTCTTTCCCGTCAACTCACAACGGCGGGCCATGGGCTTAACTCCACAATAAGAATGGGCACCGGACGGCAGGATGCCCCCGGTTCGGATGGCGGGTCTATAGTGGCAGCCACGCACGGGGTCAAGCCGGAAGGGACGGTTCTTCACCGGCCCCCTCGCTACGTCGCCACGGCGGCCAAAAAACGGCCTGTCCCGATCTGGCACAGCCTGGTTAACGGGCCCTTCGACCGAGCCGCGGCCACGCGCAAAATTCCCCTGTCCTCTTGTAGGCTTAGCGGGGACAGGACACAACATCTTGCGAGAACAAACCACGAAAATCGGCCCTTCAGCGATTCGGGCGCGATCCGTTCCGGGGATGGTCCAGTGCGTTAAGAACGGCGGGTTGCGAGGCCCGGGGTCAGTCGTAATTCGTCAACCATGGAAGGCATGGCGTTAAGACTCCGGGATCCAACCCCGCCGCCGATCGGGCCCCGCGCCTCCGGGCGGCCCTGAACCCGGCCTTCAGGAACCCCCGCAAATCCAGCACAAGCCATTGGGAACAAACCCGGAAAAACTGATCAGCAGCGATTCGGGCCGTGTTCGTTCCGGATTGAATCCATTGCTTAATGAGGCGGTTCAGAACGGGCCGATATTCCTTGACCGCAGAGGACCCACGCCCCAAGTCTCAGGCTCACGAAAGTCCGACGAAGCCAATCTTTATGCCGTCCCAGAAAACCGTCACTGCGGTGCTTGGCCCCACCAACACCGGCAAGACCCACCTCGCGGTGGAACGCATGCTGGGGCACGGCGGCGGCATGATCGGGCTTCCCCTCCGCCTGCTCGCGCGCGAGATCTTCGACAAGGTGCGGGCGCGCGCCGGCGATGCCGCCGTGGCGCTGGTCACCGGCGAGGAAAAGATCATCCCCGCCGCGGCGCGCTACTGGATCTGCACCGTCGAGGCGATGCCCTCCGATGTCGAGGTGCCTTTCCTGGCCATCGACGAGGTGCAGCTCTGCGCCGACTTCGAGCGCGGCCACATCTTCACCGACCGCGTGCTCAACCGCCGCGGCCGTGACGAGACCATGCTGCTCGGCGCCGCCACCATGCGCCCGCTGCTCGAGCGCCTGCTGCCGGGAACGAGTTTCGTGGCGCGCCCGCGCTTCTCGCAATTGCTCTACGCCGGCCAGAAAAAGCTCACCCGCCTGCCGCGCCGCTCGGCCATCGTCGCCTTCTCCGCCGACATGGTCTATGCGACCGCCGAGTTGATCCGCCGCCAGCGCGGCGGTGCGGCGGTTGTTCTCGGTGCATTGTCACCGCGCACTCGCAATGCGCAGGTGGCGCTCTACCAGTCCGGCGACGTCGACTACATCGTCGCCACCGATGCGATCGGCATGGGCCTCAACATGGATGTCGACCATGTGGCCTTCGCCTCCACCCGCAAGTTCGACGGCTTCCAGTATCGCCACCTCAACCCGTCGGAACTCGGCCAGGTCGCGGGCCGGGCCGGGCGCTACATGAATGACGGCACCTTCGGTGTCACCGGCGAGGCCGATCCCTTCGAGCAGGAGGTGGTGGAGCGGCTCGAGTCCCATAATTTCGATGCCGTGCGCATGTTGCAGTGGCGCAACCGCGAGCTCGACTTCGGCTCGCTCGAGCGCCTGAAGCAGTCGCTCAACATGCTGCCGCAAGCCCAGGGCCTCACCCGCGCCCAGCCCAATGCCGATCTCCTCGCCCTCGAAGCCCTCGCGCGCGATCCCGCCACGCGCGACCTCGCCAAGTCGAAGACGGACGTGGAGCGACTTTGGGAGGTCTGCCAGATCCCCGATTACCGCAACATCTCGAACTCCGAGCACGCCTCGATCGTTTCCAAGATTTACCAGTATCTCCAAACCGGGGATGGTTTCATCGACGAGGACTGGTTCGTGCGCCAGCTGAAGTTCTGCGAGAACACCCAGGGCGACCTCGACACGCTGTCGAACCGCATCAGCCATATCCGCACCTGGACCTTCGTCGCCAACCGGCCGGACTGGCTGAAAGCACCTCTCTATTGGCAATCCTACGCGAGAGAGATAGAGGACAAGCTGTCGGATGCCTTGCATGAGCGGCTGACACAGCGTTTTATCGACCGCCGTACCAGCGTGCTGATGAAGCGCCTGGCCCAGAAGGAAGAATTGATGTCGACTGTTGAAGAAGATGGCGCCATCCACGTCGAGGGCGAGTATATTGGCCGGATCAAGGGCTTCCTGTTCGTGCCGGACGGCGCCACCGAGGGGGCCGAGGCCCGCGCCCTCAAGGCGGCCGCCATGTCCGCCGTCGCAGCCGAGATCACGGCCCGCGCCAAGGCGGTCGCTGCCTCAGCCGACACCGACCTGAAACTCACGCGTGACGGCCAGATCATCTGGAACCATGCCCCCGTCGGCAAGCTCGAGCCCGGCGCCACGCTGCTGAAGCCGCGCGCCGCCGTCGTCGCCGGCGACCAGCTCTCGGGGTCCGAGCGCGAGGAGGTGCAGCAGCGCCTCCAGAAATTCACCGACCGCCACATCGCCACCCTGCTCGAGCCCCTCGTCAAGCTTGAGGAGGGCGAGGGCCTCGAAGGCATTTCCCGCGGCATCGCCTATCGCCTGGTCGAAACGCTGGGCGTCCTCCCGCGTGACACCGTCACCGAGGAGGTGAAGGGCCTGAGCCAGGACGACCGCGCCAAGCTGCGTGCCCTGGGCGCGCGCTTCGGCGCCTTCAACGTCTATGTGCCGGCCCTCTTGAAGCCGGCCCCCACCGAACTCCGCCTGCTGCTCTGGGCCCTCATGCTGCAGAAGGAAGGCAAGCTCGAGCCCGCAGCCCTGCCGCAAGCGCCGGGCCAGGGCCTCACCTCCGCCAATTTCGACCGCTCGACGCCGAAGGGCTTCTATGGCGTCTGCGGCTATCGCATATGCGGCTCGCGCGTTGTCCGCATCGACATGCTCGAGCGCCTGGCCGACGTGATCCGCGACCGCGTCTTCTGGCGCCCGCGCTTCGCCGAGGAACAGCGCCCTTCGGGCTCCGTCGAGGGCGGCGGCTTCACCGTGGTGCCGGACATGATGTCGCTGGTCGGCTGCTCCGGCGAGGATTTCCTCGGCATCCTGCGGAGCCTCGACTACCGCATGCAGAAGAAGACGGTGAAGCGTCCCGTGGCCGCCGCTGCAGCCCCCGGCGCCCCGCCGGAGGGGCCGGTCACGGCGTTGTCCGAAGATGCGGCCTCCGCCACCCCGCAGGAGACCACGGTTGCGGCCGAACCGGTGACGACTGATCCCACCGAAACGCCCGCTGAACCCGCGACTCCGCCGGAAGCGCCTGACAGCCCGGTCGAGGTCCCCTCCACCCCCGCGACACCTGCGGCCGAGGGCGAGGCCCAGCCGGCAGCCGAAGCCGCGCCCGCGCCCGACGTGCCGATGGAAGAGGTGGAGATCGAGATCTGGTGGCCCAAGGACACCGGCCCCTTCCGCCACCGTCCCGAGCGCCAGCAGAACAACCGCCGCCCGCAGCAGCGTGGCGCCAAGCCTGCCGAAGAGGCCGGGAAGCCCGAGGGCGAACAGCAGCCGCGCCGCGACGGCAGCCGCCCGCACCGTCACCATGGCAAGGACAAGCGCCGCGACGACCGCCCCGAGGGCGAACACGCCCGCCACGACCGGAAGCCCCGCCGCGACGACCGCAAGCCGGAGGTCCAGGAGCGCAAACCCCGTCCCGAGAAGCCGATCGACCCCGATTCCCCCTTCGCCGTGCTGGGGGCGCTGAAGGCGAAGCTTGGCGGCAAGTGACGAGGCACCGGGGCGCCAGCGCCTCGACAAATGGCTGTGGTTCGCCCGGGTGGTGAAGACCCGGGAACTGGCCGCCAGCCTGGTCGAGTCCGGCAAGGTCCGCCTCAACGGCCAGAAGACGCTGAAGCCCGGCCATGGCGTCAAGGCAGGCGACGTGCTGACCATCGTGCTCAAGTCCAGGGTGCGGGTTCTGCATGTCGAGGGCCTGGGGGAGCGCCGCGGCCCCGCGGAGGCGGCACGCCTGCTCTATCATGAGCCCGGACCGGCAGCAGGCATGTCCGCACCGGATGAGGAAACGCCGTAAAAGATGGTGCAAGCCCCGCCGGAAATTGCTAGGAAGCGTTCGGAATAAAGAACGGTTGAGCCTATGACCTACATCGTCACCGACAACTGCATCAAGTGCAAGTATATGGATTGCGTGGAAGTTTGCCCCGTGGACTGTTTCTACGAGGGCGAGAACATGCTCGTCATCCACCCCGACGAATGCATCGACTGCGGCGTCTGCGAGCCGGAATGCCCCGCCGAGGCGATCAAGCCCGATACCGAGCCCGGCCTCGAATCCTGGCTGAAGCTCAACACCGAATATGCCGCCCAGTGGCCCAACATCACCACCAAGCGGGACGCCCCCGCGGACGCCAAGGAATTCGACGGGGTGGAGGGCAAGCTCGAGAAGTATTTCTCTCCCAATCCCGGCGAGGGCGACTGAACCCTGCTCCATGCCCCGGGCGCAAGCCCGGCATGCAAGAGCCTCCGGGCATTAACTATTTTCCCCAAGATTCATCCGTGTGCGGCAGAAGATTCCGCCGTACACGGATATGTCGCCCTTTAAAAAAGCTTAAACTTGTGATATTTAGGGCCTCATGAGTATGTAATCCGAGTTGGGTGAAGGAAACCGGGCCAAGGGCTCGGGTTTTTTTATGCGCGTGCCGGCAATCCACAGACAGCGACAGGGGCCCGAGGGCGCCCTTCGGGTGGGAGGGCAGACAGGCACCGGTTACGGGAACTGGACGAAGAGGCAGGTTGCGCAGGGCTCGGGCCCCGCGCCGCACGTCACCCCGTTCGCCACCAGCGGAATGCATACTCCACAATGAATTGGGCAAAGGGCGAAGGACGAGACATGACCAAGACCAAGACGAAGGCAGCGGCCACCAAGAAGCCCGCCGCCAAGGCCAAGACCAAGTCGGCCCCCAAGAAGGCCTCGAAGCCGGTCGTAGCCGCCAAAGCCAAGGCCGCCCCCGCCAAGGCCGTGAAGCCCGCCGCAAAACCGGTCGCTAAGGCGGTGGCCAAGCCCGCTGCGAAGCCGGTCGCCAAGGCCGCCCCGGCCAAGCCGGTGGCAAAAGCCGCCGCCAAGCCCGCTCCGGCCGCCAAGCCCGCTCCCGCCGCCAAGGCCGCTCCCGCCGCCAAGCCGGCTCCGGCTGCCAAGCCGGCTCCGGCTGCCAAGCCCGTCGCTGCGGCGAAGCCGGCCGCCAAGCCTGCTGCCCCGGCCCCGGTCGCCAAGGCCGCCGCCCCGCAGGCCGCCCCTGCCCCGGCTCAGAAGCCGGCGGCCGCTGCCGCGCCCGTGGCGCCGGCCCCGGTGGTGCGCAAGCTGGTGTTCAAGGTCAATGAACTCGTGGTCTACCCGGCTCATGGCGTGGGCAAGGTCTCGATGATCGAGGAACAGGAAATCGCCGGCGTGAAGCTCGAACTCTACATCGTCGAGTTCGAGAAGGAGAAGCTCCGCCTCAAGGTGCCGACCAGCCGCGCCGAGCAGAAGGGCATGCGCCGCCTCTCGGACAAGGCGCAGATCGAATCCGCGCTCAAGGTTCTCAAGGGCCGCGCCCGCATCAAGCGCACCATGTGGTCGCGCCGCGCCCAGGAATATGATGCGAAGATCAACTCGGGCGACATCATGGCCGTGGCCGAAGTGGTGCGCGACCTCTACCGCTCGGAGCGCCAGCCGGAACAGTCCTACTCCGAACGCCAGCTCTTCGAGCAGGCGCTGGACCGCATGGCCCGCGAGATCGCCGCCGTGAAGAAGATCGACGACGACCAGGCCGTGAAGGAGCTCGAGGAATATCTCTCCAAGAACGCCAAGCGCGCGCCCGCCGGCGAGAAGACCGAAGACGACGTGGCCGCCGACGAAGCCGCCTGATCGGCGCGGCCTCCGAAAATCCGAAAGGCCCGGCATCGCGCCGGGCCTTTTCCATTTGCGAAACGCTTCCCAAAACAGGCCGGGGGCGTTAGAAGATCCCCCGGTCAGGTCCCGTAGCTCAGCTGGATAGAGCATCAGTTTCCTAAACTGAGGGTCACAGGTTCGAATCCTGTCGGGGCCGCCAGTCTTTCCAAATTCTCAGCTTCCTGGACGATCACGAGGACGCGCGCGTTGTCACAACCCGTTGTCACGGGTGAAAGCGTTTCTGTGCCCCGCGATGATCGGCGGCGCGGCCCCGCGCTCGGGGAAAGGCGAATGTCCTCCTTGGCCGCTTCGACCTGTGCCGCGCCTGACGGGCGCGCTGGGATCCGGGCTCGGCCGGCAAAGCCACGCGGACTTGCCAGGCCTCCGAGTGCCTCCGTCACATGGGAACACGGGCTTGCTGTTGCACGCCAACAGTGTTCGACAAGAGATTGCTCCACCTGCGCGTGACACATCCCCGATCGAAGCATCTTGCAGAGGCTCTTTGCCGATGACGGCAGGCTCTTGCTGGCGGCGCGCTTTTCATCCAATCTTGCTGTCAATCGTCCGTGAGTGACGCTTTTCTGTGATTTCGGGGGGATGTGTCCACGTATGGATGTCGCCGTCAGCATTCGTAATGCCGTGAAGCGCTATGGCGCGACCACGGCGCTTGCCGGTGTTTCGCTCGACATCACCAACAATGCGTTCTTCACCCTGCTCGGGCCTTCCGGATGCGGCAAGACCACGCTGCTGCGCATGATTGCGGGCTTCGAGGCGGCGAGCGAGGGCGAGATCCTTCTCTTCGGCCAGAACATCGTCGGCCTCGAGCCTCATCTGCGGCCGGTCAACACGGTCTTCCAGAACTACGCCCTGTTCCCGCACATGTCGGTGATCGACAACGTCGCCTTCGGCCTCAGGATGAAAGGCGTGGAACTTGCCGCACGCCGCGACAGGGCCGGCCGCATGCTGGAACTGGTGCATCTCTCGGCACTGGCCGACCGTCTGCCGTCCCAGCTCTCAGGGGGTCAGCAGCAGCGCGTCGCCCTCGCACGCGCGCTCGCGCCGGAACCCAAGGTGCTGCTGCTCGATGAACCCCTGTCGGCGCTCGACCTGAAATTGCGGCAGGCGATGCGCGTCGAACTCAAGCAGTTGCAGGAAGAGACCGGCATCACCTTCCTCTTCGTCACCCATGACCAGGACGAGGCGCTTGCCATGTCGGACCGGATCGCGGTGATGTCGCAGGGGCTGGTGCAGCAGGTCGGCACCGCCCGCGAGATCTATGAAGTGCCGGTCAACCGCTTCGTGGCGGAGTTCATCGGCGAGACCAACCTGATCGACGTCGAGGTGACCCGGGTCAGCAACGGCATGGCCGACCTCGTCCTGCCCTCGGGCCAGCGGCTGAGTTGCTCCTCCGCCGCCACGGCGACAGGCCGCCATGCGCTGTCGATCAGGCCGGAGCGGGTGACCGTCACCCCCGACGGGCAGCTGACCGCGACGGTCGAGCGCGTCGTCTATATGGGCAGCGACCTCAAGCTTCTCACCCGGCTGGAGGGTGGCCGCGAATTTGCCGTCCGCGTCCAGAACGCCGCGCGGACCGCAGTGCCCGAACCCGGCGCGCGCATCGGCCTCAAGCTGGAGGAAGGCGCCGCACGCCTGCTTGCCGACTGATGGCGGGCCTTCCCCGCGACGAGGCCGGGAACGCGGCCAGCTATGCCAGCCTGGTCCGGCCGCTGCTGCTGCCGACCTGGCTGATCATCGGCGTGTTCCTGCTGCTGCCGGTGCTGCTCATGGTGGTCTACTCCTTCCTCACCAAGGAGTTCCGCGGCGGCGTCGAGTGGACCTTCACGCTCGCGGCCTACGAGCAGTTCTTCGTGACGCGCGGCCTGTTCGGCGACGAGCCGCCCCGCATCGAGTGGACCTACATCCTGATCTTCTGGCGCTCGATCTGGCAAGCGCTGCTGGCAACGCTGCTCTGCCTGGTCATCGGCTTTCCCACCGCCTGGTTCATCGCCACGCGGCCGCCGCAAAGCCGCGGCATCTGGCTGTTCCTCATCACCATTCCCTATTGGGTGAACCTGCTGATACGCACCGTCAGCCTGCGCTTCATCCTGCGCGACAACGGCCCGCTGAACGATGCGCTCATCGCCACGGGACTGATCGATGCTCCGCTGCCCATCCTCAACAGCGACGTGGCGGTGCAGATCGGCCTCTTCTACTCCTACCTGCCCTTCATGGTGCTGCCGATCTATGCCGCCGTGGAGCGTTTCGAGTTCGCGCTGTCGGAGGCGGCCGCCGACCTTTATGCCAACCGCTGGCAGGTGATGCTGCATGTGGTCGTGCCGGCGGTGCGGCCGGGCATCCTCGCGGGTGCGATTCTCGTCTTCATTCCGGCGCTCGGTGCCTTCCTCGCACCTGACCTGCTGGGAGGCGCCAAGGCTTTCATGATCGGCTCCCTCATCGACGAGCAGTTCCGCGGCAGCCAGGGAAACTGGCCCTTCGGCGCAGCCATCTCGGTGATCCTGATGACGCTGGTGCTGATCGCGCTCTTCATCCAGGCGCGCGCGGCATCGCGGAGGGCGTCATGAAGGGCGTGCGCCACTATCCGGGCTTCCTCGCCATCACCCTCGTCTGCCTGGCGGTCCTGTATGTGCCGCTCATCGTTGTGGCGGTGTATTCCTTCAATGCTTCGACCTCGATCACCAGGTGGGGCGGCTTCTCGCTGCGTTGGTACGTGGACGTGTTCACCGGACCAGAGGCCGAACGCTTCGGCCTCGCCACATGGAATTCGCTGACCATCGCCCTCATCGCGGCCAGCATCGCGACAGCGGTCGCGATGAGTGCTGCCCTCGCCATGATCCGCGGCGGCAGGTTCCGGGGCCGCGGCGCGAGCTATGCGCTGATCAACCTTCCGCTCATGGTGCCGGAAATGGTGGTGGCGGTGGCCACGCTGATCTTCTTCACCACCATCGGGCTCACCACCGGCTACCTGACGATCGTCCTCGCGCACATCACCTTCTGCATCCCCTTTGCATACCTGCCCATCGCCGCGCGCCTCAGCGGCATCGAAGGCAGCTACGAGCAGGCGGCGCGCGATCTCTATGCCACCCGCTGGCAGGCCTTCCGGCTCGTGCTGCTGCCGCTGCTGGGGCCGGGGCTCGCGTCCGGCTGGCTGCTGGCCTTCATCATCTCGCTCGACGATTTCATCATCACGAACTTCGTGAAGGGTGCGGGCATGGAGACCCTGCCGACGGCGATCTTCGGATCGGTCAAGCAGGGCATCAAGCCCAACATCATGGCGATTTCCTCGCTCATGCTGCTTGTTTCGATCCTTTTTGTGAGCCTAAGTTATATCATCAACCGCCGCGGCCGCCGTGCCGCGCTATAATGGGAGTGACTGCATGAAACGACTGCTTGCCCTGGCCGCCCTCGCGGTCTCCGCCTTCTCGCTCCAGGTCACGCCGGGCCTGGCGGAAGGCCAGCTCAAGGTCTACCACTGGTTCGAATATATTCCCCAGGAGCTTGTCGACAAGTTCGAGAAGGAAACCGGGATCGACGTCACCATCGACACCTTCGACAGCAACGAGGCGATGCTCGCCAGCCTGAAGGCCGGCAAGCTCGGCCAGTACGACGTGTCGGTGCCCGGCGACTACATGGTCGAGATCATGCGCAACGAGGGCCTGCTCGACAGCTACACGCGCGAGGAGATGCCGAACTTCGGCAACATCGCGCCGGAATGGGTCGACGCGCCCTTCGATCCGGGCCGCAAGCACTCCATTCCCTATCAGTGGGGATCGACCGCCTTCTCGGTCAACCGCGACGTCTACAAGGGCGACATATCCTCGCTCGCCATCATCTTCGACCCGCCGGAAGAGCTGAAGGGCAAGATCAACGTGCTGGACAGCCAGGGCGAGGTTCTGGCGCTCGGCTCCATCTATCTGGGCATTCCCCAGTGCACGCAGGACCGCGCACAGCTCAAGGCGCTGAACGACATGCTGCTGGCTGCCAAGGCCAACTGGGCATCCTTCGGCTCGGATACCGCGAAGGACGTCCTCGTCTCCGGCGATGCCGCGGCCGGCATGATCTACAACGGCTTCTCCGCCAAGGCGCGGGCCGAAGGCGCCAATGTGGAATATGCCTTCCCCAAGGAAGGCTATGTGCTGTGGATGGACAACATGGTGCTTCTGAAGGACGCGCCCAACCGCGCCAATGCGCTGAAGTTCATGAACTTCCTGCTCGATCCGGAAAACGCGGCGGCCGTGACCAACTACGCCGCCTACAACTCCGGTGTGAAGGGCGTGGAGCCCTTCCTCTCGGATGCGGTCAAGAAGTCGCCCGAGAACAATCCGCCGGCGAACCAGAAGGGCGAGTTCATCAAGGCCTGCGATCAGGAAACCCAGAAGCTCTATGATGCGATCTGGACAAACCTGAAGAAGTAAACACTGCGGGTTCACCCGGACAGGGTGAACCCACCTCCCGGCCGCAGGCACATCGTGCCATTGCCCAAGCGTCTCAGCGCACCTTGGGGAACACCAGCTCCGGCTTGTAGGTCTTGAAGCTCTCGAGCTTCTGCGCGTTGCATTCCGCCTGCCAGCGGCTGCCCTGAACGACACCCGACACGCAGCGATACTTCTGCCGATAGGCGTCGGTGGCCGCATTCTCCTCGATGGCCACCGCCGCAAGCCCCACCACCGTGCCGCCCTGGCGCTCGACGAGGCGGATGGCACCATCCATGGTGCCGCCGGTCTCCACCCACTGGTCGGCGAGCAGCACCTTGGTGCCCTTGCCGAAGGCGGGGGTCCGCATCTCCATGTCCTGGGTGCGGCCGGAATAGTTGGAGAAGCTCACCTTGTCGGTGTCGACGCAGAGCTTGCCCGCCTTGCGGATCGGCAGGAAGCCGACGCCCAGCCTCGTGGCCAGCGCCGAGCCCAGCACGAAGCCCATGGCATCGAGCCCGCCGACCACGTCGATGGTCAGCCCCTCGAGGTCGGCCACCAGGTCGTCGAGCAGGTCATGGAAAGCCGCGCCGTTGATGTAGATGGACGTCGGGTCCAGCCAGGCGAATTTCGGCCCCTTGGTGTTGGGCGCCATGAGGTTGAGGTACCAGCGGTCGTCGCGCGGGCCCTTCGCGTCGGCGGTGCTGCGGTTCGGAACTGCGCTCATGACTGGGCTCCATGGATGCGTGTGAGTTTGAGAAGGCGGGCGAGCTTGGCGGGCTCGATGTTGTAGAAATCGCCGTCGCGGTTGATGCCGGTCGCCACCATGAAGCCGTCGACGTCGTCCATGTAGAGATGCGCGTTCTCGGGCGTGATGCCGGAGGCCAGCGTCAGCGCGTGATCGCCGATCGCCTTGCGGAAGGTGGCGATCTTGGACACGTCCACCGCCTTTCCGGTGGCGACACCCGAGGTGCACACCGCATCCATGAAGCCGGTGGCGAGCCGCGCGGAGTATTCATAATGCTCCGGCGCCACCTCGCGCTGCTTCTTGAAGCAGGTGCCGCCGGTGTAGAGCCCGCGCCAGCCCGATGCCGCAAGCGTCGCCGCGATGTCCTTCGCCTCCACCTGGTCGTCCGCCGCGCGCCGCTCGTCGATGCGCGCATCATCGGCCCAGTAGCCGTCGACGGTCACGCCATCGCGCATCAGCTTGCCCAGCACGGGGAAGGCATCCTTGCCCGTCACGGCCAGGAAGTTGACGCCCATCCACAGTGCCGGAAACTTGGCGCGCACATCCGCGATGATCGGCAGGAAGCGCTCCACCCCGAAATCATGGTTGATGAGGAAGCAGCCGGGCGCCCCCTCCTCGACGAGCACACGCACGTTGCGCGTGGCCTGGTCGCTGTCCGTCACGTGGATCACCGGCAGCACGGCCGGGCCCAGGGTCTTGAACATCTTGCGGAAATCGTCGCGTTTCATGGGGCCGAAATTACGGCCTTGTACGAATTACGGAAATTTATAATGATGATGCAAGCATAAGGAGGGGCAATGCGGTCCATCAACCTTCCCACCGACCTGCTCAGGGCCTTCGTCAGCGTCATCGACTTAGGGGGCTATACCCGCGCGGCCGATGCGCTGGGCCGCACCCAGCCCGCCATCTCGCTCCAGATGAAGCGTCTGGAGGATCTGCTCGATGCCAAGCTCCTCGTTCACGAGGGCCGCGAGCTGAAGCTCACCGAGGAGGGCGAGGCGCTGGCCGTCCATGCCCGCCAGCTGCTGCGCCTCAATGACGAGGCGGTGGCCCAGCTCAAGGGCCGCTCGGCCAAGGGCCAGCTGCGCGTCGGCCTTCCCACCGATTTCTCCGTCGCCTTCCTGCAGGACTCGATCGTCGATTTCGCAGGCGAGCAGTCGAAGGTCGTGCTCTCCATCACCTGCGATCTGTCGCGCAAGCTCATGGACCTGCTCCATGCCGACGAGCTCGACATCGTCATTGCACTGCTTTCGCGCGAAAAGAACCCCTATCTGGTGCGGAGCTGGGAAGAGCGCCCGATCTGGGCCGTGGCCAGGGACGTCGCCCTCAACCGGCAGGCCCCCGTGCCCCTCGTCACCCACCCGGAAGGCTGTGAATACCGTCGCCGCATGACGGCAGCGCTCCGCGCCGAGGGGCGTGACTTCCGCATCGCCTACACCACGCCGGACATCGGCGGGCTGCAGCGCGCGGTCAGCGCCGGCCTGGGCGTCACGGCGCTCACCCGCAAGACGCTGCTGCCCGACATGCGCGCACTGGCCTCGCGCGATGGCTTTCCCGCCATGGAATCGATCCGGATCGGGCTGTTCTACAAGCACCAGCGCCTGTCGGGCGCCGGCCTCATGCTGGTCGATTCGCTCATCGCGCGGATGGACGAGGCCGCCGTGCCGGCCCCCGCGAAGGCAATCGCCGCGCGATAAGCGGGCATCATGCATCCATTAGCAGCATAAATTTCCCGAATGCGGGGGACAGGTCTAGCCTCACGCAAGATGCGCTGGACCTCGGCACCAAGACATGATGGCATGCGCAGTCAGGAGTAGGAAACAAACCGCCGGCAATCCTCCGGCTCCTAGGGAGAGAATACGCATGCCAAAGATCCTCAAGCCCAGTGTTGTGAAGCCAACCCGCCGCGACGTCCTGAAATATGGCGCAGCTGCCGCCACCACCGCCCTCTGCACGCCCTATGTCAGCCGTGCCTGGGCCGAGACCGTCGAACTCAACATGCTGGCCTGGTACGGCCATGGCGAGCCGGACGTGGTGGGCGAGTTCGAAGCCGCCAACAACGTGAAGTTCAAGCCCAAGTATTACGCGGGCGGCGACAACATGATGGCGCTGATCTCGCAGTCGCCCCCCGGCACCTATGACGTCATCCTGTCGGACGCCGAATTCGTGCAGCAGCTCAATGCCGCGGGCTACATCGAGGAGCTGAACCCGGCGGATTATCCCTTCGACGACATGCTCTACGCCGACTTCAAGCAGTTCCCCGGCCACTGGAAGGACGGCAAGCTCTATTCCATGATGGTGCGCTTCGGCCACCTCGGCGTCAGCTACAACACCACGGCGATCTCCGATGAGGAGGCGATGAGCTACAAGGTGTTCTGGAAGCCGGAGATCAAGGGCAAGCTCGGCCACTTCGACTGGCACCTGCCCAACCTCGGCCAGATGAGCCTGACCAACGGCAATGGCGCGAAGCTCTGGGACCAGGACGCGGCCGGCTGGGAGAAGATCCAGGAAACCACCATGTCGCTCCGGCCGCAGGTCGGCGGCTTCTTCGATTACGGCGGCACCTTCAACGGCCTCAAGAACAACGAGATGATGGCCATGGCCGGCATCGGCGACTGGATCACCGGCGTGCTGGAGCGTGACGGCGCCCCGGTCAAGTCGGTCGTCCCGAAGGAAGGCGGCATCCAGTTCACCGAGTCCTGGTCGATCGGCAAGGGCACGGCCAAGGCCGACATGGCCAAGAAGTTCATCCAGTACATGATGTCGCCCGATGGCCAGGTCCATTCGGCCCGCATGCTCGCCTACCCGGCCTTCTGCGTCACCAAGGGCGGCCGTGCCAAGCTCAACGAGGTGGACCCGAAGGAAGCCCAGCGCACCGGCCAGGTCGACGGCATGCCGAACGATCCGATCACGCTGATCAAGGATGGCCGCATCCACTACCGCAACATCCCGCAGCAGCAGAGCCTCGAGGACTGGAACGAGTTCTGGCAGGAATACAAGAACGCGTCGTAACGCAACGGGT